>CAYYUG010000076.1:17266-19706 GCA_964474755.1 uncultured Rhodospirillaceae bacterium | reverse complement strand
CGACGTCTAGCACACATCGTTTACGGCGTGGACTACCAGGGTATCTAATCCTGTTTGCTCCCCACGCTTTCGCGCCTCAGCGTCAGTATCGGACCAGGTAGCCGCCTTCGCCACTGGTGTTCTTCCCAATATCTACGAATTTCACCTCTACACTGGGAATTCCACTACCCTCTTCCGAACTCTAGCATCGCAGTATCAAGTGCAGTTCCCAGGTTAAGCCTGGGGATTTCACACCTGACTAGCGACGCCGCCTGCGCGCCCTTTACGCCCAGTAATTCCGAACAACGCTTGCCCCCTCCGTATTACCGCGGCTGCTGGCACGGAGTTAGCCGGGGCTTCTTCTGTGGTTACCGTCATCATCGTCACCACTGAAAGAACTTTACAACCCTAAGGCCTTCTTCATTCACGCGGCATGGCTGGATCAGGCTTGCGCCCATTGTCCAATATTCCCCACTGCTGCCTCCCGTAGGAGTCTGGACCGTGTCTCAGTTCCAGTGTGGCTGATCATCCTCTCAGACCAGCTATGGATCGGTGCCTTGGTGCGCCGTTACCACACCAACTAGCTAATCCAACGCGGGTTCATCTCGAAGCGCATAAAGCTTTCCCCCTAAGGGCGTATGCGGTATTAGCCGCCGTTTCCAGCGGTTGTCCCCCACTTCGAGGCAGATACCCACGCGTTACTCACCCGTGCGCCACTCTCCACAAGGCCGAAGCCTTGCTTCCCGTTCGACTTGCATGTGTTAAGCCTGCCGCCAGCGTTCGTCCTGAGCCAGGATCAAACTCTCAAGTTCATACGCCAGATCGTCCGAAAACAACCCAGCATGACTAGAGCATGTCCGAGCACATTCACGCAGTTAGCGATCGGTTACCAAACCAATCGCAAACCGTCAAATGCGCAAAACAACAAATCCACAAATAGCAGACCCGCCGCCCGCGCATCCCTTCCATTACATATTCACAATAATCTAGAACCGGGCACGAAAAGTACCCCTGGCGCAACTGCAACTGCAGAAAGCGCAACCGTTCAAAGATAACTGGTTTAGTTTTCCGTCGCAATGGAAAAACCGAAACTAATGCGGAAAAGATAAACTGTTAATGTCACGAGACGCGCCGCGCGCGTTAGCGAGTGTGTTTATGTGCGCTGCTATTTGGATTTCCAATCACAAAACGTAAAAATTTAACAATTATCGTCGACATTGTTACCAAAGGCCTAGGGCGCGTAGCTCGGCGACCAGTACTGGCGGCAAATCGTCACCACTTTCGCCCGACAGGAGGTCTGCTGGCGCATCGTCGCCTTCCAGGTAGCGCCATCCTTGAAATGGGCGGCGCGGCCATTGGTCGGTCGGTACTAGGTTGGGATTAAGGATGATTCGACAACGGCGGCCTTTATCCTCCCCGTTTAGAACCTCGAAATCACGCAGACCTTGCCGGACCCGGATTGCCCCCTTAATTACCCAATATATCGAACCACCACTCAGCAGCTCTACCGATCGACGCGGCATATGGCGTGTCTGATGCCAAAGCTTGTCACCCAGACCCATGTTCTGTGCCTGTTGCCGGCGCGCGTCTTGCACGGCCATCAGGTGATCGATGTCGTCGATACCTACACTTAGTTTAATCAGATGCAAAGGCACGCGCTTATGTTCCGGATGTTTTAGTCATATCGCTGAACTGAATCACCCTTGTCAGTGATTTTACCATAGTGTATCGCGGAGGCGTGCTCGAAATTCGACTGAACCACTAGGGCGTCGTCGGCTGCCAGTTGAGAAGTGTCGTGTTTCGCTGAACGCAAAAAGCGAGCTATCGTTTATTGTTAAGAATGAATATTCGCAACTGCATCCCTGGCCATACAAATCGCGTGAAAAGGAGCAGATGTCGTACATTGTAAATTTCTTCATCAATCCATCAGCCTCTGCCACGATGCTAGTGCGGTGCACTGGCCGCAGATTCCCTCAACGAATTTGAAGAATTCAGCGCAATTAAATTGATAAGGGTTCACCTAGGCTTCGGCCATTGCTAGCAGTTCGTCGCCTTCCATGACTTGATCACCGGCGGCAAATCGAACCGTGGCAACGATACCATCGGCGGGCGCGGTGATTATATGTTCCATCTTCATGGCTTCCAGTACCATGAGGCTCTGCCCCGCTTTGACCTTTTCTCCTTCTTCAACATGGACCGCAACAATTTTGCCCGGCATCGGGGCAGATAATTTTCCCCCTATCGTTTGCGCGGCGGAAGCTGTTGCCATCGGGTCACGTCGGGTCAGACGGTGGTTGCGTCCGTGCGCGACGATAATCATGTCGGCGCCATCGTCTATTACGGTAGCGCCAATGCGAACTCCATCCACCTCGGCCATCAACGCGCCTGCTTCATCAAGAGATCCGTTCACGGTGTATGTCGTTTTGCCGTCGGAGATCAGGTACCCGCATTCAGTTGGCCT
>CAYYUG010000076.1:14943-17166 GCA_964474755.1 uncultured Rhodospirillaceae bacterium | reverse complement strand
TTTCGAGCCGGGTTTTCAGCATATAGGCGGACTTCAATCGAATGACCGGTGGTTGAGATCATTTCTTGCGATAGTGGAAGGGGATGGCCTGCTGCGACTTGCAACTGCCACTCCACCAGATCGACCCCGGTGATCATTTCGGTAACCGGATGTTCGACTTGTAGCCGGGTATTCATCTCCATGAAATAAAAACCGTCCAGCGTATCTATCTTGTCGCCTTCGACGATGAATTCTACTGTTCCCGCGCCCTGATAGCCGATGGCATTTGCTGCGGCGAGAGCGCTTTCGCCCATGGCGTTGCGCACGGCCTCGGTTATTCCTGGCGCAGGGGCTTCTTCGACGACCTTTTGGTGGCGGCGCTGTAAGGAGCAGTCGCGCTCAAATAGGTGTATCGCATTACCATGCCCATCGGCAAACACCTGTATTTCGATATGGCGTGGTTTGGTGACAAATTTCTCGACCAGCATTCGGTTGTCGCCGAAAGCAGCTTTTGATTCTCGTTGTGCGCCCTCTAATGCCTTCTCGAATTCCGCGGGTGTGTCAACCCGCCGCATGCCGCGTCCGCCGCCGCCGGCCGATGCCTTGATCAGCACTGGGTATCCAATGTTGTCGGCAGCCTTGGACAGAAAAGCAAGACTTTGTTCTTCGCCGTGATAGCCTGGGACGATCGGCACGCCGGCGTTTTCCATGATCGTTTTGGCGTTGCTCTTTGAACCCATAGCGCGGATCGCATCTGGAGGCGGGCCGATGAAGACAGCGCCAGCGGCCGCGACTGCCTCGGCAAATTCCGCATTCTCAGATAGAAATCCATATCCCGGATGCACTGCGTCAGCGCCACTGCATCTGATGGCATTGGACAGCTTCTCTTTATCGAGATAGCTATTTTGTGCCGGTGAGGGACCGATATGGTAGGCGGTGTCGGCCAGTGCCACGTGGCGAGCGTTCGCGTCTGCGTCCGAATAGACGGCAATGGTTTGGATACCAAGCCGCCGCGCCGTCTGAATAACGCGGCAGGCGATTTCACCTCGATTGGCTATAAGCAGCGAATCAAACATAGGCTGTACATAACCCACGCTGTCCGCGCGGGCCAGTCTCAATGGTATGCAAGTTTTGTTATCGGCGCTCTCTTCGCAGTTGATTGTTGTAAGTTAGAAGAAAAATACTTCTTATCAGTCTCTTAGAGAAAGAACAAAAAAAGAACTTGTCATTGAGAACAAATTGAGTACATAGTCGGTCTGGAAATGCTGGCTGGAAAACTGTCGAACACGTAAGGGGAATGGTAATGTCAAAGTCCGCTCTACATCTCGTTGAAAAGGAAGTCATGGATAAGACGAAAGCGCTGGACGCTGCGCTCGCGCAGATTGAGCGATCTTTTGGTAAGGGATCGATCATGAAACTTGGCCAGGAACAAGTGGTCGAGATCGACGCCGTATCGACGGGTTCGCTGGGGCTAGACATCGCACTTGGCATCGGCGGCCTGCCGCGTGGCCGAGTGGTTGAAATTTATGGGCCGGAGAGTTCCGGTAAAACAACCCTGTCGTTGCACGTAGCTGCAGAAGCGCAGAAAGCAGGTGGCACCTGCGCATTTGTCGACGCGGAGCACGCGCTTGACCCGGCATATGCTCGGAAGCTCGGTGTCGACCTTGATGAGTTGCTGATTTCGCAGCCCGACACAGGAGAACAGGCGCTCGAAATTGCCGACACGTTGGTCCGTTCCGGCGCCATCGACGTGCTAGTGGTGGATTCTGTCGCAGCACTGGTGCCACGCGCCGAGTTGGAAGGCGAGATGGGAGACACCCATGTAGGCCTTCAGGCGCGTTTGATGAGCCAAGCGCTGCGTAAGCTGACCTCTTCAATCTCGCGCTCACGTTGCATGGTCATCTTTATCAATCAAATTCGCTTAAAAATTGGCGTCATGTTTGGCAATCCGGAAACGACGAGCGGCGGCAATGCACTGAAGTTTTATTCCAGCGTTCGGCTCGATATTCGTCGCATCGGGGCAATTAAGGACCGCGACGACGTGGTTGGTAACCAGACACGGGTCAAAGTTGTGAAAAACAAGGTGGCGCCGCCGTTTAAGGTGGTCGAATTCGACATTATGTATGGTGAGGGCATTTCCAAGACCGGTGAACTTCTAGACCATGGCGTCAATGCTGGCATCGTCGAGAAGTCTGGCTCTTGGTTCTCATATGACAGCCAACGCATTGGCCAAGGGCGGGAGAA
>CAYYUG010000076.1:0-14843 GCA_964474755.1 uncultured Rhodospirillaceae bacterium | reverse complement strand
GTAAATCCCTTAAGCGAAATTGGTATTAGCACCGGCTTGCGGGCCATATTGTATGACGTAACGTTGGCAGTATTGCCACTCTTGAAAGTGCCAAGCAACGCATCTTCGATACTGAAGCGCACGCGACAGCCATTAGCACTGCAGTTCTCGAAGCCCATCTTGTAGGTCTGACCCTTATCGATTTGTATGGTCAAACCCATTGGCAGATACACTCCGAGTGGCAAGGTGATGACGCCCACCGGTGACGGTACATCATCGATATAGCCGACGATCATTTGCATGATCGTACGCCCTGATTCTTTGACTACTACGTTCTGAAACATTTGGCATTTAGACGGTGCCCCAGTTGCTGAATTACAGCGAATTTTCCAATCCCCGAATGTCTTCGCATGCGGGTTTTGTGCATTAGCTGGGAAAAATGAAAAAATGCCTACGAGGGTGAGCACGAAAAAAGCGGCGCAAGCGCCCTGCCGAACTTTCGCAGTAACCATGACGCAATACACGCCTTTGTGTTATTGAAATAAATTGACGACTTCCAATTCAGCGCAGCCTACCTTAAGAGTGTCCGTTTCGGCCAGCTCGAACTTCCTATTTACTGATAGTGAACGGCGTGTTTTGAACAGTATGCCATGTCGGGATAAGGTCCCCGTGGGAGCGAACGTGCCAAACTGCCCAAGTTCTCAAAAGCATAGTGATTAATTTACTACTAATGGCCTTTGCAGCCATCCGCCGGATTGCCCGCATCGGCTGGTTGGGGCGGTACAAGTTTTGTCTCAACTTTGAATCTGCAAATAAGCAGACGTGTCGCCAAAACGATACCCTTGAACGAGCTTGCGGATTTCCAACTATGGTCTAGAACCGTAACGCATCGATGGACGCGTTATTTTGCGCTGTCCTCTGTGTCAAGGTCGGTATACCCCTGTTGTTCGGTTTGCATTGTTTTTGGGAACGCTAGCTTCCCGCAGTTCAACGGCCAAGAATCAATGCCATTTGGTGATTTGCGTTGAGATTGATAGGTCAGCCATGCCGACATTGATGTGTCACAGGTGATAAACTTTGGCCGCGGATTGCTAACGGCCACCGTAATAAGATTATATCGATTTAGCGGGAAGGCTACGCACCGGGTGGACTTGAATACGTCCCCGGGCTAAAAATCGTTCGCTTCGCAGCCGGTACACGAGCGCCGGTGGAGAGCGGCGTTGTCGCTACCATTTTCCGAGGTGCGTTCCATGCAAGGCGCCAATGATATCCGGACGGCGTTTCTGGACTACTTCCGCAGTAACGGACATGAAGTGGTGGCATCATCACCGCTCGTTCCTGAAAATGACCCGACCCTGCTGTTCACCAACGCCGGCATGGTGCAATTCAAGAATGTATTCACAGGTGCAGAACAGCGAGATTATTCGCGAGCGGTAACCTCACAAAAGTGTGTGCGCGCTGGAGGCAAGCACAACGATCTAGAAAACGTTGGCTACACGGTCCGGCACAATACTTTTTTCGAGATGCTTGGCAATTTTTCGTTCGGCGACTATTTCAAGGATCGCGCTATTGAGCTTGCTTGGAACCTGGTCACGAAAGAATTCGGGCTACCGATCGAAAAGCTTCTTGTCACCGTCTATTCCGAAGACGATGAGGCGCACGCGCTTTGGAAGAAAATTGCCGGTTTGCCGGATGAGAAAATTATCCGTATTCCGACCTCTGACAACTTTTGGGCAATGGGTGACACCGGACCCTGCGGCCCTTGCTCGGAAATTTTTTACGATCATGGGCCCAGCATACCCGGCGGTCCGCCGGGGAGTCCCGATGAGGATGGCGACCGCTTCATAGAGATTTGGAATCTCGTGTTTATGCAGTTTGAACAGTTGACACCGCAGGAGCGCGTCAACTTGCCGCGACCGTCAATTGACACAGGCATGGGGCTAGAACGGATCACCGCTACGCTTCATGGTACCAATGACAGTTTTGCCATCGATATTTTCCGTAATCTGATTGAGGCCTCGGCCAGTGGCACTAACACCGATCCGGATGGGGATGGCGTAGTCTCCCACCGTGTAATCGCAGACCATTTACGCTCTTCTAGCTTCTTGATTGCCGACGGTGTACTTCCGTCGAATGAAGGTCGCGGTTACGTGCTGCGCCGTATCATGCGGCGCGCCATGCGCCATGTGCATTTGTTGGGTAGCGAAGAGCCGTTGCTTTGGCGGCTGGTACCAACCCTGGTTCAGTCGATGGGCCAAGCATTCCCCGAACTTAGTCGTGCGGAGGCTCTGATCACAGAAACTTTGCGTTTCGAGGAAACCCGCTTCAACCGCACCCTGTCGCGAGGAATGAGGCTGCTCGATGAGGCAAGCGACAAGCTGGGTGAGGGCGGGACTCTGGCGGGCGATGTCGCCTTCCGCCTCTATGACACTTATGGTTTCCCGCTTGATTTGACCCAGGACGTGCTGCGGGGTCGGTGCAAGTATGTCGACACTAAAGGCTTTGAAGCTTGCATGGCCAAACAGCGTGAGGATGCCCGAAAGGCCTGGTCGGGATCCGGTGATGCGGCGACGGAGGCAGTCTGGTTTGGCCTGCGAGAGAGGACGGGCGCAACCGAGTTCCTTGGCTACACGACCGAGCAGGCTGAAGGTATTGTGACGGGTATTGTCGTTGAAAAAACGTTGGTTGATGCCGCAGAATTAGGTGCCGAAGCTTCAGTCATCGTCAGTCAGACACCCTTCTACGGCGAGTCCGGTGGGCAAGTCGGTGATACTGGGCTCTTGTTCACCAGTGATGGCGCTGAGTTCGTGGTGCGGGATACGCAGAAAGTACTCGGAGACATGCATGTCCATGTTGGAACTCTTAGGAAGGGCTGCCTGTCAGTTGGTGATGCTGTCGAGTTGCATGTGGAAGGCGGCCGTCGCACGCGACTGCGTGCTAACCATTCTGTGACACATTTGATGCATGAGGCGCTGCGACGTGCCTTAGGTGACCATGTTACGCAAAAGGGTTCCTTGGTCGCACCAGATTATCTGCGCTTCGATTTCAGCCACCCGCAAGTAGTTAATGCTGAGGAACTCGATGCTATTGAGACTGCGGTCAACGATCGGATACGCACGAATGCCGAGGTTTCGAGCCGTCTGATGACACTGGAAGATGCTGTTGATGCCGGAGCGCTGGCGCTGTTTGGTGAGAAATACGGCGAGGAGGTTCGAGTTGTCGCTATGGGCGAAGATGGGGACGGCAGCTATTCCGTTGAGCTTTGCGGCGGTACACATGTGGTTCGCACCGGTGATATCGGTTACTTTCAGATCACAGGAGAAAGTGCTGTCGCCGCTGGGGTACGGCGGATCGAGGCGGTGACCGGCGCAGCGGCTGTGGAACGTGCGAAACGGCAATCTAGCAGTCTTTTCGAGGCTGCAGCTATACTGAAAGCTCCAACTGAAGAGGTTTCGGGGCGGGTCGCAGCCCTATTAGGCGAACGGCGTACCCTAGAGCGTGAAGTTTCGAAATTGCGACAGCAGGTCGCTATGGGCGGAAGCACAACCGACGACGTGTCAGGCTCTAAAGAAATCAGTGGCGTACCACTGGCCTCCCGCACTCTAGATGGGGTTCCTGCAAAGGAACTCAAACCTCTTGTCGACTCGCTTAAGACGCAACTTGGTTCCGGTGTGGTCGCCGTTGTTTCGGTCGTCGACGGCAAAGCGTCTCTGGTTGTCGGGGTCTCCGATGACCTGACTGGACGTATGAATGCGGTCGACCTAGTAAAAGCCGGCTCGGCGGCTGTCGGTGGCAAGGGCGGTGGCGGTCGACCGGACATGGCGCAGGCTGGCGGCCCGGACGGTTCAGCGGCTCAGGCAGCTATCGAAGCGATCGAAGGGGCGATCGCCGAGCGGGCTTGATCGGTCCGGTCTCGCCCCTTAGGCTGCGCGCCGCATATTTCCCTTTAAATAGTCACGAAACAGGATAGTCGCATGCGATTTGAGGGCACCGACAATTACGTAGCCACGGAAGACCTAAAAGTAGCGGTTAACGCCGCAGTCGTGCTGGAACGGCCGCTGTTGATTAAGGGCGAGCCAGGGACCGGCAAGACCGTTCTCGCGCATGAAGTTGCTCAATCGCTCAGGATGCCGTTGATTGAATGGCATGTGAAATCGACGACAACGGCGCAGCAGGGCCTTTACGAGTATGACGCGGTACGGCGGTTGCGAGATAGCCAGCTTGGTGATGAACGTGTTCGTGATATTGAAAATTACATTCAGCAAGGCAAACTGTGGGAGTCATTTGAGGCAGCCGAGCGTCCGGTTTTGCTAATTGACGAAATCGACAAGGCCGACATTGAGTTCCCAAACGATTTGTTGCTTGAACTCGACCGAATGGAATTTTTTGTTTACGAGACCCGGAAAATGGTAAAAGCTGAAAAGCGTCCGGTTGTCATTATCACATCAAATAATGAGAAGGAATTGCCGGACGCCTTTCTGCGCCGCTGCTTTTTTCACTACATTGCCTTCCCGGAACGGGAGACGATGATAAAGATCATCGATGTTCATTATCCTAACATCCAAGCTGAGTTGGTGCGTGAGGCACTGAACCTTTTCTACGACGTGCGAGAGGTGCCGGGCCTAAAGAAGCGCCCATCGACCTCAGAACTGCTGGATTGGATCAAGTTGCTGATGGCGGAAGATATTCCAGCTGATGTGTTACGCAGTAAAGATTCTACAAAACTGATTCCTCCACTTTATGGCGCATTGTTGAAGAACGAGCAGGACGTTCAATTATTTGAGCGGCTCGCTTTCATGTCGCGCCGAGAGCAAGGCGGCAGTTAGGTCGAAAAACTGATATTTCGGTGCGTTCTTTTGCCGGTTTTAGCAGCAATTCTTTGGGCATATGCTCGTCGCAAGCGCCGAAATTTGTCAATCTAAATTTGAATTTACTACCTTTCTGGAACCGCGTTAGTGGACGCTGGAAATGTGTTTGGTGAGTATTTTTTACATCAACTTACACCCACGTTTCCTGGCAACGCGGTTTCCGGCACGTCGTCAAGCGAGTTGAACAGTAATACCTAGTCAATCACACGCCAGGAAATGGCAATGGTTTCCAAATCGGGTTGGAATATTTTTGCTTTGCCTACTTCTCCCTTAGGCAAGGAACGCGAAAAACCTTGCCGTATCGTTGTCGCATACTTGGATTCAACAGGCACAATGCTGACTTTTACAAGTTCGTCGCCAACTGTATGATCCCGCCTAATCAGGAGCGAGCTGATGTTTTTGAACCTTTTTACAGAATTGCGAAGCGCGGGTCTGCCGGTGACCTTGAAGGAATATTTAACCCTGATGGATGCCATGCAGCAGCGTGTTATTCCGCAGAGTGTAGATGATTTCTATTACTTGAGCCGTGCTGCGCTGGTTAAGGACGAGCGGCATCTTGATCGATTTGACCGTGTGTTTGGGCATGTTTTTAAGGGTTTGGAGGCGCCCGAAGGCGATCTGCCTGTGGAACTGCCAGAGGAATGGCTTCGCAAAATCACCGAGAAACTTTTGACTGATGAAGAAAAGGCCCAGATCGAGGCGATGGGCGGTTGGGAAAAGTTGATGGAAACGCTGAAAAAACGCCTTGAAGAGCAGGAAAAGCGCCATCAGGGTGGCAGTAAATGGATCGGCACCGCTGGTACGTCACCATTTGGTGCCTACGGGTACAATCCCGAGGGCATCCGCATCGGCCAAGAAGAATCACGGCATCGGCGGGCGGTAAAAGTTTGGGACAAGCGCGAGTTCAAAAACCTGGACGACACAGTGGAGTTGGGCACCCGGAACATCAAAATGGCATTGCGACGTCTGCGGCACTTTGCGCGTGACGGCGCGCCGACGGAGTTCGATTTGCCGGGCACCATCAAGGCAACAGCGCACAATGGTGGTTATCTCGACATCAAAATGATTGCGGAGCGCAAGAACGCGATAAAAGTTCTATTGTTCCTAGATATTGGCGGCTCAATGGACGACCATGTGAAGATATGCGAGGAGTTGTTCTCGGCGACACGGACTGAGTTGAAGAACCTAGAGTTCTTTTATTTTCATAACTGCCCCTATGAGGCAGTCTGGAAGGACAATAGACGGCGTCACAGCGAACGCATTGATACATTGGAAGTGCTACGTACCTACCCGTCCGATTACAAATGCATATTTGTTGGTGATGCAACGATGAGCCCATATGAGATCACCTATCCGGGTGGCAGCGTTGAGCATTGGAACGAGGAAGCGGGTGCGGTTTGGATGCAACGATTGCTGATGACCTACAAGCACGCGGTCTGGCTCAATCCGCAGCCGGCGCGCAGCTGGAGTTACACCCCATCCATTGAGGTGCTTTCGGAATTGATGGAGGATCGCATGTATCCCCTGACTCTGGAGGGACTCGACAAGGCAATGAAAGAGCTGACCCACTGATGGGGGCACCTGGCGGCGCGCAGCGATGGCTTGCGGCAGTCGGGTTACTTTTTGTGACGGCATGTGCCGGTCTGCCGCCAACCAAAACGGAAAACCCGCTGACTGTGTCTGAGGATCGCAAGGATATAGTGTCCGTTTGCTATGCTTCGGGTGACCACACCCGCGCTGACGTTCATGCCGTCGCGATGCAGGCTTGCGGTGCTGGAACGGTGACAGTGACGCCGTGGCGGATTGATCAGTATCTGAATGAATGCCCTATCTTAAAAAGAACTCGGGTGAGTTTTCTTTGCTTCAAGACGGAACGCTAAGTAATCTGCCGCCGCCCGAATACGCTGGATAGCCTAGGCGGTGGATCTAACAAACCCAACGGAATCGACAGGAAGACAAAATATGCTTGATCTGATGAAAATTGCGCGAACCGAAGCTGAAGGTGGCGATCTGCTAGGCCTCCTTAGTGGGCTCTTCGAGGAAACGAATGTTCGTCCGACAGGCTATCCTGACGCCGTCATGTGGCAGGGCGGTAATCATGAGGGTACGATAAAACCAGTCGCTCACTCGTTGACTGATGCCTACGCCTTGCTCGGCACGGTCGCTGCGATCGATGTCTTGGGATTGCCCTATTACGTCGTTCCAATGTGGTCGCAATACCGTCACGATACAAAACTTGAATGCCTCAGCTGGTTCGGTAACGTGCCGTCGACGTCTATTAAGTGGTCGACGGCAGGCGACGCCTACGTCAATGATGGGCAGGGAGGCAAAGTCGTCGTTATGGGCAAATCCGGCAATGCCCCACTGCGCACCCAGGCTGGCGTTTACTGCAATGTCAGGCCCTACGGTCCGATCACGGTAGTACGTTGTATGCCGTGCCTGCCTTATTCGCAGGACAAAGCGGTATTCAATGTCGATCCAAATACCGGCATCGTGCATTCTGAAATGAACACGCCCGGCGTGCAGATGGCTTATGCCAACCGTCTTTTTTTGAAAATGGTCAATGACACCGGCAAGCTCGGTCGGGTTGCATTCAAGCCAACTCAGGCGATGGAAGACGGCATTAATGCGGGATTGTTGTCTTGGATGCTGCGGGGTACAAAGTTCAAAGTTGGCCGTAAATGGGCCGTCGATGGATACGAAGAGCATAGGGAAAATGTTGATCGTATTATTGCTCTGTTGCCGGCGGACTTCAAAGATGGGATGGAGTCCTGGACTGGGCAGATCGAGCAACATATTTCCGACACCAACTACGGTCTGTTGTTGTGGGATTTGATTGAAAAACAGGATTGCATCGTGCTGGCGACTGATCTAGATGGCGACCGGCTGACTGACCTTTTGGCCGACGTATCCGATCCGCTGCGTCGTTTCGGTCAACTAGTCATGGAGCAAGTTGGGGCCGACGTGTCCATTGATCAGGTGTGGAATGATATGGGCTACACCACAGGTAATGGCCGCGATATGACCTCGGTTATGTATCGGATGGATGGCCCGCCGATCCACGAACAGACCTTGGGTTCAGCGGATGCGATGTTATTGCGCCTGTTGGACGGCGATGAGTCTATGGGAGGTACCAAAAGGCCATATGACCCGCGTATCCACTTCGTCCTTATCCGCAGCGCCTATCTGGATGCAAATCCTGACAATGCGAAACTTCGCGAATGGCTCGACGATGCGCTGGCAACATTCGACAGCATCTATTCTGGTGAGCGTCCTGGCTTCCTCGAAGGTTACAAGGCACTAAAGGAGGCGATTAGGCCCTGGGGCGCGTAAGGCAAGTCAAAGCCACTTTGATTCCAGGGAGAAGCGGGCTGGCGGCATCGCCCGAATTGTTGGGATAATATCGGCTACGTTTGTGGCGACTTCGTATAGGGAACGGTGTTTGGCACGAACGTAGTTTGTTTCGATCTGCGCATCGATAAGCGCAGTCAGCGGGTCCCAGAATCCTTCGATGTTGACTAGAACAATCGGTTTGTCATGCAGTTCCAGCTGCTTCCAGGTCAATATTTCAAATGTTTCGTCCAGAGTGCCTAGGCCGCCAGGCAGTATAGCAAAGGCGTCCGCCAGTGTTGCCATTTTGAATTTCCGGTCATGCATGTTGCCTGTGACATGCAGTTCGGTGCAGTCCGTATGGCCGACCTCCAGGTCTTCGAGAAATTTTGGGATGACCCCGACGACCTCACCGCCATGATGCAGAACGGTGTCTGCGATAATCCCCATGAGGCCCACGCTACCGCCGCCATAAACCATACGAATGCCGTTCGTCGCCAATGTCTTGCCCAATTGGCGCGCAGCATCATGATGGCCTTGCGGCCCACGTCGCGATGAGCCGCAATAGACGCATAGAGATGTGATGTCCGCCATCGCTGCGATCCTGCCTAAATTATAAGTAGTGCTCTACTTACGGGAGTATATAGGGAACCGCAATCGGAGCTTTGCCGGGTGAATTAGAAACCGTCCAGCTAACGTGCTGATCCAAAAAGTAGCCTCTATGCGCGTAGTTTTGCTATTAACAATTTTGCTGTTTGGTACGGCGGCCAGGCGAATGATTTAGCGGTCAAGCAGAGTGCTTACCTCATCAAGGATACCGGGCGTGTGTGGCACCACAACAGCGTCAGACTTAAAGTTGCTGGTTGGCGGGCATCGCATAGAGAGGCCGTTTGGTGTTTTCGATACCTCAAACATCACGTCGATTTTGCCGTTTTTAGATAGGCAGTTGGACCTTTGAGCAACGCGCAGTCGCTATGTAAGAGGGTAAGTCACTAGATGGTTCAGTCTACAATCATGCATTCTTATATGCTTTCTATCCGAGGATGTGGTGCGCTGACTTGCATGGCTTCTAAGAATGGTCTGAAAACAGTGTAGGTCGACGCGCCGCCTAGCAAATCGCGCAGAATGATTTTTCTATTTAACATTTGCACCAGCGAAAAAGGGCGGCACGCTGTTCTTCTATTTTGCAAGGATAGAGGTGGCTCGGCAGTCTCGGGTGGGAAAGGACCAGGTGCTTATATTGTTTGGGCACTGGGCCATTCCGATGACAGGCCGTAGATATACAGGTTTCTATATCATGTTTGTCATATGGCTAGCCGTAGAGACGGGTCTCAGTGTAGGATAAATTGCCGAAAGGAGCGTTGGGCAAGGGTTAAAGAGAAGCGTGAATTGATTTGAGACGATACCTTATCATCGGCATTCTCGGGTTAGCAGTGATATGCGTCGCTATTGCCCTCAACCTTTGGCTGAATGATGAGCCGGCGACGGTTGCTGAGACGCCTTCAGCGAAGCCTTCGGCACCTGTCCCGCCCAGTCAATCGGCGCGGGGCAGCGGTATTCCGGTTCCAGCGCCACCGCCGGTCGCTAAATACCGGTCCGGTCAATCCAATACGCCGAATGAAGCGACGACAAATAAGCATTTTCAGCCGTCTCTCCCGCAGAAGCCTGAATTCGACGTGGTGCGGATCAATCCTGATGGCGATGCTGTGATTGCCGGTCGTGCCACCCCAGGTGTGACAGTCAAAATTCTTGACGGTGGCAAATCGATTGGGACCGTGATGGCGGACGAACGGGGCGAATGGGTTTTCCTCCCAACAAAACCGCTTCCTTCTGGCAAGCGAGAATTGGGTTTGTCCGCTGCTAGGCCCGGAGGCCAGGCATTGGAATCGGATTCGGTTGTCGTACTAGTGGTACCGAAGCGTCAGGATAAGGCGGCGATTAAGGATTCGGATAAGGGCATTACCGATGGGCCGTTAGCGGTTTTGGTTCCGAAAGATGGCAAAGGTCCAAGCCGCGTTCTGCAAAAGCCGACGGAAGAGGACGGTGTTCGCAAGGGGAAGTTATCAATCGGCGTCGTTGATTATGACGAGGCGGGAAAAGTAAGTGTCGGTGGCAAAGCGGGTTCGGGCGAGAAAATTCAAGTTTACCTAGATAACAAATTTGTTGGCCAAGCGAAGACATCTCCCGAAGGAAAATGGCGCGTCGAGCCTGATAAAAAAATATTGCCCGGTGTTTATAAGTTACGCGCCGATTCTGTTGCATCCGGTCGGGTTACCGCGCGAGTTGAAATAAAATTCTCTCGCGCAGACCGTGTGGAGGGTCTTACTGGTGAAGCACTTGTCATCGTGCAGCCCGGAAATAGTTTGTGGCGGATAGCCCGCCGTACCCTCGGAAGCGGCATGAAATACACGACGATCTATGCGGCAAATCGTGTGCAAATTCTTGATCCTGATTTGATCTACCCCGGACAGGTTTTTTCGTTGCCGCGCACTAAATAAGGTGGCTAGCTGACCCAGCTGCAAAGGGGCGGGTTTAGGTACTAAAACCATTCGTATATAGTCAAAAATGAACAGTTATGAGGCTAACATAGCGGCGCATGTATAGGTCTCCGTTTGCGTATTGGGCAGGCGGAAGGAACAGTGTACAAGGGAAAGAATCCAAGCATCAACTGACTAAATAACCTCATGATATACGTTTTTAGCGCGGAGCGTTCGGGGACCTGCTGCCCCAACAAATCTCACAAGAACGTGTTCGATTGATGCGGCTGCCGGCCTTGCATTTACATCGCGCAAAATACTTATTTGACCAGATGAAATGGTTGTGCACGAAATGTTGAAAAGTGTCATCGTTCCAATTCACCGCGAGGGACGGCCGTTTATTGCCATCTTTTTGGTGGTGACGGTGTTGATGTCGTGGCTTTGGATGCCGCTGGTTGTACCAGGATTGGTATTGACCTGCTGGTGTATCTATTTCTTTAGAGATCCGAACCGGGTAACGCCGACAGGCAAAGGGCTTATAATTAGCCCCGCCGATGGTGTCATTCAGATGATCGAGGATGCAGTACCACCTTCCGAGCTGGCCATGGGCGATTCACCTCGGACGCGGGTTAGCGTGTTCATGAATGTGTTCAACGTGCACGTTAACAGGATACCTGTTGATGGCACTATCACACGATTGGCCTACCGGCCGGGCAAGTTCGTCAACGCGTCGTTCGACAAGGCAAGCGTCGATAATGAACGCCAGTCCGTTCGCATGGAAACGGAAAATGGTCAAGAAATTGCATTTGTGCAGATTGCTGGACTGATTGCGCGACGTATCTTGTGCTCCTTGGAAAATGACCAGAAAGTCAGGGCAGGAGAGCGGTTTGGTATGATTAGGTTTGGAAGCCGCGTCGATGTATTTCTGCCAGAAGGTGTTACGCCCGTGGTATACAAAGGGCAGACTGCCATCGCGGGGGAAACCGTGTTGGCGGACCTTTCATCGAATGGTCTTGCTTCTGACGGAGAGGTACCCTGATGTTGCGTTCCCGTCGTCGACGCCGGCTCCGCGGAACCCGGCGTTTACCGCGCCTGAAGGGGCTGACGGTCGGAAAGCTAATTCCCAATCTCATTACCGTATCGGCAGTTTGTGCGGGATTAACTGGGATTAGGTTTGCCGTTGACGGTCGTTGGGAACACGCAGTAATAGCGATTATCGTGGCGGCAATCCTTGATGCGCTGGACGGACGAATGGCGCGTATCTTAAATGCTTCGAGCGAGTTTGGTGCACAGCTGGATTCCCTTTCAGATATCGTAAGTTTCGGTGTCGCTCCAGCTTTAGTTCTCTATTTCTGGTCGTTGCAGACGGCTGGGGGAATTGGTTGGGCAGTTACATTGTTTTTCATCGTCTGTTGTGGGCTGCGTCTGGCGCGCTTCAACAGTATGTTGGGGAAACTCCCCCCCTATGCCTACAATTATTTCACCGGTGTTCCCGCGCCAGCTGGGGCGCTTATGTCGCTGGTTCCTATTGTTATTCATCTGGCCTTTGAAGTTGGTGTGGTAATGGAACCGGCCGTTGTTGGGACGTGGTCCGTCATCATGGCTAGCTTGATGGTAAGCCGGCTTCCCACTTATTCTTTCAAGCGGTTCAAGGTGCCGCAGCTGTATGTGCTTCCGTTCTTAGTCGTCGTGGGCCTGATGTTGGCTGGTCTCGCCGGGCGGCCTTGGCATGTCCTAACCTTGTTTACCGTCATGTACCTAATGACATTTCCTTTTTCATATCGATCATTTCGCCGATTAAAAGCGGAAGCGGATCGGTTGCACGAAGGAGGCGATGACGATGATTCTGGTTCGGATGATCAAGACCAGCATCACGCATCACCAAATCTCAGGTCAATATGAGATAGATTAATGCGGGGCGGCCATTAGGCCGCTAATAGAGTTGCTCAAAATTGCAAGGAGCAACAAACTACCAGTTATAAATTACATATTCTGTTTGCTGCGAATTTGCCGCCCAACCTTCCATTCTATGGTTGGGCTATAGCCACTAAACTCGAAAATAGAGAACCGACAAATATTTTTTGCCAAAGCTATCCTCCTATTGCTGATGCTGCAGACTATGAATTTCTCTTATATAAATTTTGTATTATCGTTTTAAATAAATGGGTAATTGATCTTTCTTAAACTAGTTTAACCATTTAGTATGATCACGGTCAGGCTGGGACGAGCTACGATCTCCTGCTTTAGGGCTGAGTAAATTATCGTCGGGTGTGAGATGATGCCGTTTTTCTGCATTGCCCAAGGTTGTCGTTTTCGAATGTTGATTACAGACTGGGTAAACTATGACGGACAGGCGATTGATAATCGCTGAGGCTCTGTCAGAGCTAGTGGATTTGTTAGTTGAACTACGAGTAATTTGGGTTATTAGGTGCACCTCACGACCTATGCGAACGATTTCATGTGCAATTTGATACCATCGAAATCGTAGTCGGTATCGCCATGTCCAACACCGTCGGAATCGAGCGCCCCAGTTGGTTGACGGAGCCTGACTGCAATGCAACGTTATTGGAGGCCTCCGCGTATAGCCTTAACCACGCGCGTATTGCACAAATTTACGGTCCCGCACAGGGCCCAAAAAGCATAATTACTCAAACATCGTTCTGAGCAATTGAACTTTGGTAGATAATCCGCTGACGGGTGCGCTACTCTGCGGCTACGCCTTTTATCGAATCATTGAGAACTTCATGGGTGTGCTCGCCGTGACGCGGTGCAGGGCGGCGGATACTGCCCGGTGTATCTGATAGCTTGATTGGTATGCCTACCAAACGCGTAGCGCCTGCGGTGGGGTGATCCACTTCGGCAACCATTTCGCGCGCGAGCGTTTGTGGATCAGAAAACATTTGTTCGTGATTCATGACCGGTCCTGCAGGAATACCCTCCGCATCCAGCAGTTCGAACCATTCTTGTGTTGTTTTTTTGAGTAGCTCTTTTTCCATGATTTCGACGAGAACTCTATTGTTTTGAACGCGGTCCGCCTTCTTTACGAAACGTGGGTCGTCGGTCAGGTCCTCCCGGCCGATAACCTTACAGGTTAGGCTCCAGAAACGCTGTGCCGCACCACCGATCGCGATATGGCCGTCAGAGGTTGCGAATATCTGATATGGCGCGCTGCCGCGGTGCCGTTGGCCTAAGCGTTCTGGCGTCTCACCAGTAGTGAAGAAGGATGCACCTTCGTAGAAACCGAGTGCGATTCCGGTTTCGAATAGTGAAACGTCGACTTGCTGACCGCGGCCGGAATTTTCTCGCGCCGCCAAGGCGGTGAGGATCCCGATAGCGCCGTTCATCCCTGCGCAGATATCTGTTACCGGGATGGGTAGTCGGTGAGGAGGTCCGTTCTCGTCGCCACAGATCGCTGCTAGACCCGTCATGGCCTGACTGATCAAATCAAAGCCGCCGCGCGACGCATAGGGTCCGGTTTGCCCGAAACCCGAAATTGAGCAATAGACCAAACGCGGGTTAAGCACATGCATCGCGTCATAGCCTATCCCAAGGCGGTCAGCGGTACCCGGCTTAAAATTTTCGATAAGTATGTCTGCGTCGGCGACGAGCCGTTTAAAATTGGCCAGCCCCTCTTCTATTTTCAGATCAATAATCACACTGCGTTTGTTTCGATTGGCTGTCATGAACGGCGCACTTTCGCCGTTGATGAATGGCGGAGTGAGACGCATATCGTCGCCTACTTTTGGGCGTTCAATCTTAATTACGTCGGCGCCTTGGTCCGCCAAGATCATCGCACAATAGGGGCCAGATAAATTCGATGTGAGGTCGAGAACCTTCAAATGAGAGAGTGCCATATTAACGTTCAAGTTCGCGTCATGCCTGTGACGTTTCCTTGACCCCTTCCTTTGTTATCGGGAGGTAACAGTTATACCAAAAATTTTATAATAACATGACAATAAACACTGTCCGCGCAATACCAATTTCATCTCAAGAGCTTCTCGAGACCTTTCGGTTCCACTGTTGGTTCGGTCCTAGTGCGTTGTCCTGTATCGTGGATGCCCGTAACCAGCTTTCGGAAAGTGCTGTTAAGGAGGCAGGTTTTCAATACCTCTTAGCGTCTAGCTTGTCGGTTTGGGCATCGTTCGATGCGCCTTAAAACAACGAGCGTCCTACACGAAGGTGATTAGTT
>CAYYUG010000075.1:18464-20376 GCA_964474755.1 uncultured Rhodospirillaceae bacterium | reverse complement strand
TTTGTGAAGGTTCTGCAGATGCATGGCATCGAGCACGCCTTTGGGATTATTGGTTCGGCGATGATGCCAGCCTCCGATCTATTCCCTAAGGCGGGGATAACCTTCTGGGACTGCGCCCACGAAGGCAATGCAGGCATGATATCGGATGGTTACAGTCGCGCGTCGGGCAAAATGTCCATGTGCATTGCACAAAATGGTCCTGGCATCACAAATTTTGTGACACCTATTAAAACCGCTTACTGGAACCATACACCGCTGCTTTTGGTAACTCCGCAGGCCGCAAATAAGACTATGGGGCAAGGTGGTTTCCAGGAGGTGCCACAGATGAGCATCTTCGAAGAGATGGTTTGTTATCAAGAAGAGGTCCTCGACCCCTCGCGTATTGCGGAAGTCCTGAACCGGGTTATCACCCAAGCTTGGCGTGGCTCTGCGCCAGCGCAGATCAATGTGCCGCGCGACTTTTGGACCCAGGTGATTGATATTGACATGCCGCAAGTGGTTACAATTGAGCGGCCCTCCGGTGGCCAGGCCTCGATCGAGGCGGCTGCGCAACTTTTATCAGATGCAAAGTTTCCGGTCATTCTCAACGGCGCCGGTGTTGTCCTTTCGGACGGCATTCCCGCTTCTCGGGCGCTTGCTGAGCGGTTGATGGCGCCGGTGTGTTGCGGTTATCAGCACAATGATGCTTTTCCGGGCTCACACCCGCTGTTTGCGGGGCCACTTGGCTATAACGGTTCGAAAGCAGGTATGGAGTTGATAGCCCAGGCCGATGTGGTGCTGGCACTCGGGACGCGGCTAAATCCGTTCTCGACGCTGCCTGGCTACGGCATCGACTATTGGCCGCAGGAAGCCAAGGTCATCCAAGTTGACATCAACGCCGACCGAATTGGTCTGACCAAGAAGGTCAACGTCGCAATCCAGGGCGACGCCAAGCAGGTTGCCGAGCAGCTTCTCGGCAACCTGGCAGCCTCCGCGGGCGAAACCAACCGGGCAGAGCGTGAAGGTATCATCGCGACAACGAAATCACGCTGGCTGCAGGAACTGTCTAGCATGGATCATGAGGATGACGATCCTGGCACGACCTGGAACGAGCGCGCCCGTCAGGCGCATCCAGAGCGGATGAGTCCCCGCAAGGCTTGGCGGGCGATCCAATCGTCGTTGCCACGCGAAGCGATTATCTCGTCAGACATTGGGAACAACTGCGCGATTGGCAACGCCTATCCGACCTTCGAGGAAGGTCGGAAGTATTTGGCCCCTGGCCTTTTCGGGCCGTGTGGATACGGCTTCCCTGCGATTTTAGGAGCCAAGATAGCTTGCCCCGACACACCGGTTGTTGGGTTTGCTGGCGACGGCGCCTTCGGCATCTCTATGAACGAAATGACGGCTTGTGGTCGCGACGAATGGCCGGCGATTACTATGATCATTTTCCGCAACTACCAATGGGGTGCAGAGAAGCGGAACACGACGTTGTGGTATGATGACAACTTTGTTGGCACTGAACTTGATCTCGATGTGCAATACGCCAAAATTGCTCAAGCATGCGGTTTGAAGGGCGTTCAGGTCATCACCCAGCAAGATTTGACTGACGCTTTGGCCGTCGCGGTCAAGGAACAGATGGATAATGGTGTCACAACATTCATCGAAGTCGTGCTTAATCAAGAACTGGGTGAGCCTTTCCGCCGCGACGCCATGAAGGCACCGGTTCCGGAGGCGGGCATCGACCTCGTGGACATGCGGTCGCAGGCCGCGGAGTAATTTATCCGACGCTGGGAGGGTAAATAAGCCCTCCCGGTCGTTTGTCCTTCACTTTGGTTCTTGCGCGTTTCCCATCAGGTCGCAAGGGCACCTCAGATCGAGCCGAAAGCCGAGCTGCCACGCCAAGTAGGAAGCCAAGGGGCAGACCTCTAGTAGA
>CAYYUG010000075.1:12906-18364 GCA_964474755.1 uncultured Rhodospirillaceae bacterium | reverse complement strand
ACTACACTGAAGTTGCGAGATAAAAACGAGGCGCGAGATGGGTGAGTATAGGACACCGGAAAAGTCCAAGCGGCCCTACGGCTGGCGGGCGCGGATCGGGCTCATCGTACCGTCGCCCAATACGGTGGCTGAGACCGAATTCTGGCGCATGGCTCCGGAAGGCGTGACGATCCATACTACCCGTATGCTGTACCGCGCTGATGCAGTCGAGGATCCGCTGACAGATATGGAGCAGTTTCTGCCGCGGGTATTGGAGGAGCTCCGTGGTCTGGAGGTCGATGTGGTGGCTTATGGCTGCACGGCGAGTGCTTTGAAGACACCTCACGAGGTGACACGCGACGAAATCGCTCGCAAACTCGAGAGGCCAACGGTTACGACGATGGGCTCCGTAATAGAGTCGTTTCGCGTGTTCGGTATCAAAAATATTGCCATCGGTTCGCCCTATACGGATTCGATCAACGAGGCAGAGCGCTGCTATTTTGAAAGCCAGGGTCTGAGAGTGACAGCTGACGAGGGTGTCATGTTGTTCGAGGCGCAGAAGCGGGGACGGCACATGAACTTGGTACCGAGTGATGCGGTAGAGGAATTGGCAAACTCAATCAATAGTCCCGATGCCGACGCGCTTTTCCTGTCGTGCTCCGATATGGCGACCTTGGGGTCTATCGAACGGCTCGAACAGCAGCTCGGTAAACCGGTGATTTCCAGTGCGCAGGCGACCTTCTGGGCCGCACTGCGTATGGCCGGGATCGAGGACAAGGTTGAAGGTTGCGGAAGACTTCTGAGTGAGTACTGATACAAGCTGACTGGGCATTGAGGAGAGGCTTTATGGCGCGAATCGCGATCGCTGGTTTTATGCATGAGACCAATTGCTTCGTACCTGATCCGACCGACTATGATGATTTCGCCCATCCAGCGGATAGGCCCGGCATGCCTCGCGGCGACGATATGCTGGCCGAGTTCGAGGAAAAAGGCGCTGCGACGGCAGGTTTTATGGCCGGCAACGATGGCAATCACGAAATCTATCCATTGCTATGGGCGAGCGCCACGCCGGGTGGTGCGGTGACGAGGCGCGCCTATGAGATGATTTCGAGTGAACTCGTGTCGCGCCTTTCGCAGGCACTGCCTGTCGAGGGGGTGTATCTTGATCTGCACGGCGCGATGGTTTCAGAGGAGTTTGAAGACGGAGAAGGGGAGTTGCTACGTAGGGTGCGCGCGGTCGTCGGTGAAGAAATTCCGATTGTCATCAGTCTCGACTATCACGCTAATGTGACACCAGAGATGGTATGCGAGGCGGATGCAATTTTGCCCTACCGTACCTATCCGCATATAGATCAGTACGAGACCGGGCAACGGGCCGCCGTCGCAATGAAGCGATTGCTAATTGACGGCCGACCACCGGGTCGGGCCTTGCGGCATTTGCCTTTTCTCCTACCTTTGAATTTTCAATGTACCCTGGTTGAACCGACGAAGGGGATCATTGAGGCTTCGATCGCACGACAGACCGACGATATGCTGTCGCTTGCCTATCTCGCGGGGTTCCCACCGGCTGATCTAAGACACTGTGGTCCCACGGTGAGCGTCCATTCCTATAGCCAGGAAGAGGCGGATGCTGCGGCTGACGAGATCACTCAGGCCGTGGCTTTGAAGGAAGCAAAATTTGCGGAACCGTTGTTGCAGCCGGATGAAGCGGTGCAGGAGGCGATGCGGCTCTCTGTGAATGCCTCCAAGCCAATCGTTCTAGCTGATACACAAGACAATCCTGGCTGTGGCGGTAGTGCGGACACGGTGGGCATGCTTGCCGCGCTGGTGCGCAACAATGCGCAAGGAGCTATTTTCGGCGTGGTAAAAGACGAGTTGGCTGCGGCCGCAGCGCATGATGTTGGAGTTGGCGCTGAGATTGAACTGGATCTCGGCGGCCGCACCGACCTACCTGGCGTGGAACCGTTCCGTGGGCGGTTTACCGTCGACGTGATTAATGATGGGCGCTATCAGACGACCGGGCCGGTTTCTCAGGGCAAACCTTATGACGTTGGCCTTTCGGCTCTGCTTGCAATTGGCGGGGTCAAGGTGGCAGTCAGTTCGCGGCGTGTGCAGGCGCTTGACCGTATGGTCTTCGAAAATTTTGGTGTTGATCTAACGATGCAAAAAATCATTGTGCTCAAGAGCACATGCCACTATCGCGCCCATTTCGACCCGATCGCAGAGACTACCTTTGCCGCGCTTGCCCCCGGGGGACATGGGGCTAATCCGGCTAAATTCGCATTTTCAAAGTTGCGGTCCGGCGTGCGCTACTATCCGCTTGGGCCGGTGCATGAGGCTTAACTAAGACCGAAATTTTGCTACTGAGCGCAAAAGGGTGCTTCAAAATATTATTTTTTATAATGTAAAATCAGATTTGCCTTCCAGATAGGTTTGAATTTTTGGCGGGTTGGCGATCCAGAAGTTCTCGCCCTCTCTCCCGCGGCAACGGCTGCCCTATATTGGCTTAAGAATGGTGTTTGGCCGTCGAAATTGATTGAAGACCATTTGTCTTAAATGGTGAAAAACGGAACATCTGATTGTACTGCCACACATAATTGTGACCTAGCATGTGACGCTAGATCTGCAACACCAATCCTCTCAAAGCTTGCTTTAGGTGTTTAACCGTTGTCCCTCGGTCCGCCATAGGCTTCACTCACCGGCAGTTTGCTGCCCAAAAAAATATTCTTGCCACGGCTTTCAGTAGCCGTCAGCCAGGCTTCTTGTTCCGCCGGGCCGAATTCGACTTCCGCTGGCCGGTCGGGATCATGATTGTTATGACGGTCTTTGCCGCGCACTAGCATCGCGGTTTCGCGGTGCCTATGCGAGTAGGCGTGTGCTGGCATCATTTCGACCAACAGCATTAAGCGCCGGTCTTTGCCACTGTTTATACCCGATCCATGCACGATGCCTGAATTGAACAGGGCAATTTCACCCGGCCTCAGCGCCAGATTAACGGCCTTCGATTCGTCGATATCCGTCTCAATGAATTGCCCTCTTGCTAGAATGCTGTGCGGGTTAGTGGCTTCGCCATGTGGCAGGACCTCACCTTTGTGAGATCCCGGAATGACCCTAAGGCAACCTTGCTCTGGTCCACACTCTGACAGTGCCAAAGCACCAATTACCAGGATCGGTTCGATGGGTAGATAGAGTGTATCCTGATGCCATCCGGCAAACGTCCGTCCATCGGCATTCTTATTTCGAAAAGCCATGCTGTAACACAAAATATCTGGCCCGATCAGATCTTCAAATGCGTCGAGCAGAAGCGAATGCCTGGCCATTTCTACGACCCAAGGGCATAGCAGGTGCGATTTGGTCTTCAGCTTCTGCGCGTCGTTAGGATGGTTGTGTTCGAAGGTTTCGAGGCATTCGCGAAAATATTTGGTTTCCAATGGTTTCAGCACCGAGACTGGGCCACAATACCCCTGCGTGTGAAACTGTTCGATCGCGTCTTTGGTAAGCAGTTTCGACATGGTTCCGAGCATAATTCAATTTTGTATAGTTACTGTAAGACACCATGAATTGTGGACAGGGGACAAGCCTCAAATACAATTGTTAACCGTGCCCACTTGTACGACGCAGAACACTAAGCCTGGTGGTGGCTGAAGGTGTGCCAATTGGCCGGTGGTTGCAGGTATACGGTCGAGTTAGGTCTAATGCTAGAGCCCGGCGTAATACGGATTTACGGCGAGGGCCTTCTCTTCTCATCTACCCAGAACAGCATAGCTTTGGAAGGTAGTTTACCCAGACCAGTTTGCCTTCGCCCGCCAACAGGTCATGTATACAGGCTAGATAATCGATGAATTTTAAAAAATTAGCATTATTGCGATCGACGTTTTCTAAGCCCTGCACGGGGAGTGCTGCAAAGGTTTTGCTCTGACCTAGTGTGCACTGGAGAACGAAACGACTTTCTTCCCAGAATAGATCGTGCAGACTACTAATATCCTGCACCGCAAGATCCAGGTAAACGCCGCGCGACAGGAAACATGTCGACATGGGAGTTGGGAAATGACGGAATTGATCGAAATACCCGCACGGTGCGGTAAGGCGGCGCAAGTCGCAAAAGGGCAGACTATAAAGGTAGTGAACACGCATGGCGCGCAGGTCGTCGATACCTGGGCGTTCAATCCAGACGACATGGATGAATGCATGTCAATGGAAGCGACGAGGGCGACTGTCTTGAAGATGCGTCTCGATGTGGGAGATGCCTTCTACAGCAACAACCGGCACGCTATGCTGACGATAATCGAAGATACTTCGCCGGGCGTGCATGATACGCTGATGGCAGCCTGCGACAATTATCGCTATAAGCTGCTCGGCTGTACTGAGTATCACGACAACTGCAGCGATAATTTGCACACAGCGTTAGAATCAACTGGTTTCACTACACCGAAGACACCAAGTCCGCTTAATTTATTCATGAATATCCCTTGGACTGAAGCGGGCGGTCTCAGCTTTGAGGCGCCAGTAACAAAACCGGGCGATGCCATATTGATGCGTGCAGAGATGAACTTGATTGTCGTGTTCTCTGCTTGTCCGCAAGATATTTTGCCAATAAATGGCGAACTGCGGGAACCGGTCGAAGCGCATTTTGAGGTCGTGTGACGGCGTTAAAGATGATCGCCGACAAACCATTAACTGGAAACATCGGCGCTGTAGAGGACAGCATTAATCCAGCAGAACTAATACAGGGCGCACAAAAATCGATGTTGTGGCAGCCGCTTTGGGACCATTAAGAATTGATTGTGCACGGCCCAAACCTTGACATTGGTCAGTTGGAAACCGTTACGGAGGTTTTCGGGTCCTGCAGAAAGTTGCCTTAGTTTGTACACTCCCCGGTGAGCCTTAAGTGGTTGCGGTCGAAATGAGAGCTGAACGCCGCAGAGTAGTCAAAATCGGCGGCGAATGGCATTCAGATTACTGTTTTCTTGAACACCCGCCACAATATTGAAAATTCCAAGCAGCGCATAACGTTTAAAAAAATTGCAACGATGAAGGAAAATAATTCAATGGCAAAAAAGAAACCGCGCATTATCGGCTTCAATCATATCGCCTTGGAAGTCGGTGATATAGATAAAGCACTGGCCTTCTATGAAAAACTGTTCACCTTCAAGCTCCGCAGCAAGAGCGAGAAAATGGCCTTTATTGATCTTGGTGACCAGTTCATTAATTTTTCGCAGGGTCGCTCTCAGGCACCAGATGATCGGCGCCACGTTGGTTTGGTCGTCGATGACAAGGAAGCCGTCCGTCAGCGATTGGAAGAACTGGAAATCGAGATCTTGCCAGGTCGTTTCCTGGATTTTCTTGACCCCTGGGGCAACCGTATCGAAATCGTCGGCTACCAGAATATTCAATTCACTAAGGCGCCTTACGTTCTGCGAGGAATGGGAATTGAAGATCTGTCGAAAAATCAAAGTGCTCTGGATGAACTCGCCGAAAA
>CAYYUG010000075.1:10968-12806 GCA_964474755.1 uncultured Rhodospirillaceae bacterium | reverse complement strand
ACGTTTCGAACGTTCAGGGCTCCTAAAATATCGAACAGCGTATTGTAGTCGAATTAGCGGAGTTGTGTTCCCTGCGCCGCGAGTTGATCAAGGCGACGAAGTTCAAACTAAACACAGATTAAGACACACAAAGGGTGTGGTATATGACACCGGAGAGCGGACAGGGTGCCATTCCTGTCAACGAGCTTCCCGGCTAATCTCCGTGCGTGGCGGGCGTGCTTCCGGATCAATAATTGCATCGATGATGCATGGAGCGCCACTTGCCATGGCTGCGTCCAACGCCTCGCCAAATTGACCTGGCCGGTCGATCCGGTACCCATCGCAGCCGAATAGTTCCGCCAGTTTAGCAAAATCCGGATTGCCATGATCCACGCCGATCACCGGGCCGTAGGCCTCGACCCGCTTGCGCTGTGATCCCAGTCGAAAATTGTTGAAAACTATAACGATGACCGGCAAACGCTCTCGAGCCATCGTTTCCACATCACCAAGTTGAAGCATGAAGTCGCCGTCGCCAACGCAGGCAATAACTGGCTGATCGGGCCGTTCGAGCTTGGCCCCTAACGCGGAGCCCAGGGCGCAACCCATCGCACCCAAGCGGGCAGACATCAGGTGGGTGCCAGGTGCAGAGACCGGCACCATGAACCCAAAAAAGCCATGATCGCCCGCACCGTGAGTGAAGATGGTATTAGAGGGTAGGGTGGCCATTGCGCTGACCAGTTCTTGTGGCTGGACGAGACCATTGTCCGGTGTTGCGTTGTGCCAAGCGGCAAACCAGCCCGTGATACGGGTGTTCAAGCTGGCAACCCAATCGCGCCGTGCTTCGGGTATGTCTACGTCATTGAGAGTTTTGTTGAGGCACTCCGTGAAGGCGCGGGCATCTGAAACGATGCCGATCGTCGGAGTGTATTCCTTGCCGATCGCATCACCATCGATATCAACTTGGATTAGTGGTGCGTCGTTGGGAAGCAGGTCGCCGCGGGAAGTTTGGATGTCGGAAAGGCGCGATCCAATAGCGACCACCAGGTCGGCTTCGCGGATCGCATCACCGATCGGTTCATAACCAACGATGCCAGAGGGACCTAGCACTAATTCGTGGGTCTCAGGGACTACGGACCGAGAGGTTGGCGTGTTTATCACGGGAGCGTGCAGTGACTTAGACAGAGCAAGCAATGCGCGACCCGCACCTGAGAAAGCGGCACCACCTCCGATCAGGAGGACTGGCCGTTTGGCAGCGCGAATAAGGGTCGCGCATCCTTGGACAGCCTCGGGGTCCGGCCAGGGGCGGTGCAAGGGAGCCTGGTGGATAGAGATGGGGGCCAGTGTCTCTATGCCTAATTCGTCTGTCGATACGTCAATTGGGATATCGATTTGTGCAACGCCTGGTTTACCCGTAACCGATTGACGCAAGGCCTGCCGGACGGCGCCAACGGCTTGGTCGGGCCGTTCGACCCGAGTTTGCCATTTAGCCGTATCGGCAAGTGGGCCAAGGACGCTGGTAGTTTGCCACCAGCCATTTTCCATCGCTTGTCGCTCTTGGGTTGTGCTCAGCGCGATCATAGGGACGGCGTCGAGGGCGCTTGAAGCAATGCCCAGGCTGGCGGCGAGTAGGCCAGAGGCGCCGTGGGTCATGACGCAGCCAGGACGGCCGCTGAGCCGCGCGGTGGCATCCATCATAGCTGCCGCGACCTGCTCGTGCCGGACGCCGACATAACGGACATCGTTGCGCTGCGCGAGCGTACCTACATAGGGCGCACTCGTTGAACCGACCATGCCAGCGTAGTGTCGCACACCGCCGGCGATCAGTTGCTCTAGGACAGCTTCGTAGACCTTCACTCAGC
>CAYYUG010000075.1:7477-10868 GCA_964474755.1 uncultured Rhodospirillaceae bacterium | reverse complement strand
TCGACAGCGATATAGCGCGCGATTTCTAAAGCACCAGTATCCGGGTCGATCTCGACTTCGGCGACATGGCAGCCATTCGGGAAGTTTGGTGCCGGCGGTCTCCATGAGGCCCATTCGTTCAAGCCTACATCTATGCCTGGCGGGGCTGTCATGAAGTTCGACAGTAGTTTCGCGCATTCGGTCAACGTGATGCTTCGGTCCGTGCCGGCAACTGTAAACGTCCCATCAGCGAATTCGAGGTCATTTTCTGCCGCTTCGAGCTGGTGCGACGCCATATGGCGCGCCTTGTCAATGACCTTGTTAGCGGCCAGCAGCAGTGATGAGCCGCCAACGCTGGTGGAGCGCGAACCGAAGGTGCCGGTTCCAGCCATGCCGTTTGCGGAATCGCCCTGCTGGTAGCGGATTTGTTCGAACTCGAGACCTAGCTTGTCCGCTAGCATCTGGCGGAACACGGTTTCGTGTCCCTGGCCATGATTGTGCGTCCCCATGACAACGGTCACCGTACCGGAGGGATCAAAGCGTATTTCTGCCCATTCTGGAAAACCGCCGGCCGCCTGTTCGATAACGTTGGAGATGCCGATGCCGCGTAGCTTACCTCTAACCTTTGAGGTGTCGCGTCGCGCGGCGAAGCCGTCATAGTTAATCATCGACAGGGCGGTATCCATATTCTTCTCGAACTGCCCAGAATCGTAGTTAAAGACGAGACCGGTTTGAAACGGGATTGCGGATTCTGGGATATAGTTCCGTCGCCGTAATTCCGCTGGGTCGATGCCAAGCTCGGCTGCCGCTGTGTCGATCGTCCGTTCCAGCACATAAGCCGCCTCTGGACGACCGGCGCCGCGATAGGGTCCTGTCGAGGGAGTGTTGCTGAATACGCCGGTTACATGGGTGTATATCGCTGGTGTCGTATAGGTTCCGGCAAGCGTACCTAGATTGTTGGTGGAGGAGTGCGGGCCAAACATGGTGAGGTAGGCACCAAGGTTCGCTGTTGTCGTCACTCGAAATGCGAGAAACTTACCCTCCGCGTCCAGAGCAAGTTCGGCTGTTGAACGGTTGTCGCGCGCCTGGTCATCGACGAGGAAATGTTCCGTACGGTCGCCGGTCCACTTGACCGGTCGGTCAAGATGTTTTGCCGCGTGCATGCAGAGAAGGTTTTCGCAATAGGGACCGCTGCGCATGCCAAATGCCCCCCCCATGTCCTCACTGACGATGCGTAGCCTGTTTTGCGGAATGTTCAGCATGGGTTCGGCAATTGCTTGACGCATCAAATGCGGACCTTGCGTGCCGGTGTAGAGCGTGAAGCTATCCGTGAATTTATCATATTCGCCGATGCAGGTCCGCGGCTCCATCGGCGCCACCGCCACGCGGCTGATATTTATCTCGAGCGTTGTGATATGATGCGCATCGCGGATCGCGCTCTCCACGGCGGTGCTGTCACCCTGCTCAAAAATAAAACAGACATTATTTGGCGCTTCGTCCCATACGGTGGGCGCACCAATACGGGTCGTATCTTCTGTTCTTGTGACTGATGGAAGTGGTTCGTAGTCGACCACGACTAGTTCTGCGGCGTCGCGAGCCTCTGCGTAGCTCTCGGCGACAACGAAAGCAACGTAGTCTCCGACATAGCGGGTGCGTTTTTGTCGAAGTGGTTTGTTGGGCGGACTGAACATGGGTGAGCCATCCGCTTTTTCCCGAGAGACGAGACAGGGTACGCTCCCATATTCGGCCATGTCATCACCGGTATAGACACTTAACACACCAGGCGCAGCCAAGGCATCGTCCGTATCGGTTGACAAAATTTTGGCGTGGGCATGTGGCGATCGGACAACATAACCATAAGCTTGGCCAGGGCGATTTTGATCGTCCGAATATCGACCGCCGCCGCGCAGCAACCGGGGGTCCTCCCAACGCGGGACGCCCTGTCCAACACCGAATTTAGTCATAACTTCCCCTAGCGGACCTCGCCGCACTAAATTTTTATATGTCCGGATGAACTGGTGCTCTGATCATAGCCTGATAGCTTATAGTTTGCGGAGCACGAAATTTGTGACAGATAAAATTGACCCTCTCCCTGATTCCCTGCGGCATTGCAGCCATCGATGTATCAACGGTCTATATTCAAGGCGGAAGGATCCGCTGCCCGACGCCATTCATACCCATCGTCCCAAATCGAGACAAGATCCTGCGGTTGAACGGCGGCCAATACGATTTTCTTGAAGAGCCAAATTTACGATCGATCATGGAAGCGCGCGCGACTGGATTTTCTGCACGATCATCTGCGACATTGCTGCGACCTCTGGGTACTGTCGCCAAAACTATTTCTGGAATGCTATTTCGCTTACATTTCGGAACAGGTAGAGGCAAACGAGACGCAATTGGCAGAGAAACTGGCACCTTACGGCGCGTTACTTTCAGTTCAAGATTGGATCCTGTCTGCGCCGCGTCCTCTGCCGCGTGCGCACATTAGGGCAGGAAGGACCTATTGGCCGGACGAGGCGCGCATGTCGCGCATAATATTTATTACGAGGGGGCTGGAGCGGTTTGCCCTTGAGAACGCACTTTCTACATTCGTTGCGCAGGCGGCGTAGCATCAAATAACGAAAACGAAGGACATCAGCATGGTTGAAACAGCGGTCTTTGAGGCAGGCAATTATCGTTATGTGCGCGGACCTTTCCAGTATTCCGGTGGTGTGGCGGCGTTGCCCGGCTATGCCATCGAGAGAGTTCGTTTTGCGAAACGTCCCAACATGGTGGAAGGGTTCCAGGCGATCGAGGCGCATCTGAAGGCGCGCGGCCGGCCGTTTACGAGTTTCTGCGCTTGTGAGTTACGCTCCCCGGCTCCCTTCACTGAGCAGGGCTTCATTGACTTCAACCGGGTTTATGTCGGGACTTTGGAGCGTTGGGGCATCTTCAAGGATGAGGATAACCCGGTTGCTCGCTCGAATGTATGTCCCGAGCTTGACGGACCGGCGGAACCGAGCTTTGAAGCCTTCAGCTATACCGTGCCCGTTGACGTTATAGCTTGGAATTATGTCGGTACGAGTTTCGTTATCGCCGGATCCGGCGAGGCGCCGGAAGGACCCGGCGGTTACGAAGAGCGGATCATTCGACTGGGGGATACCTCCGATAGCGCCATGCTTGAAAAGGCTCTCTATGTGCTGAAGGCGATGGAGACGCGCATGAACGCTCTTGGTATCGGATGGGCAGACGCAACGACGACCCAGGTTTATACCATCCGCGACCTTTATCCCTTCCTCGCCGACGAGATTGTCGGCCGCGGGGCGGCACCAGCAGGCCTCACCTGGTACTACGCGCGTCCCCCCGTCGAGGGTTTGGAATACGAAATGGATGTGCGCGGCGTGCCGGTCGAAAATGTAATCTGAAAATCTTT
>CAYYUG010000075.1:0-7377 GCA_964474755.1 uncultured Rhodospirillaceae bacterium | reverse complement strand
AATACGAAATGGATGTGCGCGGCGTGCCGGTCGAAAATGTAATCTGAAAATCTTTGGTTTGAAATAGTATGAAGATCGGACTTTTTCTAAGCCAACATGCGCGCCGGGTTCCGGATAAACCGGCCGTCATTCTTGGCGAACGCATGCTGACCTTCGGCATGATAGACGAACAGAGCAACCGAATGGCAAATGCGCTCTTGGCCAAAGGGCTAAAGCAGGGTGATCGGGTCGCTCTTTACGTAGGTAATACAATTGAACTCGTCGTTGCTGTTGCTGCGCTCTGGAAAGCCGGGGCCCTGCCGATCCCGATTACTACTTGGACGGTTGGGCGCGAACTGGCGTTTGTGGTGGATGATGCAAAACCTTTTGCGATTTTATATGGGACAGAGCAGGCTGAGCAGGTGGCTAGTGCCAATTTGCCCGACGATGTTTTACACATTGTGACCGAGGACAAGGATCACGCAATTAGTCTGGCCTCTTTGATCGAAACGGACGATGATACGGCACCGCCGGCACTGCCGCCGGAGCCGGATGATGCCATGATCAGCTACACTTCGGGCACGACCGGTAAGCCGAAGGGAGCCATCCTCACGCATGCCAATTTAGTCACAGCGCAGCTTCTCTTCTCGACCGTAACTGGTCTTAGCGGCAATGACATCTACATGATCATGACACCGATCGCGCATCGTGTTGGGATGGCGCGACTGGTGGCATGTTTCAGCATGGGTGCGACAGTGATAGTCATGCCCCGCTTCAATCCAGCCGATGCGATCGCGTTGATTAAGACACATCAAGTTAGCGTGATTTCTCTGGTCCCAACGGTGGCTCGGCTACTGGTAGAAACGATAGAAGCGACAGCTGAGTCCTGCGAGAGCCTGAGGACGATCACCGCGACCGGCGAAGCATTTCCGGAAAACCTCAAGGCACGGATTGCGGTGCTGCTCCCCCATGTTGACTTGTGGGTGATGTATGGCATGACGGAGGGTGGCATTCCCGCAGCTATAGGTCCTTTGGAGCAAAAGGCCAAACCTGGCAGCGTCGGCCGGCCAATGCCGGGTGTTGAGATCCGGCTGTTAGATGCGGCGGGCGCCGAGGTTGCAACGGGCGAAAGTGGTGAAATCGTCCTTCGTAGTTCTGCCCCAGGACGAGCCATGGTCGCCCGCGAATATTTCAATCGGACGGACGCAAATCAAAGCGCCTATCGCGATGGCTGGTTCCATACGGGTGATTTGGGACGCTTTGACGACGATGGGTACCTTTATCTGGTGGATCGTTTGAAGGACATGATCATTTCTGGCGGATTAAACATTTATTCGCGTGAGGTGGAGCAGGCAATTGAAGCCGCCACCGCAGTGCGGGAAGTTTCTGTTGTTGCGGGGCCTGATCGGGAATTCGGTGAATGTGTTGTCGCATATGTTGAACTTAAGGCGGGGGCCGAGGCTTCAGAAGTGTCCCTGATCGAGCATTGCCGTGGTCGCATCGCTAGCTACAAGAAGCCGAAATTTGTGGTCTTCTTGGACGCGTTGCCGCGCAATGCGAATGGCAAAATTCTTAAGGTTAAACTGCGGGAGCGGGCTGCACGCGACATCGATTTCAAAAAGAGGGGACAACCATGACAGAGACCTACACAGGGGGCTGCGCTTGCGGTGCAATTCGATATAGTTGCACAGGGAAACCACTATATATGGGTAATTGTCATTGTCGTGACTGTCAGCGGGCGACGGGGAGTGCATTTTTCCCGGCAGTGTTGTTTAAGGGCGATGATTTCAACCTGGAGCAAGGGGCTCCCAGTTGGTATGAGGTTACTGCTGACAGCGGCGTTGCAATGCGTCGTGCTTTTTGTTTGGATTGCGGCTCCCCAGTTTTCATAGAAAATGGTGCACGGCCGGATAATCGCGTGCTATACGCCGGTAGTTTGGATGATCCGAGCTGCTACCAGCCGAGCCGGAATATTTACGTTGACAGCGCCCAGCCCTGGGCAGAGATGCATCCTGATCTTCCTAAAGATGCGGGTATGCCCGGCCGATAATGGTTACTCCGGATCGGCGTAGTCGATTTTGCCGGCGAAGTTCATCAAGGCTGGAGTAATTGGTTCCTCGGCCTCTTCCATAACATGTGCAACCAGACCGGCGGCGCGGCTCACGGTTGCTGCGCCACGCATAGCTTCAACGGGAAAATCAATTTCACACAGCAAGGCACCCAGCGCTGCCGTCGCATTGATCGTAAAGTGGCGGCCTGAGGCTTCGTCCAGTGTCCGTCCCAGCGTGTGCAGTAGCGCGACGTAGTTGCCTTTTACACCGGCGTCCTGGGCGATGCTAAACAGCCGTTCGGAGCGAGGGTCGGTCGGGTGGTAGTAGGGATGGCCAAAGCCTGGTAGGAAACGCTTTTCCGCTTTCGCCTTGGAGACCACCTCGGCAGCCCACGCACCCTTGTCCCCTTCGAAAGCCATACCGTCTTCCAGGATTGCTCCGGCTCCGGCGATCGAGCCGACGAACTTGTCGCCCACCATCAGTATGCCGGCTGCGATGCCTGCTTGCGGGTTGGCGGCCAGTGAGTCGCCGACCAGGCGTGCGACCAGTGCCGTCGGTGTCAGTCCATGATCCATCAGAATGACCATTGAGGCGTCGAAGACTTTCAACTGCATCGCGTCAGGCTTGCGTCCGGTGACGATGAAGTAAAACGCCTCGCTAAATCCCATCTCGCCAACAATTTCGCTCAGCACGTCGAGGCCGCGGATGCGCAGCCGTTCGGTGTCGGAGGTCGGGGTGCCAATCTTGGTCGTCGGTGACAGTTTGTCTTTTGCCATAAGGTATCCTCGAAATACGACAATTACGAAACCATTTAAAAACGTCGTTTAATCCTCGACTTACCTTTCCCGGTATGGAGGAAAGAGAAAATTTCTGCTCTTCAATAAAATTTTATCCTTTTAGGGGGTTTTGAGTTGATGGTGGGCAGTGACACTCTTCATTTTGTTTGCCGTTCCTGCGTGGCGAGATCTCTATTGTGTGCTTTCCAAGCCGTGATCTCGTTTTTATTCAAGCCGAGCCGTCGCAAGATTGCCTCGCCCTGTTCGTTGAAATCTGGTGGCGGTTGGAGTGGTTGATCTTCTCGCGAACCATCGAAAGCGACGGGTCGCCGAATACCGATATAGCTACCGTGCTTTGGGTGTGTGAATTCCGTGAAGGTGTCGAGATGTTTCACCTGCGGATCGTCATAGACTTCTGGGAGATTGTTTACTGGTGCAAAGGGAACATCTTCAGATGCCATCCGTTTTGCCCAGTAGTCATGCGATTGAGTGACGGCGGTTTTCTGGAATTCAGCTGCCAGTTCTAGATAATTGTCGATCCGCTTGGTGCGGTCATTGAAACGTGGGTCGGTACCCAAGTCAGCGCGATCGAATGCGCGCTGCATCGCCTGCCAAAATTTATCTTGCGAGGACATGTGGATCGCCAGCGCTTTGCCGTCGGCGCAACGAACGGCATAGGACTGCGAAGCCGATACCCGCATCAGCGGTCCAGGTTCAACTCCGGCCAATTGTGCGTTCAGGAAGGGATCAGGGATGAAAGCGATGGCGGATTCCATCATATTGACTTCGACCCGTCGCGCCCGACCTGTTCGCTCGCGTTCGAACAGAGCGCCTAACACGCCATAACAAGCATTGTAGCCGGTCATGTTGTCGGCAATGGTCGGGCCAGTGAGCTGCGCGTCGTCGCTGGCTAGAAACATGCTAGTAATCCCGCTTAAACCTTGCGCTACGGCATCGTAAGCTGGCCTATCCATATAGGGACCGTCTTCGCCGAAGCCGGTGATCGAACAAGCAATTAGACGCGGATTAATATCGCGCAGTACCTCAATTCCGAGATCTAGTCGTTCCATGACGCCAGGCCTGAAATTTTCGATTAGCACATCCGACTCGGCGACGAGTTTTAAATAAATGTCGCGGCCTTGTTTGTTACGCAAGTCGAGCGCGATACTTTCTTTATTACGGTTGTAGGCTCGAAAATGTGGGCTGTAATCGTCGCCGCGGAATACCCGAAACGGGTCTCCGCCATTAGGGTGCTCGACCTTGACGATTGACGCGCCGAGATCGCCAAGCAAACAACCAGCAAGCGAACCCGTGATGATGGTCGTGGATTCTAGGACGCGTATCTCGTCAAGCAGGCTAGGCATGAGCCCTCTCTGGTTACCCATATTCATTTAAAACATGTCGGGCCAGCGCCATTCGCAATACTTCTTCCGGCCCTTCTGTGATCATCATTGAGCGCATATCGCGCCACAGTTTTTCGATTGGGAAATCTGTCGTCAGCCCCATGCCACCGAAGATTTGCATGCAGCTGTCGGCCGCCTGAAATCCCTTCCGGTCTCCGAGGAATTTGCAGAGGTAGGAGTCGTAACGGATGTCTTCGCCGGCGTCGAAACGAGCTGCAGTTTTATAGACCAGTGGCCGCATCATCTGAATATCGGCATAGATGTCGACCAAGGGCCATTGGATCGCTTGGCGTTCCGCCAATGGTTTGCCGAAGGTGACGCGCTGTTTGGCGTATTCCGCACCGAGTTCCAGACATCGTTCCATGACGCCGAGGCCAAGCGCGCCGTGCCGGATACGGCCAAAGGTGATCCAGGTCTGGGCAATCTTGAAACCATCGCCTTCGGCGCCGACGATGTTTGTGACGGGTACCCGTACGTCAGTGAAAGCGATTTCACAGGGCCGGTCGTCCATCATTGTTTCTTGTTGTCGCAGCACCTCGATCCCCGGCGTATCCGCGTCTACCAGAATGCAAGAGATGCCGCCGCGTACACCCTTATCTCTGTCGGTAACGCAGATGGTCTGGATAAAATCCGCTTTGTTGCCATTGGTGATAAAGCGCTTCATTCCGTTGATCACATAATGGTCACCGTCGCGCACCGCCGTGGTGCGGATTGCGGCAGGATCGCCACCTGCATCGGGCTCCGTCTGAGCGATGGTCGGCAGTTTTTCACCGCGGATGACTGGCCAAAGATATTTTTCCTTCTGATCCTCGCGCAAGAACTGCAGTAAGATTGGACTGACGTCATGCCCAAAGATCCAGGCCTTACGCCGCGGAAAGGCAATGGTTCGGCCGGTTTCCTCCCAAACTACGACACGAGCCAGCAGGCCCATTCCCATGCCGCCATATTCCTCGGGTACATCGATCTGCCATATGCCGAGTTCGCGTGCCCTTGCTTCCCATTTTTCGCGGTATTCTGGTTTGAGTTCGGGGCCCTCATAGGCCTCACGCTCGTGCGGGATAATCTCGTCATACATGAACCGCCGCAGCGTTTGCTGCAGCATGCGTAATTCTTCGGGAAGCTCGTAATCCATATTGTTTACTCTATTTGTTTTCCCTTCGCTTCGCCGCCCATCCCGGCGATCAGGTTAGCCGCGTTCTCGCCCTGTGGTGTAATTTCGAAAATTTCGCCGACGCTGGCGTAGTCTTGGTAGCCCATGCGTGCCAGCGGACGGAGACGCGCGATATCGATTTTACCGTCAGGCATAAATGCCTTGTCATCGATATGAACGCCCACGACTTGGCCCACCACGACATGGGTTGTTTGAGTTGCTGAGTAGCCTGGTAAAATCAGCGACGTATAAAACTTACATTCGAGGTGAACTGGCGACTCCGCGACCCGAGGAGGTTTTACTATATGCGAGCATGCCCGAGTTAAGCCAACCGCTTCCAACTCATCAATCTTTGGATCAGAGATCTCCGCACTCCGCGCGACAGCGTTACGCAGATTGTGGGTTGCCATGTTGCAGACGAATTCCCCGGTCTCAATAATGTTACTGACGGTGTCCTTACGCGTGAAAGCGCCAACCTTGTGGCTAGCCGAGAACATTACATAGGGCGGGTCGTAGCCTAAATTGTTGAACTGGCTATATGGTGCCAGGTTTACGTTGCCGTCCCTGTTGAGCGTGGTAATCCAGCCGATCGGTCGTGGTACGACAATCGACTTATACGGATTGAAGGGTAATCCGTGATCGTTTTTATCAGTGCTGTAATACATATCGTCGGTTCTATCCTGGGTTTCTCATTGTATCGACGATAGGCTTGCCTGGCGAATTCCAGTGGGAAAACCTTTTGACTCGCCATAACGGCCTCCGTCCGTACTCTATTGGGCATCGCAGCGAAGGAGGCTTGGCAATGGATTTTGATTATGAATGCGTAAAACTTAAGCAACGTGATGGTATCTCGTGGTTGTACATGCATAGACCCGAGAAGAAGAATGCGATGAGCCCGCAGCTGCATTACGAAATGGATGAGGCTTTGCAGCGTTTGGAGGCGGATGCGGAGACAAAGTTAGTTGTCTTGACAGGCTCCGGTGGCAATTTTAGCGCCGGACAGGATCTGAAAAAGTTCTTTCGCGAGTTGGAAGACAAGCCAGCAGAGTCGAAAAAGGCGCAGGAGGCCGCCAACCGCTGGCGGTTCGAGCGACTATGGAACTATGACAAACCGACCATCGCCATGATCCATGGCTTTTGTGTTGGTGGCGCGTTCATGCAGTTGCTGTCGACCGATTTTGCGGTATCTGCGGACAACGCCACCTTTTCGCTAAGTGAGGTCAACTGGGGTATCCTGCCGGGAGCGCTGGTAGCCAAGATGGTGGCGGATGCTTGTCTGCCGCGCCGTGCTCTATACTACTCCTGCACTGGAGAGGCGTTTGACGGGCACGAGGCGGAGCGCATTGGTTTAGTCGACAAAGTCGTGCCGCTTGACGATCTTGAGACCGAAGTCGAGAAGTTGGCTGACGTGCTGATGAAAAAAAGTCCGGCAGTTTTACGTGCGACTAAACAGGCGGTCCGCCAGGTACGCACGATGGATCATGCTCAGGCTTTTGATTATCTGATGGAAAAAAACATGGCTATCCGTTACCACGATAGCCGTTTCAACATGCAGAGTTCTTATCACGAGGGCCTGAAACAGTTCCTCGACGAGAAGAGTTACCGTCCGGTCTACGAGTCGTTTGAGCCAGTCCCGCAAATCACTGATCAACGTGAAGAAGCTGATTAATTTAATAATCAGTCTGGCAGGCTATTATGGATTGCCCGAACGGTCAGATTTACCAGAAGATGAGCCTTATAGGCGTTGTCGGAAAGGGGTAAGGCTCCTTCAACTGTCATACGGGCTGCGGTTTGGATAGCGGTTTCGGATAGATCTCCAGCCAACAGTGCCTTTTCGCTCCGGTTTGCGCGGATCGGCAGTGCTGCGACCGCCCCTAGTGAAATGCGGGCGGAGGCGAGTTTCTATCCCGCTGCCGCATCCGTTCCAAACGCAAAGCGCAGGCTAGGCCGACGATGCAGCCATCGGCATCCGAAGCCAGTCCTGGATAGTTGCCCGGTAGTCGTAGCCCGCCGTTCGA
>CAYYUG010000074.1:16272-20412 GCA_964474755.1 uncultured Rhodospirillaceae bacterium | reverse complement strand
GACACAGGCTCCATTCGAAAACATTCCCCGAGCACCCATAGAAAAGGCATATCAGAAAACAATCGACTGCGATTGGCATTACGAGAGAAAGACCTGGATCAGTTTTGACATGCGCGCATATATAATTTAATGCGTAAATGCTAGATTTTAGCATTTACACTTAGCAACGTACGATGACTTATTTCAATTCACTTCAAAACGACAAAGCAATACGTGTGTTCTAAGTTTGACAAACACCGCGGCGTAGCGCCGCAATCCGCCATTTTGGAATAGCTGGTGGCTAGCACAGAAGCCCTCCCGCGCGCTATGTTGTGGTTAAGCTTACTGTCATCGCAGGGAGGGTCCGATGGACTTCGAATTTTCCGAACGGACAAAAGAACTTCAGCTTCGCGTCCAGGCTTTCATGGATGAAAACGTCTACCCTAATGAAAGCACCTATGCTGAGGAGGTTGCCGGTGGCGAGACGCGTTGGGCACCGGTCCCTATTTTAGAGGAACTGAAGGCGAAGGCGAAGGAGGAAGGCCTTTGGAACCTGTTTCTGCCGGAAAGCGATCGGGGCGCTGGCCTATCTAATATGGAGTACGCACCGCTGTGCGAGATTATGGGGCGTGTTAATTGGGCGCCGGAGGTATTCAACTGCTCCGCGCCCGATACCGGTAATATGGAAACACTGGTCCGCTATGCGTCGGAAGAAAACCAGCGCGAATGGCTTGACCCGCTGCTTGAAGGCGAGATCCGCTCTGCGTTTGCGATGACTGAACCGCGCGTGGCTTCCTCCGATGCCACGAACATTGAAACCCGCATCGAACGCGACGGCGACGAATACGTCATTAACGGGCGCAAATGGTGGACATCCGGCATCGGCGACCCCCGCTGTAAAATCCTTATCGTTATGGGCAAAACTGATCCAGACGCGCCGACCTACAACCAGCAGTCCATGATCCTCGTCCCACGCGACACTCCCGGCATCAACGTACACCGTATGCTCAATGTGATGGGCTTCGATGATGCACCGCACGGTCATGGCGAAGTCGAATTCGATAATGTCCGCGTTCCAGCCTCAAACATGTTACTCGGTGAAGGTCGCGGCTTCGAAATTGCGCAAGGCCGACTTGGCCCTGGCCGCATACATCATTGCATGCGCATCGTCGGCGTTGCCGAGCGCGCGCTCGACCTAATGTGTAAGCGAGCGATGGAGCGCGTCACTTGGGGCGTCACTCTAGCCGACCGCGGCGTCACGCAAGAGCGCATTGCCAACGCGCGCATCGAGATCGAAATGTGCCGACTGCTTACCCTGAAAGCCGCGTATATGATGGATACGGTGGGCAACAAGGAAGCACGTCAGGAAATTGCTATGATCAAAGTCGCCGCGCCAAATATGGCGCTCAAGATTATCGACGATGCGATGCAGGCACATGGCGGTGGTGCCATGAGCCAAGAATTTCCGCTCTCCTTTATGTGGTCACGGATGCGTGCACTGCGTTTTGCCGACGGCCCGGACGAAGTCCATCGCCAGCAGATCGCGCGCCTGGAACTGCGTCGACACAACTATAAATCAAAGGCTGCTCGTATTGCAGGGTAGGAGCTTGTAATTGACTGTAGGTCGTGAACTACAAACAACAGGCTGAAAGGGCGTAATTGTCCGATTCTTTTAGAATTTAAAAATTGGAAGGCATAGAAGGCTTTTCTCAAAGGTATCGGGTGTGTTCAAGAAGACAAAGACGGATGAGAAGCCAATTGTCACCGAATGCTCTTACTGAAGCACGAAGCCCCGTCAAAGGAAGGTAAATTCTTTGTAGCCTCCCTCCGCGACTTGCATACCGTACTTTCGGTAACGGAAGACGCCACCATTATAACCCAGGACCCTGGGCTTATCGCGGCCGGGGACGTTTTGGTTCACTCCGGTCTGCCATGAGCCAATCTTGCTTGAAAGCAGGAGCTTGGAAACTTTGTCGACCGCCATACCCCATTCCTGAACTGCTTCAGACCGGGGTTCAACACGGATGTGACCCTCCTTCCGCATAAACTTTACCATGTCAGTGATCCAGTCGACGATTTCCTCAATATTACGCGGGATGTTGCCGCGCGCCGTGTGCGGTCCCAGTACCATGAACATGTTGGGATAGCCTTCCGCCTGAACTCCCAGCATAGTGCGCGGCGTATCGACCCAATCCTCCTTCAGCTTGCGCCCTCCGGCGCCCCGGATGTCGATTCGGTCATAGGGTCCCGTCACTCCGTCGAACCCGGTAGCATAAATTATGAAGTCGAACTCGAAATACCGGTCGCTGGTAAGGATTCCTTTCTTGGTGATGCGTTCAATCGGTGTCTCGCTGATATCAATCAGCTCGACATTATCCTGGTTGTAAACCTCAAAATAGCCGCTCTCCAATGGCACCCGGCGCATACCGAAACCATGATCCTTTGGGATCAACTTCTCAGCAATTTTAGGGTCCTTTACTCGCTGGCGGATTTTTTTGGCGACAAAATCACTTGCTAGCCGATTGGCCTCCTGGTCCATCATCATGTCGCGAAAATTTCCCATCCAGATGCCGAACCCTGGCTCCGAATAGAGTTTCTCCCAGAATTCTTCACGCACCTCTGGCTGTGTCTCCAGCGTGTAGCGCGGATCGGGATTATGGATGAAACAAGCGACCGTGTTGCGGCAGCGTTCGAAAATGTCCGGATAGCTAGCCTTGATCTTCTTTTGCTCTTCCGGCGTAATTTTACTGTTGTGCAGCGGTGCGGCCCAGTTCGGCTTGCGCTGGAAGATGGTAAGTTGTCCAACATTCTTGGCAATTGTCTGGATCGCCTGGATACCACAGGCACCAGTGCCAATAATACCGACGCGCTTGCCATGCAGATCAACCGGCTCATGCGGCCAGCGCGCGGTGTGATAGGATGGCCCTTCGTAATCCTCGCGTCCTGGTATGTTTGGCAGTGTATATGCAGACAAAGGACCCAGCCCCATAATCAGTAACTGAGCCGTCTCCTGCTCGCCCGTCTCGGTCGTTACGGTCCACATATTGGTGTCGTCGTTAAATTGCGCCGCCGTAACCTTACTATTGAACCGCATCTCGCGGCGCAGGTTGAACTTGTCGGCGACGTAATTGAGATAGCGCAAGGTGTCGGGCTGGGCTGAAAAATGCTCCGGCCACTCCCACTCCTGCAGCAGTTCCTCGGAAAAAGAGAAGCCGTAAGACCAGCTTTCAGAATCGAACCGTGCGCCGGGATAACGGTTCCAGTACCAAGTGCCTCCAACATCACTTCCCGCCTCGAACACGCGGACCTTCATGCCCAGTTCGCGCAGCCGATACAGTTGATACATACCGGAAATACCGGCGCCGATGATAATGGCGTCGAAACTCATCGATCCTTCCAAATTGCGGTAAAATTCGTGATCAAACGCAGTCTAGCGTCTGTCATTGGGTCTGCAAAATCCACTCCTTCCCAACGGACCGGGCGAAGGCTAGGCTGAACCGGGATTGCGGGAGGAATGCCCATGAACGACCTCAAACCCAGCACAGCAAGCCGCGTGGCCTGGCCTTCAAATGGCATCAGCGAGGTGCCGTTTCGGACTTATACCAATGAAGGCACCTATGACCTCGAACAAGAATGCATCTTCAAAGGCCCAACCTGGCACTATCTCTGCCTGGAAGTGGAGTTGGCTGAACCCGGAGATTTTATTTCAACGACTGTAGGCGAAGTATCGGTGCTGGTCACGCAAGACATCGACCGCAATATCAACGCTTTCGTCAATCGTTGCATCCATCGCGGTAACCTCCTGTGTATGGGACGACAGGGCAACGTCAAAAAATTCAGTTGCATGTATCACGGCTGGACCTACGACCTGACAGGGCAACTGACCGGCGTCGCTTTCGAACAGGGCGTCCAGGGCAAGGGCGGCATGGCGCCTGAATTCCACAAGGAAGAACACCGGCTGCAAAAGCTACGCGTTGCCACGCTTGGCGGCATCATCTTTGGTACCTTCAGTGACAAAGTCCCCAGCCTCGAAGACTGGCTTGGCCTGGATGTCATGCGCGGTCTGACCCGGGTTATGAATCGCACACCGCACCTTCTGGGGCGAAATACGCAAATTCTGCCAAACAATTGGAAGCTCTATATCGAGAACGTAAAGGATAC
>CAYYUG010000074.1:8633-16172 GCA_964474755.1 uncultured Rhodospirillaceae bacterium | reverse complement strand
TCGGTACAGATCCTAACAGTCTTCCCTAGCATGATCCTGCAACAGGTGCGCAACACGATCGCCATCCGGGTCATCAGGCCACGCGGAATCGATCGGACAGAGTTGGAATGGATCCATCTTGGCTTCGAGGGTGACAATGAGGAAATGACGGAGCGCCGCCTCCGGCAAGGCAACCTGATCGGTCCGGCGGGCTATGTGGCAATGGAAGATGGTTTCATTGGCGGCTTTGTACAGCGCGCATTGCAGTATAACGATGAGGGTGCAGGCGTCGTGATGATGGGCGGTCACGAGGCGGAGTCACAAACATTCAAGGCTAGTGAATCTGCCATTCGTGGCTTCTGGAAACACTATCGCGCGCTGATGGGTGAATAGGGATGGACGAGCAAGCCGTCTGCCTCGGCGTGCAGGAACTAATTGGGCTGTGCGCGGAGGTCCTAGACGAGGACAGACTGGAGGAATGGCCAGACTTATTCACCGACCCGTACCGCTATCAGATCATAAGTCGCTCCAACCGCGAGGCAGGGATGCGCCAGGGTGTAATGTATGCCGCATCTCGTGGAATGCTGCTCGACCGGATCTTCACCTTGCGCCAAGCCAATCTCTATGAGCCGCACCGCTACCGCCACGTGGTTGGTCCCTACCGATTCAAGTCAATCAAGGGCGACACCGCGATTGTACACACGCATTTCATGGTTGCCCGGATCATGCACACGGGTGAAACAAGCCTATTCGCGACTGGTCGCTATCTCGACGATATCAATGTCTCCGGGCCGGATTATAAATTCCGAGAACGCGTCGTTGTCATTGACAGCGACCAGATCGATACGCTTCTCGCAATCCCGTTGTAGGGCTGCTCAAGCGACGTAAGTTTGACCATGGCGGGTTAATTCCATTGCGAGCTTTAAAATTCAACACACGGGTTGTAATTTGGGCTGGTTATTGAGTGCCACCCATCCCCATGCGCAAAAGGTTGAACTGTGAAGGAAGAATTTGACAAAAATGGCTATTACGTCCTTCGGAATGTCCTAACGCATAAGGAAGTGGACGAACTCGCCCGGCCAATCCGGGCCGCCTTCAACCGCGGTGACTACGACACTATCAAAAAAGGACCAGCCTATCCCGCTCCAGGCATTCATTCTATGGGGCCCCGAATTCTCGAAGATAATCCAGACATCGCAGAATTAAGCATTGCCCATCCTGTGATTATGAAAGCGGTCCAGGAACTCTTCGGAGAGCCCGCAACATTGGCCCAATATTGGTCGATCATGCGTCCACCAGGCGCCGGTCTCGATGATAAGCCGTACGTCAAGGGCAGCGGCGCCCATTACGACTACAAGCCCTGGCGCTGTGTCGGCTCATACATTAAATGGATGTTCGCAGTCATCCCGTTCGTCGATTACACGGAGACGGCTGGACCGCTGACCGTATCGCCTGGCTCGCATCTGAAGACTAATGTGTTACCTTCGGACGGAAGGGTACATCCGGTGGACGCTGCCCGAGTCCCCGTTGCAAACAAAATCACGCTGGTTGATCCGTCACTGAAAAAGGGTGATGTCGTCCTGATGAACGGGTTTCTGTGGCACGAACCGCTCCCCAATTATGGTAATTCGGATCGCTGCGGGCTCTACATGAAATTTCATGCGAAGTCGTCCCCGCCCGCCTGCGGACCAACCATTTACCCGTCTAGCGTTCACGACATTCTGCCGGACGACGCCAAACATCTCGTCCCCTACCACCGAGGCGACGGTCAGTATGCCGCAGTGCGTGACGGAGCCGTAGGCGGTGTCGACGAGGCACAATTAGTGATCGAAGACAGCAACGAAAAGCTGCTCGTACTCGGAAATGAAACCGATGGTTGGCAGCTTCCAAGGTTTCCCGCAGCAGAGGATGAAACCGCCGGAATTCTGGACGTCTGCAACGTCATGGGATCTGTCATCAGCCAAGCGCGTGAGCAGTTAGGAGTGAAACTACCGTGGCTCAGTTGGCTAGTCGACCTAACCAACGAGAACCCAGACAGTGAATCGGAAGAATGGCGTTGCCGGATTTACGGTCACCGCCTGCAAACCGCGGCTCTGACGATTACCGCGAATGACGATGCAACGGGCCAGCCACGCTGGATGTCGGCCGATGAACTCGAAGCAGCCCATTCCGCCGATCTGCTGAAAAGTGGCACCGACATCCTCAAATGGCTGCGCATGTGGCAGAACGAGGAAGATGAGGATGGGCGTCCCGTCACACGAAGTTTCGGTGTGCCTTCCACCGATGTTCAGTACTTTACGTATAACATAAATGGGAACACGGAAGGCACTTATCGGGTCGGTGTTTTCGACGAAAACGGCCAGCCAACGCCGGCTTAAGGTTCGCTCCCGACTACAACAAATAACCTGACAGAACAATACGACCGAGCGGGACACCGTGGTCACTTCTATTCAGCAAATACGGTCCGCCACACACTGGTCGCGAATATGTTGGGTGTATTGTAACGAGCGACCTATGGCAGGACATAGGCATGGAGTGATAAGCCGAGAGCTACAAGTGCAACCGCTGCCAGGACGCAAAGCGCCGCATTACGATAGTTACGACTGCCTCCATGCTCAAACCGACGGATGCCAATCATAGTGCCAACCAGATAGACGGGAACCATAATTGCGCTCAGCACGACGATTTCACGCGTGAACAGGCCGTAATAGAGAAAGGGCGGGAAGTTGCAGAGTCCAACTGCAGTGATCCCGCCGATGGTGTTGGCGCGCTGCTGTCCTGCCGCAGCAGGCCGCGCCAGGGCAGCAGCCGCCACGATCATCCCACCAGCGCCCGCTACACCATTCGCCAATCCAGAGACGACACCTATAAGACCAAGGCCTCTAGCGCCAAGATCCCGCGATGGGCGCCATTCGCAATAGAGTAGGTAAACCATCACGAGCACAATTAATGCGATGCCAATCTTCAAAAGGTCGGGGTCGACCGAAACCAGGGCGACAACACCAAAGGGGGCGGCGACGAAGACGGCGATCGCAAAGGGCAGCACAAAATCTCGCTCTGACTCGCGGATCGTTGTGGGCAGGAGTTGGATGGTTGGTGGCAGGCTGGCAAGAGCCGCGAATGGCACCGCGAAGACCGGTCCGTATAACAGGCTGAAAATAATCACAATCAGAATCGAATTACCGAACCCAACGAAGCCGCGCAAAAAACCAGCAATCACAATGGTGAGGAACCCCAAAATGATTGGCGCTGGTTCCCAAAGGCTCCAGAACGCTTCGATCCAAGGCTCAATCATGGGGCGTATGACAAAACGTCATGCCTTCACGCAACTCCGAGGCCGCTAACCCTTCTCCACCATCGCCCAGGCGATCTCGGACAGCATGCGGCAAGACTCCTTGCGTTCTAGTGCGGCATCCGACGGAGCATTGCCCTGCAAGCCGCGAAAATAGACGCCCTGAATAATGGCGGAAATGCGGAACAAGGACAGCACAACATAGAATCGATAGTCATTAATTCCGTCGCGACCTGTACGCTCGCAATAATCAGCAACGTAGGCCTCTTCCGATGGGATGCCGTAATTTTCGAAGTCAATGCCGATTAGGTCGCCGCGCCCTTCGTCTGGCCAGACGTAGGGCAGGCAGTTATAAGCTAGGTCGGACAGTGGGTTGCCAAGCGTGCCCAACTCCCAATCAACCACGGCCAGCACCTTGGGTTCTGTCGGATGGAAAATTATATTCTCTAGCCGATAGTCGCCGTGCGCGATGGTCGTCAAACTGTCGTCTGGGATGTTCTCCGGCAGCCAGACCATCAATCTATCCATGGCGGCGATGGGTTCTGTCTTGCTGGCCTCGTACTGCTTGCTCCATCGGCTGACCTGCCGCGCAATATAGCCGCCGACACGGCCATAGTCGGACAGGCCGACTGCTTCGTAGTCGACCATATGCAGTTTGGCCATCGTGTCGTTCATAGCGTGGTAGATCTTGGCCCGCTCCGATACCGCCAATTCTGGCAGAGACATGTCGCGAAACACGCGGCCGTCCATGAACTCCATAATGTAGAACGTCTGGCCAATAACCGACTCGTCTTCGCATAGCGCATACGCCTTTGCGACAGGCACATCTGTAGGGCCAAGAGCCTTAATGATCCGGAATTCGCGATCCACCGCATGGGCTGAAGGCAGCAGTTTTCCTGGTGGTTTCTTGCGCATTACGTAGCGTTTGCCGTTGCCATCGCGCAGTATAAATGTCGGATTGGACATCCCACCCATACTTTGGCCTACTTCTAGTGGCGGCTCATAACCATCCACCTGCGTTTCCATGAAACACGACAAGGCGGCCTCGTCAAACCGGTGTTTGTCCAAGACCGGCACAGCTTCCAGGGTCGCCGTGGTTGGAACTCTGTCGCTCATTTTCTTCTGCCTTGCACTCTTGCATTTACGCGGTGTGCACCATAGCAGCGCGCATCAATCCGAAAAGAAAATTTCGCCGCCTTCCTTGATCACTGCGGTACTTACTGCTGGAATTTTATTCACATCCACCTGAAGCACGGGGATCGATCCCATTCCCATCTCGCGCGCGACAACTACCCCAAGGGTCAAAATCGCATCGGGTCGCCCCATAAGTAACACGCAAGGTGCCAGCCCTTTCGATAGCAACTCCAGCATGATGGCGCTCGATGAACTCGATCCTATCGTTTCCGTAAGAGCGAGAACCGTTCCTGATACACAAGTGCCATGATCTGGGTGGCGGGGATCGGTTATCCTACCAGTGACGGGATCGACCCCGCCCCAGAAACTGATAGGCTTGCTCAAACGAAGCAATGGCCCCACGCCCACTCCGTCGATCAACACCTTGCCGCGCAGCATCATTGCCAAAGTGTCTCGTCTCGGACCACTCGTCCGGTCATAGCGGACTCCACGCAGTCAGAGAGGCTACCGTAGACAACGTCAAAGCCCGTATTGGCCGGACCGTAATGGGCAAACTTCGCAGAATTCGTCATTAACACGCCGCCCGCCTCCGGCAAGATCGGTGCAACAACAACGCAGGTATCAGCCACGAAAGTGAGGCCGGCGGCATCAAGAATAGCTCTGTCTTCTGTTCCAGAGAGCAAGTCAAGAACATCGCGTCCAGTACATGCAAAAAACGGAATATCGAATGTCCTGCCACGCGCCAGCGCCGCCAAAGTGGCAAACTCCGCACGAGAAAAATGCGGACTGCCAACCGCGACCGCGTTGATCTGTTCGCCTGACACGGTTGATAGATGGTCGCGTGTCTGCCGCACCGCCTCGGGCGTAAGCGGCACGGTTTCCACGCTTTCGGTATCACACACTGCCTCGAGGGTCGGGGCTTCCGGTGTCACGCCAGCGATGTGAAACAATCCGATTGCCCCGGACGACGCAGCACCGGCGCCAACCGCTTTCAAGCGGTCCTCAGATTGATTCGGCGGCAGACCGTCCACAACGGCAACTGTCTCACCAAACGTCGCTCCGAGCCAAGCGCCAAGAACCGGGTAAAAGGAATCAGTGTCTTTGAGTTCTGGCGATAGCGCATCGGTAGACACAACAGCCTGTGCCCGACGATTTCGGTCAAGATGGAGCCCGCAATAAGGAGCTCGCCCCACAATCGCGGCGCAGATATCAAGAAAATCGCCATAGCGATTGGTCCGCGCGCCCAGGACAGAATTGGCGAATACGACCGCATTGCTCTCGCCCCAAGCGACCTGTTCGCCGAGTGCCGGACGATGTCCGATCTGATAGGGCGCACAAGTAAAACTCTGCGTGCAGCCAAGCGCGAGATGGGCATTCATCAACCGCCGCGCCATATCGCGGAAATGCGCGTCGCCGCGAACCCTTTCTGGGTGGAGCAGGTCGAGCGCACCGACATTAAGGGTTGTGGGCACCTTGACTTTGCCCTGATCCCCCACAAGTCGTTCCGCAAAATGTACACCGGAGTCGCCGTGATAAAGACAACCATCAACATGCACCGATGCGATCTCAATCAGGCGCGGCGCACCCAAAAGACGACCAGCCTCAGCAACGATCCGCATTGCCATCGCCGCGGCCTTCCCTTCGGCGCCGTTTGCGATCGTATTTTCGAAAGTGGTGAGTTCCATTCTATAACGTTCTGTTGTCCTCTACGTTCAAGTCCTTAAACCGACTATTCCCGTGTTCCATGCATAGCAGGTAGGCCTGACTGTAATCCTCAAGACCGGCGCCGTCGATATTGGGTCTGCGCAAACCACTCAACAGACCTTCCCAAAATTGAAATGGATCTGCTGTCTATCTGGTACTGGAAACACCGTCTTACGGAAAAAATCTCCGCTTCTCTCTCGGTACCAAATTGCACCAACATCACTCCGTATTCCTTCCAAACACCCCAGCTGCGGCAACCTTTCTGTCGCCTTACCGTAATGCAGGTGCCTCGATAGCTCCGATGTCGCAAACTTCTTTTGAAGATTCATTGACCCATCCTACTAGCCTCCACCGCACCACAACCTATACCTTCCACCGGGTATTCACCCGACCAATGGAGCTTGGATCATGAAAATTACCGCCGTCCAATCTATTGCGCTGGATATACCGTTCACACATGGTGGACCACCGCAACAGTTGGGCGGTCAGACATGGAAAGTCATGTCATCCGTGCTGGTTCGCGTCGAAACAGATGCAGGCCTCACAGGCTACGGCGACGCCTTCGCCTATCATTGCCGACACGCTGTGCAGGCTGTCATAGATAACATGATCGCCCCGTTTGTCGTCGGCAAGGATGCAGGTGATATCACGGGACTAAATTACGAACTTCAGAAAGCGATGCACCTATTTGGTCGATACGGCGTCAACATCTTCGCCCTGTCCGGGTTAGATATCGCGCTTTGGGACATTGCCGGAAAGGCCGCAGGTCTTCCCTTACATCGTCTTCTCGGTGGTGCGGCCCGCAACACTATCGAGGGCTACGCCAGCCTGTTCCACTATCGCGACCCTGATGTCGTTGCTGAACGCTGCCAAGCAGCACTCGATGAAGGGTTCCGGAATATTAAACTGCACGAGACGGCGGAACCGGAAGTCCGAGCGGCCCGTGAGGCGATCGGACCTGATATTCCTTTGATGGTCGATACCAATTGTCCCTGGACGCCCGCACAAGCACGTCGTGCAGCAGCAAAATTCAAACCCTATGACCTCTACTGGTTAGAGGAACCGATTTTCCCACCGGAAGACTATCCGGAACTCGCCAAGCTTAGGCAGGACAGTGGTGTGCCGATCGCGGCAGGTGAAAACGCATGCACGTCCTTCGACTTCCGCAACATGTTCTCAGCCGGTGCCGTCGACTACGCACAACCTAGCGTTACAAAGGTCGGTGGGATCACCGAATTTCGGAAGGTCTCTGCGTTAGCCGAAGGGAATGGCGTTACGATCATGCCCCATTCACCCTATTTTGGACCTGGATTTCTGGCAACATTGCATTTAATGGCGGCACAGGCACCGACGGGGCTTATCGAACAGTTTTTCTTGTCGCCCGAAGCGACGCTGTACGGTGATATAATTAAACCGAAAAATGGAAAGTT
>CAYYUG010000074.1:0-8533 GCA_964474755.1 uncultured Rhodospirillaceae bacterium | reverse complement strand
GCGCACGAGGAACTAAATGGGGTCGAATTTCATTCATAAATAAGTCCAGTTGTTGTGGGTCGGGTGAAAGAAGATTAAAGGTCAATTCCTGAACTCCAGCATCAATTCGTGCTTGTATTCGCGGTATTAAATCTTGAGGATGCCCCATCAAATAAATTGAAGATGCTTTCTCGAAGTTGTTATTTGTAAATCTTTCAAATACATCTCGGAGACGGTGGGAGCTGGGATTTAAATCGATAAAGAGATGATCTTGATGTGCAAACTGTAGTGCCGAAGGATCCCGACCGTGATCATGAGCAGCAATACAAACTCTATCCCAACTGGCAGTCAGGCATGACATGTCTAAACCGGGCGATGAACGATAGGCTGTCATCAATCCATCACCGACGCGGCCTATTCGCGCAAATGACCGGTTCGGCGTGTATCCTTTAGCTGTAGTTATGTGTTGACTAGAACCAGTTGGAACAATCCCCCCAGCGATTAATATTGGTGGATGGGGGTTCTGCAGGGGTTTTGGGGTTAACGCAACGTCACAAATTTCAAAAAATTCTCCCCGATATGAAAAAGATTCATTGCTCCAAAGTCCCTTGACGATTTCCAGCATCTCATCCATTCGCCGGCCGCGGGTAGATTTATCAATTTGGCAAGCGGCAAATTCTTTTTCATCCCAACCTAGACCTACTCCAAATATTAGTCGCCCACCGGTTGTTACATCCAGGTTTGCTATCGCTTTTGCGGTCACAACGGGGTCACGCAAAGGAAGAATCAGAATTCCGGTCCCAAGTCGGATACGACGGGTTGCACCAGCAACGAGCGCAAGGGAGGTGATAGGTTCCATGTAGACGACCCGATACGATGGAGGCGCATCAAATAAATGGTCTATCACCCACAAGCTATCAAAACCGACGTCTTCCGCCCGCCGGGCAAAGCTTTGGAGGAAATCGACAGTGGGTGCTGACTTACCCGGCATGACGTAAGAGGGAAGATAAATTCCGAAACGCAGCTCACCATCTGACTGGTTCACCATAGATTGTGTCTCCCCCAATTGTTCAATTAACCGTCCATACATAAACACAAAAAAATCTTATGTCATGGGGCTCCTTTGATTACAGACCGCCTCAGGCATCTACCTTCAACGCGATACCAGGAAAGCCGAAATTGGCGAACATCCAAACATTGATCGCAACTGACACGCAAATTTTCATACTCAAAAGGAAATTACAGAGGTATGATTAAGAAGACTTAAAGTGACTTCTCTTAATATTTCAATCTGATCCATCCAAATATCGCGTGCAGTGCAATACAGTTCTCTCAATTGACCAACAAAAATACCTTCAATTTTAGAGATTTTTTACGCCTTGCATCAGAGTTAATCGAACGCGATATAGTGGGTGAAGAAAAAATTTTGCGCTTTTGCGCGGTCAATTCATGGTTCAACTAGGGGAGGAATAGCCGTGGAACTCGGCGTATTTATTTTCGACACCGATTACAGCATCAGCATTGAAGAATTGGCCCGCGCACTTGAAGACCGCGGCTTCGCTTCGCTGTTCGTGCCTGAACACACGCATATACCGATAAGCCGGAAATCACCATGGCCAGGCGGCGGCGAACTGCCAAAGGAGTACGCACATACTCTCGATCCGTTCATCTCGCTATCCTTTGCGGCGGCGGCGACCACCAACCTGAAGATTGGCACCGGTATCAGCCTTATTCCACAACGCGATCCGATCGTCACTGCGAAGGTGGTGGCCAGCCTCGACATGATGTCAAACGGCCGCGTAACCTTAGGAATTGGCGGCGGCTGGAACGTCGAGGAGATGGAAAGCCACGGAGCGGCGTATGAGACACGCTTCAAGCTGATGCGCGAACGGGTTCTAGCCATGAAAGCTTTATGGACCGAAGAAGAGGCCGCGTTCAATGGCGAAATGGTCAATTTTGAGAAATCCTGGTCCTGGCCGAAACCGCTACAAAAGCCACACCCGCCGGTCATCCTCGGCGGTGAGACAAAATATACTCTGCAACGGGTAGCAGAGTTTTGTGACGGCTGGCTACCGCGGGTAACGCCATCATTTGATGCGGAAAAGGATATGGCGCGGCTGCGGCAGGCAGCAGAGGAGGCGGGACGCGACCCTAAAGAGTTATCAGTGACAATGTTCCGTGCACCAGCAGATGCGCAGCAGTTGGAAGCCTGCCAGCAAGCGGGTATCCATGGCGGTCTTTTTCAGCTGCCTTCAGCCGATCGCGAAACAATCCTTCCGATGCTCGATGATTATGCGAGACTGCTCACATAAGGTTTCTAAAGTCGTTCTGCGATAAATCGCGCGATCCGCGCGTTTATCGCGGCCGGCGCTTCCATCATGGAAAAATGTCCGGCGCCAGCGATCGTTTCGCTTTCAGCTCCCGCGACCGACTTAAGAATCAATTTCTGAAACGTCCCTAACTCGCCTTCGGCTAGTCGGCGGCGGACCCTGTCGACACTCATCGTCGTGCTTTGCAAAACAAGCACCGGAATGTCCAGGGAAGCCATAGTAGACACGAGTTGCTCCGCATCCCATTCAACCAAGGCGTTGAACAACGGTACTCCGGTCGACTCTGGTACTGATAACACATTTTCAATCGCTGCATCCCTCCAGCTGGGCGGATCTCCAAAGAACATCTCCTCAAACAACGCCCGAACTACAGTTTTGTATCCCTTTTGCACAATTGCCGCGTTCCAGCTCGCCTGACCGACCGCTTTAGCAACCCCAACCCGACTGCCGTCGACTAGAACCAGGCTAGACACACGATCCTTAGCCTGCCGCCAGGCCTCCATAACAACCCGGCATCCCATCGAATGGCCGACCAGGATGGCGCCCGTCAGATTTTCTTCGCCAAGCAAGCGAGCAACGTCTCCACCCACTGTTTCAATGGTCATCGGCTCCTTGCCACGCAGTGAATCGCCATGTCCGCGCAAGTCACAGGAAACAACCGTATGGTCCGACAAGAAGTGAGAAACCTGGTGCTGCCAGTCCCGATGGCTGCAGAGAAACCCATGCACAAAAACAATCGGTGGTGTGCTGCTACCCTTACGAATTCTGTTAAGCGTGATATCGGCCATTTGAACTCCTGACAGTTTGCTAAATATTCCTTATCATAGCGTTGTGAAGAGCCTTAAATTGGAAGGCAACTAATATGAAAATACGTATCGAATACTGCATTGTATGAAACTATGAACCACACGCTCTCCGTGCGAGAGACCTAATTTTGAGCGTGGTTTTAGATGCCGACATTAAGCTAGTCGGCGGCGGTGGCGGTGTCTTCAATATCGATGTCGACGGAAGACGCGCTTACAGCAAAATAGAAACTGGAACCTTTCCGACCGACAACGAGGTGCGCAGCGCGGTCACCTAGAAAAATGAATTTGGATTTTTCAGTTACGCCCGGTCTGCCTCCGCAAAAGCTCAGCCAAAAAATATATTATAGAGAGGTGCGGGGAACGGCCAAAAAGTTTTAATGGTGTTGGAATGCTTCTGGTCGTAGCCCATATTTTCAGTGCTTTTCAATGCGGAAAGTCCGGCTGAACACTATTGATCAGCAAGACCCTCTCTGTGCATAAGCGGGATGCAAAGAAACGGTTCCAGACCTCCTGATCCAGAAAATTAAATCGCTGCGCCAATTCGCGTGGACCCTCAATTATGTCTTCTTAGACCCCTTAACGTGACCACACGTCGAAGACAGCTCTTGCTTCGGCCATAATTGCTTCCACGACAGTGCCAGCGGGCGGGATCGAGTCGATAACACCCGAGCCCTGCCCTGCCGCTAGAACGCCATGTTCGACATCGCCTTCCATTCGCCCTCGAACTGAGGCGGGCTCGCCCACTTCGCGTAATTGATAGGGGAACGGTTTGATGTCTTTTTCGTGCGACGCCCAGTACTCCGTGAATTTATTGCGGATGATGCGTGCCGTCTTGCCAGAATGGCCACGTGTAACAATAGTTCCGTCTTCATCGATATCGACTATCTTTTGCTTATAGTTATGATGGCCTCTCGCCTCCTTAGTTGCGATAAAACGGGTGCCCATCCAAACACCCTGTGCCCCTAGAGCCAGCGCCGCCACGAGGCCTCGCCCGTCGGAAATACCGCCGGCCGCCAAAACTGGAATGTCGACGCTGTCGACCACCTTCGCTACCAGTGGCAAAGTCCCCACGCGCCCAACATGTCCACCACCTTCTTGGCCCGAAGCGATGACTGCATCTACTCCGGAAACTTCGACCTTTTTCGCCTGCCGCGACGTGCCGACCAGTGACATTACCTTCATCCCCGCGTCATGCGCCCGAGGCACAATCCGGCCTGGATCGCCCAGACCGGAAACGATCACCGAACAGCCTTCCTCGAAGGTGACCGCAATATGGTCCTCGACTTCTTGCGTGTAGCCACTCGCCGTGGCATCACCGCCGCCCACCTCGGCGAACAGGATATCGACGCCATAGGGCTTGTCGGTTTCATTCTTAACGAGTTGGAGCTCACGCCGCAGTTGTTCCGGGTCCATGAAGGCCGAACCAATCACACCCAACCCACCAGCGTTGGAGACGGCGGCCGCCAGTTTGCCATAGGCCACGGAATACATGCCGGCCTGACAAATCGGGTACCGAATGCCCAACATCTGGCACAGCTGGTTACTCTCCAGAATATTTCTGAGCGGCATTGGTTCAGGCGTTGCCAACTGCATAGCGCGCCGCGCTGGTGCCAGCCAGCTTACCGAAAACGGAACCAGCCATCAGTCCGCTACCGCCCGGATAGTTGCCGTAGAACAACCCGCCAACCAACTCACCTGCGGCGAAAAGGCCCTGGACGCTGCGCTCACTGACATCCTGAACAGCACCCTCGTCATTAATTCGCAACCCACCGAAAGTGAAGGTGATGCCGGTTGTAGTGATGAAACCTGCATAGGGCGGTTTGTCGATAGGCAGCGCCCAGTTGGTCTTCGGCGGCGTGATGCCCTTGGTGTGCACGCCGTCCAGAACCGCAGGATTGTAGTCACCCGGCTGACAGGCCCCGTTATAATCTGAAATTGTTTTAACCAGTTTCCCTGGATCAATCTCTAGCTCTTCAGCAAGCCCTTCGATCGTATCGGACTCCACTTTGGTGACCTGGTGAATGCGGTATTCATCACGAAGCATATCGATGGTTTTCTGATCGAATATCTGTACGCAGGTACGTTGAGGCTGCGCCATGATCTCGCGGCCGAACCGAACATAAGTCAGGTTACGCAGATCTTCTCCCTCATCAACGAAACGCTCGCCGTTGAGGTTCACCATAATGCCGAGCGGATAGGAGTGCTTCTGAAAATTATCAAGCACGACCCGGTCGCCATAGGGCGGCGCGCTAATGTCCCAGCCTACCGAATGGCAGCCAGACCAATTGCCGAAAGCCTGCGCGCCGATATCAAGCGCCATCTGAATGCCCTCACCCTTATTGTGCCGTGTGCCACGCACCCGACAGAGGTCCCATCCCGGGCCGAGATAACGCACGCGCATCTCCGGGTTCGCCTCAAATCCGCCGCAGGCCAGCACAACTGATCGCGCCAGAATATCCTCGTATCCATTCGGGCCGCGGACCTGGACCCCGGTGATGTTGCACTGCTGATCCTGGAGCAGCTTCGTCGCGCCAGTTTCGTAACGGATTTCAATCCCAAGCTGTTCGAGACGCGCGAGCTCGAATTCGACCAGCCCCTGACCACCGCCGACGGCCTCGATGTTCACACCGCCATAAAAGACATGCTTACCATCGACAACATAGGACTGCCGGCCGAACATCGGGATGAAACGTACCCCGTGGCTGCGTAGCCAGCCCATGGTCGGCCGTGAGTCGTTAATCAAGCGCCAGGCCATTGTCTCGTCGCACTGATGGTGCGTGACCTTCATCAGTTGGTCGTAGAAATACTGCTTGTCATGCTTCGGCAGTACAATTTGCTCCCGCTCCGCCTCTGACAAATCTACCAGAATATCTTCGCAGACATCCCCTAACCCCTCATGTGCGAACCGAAAACCGCCCGCCGTGAAATAAGAGTTGCCGCCCTTTTCTTCTTCGGCGGCTTTTTCGAGCACCAGGACCTTAGCGCCACCCTCATATGCAGCCAGTGCTGAACACAGCGCGGCGTTTCCCGCGCCGACGACCACGACATCGTATTCCATGCTTAACCCTCACTATTCCTCTGTTGCTTCCAGCGAAATGCCGTCAGCAAATTTATACTTGGATGCGAGAATAACGTTGCGCACAAGGCGGCGCAAAATGCGGACAAATTAGTTAAAAGTTGGGACCCGTTTTTACGACGCACAAGCCTCTAACCATGCCGAGTAAAATTTTGTCACGATAGGTGGTCGCGTAGACTTTCTGGTTAGACTAGATTTTCTCATTCTCTAAGTATTCAGCGATGTGATTCACAATTAGCTAATGGAAATCCCATTTACCAACTCTTGAATGCACACTCTGCAACAGATTAGTCCTAGAGCCCTCTCCCAGAATGGACTCGGATGTCATGACGGTTGTTATCTAAAGGCTACCTGCAGCGGAAGCGGGGCGCTCGATCAAATACAGCAATATTTTGCAACCAGCTGACATGCCAAATCAGCGGTTAGTCGCAAATGATTTCTTACACAACGCCACCCATGCTCAGAAACTGAATGGTTTTGCAAAGGATCTATCGTGATATTCAGTACGATTATATTTCAAGAAACAAAAGTCGCTAGCGTTACAAAGGTATGTTCGCAGCAGAATTATTACGATACCCAAACGATTTAGCCACACAGCTAAGCTATTGGTTGAGTGCCTCACGGGCTTTCGCAAGGATGTCGATATGAGATTCATGATCACCGACGACGCGCACCATTAAGTGGCTTGCGCCGGCATCGACATAGCCCTTCAGCCATGGGAGGAATTCGTCTTCAGGGCCAGCAAAACAGGCCTGTCGCCGGCGCAGTAGTTCCGCCGGCTGGCTATAATAATTTTCCAGATAGGCATTGATCATGTCGTTGGCTTTGTCCGCGTCATCATCAATAGACGCCGTTAAATAGACGGCTCCGGTCACCGCGCCAGCCCGGCCCGCCGCTTCGGCCGCCTGACACACTGTCAACCATTGCTTGCCCCAGCCAGCAGCATCCGGCCCCGTAGGAAACCACCCGTCAAAATGTTGGCCAGCGCGGGTCAAGCTCGCCTTGGCTGAACCACCACCCCAAAGCGGCGGCCCCCCTGGGCGGTGCGGCGTTGGTCCCAGGACGCTGTTCACAATTTTCCAACGGCCGTCCCAATCCACCGGATCACCGGACCAAAAGGCCTTGCAAAGGCGGAGCCCTTCCATCATTCGGCCAACCCGCTTCTCGAACGGAACGCCAGCCGCCTCGAACTCTGCCCGGATATTTTGAACATCTGATGCAATGCCAACGCCCATAATGAAACGCCCCTCGCTAACTTGATCGAGCGTCGCAACCAAATGCGCTAGGATCACCGGATTGCGCAGCGCCGGCAACAGCACAGCCGTCCCCAGCTCAACCCGAGGCACCCGTCCAGCGACGCCTGCCAACAAAGTCAACGGTTCGTGCCGAGGTCGTGCCAACAGAGAATCACCGACCCATATAGAGTCGAGCCCGGCACCTTCTGCCCGCTCCGCAAGAGCTAATAAAGGTGCCGCATCAGGTTTCCCTTGCATGATCTGCTCGCGGGTAGGCAGCAGGTATCCAAGCTTAACGGTCATCGGCAGCATCCTCGATAATTTACGGTATCGATTGGCCCAACTCAGACCTTAGCGCCCCAAGCGCGCTCCGCGTAGTCCTTGGTCACGATGTCGAAGACAACACCATTGGGATCACGGAACTTAATCTCGCTTGCGCCCTCCGACGTATCCGGCAGGCGCATATGGTATTCGCCGCCGTTCGCCTCAATCGTCTCGCTGGACTCCCCAATGTCATCAACGACAAAGCCCATATGATGCAGACCGTGGAAATCCTTACCGCGCTCATCACCAGCCTGTTCATCTGTCTTGAACTTCAGGATTGCAAGACTGATCGTACCGTCGGACAGCATAATGACAATGCCGGATTCAAACACCCGCTCCATATCGAACGTCTTCTCATAAAACGTCGCCGCTTCCTCCATATCAGGAACGGTGACGGCAATGTGCCTAAGTTTTGCCATGACTTCCTCCATTCAAGATAATGCGGATCGTGGTCACACAGTACGCCCAAGTCAAGGTCGGGGCTGCGCAGCTGCATCAGAGCAGTCTCCATCTTTATAGCATTCGTAGCGTGCCTAGCGCCCTGGATAGGTTTCTGTTGCCGCGCAAACAGTGCATCCATTCGAGAGGACACAACCTTCGCTTGTTTGTAATATGAAAATCGGCAGGTCTTGCGGTGCAGCCCCCGCCATTTTGCCGCCGAGTTTTTTGTGTAGATATCGATAGTCGGATTTGTTGTCCACGTCACACAAAAACACTGTCAGATATGGGGGCAAAGGTGCTGCAAACTGGCGAGTCGTCAAGGCAAACCACCCGGCCGGTAAA
>CAYYUG010000073.1:14602-20563 GCA_964474755.1 uncultured Rhodospirillaceae bacterium | reverse complement strand
TCTGTGAAGCTCCGACTTCGTCGATAACGTCGATGGCCTTATCGGGTAGCTTACGATCATTGATATATTTCGCCGCAAGATCGACCGCAGTGCGCAAAGCCTCGCCAGTGTAACGGACCTTATGGTGCTCCTCGTAGTAGGGCTTTAGACCCTGGAGAATTTTGATCGTGTCCGGAATTGACGGTTCGATGACATCGACCTTTTGGAAACGACGCACCAGCGCGCGATCTTTTTCGAAATGGTTGCGAAATTCTTTGTAAGTCGTCGAGCCAATGCAGCGCAGAGAACCACTTTGCAGAGCTGGCTTCAGAAGGTTGGATGCGTCCATGGCACCGCCACTGGTCGCACCGGCACCGATTACCGTATGGATCTCGTCGATGAAGAGGACGGCACCTTCCTCATCTTCCAGCTCCTTAATAACCGCCTTCAGGCGTTCCTCAAAATCTCCGCGATACCGTGTCCCCGCGAGCAATGCCCCCATATCAAGCGCGTGGATTGTCGCATTTTCCAATACAGCCGGAATTTCGCCATCGACAATCCGCTTTGCTAGTCCTTCCGCTATCGCGGTCTTGCCAACTCCTGGGTCGCCGACGTATAGCGGATTGTTTTTAGTCCGCCGGCATAGTACCTGGATTGTCCTGTCGATCTCCGTCTTGCGGCCAATCAGAGGATCGATCTTGCCGTCCCTCGCCTTCTGATTAAGGTCTACACAATAGGCATCTAACGCCTCGTTTCCTTTCTTGTTGACCTTCTCAGCAGCAGCAGCCTCGTCTGCGCCACTAACACCGGGCTGTTCGGACGTTTCGCCTTGAACCTTTGCGATACCATGACTGATATAGTTGACGGCATCGAAGCGGGTCATATCTTGCAACTGCAGGTAATAGACCGCATGGCTCTCGCGCTCGGAGAACATAGCAACCAGGACATTAGCGCCCGTAACCTCTTCCCGACCGGAGGATTGGACATGAATTGCGGCCCGCTGCAACACACGCTGGAATCCAGCTGTGGGCTTCGGGTCCTCCGCCAAGCTCGCCACCATCATTTCAAGCTCACCGCCAAGATATTCACCCAACTCTTTCTGCAGCTTCTCGATATCGACGCCACAGGCCCGTATCACCGCGATTGCGTCGCGGTCCTCCGTCAGCGCGAATAGCAAATGCTCCAACGTGGCATATTCATGCCGTCGCTCGCTCGCGAGTGCGATGGCGCGGTGCAGGCTCTCTTCCAGATTACGCGATAACACGAGTCAATCAGTCCTTTTCCAGGGTACACTGCAACGGATGATGGTGCTTTCGGGCGAAATCCATAACACTGTTCACTTTGGTTTCTGCTACTTCATAGGTAAATACACCGCAAACACCGACCCCTCTTTGGTGCACGTGGAGCATAATTTGTGTCGCATCTTCCTGTCCTTTGTTGAAGAAACGCTCCAATACATGGACGACAAACTCCATCGGCGTGTAGTCGTCGTTCAACATAAGCACCTTGTACATTGACGGCTTCTTCGTCTTCGGCTTGGTCTTAACGACCACGCCGGTTTGGACGTCTCCATCGCCAGTATCGTTGTTCTGTTCACTCATCGGTCAACACGTTAGCACTTATCATCACGTCATAATATTGGATTCAAATGCCACCGGAAAAGGGCTTATATGATTTTTGCCTAAATTAAGTAGCGCCGTAAATTCCACGCCTAATGCTAATATGCCTCGGTCGGTTTCCTACCTATCCGTCGCGCCGGACAAATATCCGCTGCGCCGTTTGGACTATTATCGCTAAATTCAAAGTATTGAATTTCACGCGTTTTAGCACGCTAACCATAAAATTCTGCGCGAAGTTCGAATAGGCTTTGCCAACGTCTTCGTAGTTTATGCACAACTTTTGCCAGCCTTCATCACCTACTACGTGTCTTTCCCGCCGCGACAGCACCTTCGATCGGTTTAGACGCCTGAGAGGAGCTATGCGTCTTGCTGATCAGTTTATATTCCCATTAGGAAACAGCATGTTGCGAGAAACTGCAGTACTAGACACCAGTGGCATCACACCCCTTAAATTACTGCCGTGCAACATTGTTAAAAATTTAATTAAACATACACCCTTGTCAAAAAATTTACGAGTTCGGCATAAATTTTAACGTGCGCCAAACTAAACGTATTCAATCCATTATTAAGCGATAACTAAAATTTAACATCCCGCTGAACGCATAGCGCTTCGATAGACATACATTTTATATTCCATTATAATAGTATAGGTTGAATGATCGCTTAATTTTGCCAAGTAAAAAATGAGTAACGTAAAACGGTATATGATGAAGGCAACCACTATTACATGCGTTGCCACTGCGCTACTCCTATTTTTTATAATATACCCTAATTCGGCCTTTGCCCGCTACGCGTCCATCGTAATTGATGCTGATACGGGACGGGTTTTGCACGCCACCAACCCGGACACACGAAATTATCCGGCATCTCTAACAAAAATGATGACGCTTTACCTCGTCTTCGAAGCCATAGAATCTGGACAATTGAAGCTAAAGCAGCGGCTACCCGTCTCCGCCCGGGCGAGCGGCATGACCCCTTCAAAGCTCGGTGTGAAACGAGGCGAATCGATTACGGTTGAAACTATAATAATGGCCTTGGTCACCAAATCGGCGAACGATGCTGCTGTCGTTGTGGCAGAATTTTTAGGTGGAACAGAGGCCAAATTTGCGCGCATTATGACAAAGAAGGCACGCGCCATCGGTATGCGACGAACCAGCTTCCGCAACGCTTCGGGATTGCCAAATCGGCGTCAGCTTTCGACAGCGCGAGACATGGCGCTACTCGCCAAAAAATTAGTTCAAAATTTTCCGCAGCAATACCGCTATTTTTCGCGCCAACGGTATAGCTTCCGCGGTAAAGAATATAAAAACCATAACACATTGCTGATAACCTATCCCGGCACAGACGGAATCAAAACCGGCTATATCAGGGCATCCGGTTTCAATCTTGCTGCTTCTGTTTCTCGCAATGGTCGCCGGTTGATCGGTGTTGTGTTCGGCGGGCGCACCGCCAAATCACGCGACCAACACATGGCTATTATTCTCGAACGCGGATTTAGGAAATCATCAGCAATAACAACAAAACCTGCCGCTTTGCCCAGGAAACGTCCTACTACTGTTGCATCACGCTCAAAGTCGGCCGCAGCGCCGCGACCGCAACCTGCCCCCACCCGCAAGCTTAGTTCGTGGCAGACCTACCCAACGCCTACGACCAGTCTTGTTGCTGAAGAATGGGCAATCCAGGTTGGTGCCTACCAAAAGATCGAGCCCGCCCGTTTGGTGCTGCGGCAAGCCATCGCGCGTATCCCCAAGCTGACGAAGAATACCCGGATTAGCATCTCGCCCTTTACTGCCGGCAATACATTGATGTATCGAGCACGCTTGATTGGCCTGTCCAGCGCATCAGCTAGAAAAGCGTGTAAGCGTCTGGAACGGCGAAAAATACCTTGTGTAGCGATCGCTTCAAGGGGGCTTACCGCCAGTCAAAGCTCGCAGCATCAAACGGCCGCACAACACCGCTAGGGCGAATTGACGACTGTAGGGATTGCCAAAGTAGACCCAGTTACTACATAAATTTGCAACACCTTCTTTGACGGTAGATCAAAATATGCCTGCGTTGACACCGCTTTGACCGAGCTGTTGGGCGACAGTTTTCTTCAAACGCGTCAGCCCTTTTTCGTTGTCTGATTCGCACCGCACAACAAGAACAGCTTGGGTATTCGACGCCCGTAAGAGCCACCATCCATCATCGTTGGTCACCCGCACGCCATCGGTATCGTCGACAGCGGTACCGTTCTTGACAAGCCTGTCTTTAACCTCATCTACGACAATAAACTTTTGGTCTTCTGAGACGTCAAAGCGGATCTCAGGCGTGTTAACAACTTGGGGCAGCCCGTCGCGCATTGCCGCCAGGCTCTTATCTGATTGTCCCACAATTTCGAGTAGCCGGACGGCTGCGTAAAGCGCGTCATCGTAACCGTAATAACGGTCAGCGAAAAAGATATGCCCGCTCATCTCACCGGCCAGGGGAGCAGATAGTTCGGCCATTTTCGATTTGATGATCGAATGCCCAGTCGCCACCATCACTGGGTTGCCGCCCCAACGGGCGACTTCATCAAACAAGACTTGGCTTGCCTTCACGTCAGCGATAACAGTCGCACCAGGCCTCCTCAAGAGGAGATCTCGCGCGTAGATAGACAGCAATTGATCACCCCAAAGGATACGACCCCGCCCATCAACAACACCTATACGGTCCCCATCGCCGTCGAACGCTATCCCTAGATCACAGCCTTCCGATGCAACCGCTTCCTGTAGCTGAACCAAGTTTTCTGGCACCGTCGGGTCTGGATGATGGGCCGGGAAGGTACCGTCAATGTCTGCATTCAGCAAAATATGCTCACCCGGCAACACTTTCGTAAGCATGGACATGGCCTCACCGGCAGCACCGTTACCCGCATCCCAGGCAACCTTAAGGCCAGTTTCTGTGCCGTAATCCGCGTTTAGCCGTGCAACATAGGCTTCAAGCAATGCGACTGATTGGGCCTTGCCTCGGCCATCGGCCCAAGCGCCGCAAGCAGCGATTTTGCCAAGCGCCTGAATGTCCTCTCCCCAAAAAGGACCCGCTCCGAGCATCATCTTGAAGCCATTATGATTTGGCGGGTTGTGGGAGCCAGTGACCATAATGCCACCATCCGCAGCCATCGCGTGGACAGCGAAATAAAGGGCCGAAGTGGGTCCCAACCCGATGCGTAGGACACGCATGCCACTTTCACATAAACCATCGACTACACAAGCTTCCAGCACTGGCGAACTAAGACGGCCGTCATAGCCGACACAGACCAACCGCTCGTCCCGGGCTGCCAACATGGCGCCATAGGCACGACCGAGTGCGAAGGCATCACTTTCGGTGAGGTTTTCGCCGACGATGCCCCTAATATCGTATTTTCGTAGGATTTGCGGCGCGAAACGATGCCCCGTCATATTGCGACCCCCGCATCGGTGGTCATATATTTTGTGTCCTCGGGGCGACCAATGCTGTGATAGACGAACCCTGCCGAAGCCATCTCGCTTGGATCGTATATGTTCCGTAAATCGATCATCAGAGGATGACGCAACAAGGATTTGATCCGTTCCAGATCTAGTAACCTAAACTCGTTCCACTCCGTGATAATTACAACCGCCTCCGCGCCTACCATCGTCTCATAGGCACTCTGGCACCAATTCACGCCCGGAAGCAGCGGACCGGCTTCAGTCATCCCTTCGGGATCGTATGCGCAGATTTGGCCCCCTGCCTTCTGCAATGCCGGCAAAATATCCAAACTAGGCGATTCGCGCATATCATCTGTGTTTGGTTTGAATGTGACCCCCAATACTGCCAGCGTCTTGCCGCCTATCGAGCCGCCGCACGCAGCGATGATGCGTTCTGCCATTGCCTTCTTGCGTTTGCTGTTCGCCGCGATTACAGATTCGACTATTGTAACGGGCGCACCAACCTTTCGCGCCGTCTGCGCCAAGGCGAGCGTATCCTTTGGGAAGCACGATCCACCGTACCCGGGACCCGCATGCAAAAATTTGCCTCCGATCCGACCGTCTAGCCCAATGCCTTGCGCCACGTCACTTACATTGGCACCGACCTTGTCGCAAATATCCGCCATTTCATTAATGAAAGTAATCTTCGTGGCCAAGAATGCGTTGCTCGCGTATTTAATTAACTCAGCGGTTTCACGTTTGGTGAACAGCATGGGCGTTTCCAACAGATAGAGCGGCCGATACAAAATTCGCATGACCTCTTGCGCACGTTCGCTGTCGGTACCAATGACGACACGGTCGGGCCGCATAAAGTCCTCGATCGCTGAGCCTTCGCGGAGAAATTCCGGGTTTGAAACCACATCGAAATCCGCGTCAGGCCGCGCTTCGCGGATTTT
>CAYYUG010000073.1:8390-14502 GCA_964474755.1 uncultured Rhodospirillaceae bacterium | reverse complement strand
AAACCTTCCGCTACAAGAGCGTCTAAACCAGGTTCATAGATCGAAATCGCGCCAGATTTAAGCGTTTCAATCTTGCTTTCGTCCTTGTCGACACATGTAACATCAACACCGAACTTCATGAAACAGGCCCCAGACACCAGACCGACATATCCGGTCCCGATCATAGCAATACGCATTATTCGAGCTCCTCAAAGAACGAATTGATCGTTAAAATATGTGCGACACTCATGCGTCCACGTAGGCTTTGATAATATCCCGGATTGCGGGAGCAAGATCCTCCCGTGATAAAGCAAATGCAATCGTTGCTTCAAGAAACCCCACCTTGTGACCGCAATCAAATCGCTGTCCTTCGAAACGCAAGCCATTGAATGGACCGTTTCCCAACGTCGCCGCCAACGCATCTGTCAATTGCACCTCTCCGCCACTTCCCTTTTCCTGCTTGTCGAGATATTCGAAGACTTGTGGTTGAAGGATGTAACGGCCAATAATCGACAGAGTGGATGGCGCATCGTCGGGGGCTGGCTTCTCGACCAGACCGCGAACTGAAACTAGTCGGCCGTCATCGCTCTCGACATCGAGAATACCATAGCGATCGGTGTGTTCCCGCGGCACGTCCATCACGGCCACCACGCTACCACCAACTTCTGAATAAACTTCAATCATTTGCTTGAGACACGGCGTCTTTGACAAAACCAGATCATCTGCGAGTAAAACGGCAAATGGCTCGTCGCCAATCAGGTTGCGGGCACACCATACCGCATGACCGAGCCCTAGCGGTTCCATTTGTCTCATATAACTAATCTGGCCCGGCAGCAGCATCCCGTTGCGGATACCGGACAGCAGATCTGAACGCCCGCGTTTCCGCAAAATCGTATCGAGCTCAAACGAGACGTCGAAATGATCTTCAATCGCATGCTTGCCGCGCCCGGTGACGAAGATAAAATCTTCGATGCCCGCCGCTTTTGCCTCTTCCACCGCGTACTGGATCAGTGGCTTATCGACGATCGGCAGCATTTCCTTTGGCATCGCCTTGGTCGCCGGCAGAAACCGTGTCCCCAGCCCACCGACTGGGAAAATCGCTTTTCGAACCTTCTTCTGAGGCATGTGAGGATGCTCTTTTTAATCTATCGGAGTGTGCGGCTTGTTTGCCACATCGGCATTTCGACCGCAACTGGATCAGAACAGGCCTTTAAAGTCATGAAAATTAGCTAGCTTCACCCAAAAGGATTTCTTTTGCTTCATTTATTTTGGTGGCCAGATAATCCGATCCGCCATGATCCGGATGGAATCGCTTCATGAGATCGCGATGGTTTTGTCGTATGTCCTTATCAGACGCACCCGGTTCCAACCCCAAGACCTGATAAGCCTCCTCGACAGTCATCGGTCCCACAAATGAAGAAGCCGAGTGGTGCTGCCCCCCTGTTTCCATATGTTCGCGCCAAGTATCACCATAAATCTTATCAAGATAGGCTTGTAGGACACTACTTGACTGCGAGTCAGCTGAAGCTTCTGCCAACAGTTCGAGTACGTCATCGAGCGGCATATCCGACAATCGTCCCCCGCGGAAGCGTCCCTCCAGCACCTCGCCATCCATATCTCCGGTATCGTGATCCAGTGACATCGCCACAAATTGAGTGTCGACACGGGACTGACTTCCACGGCTCGGACCACGCGCTGACCGGGCCAGACGCTGCAGCATGCGAAATCTAGAAATCCACGGCAGTAGCCCGAGAGCGGCGACCCAAAGCCAACCAAACCGTCCAGAGAGCATCAGGAAGACCGCGAGGAGCACTGCCAGGCCGAGACCGCTCCAGAGCAGAACCCGCATAACTTTCTTTGGGTCCGCCCCAACAAACCAGCGCAGCAGCAACAGCCCGCCAACAAACAGGGACGCACCTAAAATGAACCAAGTCACCGCTAATTCTTACCTTGCATTTGATGCGTCAACCGCAATGCATCGCCGCCCTTTTTCTTGCTGTAACTGAGCAATGCCCGCCTTCCACCGGCGGCGTATACAGCGACAGCGGACAGCAATTCCCTCAGCTGTTGCGCGCTGTCGGAGTCAAAGGGGCAATATGCGCCCGCCGAGAGCCGGCTGATCTGCCGGAACGCCCGCTCTGCAATAGGATCGCCGCCTTCGTGAAAAATAAAAACAGGCACATTGAGCAATCCCAGTTCGCCAGCGTAATGGCAAAGCTGATCAACTTCTTCCTCCATCGCATCACCGACGAACACCAGTGCATCGATTTTTTCTCGGGTGTTTTCTCTAATCGCGTGTTTCAAGACCTTGCGAATTTGTGTTGTCCCACCCAAACAACGAACCGAGGTCATGAAACGCAGCAATTGATCAGGGTTAACCGCCCATTTACTGGCCTGGCATTGCCCAAATCCCCTATAATACAAAAGTTGTATTGCCAGACCACCTAATGTACTGGTTTCGTTAAACATACTTCCCTGAATTTGGCAAGCTCGGTCCCAAGTTGGTTCGCGGCTCGCGGTCGCATCCATGGCAAAAATCAACCGACCACGCCTCCCGGTGCCGCGCACCGGCGCCGGCGCCTCTGAAACCTCTTTCAGAAATCTAGTAACTTCGTTTTCGCTTGATGTAGGTAGCTTCGCCATAGCTATTATATGGGGTCGGGCCACCGCTAATTTCCATATCCAGCGCCATTTTGCGTCGTTCCCGGCGCATTCGGCAAGGCAATCGCCATCAGCAACTGGCTCACTTTCCGGCGGGCGGCAATATGGGAGGTATTCAAACGCTGTGTCACACCGGGTGTATGCAAATCCAGCAAGGTCAAGCCTTGCAGAAATAGCTCGCGAAAGATCGTCCCCCCAGTGAAACCCAGTGGGCAGCGAAACCCAGTCCTGCCAGCTGGCTGGCTAAGCGATCTATCCATCACAGCTTTGTTTCGCAACGCCAGCGACCCGATCCAATTTCGCATGACGAGCCAGTGTAGCCTACCCAACGTCGAGATCAATGGATCCAACCGCGACGCCCTGACGTAACGGTCCGGCGAGGAGGCGCGTCGCCATAGGACATTGCCCAACCCGCATTCTTCATTCCCAATAACGATGTTATGCGGCGAGTGGCCCACCAGAGCACCTAGGCTGACTTTAACCATATCGCTGTGTCATGGAAGGCGGCCCCGCCGCGTGGGCGAACAGCATCTGCACCAATCAGCAGGTTGATCCCGACCCCTTCGATGAAGGCCCCATTCGGCCACAAGCTTTCGACAACGATGACACCCCGTTGCAACCCATCGAACGGCTTCGCATGAACCAAAACGGAGCCGCGCGCATTGCCGAGTCGCACGAGCGAACCGTCGGAAAGCCCCTGCGCCTCGCAGTCGTCTGGATGGATGAGCGCCGTAGGCCGCCCCTCACGGTCTTGACTGGTCGGCGTTTCAGTGAAGCTGGAATTAAGGAAGTTTCGCGCTGGAGCGGCAACAAGCCGGTAAGGGTGAAAGTCGTTAGCCTCTTCGATCGCGTCATAGTGACCGGGCATAGCCGGCACACCTTCCGGCACCCTGCCGACATTAGCCCAATCAGCCTTGAAGTGGAATTTCCTATCCGCATGGCCAAACCCTTGGAGAAAATGGCTCTCTTCGAACTTTGGCGCGAAGTCAGTCCAGCGTTTGGCATGCAAGGTCTCGGCATTGGGCAGACCAGAATCGCTCAGGGTTCGGTCGATTACCTCCCAATCGGTCAACTGAAAACCCGGGTGATTGCACCCAAGCCGTTTCGCCAAACCGCACAACACTGCATGGTTCGACCGGCACTCACCGAGAGGTTCAATTACTGCTTTGGTAACGAACAAATGTGTGTGGCCGCCAGCAATATAAAGATCTTCATGTTCTAGAAACGTCGTTGCGGGCAACACAATGTCGGCCATTGCCGCAGTCTCGGTCATGAACTGCTCATGGACACAGACAAACAAATCGTTGCGGCGGAAGCCGTCATGCACCTTACCCAACTCTGGGCAAACTACCATCGGGTTGGTATTTTGGATAATCATCGCGCCAACTGGCGGTCCACCTTCTAGCGCATCCGCCTCGCCAACAAGAATGGGACCAAGCCGTGACTGGTCCAGCAAGCGTGTGGATTTATCACAAACATCGAGCCCCATGATCATCGTCATGTCGAGCGGGTAGACCCCGGCATTGGAGTAGAGTGCCCCGGCACCCTTTCGCTTCCACTTGCCGGTCACACTCGGCAGACAAGTTACTGCATGCATATTGGCTGCACCGTTGCGCGACCGAGTAAAGCCATAACCGATACGAATGAAGGCGCGTTCCGTTTCAGCGTAAATCGAGGACAGCGTTTCGATCTCTGCTGCGTCGAGGCCGGTAATCTCCGCCGCCCATTCCGGGGTCTTATGCGCGACATGACGGGCCAGTTCATCAGGTGCGTCGGTGAATTCACGCATATAGTCCCAATCGGCGTGCCCATCACGAAAGAATACGTTGATCATCGCCGCCGCTAACGCACCATCCGTTCCGGGTCGCGGCATAATATGAATATCGGCTACTTCAGCTGTCGGAGTCCGGTATGGATCAATAACGATTAACTTGGCACCTCGCTGTTTTCGGGCCTTGGCAATATGGGTCATGACGTTAACCTGGGTGTGCACCGGATTACCGCCCCATATAATAATCAGGTCGCTTTCAGCCATCTCGCGACCATCGACACCGTATTTCACGCCAACGCCAGCGAGCCACCCCGCATCGGCGATAGTGTTGCAGATCGTGCTGTATTGCCGCGAGTAGCCAAGCGCGTGGCGAAACCGATCGAGTCCATCGCGCTGCAACAGCCCCATAGTCCCGGCATAGTGATAAGGGAACACCGCTTCGCGCCCATTTTTCGCTGAGGTTCGCTCAAAAGCTTCTGCAACGACATCCAAAGCATCGTCCCAGTCAATCGGCTCGAACGCCGCCTTGCCATCTCCCTTATCACCAACTCGCCGCAAAGGATGCGTCAATCGGTCAGGGTGATGCACGCGCTCCGCATATCGCGCGACTTTGGCGCAGACGACTCCAGCCGTGTAGCTGTTCTCCGCAGCACCACGAACGCGACCGATACGGTGGGCATCGATGCGCTCCACCTCTAATGCGCAGGTGGACGGGCAATCATGCGGGCAAGCCGAATGGACGAAATCGAGCGGCATTCTCTGGTCTCCGTAAAATTAAACAGAGTTTACGGTCACCCCGATTCAGGTGCAATCACGGTTCACAGAGGTCGAATCTCATTATAGGGTCTCGAGGTCACGTCATCACTTGCGCGGCATCGGCTTCAAGAAATGCAGGAAACCATATGACCCTCTTCGATCTCACCGGAAAAACCGCGATCATCACCGGCGCCACCAAGGGCATCGGCCGTGCAATCGCCTCACGCATGGCAGAACACGGCGCTAAAGTTGTAGTCTCCTCGCGCAAAGCGGATATGTGCAAGGAAGTCTCCCAGGATATCAATGAAAACTGGGCAAAGAGTGGTGGCGAGGCAGCACCAATCCCCTGCCATATCTCGCATCGTGACCAACTTCAGGCTCTGATCGACAAGACGGTCGAACGTTTTGGTAGTATCGACATCTTAGTCTGCAACGCGGCGGTTAATCCTTATTTTGGCAAACTGCAAGACATTCCAGATTCCGCTTTCGACAAGATTATGGAAACGAATATCAAGTCAAACCACTGGCTCTGCCGAATGTCCCGACCGCATATCGCGGCGTGTGGCGGCGGTTCGATTATAATCATTTCATCTGTCGGCGGCTTGCGTGCCAGTGTGAATCTTGGGGCCTACGGCATTTCCAAGGCGGCAGACCTTGCGATCGCGCGTAATCTTGCTTTCGAGTATGGTCCCGACAAAATTCGTGTCAACGCAATTGCACCTGGCCTTGTTCGCACCGATTTCGCCCGTGCTCTTTGGGAAGATGAAGAACGGGTCAAACAGCAGAATGCGAAAACCCCACTTGGTCGACTGGGCGAACCTGATGAAATCGCAGGCGTCGCCGTTATGCTGGCATCAAACGCCGGCAGCTATGTAAGCGGCCAAACCATCGCCGTCGATGGCGGCTTGACCATCGCTACTAGCTGACGTCGCGCAATCTAATTTA
>CAYYUG010000073.1:0-8290 GCA_964474755.1 uncultured Rhodospirillaceae bacterium | reverse complement strand
GATGCGCCAAGCGACTTTAAATAGTCCGCCTGCTCCGCCCGACCAGTCGAGGCTGCGACAAGGTAGCCGCGCTTGGCCAGTATAGAAATAGCAATGGAACCGACGCCGCCGGCAGCCCCTGTTACCAAAACCGTACCCGCATCCGGCGTCAAACCATGATCTTCCAATGCCGCGATGCATAGCATGGAGGTAAAGCCGGCTGTACCAATTGCCATAGCCTGCTTATCTGTCAGCCCCTCTGGCACCGGCACCAACCAGTTGGAATCTACCCGCGCTTTGCCGGCAAAGCCACCCCAATGGGCTTCGCCAACCCGCCATCCAGTCAAAATCACCTGATCTCCGGGCTTGTAGCGATCGCTGTCCGAATCCTCAACAATTCCAGCGAAATCGATGCCAGGCACGTGTGGATAGTTGCGCACCAGACGGCCAATCCCATTTATGACCATGCCATCCTTATAATTAAGGCCCGAATAGGTCACTCGGACGGTAACATCACCCTCCGGTAACTCATCCACGCCCATATCCCGTAACACACTCGTAACTTTACCGTCGTCTTCGGTTAGGACGAATGCGGAAAATTGGTCAGCCATGTTGTTCAGGCTCCATTAGGTGTGGCGTCACCGCCGGTCAGCGCAGCGCTTCTACGATCGAGACAAGGTTCGCAACGCCGGCACCGCCCATGTTAAACAGCCCGGCCAGATTGGCATCTTTGACTTGCATGTCGCCGGCCTCACCGCGAACCTGCATCGCCGACAGGACGTGCATAGACACACCTGTCGCACCAATCGGGTGTCCCTTCGATTTAAGCCCACCCGACGGGTTAATCGGAAGCTTACCGTCCTTAGCCGATATACCGTCCATAATGACCCGCGCGCCTTGGCCCGGCTCCGCTAGACCCATGGCTTCGTACTCCATGAGCTCCGCCGTTGTGAAGCAGTCATGGGTTTCCACTAGACTGAGGTCATTCAAGGTAAGGCCAGCCTTCTCCAGCGCCTGCGACCAGGCACGCGCGGCGCCGTCCAAGAAGGTCATGTCCCGGCTGCTCATCGGCAACAGATCGTTAACATGCGCCGTCGACCGGAAGACCACCGCTTTCGGCATGGTCAGCGCGGTTTCCATATCAGCCAGCACCACCGCCGCCGCACCATCGGAGACCAACGAGCAATCTGTTCGCTTTAGGGGCCCTGCCACGAACGGGTTCTTATCCGACTCGTTTCGGCAGAACTCGTAGCCCAGATCCTTGCGCAATTGGGCGTAGGGATTATTGCAACCATTCTTGTGGTTTTTGGCTGCAATTTGCGCCAAGGCGTCAGTCTGATCACCGTATTTCTGGAAATATTGCTGAGTAATACGCCCGAAGACCCCAGCAAACCCACCCTCAATTGTCGAATCTTCTTTAAGATAGCTCGCCTTCATCAGGATATTGCCGATCTCTGAGCCAACCGTATCGGTCATTTTCTCAACCCCGACGACCAGGACCAGACGGCCCTTCTTCGCCTCCAGGAAATTGACCCCCTGATGGATTGCAGCTGAGCCTGTTGCGCAAGCGTTCTCGACCCGCGTCGCCGATTTGTAGCGCAGCGCCGGATCAGCCTGAAGGACTAGCGAGGAGCCAAAATCCTGTGCCGAAAATCCTCCATTGTAGAAGCCCAGGTAAATAGCATCGATGTCAGCTGGTGCAATACCAGCATCGGCGATCGCATCGGTTGCGACACCGACGATCAGGGCTTCGACATCTTCACCTTCAAGCTTACCGAATTTTGAATGAGTCCAACCCACCATGCATGCGGTCACAGCATTGTCTCCTAAATTGCAATGTCTGATGGCAGACTAGCAGCCCAGACTGAACTGAGCTATGGCGCTTTTTACCCAAAATTAGACGTTCTCTTGGGCGCAGGTCTCGTCTGAGGCACTCGACCTACGAGCCCTATCGACTATAAAATTTGAAAGAGTTAAGGAAAGCCATCCAGGCAGAGAGCGTCCTCTTGTCGGATTAGTTTATTTTTTCTCGTCAACATTTTCCGATCCAAGTTCTGTGCGGCGATCTCGTCGCCTATCGCCTTGCTATATACGCGCGCACCGCCTCCAACGGCGTGTCATACAATTCGCCATCCTATCGAATCAGTTGCTGGTCTACATTCACCAACAGACGCAACAGTCCGCCGCAAGGCAAAATCGACAAACCTATCTAAAATCAATTGTAAGTTATCAACTAATTATAATGCATAAATTACCTTTTTCCGATGGCTTAACGAAGTTGAAGGTCAGTAGCTTGCCCAGACTGGTTTTTCCGGAAAGATACGGGCGTCTCCAGCGTTTAAGCCGTCTGTGTCCGCTTCTTCAAATCGTTCCAACCGGATCAGCGCCAGACCACGCGAGTTCTGACCGGACCGCATCTCACCAATCTCCTTATCCCCTGCCATCAACGGAGTCCCCAATTCCGGAACCGGACCATCGATCCGAACAGGCATCAATCGCTTACGCACGAGACCCCGATACTTTGTCCGTGCCGTCAGCTCCTGACCCATATAGCAGCCTTTGTCCCAATCGACCCCGTGCAGTTCGTCGAAATTACTTTCCAGCAATGTTGATTTCTCGACAATAAGATCGCGGCTGCCATCGCTAAGCCCATGTTCGAGCCTCAAAGTCTCGTAACTGTTCGTATCAGCAGCGTGGAAACCGAGTGTTTCCAGCAAATTTTCGGCATCACAGGCCGGCAGTAACGCACGAGCACCAACGGCCGGTAGCCGCGGGTCGGTATAGACGATGCCGTCGCGGAGGCTGCGGGCCGCCCCCGCATCCGCAGACAAATTAAGCGCATCCAATGCTCCACCGCCAAACAGCGCGTAGACCGCCATACCTTCGCCGATACCGAGTTCCACCTGCGCTCGCAGCTTGTAGCGGTGCAGGCGCTTGCCCAAATCCATAAGCCGATCGCTTTCACAATCAAGATAGAGCGTCTCGTCAATCCCTGCGACGAAAAAGTCATGCAGATACTTGCCCTGGGGGGTAAGCAAAGCAGCCCAGATGGCCCGGTCGACAGCGACGCGATCGATATCGTTGGAAATCAACCCTTGCAAAAAAGTAGTGCGGTCTTCACCTCCGACCGACAGGATGCCGCGGCTCTCAAGCCGCTCGAAACCTAAAACTGCCATACTCTTCCTCCTCTCCGCGAGAACCAATATTATGTTCTAGCAGCAAATAACAAGACCTTCTGGTCAAGGGGCTGGAATTCGGGTAACAAGCGGCATCGAGTTCCTATATTCTGAGCCGCAATGCGAATTCTCTTTGTAACCGCGACCCGCATTGGCGACGCAATTCTCTCGACCGGTCTGTTATCGCACCTGATAGACCGTTACCCTAACGCACAAATTACGGTTGCAGTGGGGCCGGCTGCTGCGACCCTATTCAATGCGATGCCGAATCTGGACCGTGTGATCGTGCTGCGCAAACGACGCCTTTCGCTACACTGGCTGAAATTATGGAGGCAGTGCGCGCTCCAACGGTGGGATATGGTGATTGATCTGCGACGTTCTGCAATGTCCTGGCTGCTTCTTGCGCGCGAGCGGCAGTTACCGCCGCCGACAAATTTAGAAGTGCATCGGGTGCTATATCTGGCGGCCACGCTCGGATTGCAGGATTATCCCCCCGCCCCAACCTGTTGGACCCATCCACAAGACGATGCAGACGCCGCACTCCTCGTACCGGATGGTCCACCGGTCCTCGCGGTTGCCGCCGCCGCGAACTGGCCCGGGAAACAATGGCGACCGGAACGTTTCGTAGAATTGATGATACGCCTTACAGATACGGACGGTGTGTTACCGCACTGCCGCATTGCAATTCTCGCAGCCGCCCAGGAATTTGAGCAGGTTCAGCCATTGCTTGATGCCATTCCGTCAGATCGCATATTAAATCTCGTTGGCAGAACAAACCTTCCTGTTGCCGCAGCAGTCCTGCGACGGTGCGCATTATTCATAGGTAATGATTCTGGACTGATGCATATGTCGGCTGCCGTCGGCCTTCCAACGCTCGGTCTGTTCGGGCCCAGCCGAAATGTGCATTATGCGCCATGGGGTGAACTGACTGCCTGTGTCCGAACCGACCTCAGCTACGACGAGATTGTCAGCGCGCCGGGATACGATCACCGAACCACCGGAACAGTCATGGACAGCCTGTCCGTAGACAAGGCCGAAGCAGCCGCGCGCGATCTCTGGGCGCGCATCGAGGCAGCGAAGGGTGGCTCTGTGCGAAGGCAGGCCTAATGCGAATCATGCAAGTCATGGCAGGAGCTCACAAAGGCGGTGCGGAATCGTTTTTTACACGGCTGGTACCCGCGCTCGAACGTAGGTCGGTCACTCAGGAAATCATCATCCGACAGGACACCTGCCGAGCAACTGAGTTAAGAGAACACGGTATTGAGCCTATTCAATTTCGGTTCGGCGGACCGCTAGATTGCATGACTGGCCATCGTCTGCGCCGCGCTATCACGAGTTTTGAGCCAGACATCCTTTTGAGTTGGATGAACAGGGCGACCCAGTTTTGTCCGGTCGGCGACTATATTTTCGCCGCCCGCCTCGGGGGATATTACAAGCTAAATAGCTACCGGCGCTGTGACCATCTCGTCGGCAATACAAAAAGTATCTGCGATTACTTGGTCCAAGAAGGCTGGCCACGCAGCCGCACCTGGTATCTACCGAACTTCGTCGACGCAACTGAGGCTCCGCCAATTCCAAGAAAGTCACTAGACACTCCCGAGGATGCCCCCTTGTTGTTGGCGCTGGGTCGATTGCACGTGAACAAGGCATTCAATGTGTTACTGGAAGCACTTGGTCAGTTGCCTGAAACTTATTTGTGGCTGGCCGGTGAAGGACCGCTTCGCCAGTCTTTAGAAGCACAAGCCACCCAGCTTGGCATTGCTGATCGCGTCCGCTTTCTTGGCTGGCGCATGGATGTCCCTAGCCTATTCGCCGCCTGTGACCTCTTCGTATGCCCTTCGCGCCATGAGCCGCTGGGCAATGTCATCATCGAATCATGGGCACAACGCCGACCGTTGGTGGCCGCTCAGTCACAGGGTCCTGCGGCGTTGGTCGCGGACGGCGAAACGGGACTTTTGGTCCCGATTGACGATGCGCCGGGCCTCGCCGCCGCGATCACACGCGTCCTCACCGAAGCAGAACTGGCCGAAAGCCTTGTCAGCCAGGGTCGACTCGCTTATGAGGCCGACTTCACCGAAGCTGCAGTGGTATCGGGTTACATGAATTTCTTTGAAAGTGTCACGGCCTGATGTGCGGCATCGCCGGCATAATGGTCCCCGATGGAAAAAGTCCAGACGCATCAATTCTGGAAGCCTTCGCCCGTGCGCTCGGCCACCGCGGCCCCGATGGCGAAGGCAAATACCTCGCCGGTGCTGTCGCTATGGTACAGACGCGCTTGGCCGTTATCGATCTTAAATCCGGAGATCAGCCAATATATGAGACCGGCGGTAGTGCCCTGATCGCCAATGCGGAGATCTACAACTATTTGGAACTGCGCGCGACGCTCGGTGGCATCCCGCAAAGCACGCAATCCGACTGCGAGCCGCCACTCCATCTTTATTGCCGCGACGGCCTTTCCTTCGCTGAATTACTGCGAGGGATGTATGCAATTGCGATCCACGATCCAGTCAAAGCACGCCTCGTACTTTCTCGCGACCCCTTTGGCATTAAGCCACTCTACTATGTCGAAACCGATGATTATTTTGCTTTCGCCTCAGAACCACAGGCTCTGCTCGCCGCCGGGGCGGCGGTTCCCGAATTGGCACCAGAACACCGGAATGAACTCCTGCAGCTTCAGTTCACCTGTGGCCGTTCCACAATCTTCAAGGGTATTAATCGTGTGTTGCCCGGCGAGACACTGGTTGTGCGTGGCGGTCGAATTGTCGAGCGCCGCCGCCGACTTGCCTTGCCAGCTGGCGGGCCAAAGAAATGCGGTATTGACGAGGGTTTGAGCAAGCTCGACGCCGCCCTGGAGGACAGCGTCAGACTTCACCAGCGCTCCGATGTTCCATATGGGCTGTTCCTGTCCGGTGGCATCGATTCCTCAACGATATTGGCTCTCATGTCTCGACTTAATGAAAGGCCGGTCAAAGCGTACACTGCAGGATTCAGTGGAACCGCGGTCGCTGACGAGCGCGATCATGCCCGAGATTTAGCCAAGACCGTAGGTGCAGAGTTTCATGCCATCAACTTTACGGACACTGATTTCTGGTCGTTGCTGCCAGAGATAGCCAGTACCATGGACGATCCCGCTGCCGACTACGCAATTTTGCCTACCTACAAGCTGGCACGGGAGGCAGCGCGTGACTTAAAGGTTATTATCTCTGGAGAGGGCGGTGATGAGCTGTTCGGCGGCTACGGTCGCTACCGCAGCGCCCTGCGGCCATGGTGGCAAGGCGGCCGCATGATGCGCGCGCGCGGCATCGTCGAAGGGCTCGGTATTCTTCGCGATGAAAGCGCCAGCTGGCGTGACGCAATTGCCGCCGCCGAAGTGACCGCGACAAAACCGATGCGCTCACGGCTACAGATTGCGCAGGCAGCCGACATCACCGACTGGTTACCCAACGATCTTTTGACCAAACTAGACCGCTGCCTGATGGCGCACGGCGTAGAGGGGCGGACGCCTTTTCTAGACACCCAGGTTGCCGAAGCGGTCTTCCGGCTTCCAGACAGTCTAAAAATCCACAGGCAACACGGAAAGTGGATACTGCGGCGATGGCTCGATAGGATCATGCCTTCCGCTGGTGCATTCGAGCGCAAGCGCGGCTTTACCGTGCCGGTCGGAGAATGGATCTTCAAGCAGGGTGCCAACCTCGGACCTCTTGTTGCCGCCAACCCGGCGATCGCCGAAGCCTGTCACCCAAACCAGGTAGTCGCGCTATACAAATCCACGAAAAAACGCGCCCGCCTTGCGGGTTGGGTCCTGCTGTTTTACTCCCTATGGCATCTGCGTCACGTCCAAGGTCGCCAACCGGAAGGCGACGTGTTCGACGTATTATCAGCCATCTAAAGTCTAGGAAAGTAACACCCTCTCGCCCTAACTTAAAAATCGCCTCGTCCGCAAAGGAATGCCTACATCCCCTCTTAGAATGTTCCGGATTATTAGCTGTCTGTGTCTATCGCCGACTGTGCCGCAGAAAGCCGGGCGACCGGCACCCGATACGGTGAACAGTAGACGTAGTCCAGACCAATTTGGTGGCAAAAACGTACCGATGCCGGGTCCCCAGCATGCTCGCCACAGATACCCATCTTCAGGTTACCCTGGACTGCCTTGCCGCGTTCCACAGCGATAGGAACCAGCTCGCCCACACCCTCGAAATCTATAGAAACAAATGAATCCGCCGGCAAAATACCCAACTACTCGTAATCCGGCAGGTAAAGTCGCCGCATCGTCGCGGCTGATACTGAAGGCGGTCTGGGTCAGATCATTTGTGCCAAAGCTGAAGAGCTCTGCCGTCTCTGCGATCTCGCCAGCACGTAGGGCTGTGCGCGGCGACTAAATCATCGTACCAACAATAAATTGGGGCGACGTGCCCTGCTCTTTTCTGACATCCTCGACAACCCAGTCGATAATGGCTTTTAGGATGTCGGGCTCTTGCCGGGTTACGATCAACGGCAGCATCACCTCAGGTGTAACCGTCTCGCCACTCTCTTTCGATACGGTGACCGCAGCTTCGAAGATGGCTCAAGCCTGCATTTCGCAAATTTCCGGTTACGTAATCGCTGGGATAGCTTTCGCCGTTTTCACAGTAGTGAGTGCAGACTTCTGTAGTGATCTAGAATCCAGGCGGTACCGGCAAACCTAAATTGCACATTTCTGCAAGATTGGCACCCTTTCCACTTAGTAATTCCCGCATTCCAGCCTCACCCTCAGACGTGCGGTCGCCAAAGCTGTACACCCACTTCCTCATCACCTAGCCTTCGATCAGACTAAAATTAGCGATTTGGTTCAACGTGGCGCCAAACTGTGAAAGCAGGCAAAGCCTGTTCACACGCAGGTCAGCATCATTCGTATTTACCGTCACCTTTCCAAAAAAAGCATCGACCGTCTGACGCAAGCTAGCCATCGCTTCCATGGCTCTGTCGAACTGCTCCGCCTCAATTGCGTTTTCCGCATCGTTTCGCGCTATCACAAAATTTTCAAAGAGTGCGCGTTCCTCTTCCTCCGCCAGTAATTCAATTTTCACGTCATCATCGAAGACAGACTTATCCTTCTTTGATTCGATCCGCACGATATTCGCCGCGCGCCGATAGGC
>CAYYUG010000072.1:0-21378 GCA_964474755.1 uncultured Rhodospirillaceae bacterium | reverse complement strand
GCGCTGCACTGGCCAAGTCACACGAGAGCGGGTATCGCATTCCAGGAAATTACTGAGAGACATGGCGATTTCGCAATCGTCGCAGTAGCGGCAGTGGTCCGCAGCGGATTGGAATTTTCATTGGGATTTGGCGGCGTCGAAGGTGTGCCGCGGATATTGGACGGTGTTTTGGACGGGCCGATTGAAGAGACAGTTGCAATCTATGTCGACGAATTGGATGCCATTGAAGACCCGAGGGCCAGTGCCGAATATCGGATTGCCGTGGCTAAGCATCTCGGCGCCGAAACGCTGCGGCAGGCGCTCGGAGAGACGTCATGACGGTGAAACTTGAAGCGAATTCGCGCGTGCGGATCAGCTGTACGGTCAACGGTAAACAGCACACCGGCTACGCTGAACCGCGCACCCAGTTGTGTGATTTCCTGCGGCACGAATTGCAACTCTACGGCACGCATGTGGGCTGCGAGCATGGCGTATGCGGTGCATGCACGATCACTTTGGATGGGCGATTGGCACGTTCCTGTATGACCTATGCGGTGCAGGCGGCTGGGGCAAAAATTGGCACAGTTGAAGGATTATCCGAACCGGATACACTTAACACATTGCAGCGAGCCTTTTCCGAGCATGGGGCACTGCAATGTGGGTTCTGCACCGCCGGAATCTTGATATCGACGACGCATTTCCTAGCCGATAATCCCAAACCGAACCAACGAGAAGTGCGGGAAATGCTATCAGGTCACCTGTGCCGTTGTACGGGCTATGAGGGCATGGTTCGAGCGATCCTGTCATTGGCAGGGGATACGACATGACCTTGGCACGAATGCTAGGCGCAGCTGTCGCGCGCGACCCGGATGCAATTGCTATCGTCGAAAGCGATACAAGGTTGACGTATCGTGATTGGGCGGACGAAATTGGGCGACTGGCGGGCGGGCTTTCCCGTTTGGGCGTATCTGAAGGCGATCATTGTGTCGCTATATTGTCGAACCGATACGAAACAGCGTCATTATTCTGGGCCTGCCAACAACTAGGTGCCGTCTTCACTCCCTTTAACTGGCGCGCGACGGCAGCGGAAATCGCGTTCGTGCTGGAGGATGCGGAGGCTAGGATTGTCGTCTACGAGGATCGATCGGCGACGGCGTTGGAAAAGGTGCTCGAAGAACGTTGTACGGCGGCAGTTATAAGTCTTGATGATGGCCAGGGGACGCCGTATCGCGAACTGATTCAGGGTGAACCTTATTCCGGTAGGCTGCCGGCCGACGATCGAAGCATCTGTCTGATGCTCTATACCTCTGGCACGACGGGGCGGCCTAAAGGGGTGCCGCGGAGCCATGCGGCGGAGTGCATTGGTTCGATTGGATGCATAGCGCAGCTGCATTACGGCAATGGTGATGTGACGCTTGGCGTTATGCCCCTTTTTCACACGATGGGAATCCGTGCACTTTCAATGTCCGTTTATCTCAATGGCACTTTCGTCTGCATGCCTACATTTGATACCGCGCAAGCACTCGATCTTATTGCCCGGGAACGGATCAGCACGTTGTTCCTCGTCCCGACAATGTTCCATGACATGTTACATCACAAAGACTTCGCGACGTTCGATCCGGCACCGGTGCGCAATCTCGCATACGCTGGGATGTCTATGACTGCTGCACTGATCGAAGCTTGTGCAACCGGCTTTAAACCTGAACGTTTCAGCAATTTTTACGGTTCGAGCGAGATTTACACATTTACGGTCTGTAATGATGCGGAGGCCAAGCCGGGTTGCGCGGGACGGCCGGGCATGGGGCAACAAATCCGTATTGTACGCTGCGATCCAGACGAACGTGTTGGTCCGGATGCACTAGTTGCGCCAGGCGAGACCGGCGAAATTATCGCTCGGATGGACAGTCTTGATGCCTTCGCCGGATATTGGAAACGACCCGATGCAGACAAAAAGGCAATACGCGATGGTTGGTATTTCACTGGCGATCTGGGCTGCTTCGATGAAGACGGCGAGCTCTTTGTTTTGGGCCGGGTCGATGACATGGTGAATTCCGGTGGCGAGAATATCTATCCAGAGGAAGTTGAGGGCACGTTGTCAAAATGCCCGCTGGTGCGTGGTGTTGCTGTCATCGGCTTGCCAGACGACCGCTGGGGCCAGAAACTGATCGCTTTTGTCGAACCAGAAAACGAAGTGGCGAGCGCGGAAGAGCTTGATAGGTACTGCCTAGACAGTGACATGGCTCGCTTCAAACGACCACGCGGGTACGCGTTCATAGATGCAATTCCGCGTTCTGCCTCTGGCAAGTTGTTGCGCCGTGAATTGCGGCTAGGAGCCTATAAACTTTTGGGTAATTTCCAGCATACGATCTAGGAGTAGAGAGACGATGGCAATGGAAGTAAATTATGCGGATCGGCGCGGTCAAATCCTGCGCAAACTTGATGGTCTGCGGGTTGAAGTAGATGCGGAGAAGCGAATTGGCTATCTAATTCTCGATCGCAAGCCGCTCAACATCGTCTCTTACACGGGACGGGCGCAGATATGTGCGCTCATTGAGGCGTTTGACGAGGATGACGATGTAGGTGTGATCGTTATCCGTGGTGCGAATGGCGTGTTCTCTTCTGGTGGCGACGTTAAACGCTTTCCTAAAATTCCGAAGAACAAGATGTCGGATTTGGCCGACAATATAGGCGCGCCCGAGCGTTGCTCTAAGCCAGTAATCGCGGCGCTGGAGAAATACGCCTTCGGCGTCGCATTCGAACTGTCGCTCGCCTGCGATTTCCGCTTCGCCATCAAAGAAACCCAGGTTGGCCTGCCCGAGGTCGCGATTGGTCAGATGCCCGGCTCCGGGGGTAGTGTGCGCGTTGCGCGTCTTATCGGCATGACACGTGCCAAGGATATGGTGATGCTAGGTAAGCGGTTGCCGGCAGAACAGGCACATGATTGGGGATTATTGACCGACGTCGCTGAAAATTCCGATGGGTTAAGCGAAATGATCGAGAAATATGCTGCCCAGCTTAACGCTTTGGCGCCGATCTCTCTTAGCGCTTGTAAGCGGGTGCTGAACGCTGTGCCGGATACCAGCCTCAAGGTCGCGCTAGACGTGGAAGGTCATTCCTATGAGAAACTCCGTTGGACGGAAGACTATATGGAAGGCATCAACGCTTTCAGCGACCGGCGAAAAGCGAACTATAGTGGTAAATAGACGTATGCCTTAACTGGAAGTGCCGGGATTAGCTTAGCCGCTCGTCAGTGTGGATTAAACTTTTGTGGGCTGTGTTCTCTTTCCACCAAAAAAACCATCTTTAACGCTGCAGATGACAGGTATGGCGTCTATCCTGTCATTTATTGGGACGCAGCATTGATTTTAACCTGATACCCGCTGCAGCCGTTGCTGCATCAAAGCTATCAAATTAATTTTCGTCCCTAACAGCCCTTCCAGACTGGGGGGCGTTTTTCGTTAAAAGCGCGGCGCGCCTCCTTGCTGTCCTCTGACGCGAAGGCGGACGAGGTCGCTTTCAGTGCGCGACGTGGTACGTCCTTGAAACTCATATTCTCCATTTCGTAAATCAGGTTGCGGGTTACTCGCAGTGCCAACGGCGACATAGCAGCGAGTTTACGAGCGAGTTTTTGAGTTTCACTTTCTAGCTTGGTACGAGGTACGACCTTGGTCACTAAGCCGAGCTGACCAGCTTCCTCCGCGCTGATTGGTTCACCGGTTAGGATTAGTTCTGTCGCTCGCATGCGTCCGAGCAGCCGCTGCAGATGCCAGACATGCATACCGGGCGGGGCGGCAAGATGTGGTACGCCGGGATAGCCGAAGGATGCATCGTCGGCAGCGACGATCATGTCACAGTTGAATGCCATGGTGCAGGCACCCTCGCGTGCAAAGCCATGCACCGAAGCAATAATTGGCTTTGAAAGCCCGCGCACTCGCTCGACTTGCTCGACGTAGAATATTTCCAGAAAACGGGCCATCTCGTTAGCCCCGAATTCCTCCAGGTAGCGTATATCGACGCCAGCCGACAGTCCTTTTCCAGAGCCGGAGAGCACGATGACCTTAACTGAATTGTCACCATCTGCACGATCCAAAGCATCAAAGTACTCCAATGTCATCGCCTCATCGATGACATTGACTGGAGGACGGTTTAGTTTGATGGCTGCGATTCCTTTGCTGACGTCGTACATTATGGTTTTGTATCTATCGCTCATCTTAGTTCCTTTTGGGGGGAAGGCTTATTAGTCCATGTCTAGGAATGATGGGCTTGCTTTAAGGTCATTCCAGATCACCAACGATCATAACAAGCGGTATTTTAACCGGTTAGTAAGATTGTATCGATGGCGGCCTTATGTCATTTAAAGGTCGAAATTGCTGCAGAAACTGGAGTAGAGCGTGTGAGCGCTAACCAACCGTTGGTGCTGGCCCTGCCAAAAGGCCGAATTTTAAAGGAAGTAAAACCAATGCTGGCTGATGCCGGCATAAAGCCTGAACCTGCGTTCGACGATCCTAATGCGCGTCAGTTGCGATTTTCGACTAATATCGATGATCTATCGATTATCCGCGTCCGCAGTTTCGATGTGCCGACCTTTGTTGCTTTTGGCGCGGCGCATCTGGGTATTGCTGGCAACGATGTACTTATGGAGTTCGACTACGCTGAATTGTATTCGCCGGTCGATCTGGGCATAGGCCATTGTCATCTGGCTGTTGCTGCTCCGCGGGATATGTTGGATCGTGACGATCCGAGCCAATGGAGCCATATCCGGGTAGCGACAAAATACCCTGAGATCACGCGTCGGCATTTCGCCGCGCGCGGCGTTCAAGCGGAGTGCATTAAGCTGAATGGTGCCATGGAACTAGCACCGACGCTTGGTCTGTGCCGACGTATTGTCGATCTTGTCTCTACCGGTGCTACCCTCCGGGAAAATGGCCTGGTTGAAGTTGAAAAAATTGCTGAAATCACCAGTCGGCTTGTTGTAAACCGCGCTGCACTGAAAACTCGACCAACCGAGATCCAACCTTGGGTAGATAGGTTTCGCGAGGTGGCCGATGCCGCTTAGGTTGGCCGCTGGCGGTCCGGGTTTTGAAGAAGCGTTTGCGGCTTTTTTGGCGGCAAAACGGGAGGTTAGCGAAGAGGTCACGAAGGTTGTTGCAGACATTATTGAAGATGTCCGCCAACGTGGCGACGCTGCCTTATTGGATTACACCAAGCGTTTCGATGCGCTCGACCTGACGGTGGACGGACTACGCGTCAGCCGCAACGACATAGACGCTGCGCGGGGGCGTTGCGATGCAAGAGCTCTGACTGCACTGGAAACTGCAGCGAAGCGCATTCAGGCGTTCCACAAACGCCTAAAACCCAAGGATTTAGACTATACGGACGCACAAGGTGTTCGATTGGGTGCACGCTGGACCGCGATGGAATCGGTGGGGCTATACGTACCCGGTGGCACAGCGGCCTATCCCAGTTCGGTCTTGATGACGGCGATCCCGGCGCGTGTCGCGGGAGTGCCGCGTATTGCCATGGTAGCACCGGCTCCAAAAGGTGAGGTCAATCCCTTGGTACTGGCCGCTGCGGACTTGTCCGGTATCAATGAAATCTACCGCATTGGTGGTGCCCAGGCGGTCGCTGCTTTGGCGTACGGTACGGAGCGTATTGCTTCGGTGGTCAAAATCGTTGGGCCCGGTAATGCCTACGTGGCTGCAGCGAAACGGCAAGTCTTTGGCCAAGTTGGTATAGACATGATCGCAGGGCCATCGGAAATATTGGTCGTGGCGGATGGTGCTAATGATCCTGATTGGATTGCTGCTGATCTTTTGTCACAGGCGGAACATGACGAGGCGGCGCAGTCGATCCTAATCACCGATGATGAGGCATTCGCGGAGAATGTCTGTGGTTCTTTGGAACGGCAGGTTGCCGACTTAGATCGGTCGGATATCGCTCGCGCCAGCTGGCGGGATAATGGAGCCGTTATCCTAGTGCAGCAGCTGCAGGAAGCGGTTTCGTTAGTCGATCGGATCGCACCGGAACATTTAGCATTGTCTGTAGCCGACCCAGACGCCTTAGTAAAAAATATCCGAAACGCAGGTGCCATTTTCCTCGGCCGCTATACGCCAGAGGCAATAGGCGATTACGTAGCCGGGCCTAATCATGTCTTGCCGACCGCCCGCAGTGCGCGCTTTTCTTCCGGGCTTGGCGTAACTGATTTCATGAAACGTTCGACCCTGATTGCCTGTGATGAGAATAGCCTGTCCGCGATCGGCCCTTCCGCGGTCGCACTGGCGAACGCGGAAGGGTTGGGCGCACATGCGCGTTCGGTGTCCATACGGTTAGACGTCCTCTCAAATAAATAGAATTTATCTGTCGACCGGATCGTCCGCATTGAACTCGACTGTAAGACGCTGGCCAGCGGCAGCGCCGGATTCGAGTATGAGCGCGCTGTCGCGATTTACGAATTGCTGATAGAGAACCAATTACCGTTCGGTAAAATTAATGGGCCCTAATTTATTTTCCCGTCGACCCAAAGTGCGAACCCTCAGATTCTTTACTTTTAGGACAAGGCTGTGGACAGTCAAGGCGAGGTAGCTATCTCGATTTCGCTATTTCCACGCGATTAAGCGCTTGCCGCTCTCGCATATTGAAAGCATCCAATTTGTGCAATGTGGCATACACAATGAAGGCTCGAAAATTCTCCAGGATCGGCTGAGGAAAAAGTCCACAAAGGTTCCTCCGCGGCACGCTGCCTTTTCATCTTGCTTTGGGCTCTCCACTTCAAAGGTTGATTACGGTGGCGGCTGGGTCATGAATGTTATTTGCTCTTCGCTTGCATATGAACACTGTGTGCTTGGTGATGGTTGAATAGATTCGTAAATATTTGTGCGGGCATTGCGTTTATCCCGATTCCGCGGGCGTATGTCAGGATGAACCTGACCAATTCGTAATTGAAGTGATGGAATAGATTGGTGTTAATCTGTTGCGCCTTGGGCAAAAATTGTTCGAGGGGTTGGAGGACATCTCCTACGACCTGATCGTGACGTTGTCACTGGAAACACAGCATATGCGAACGAAATTTCCAGGACTATGGGGGCCGAAGTAGAATTATGGAAAAATCTGGATCCGAATTTTATCATCGGTTGTCGTGACCAACGACTGGAGCGGATCAAACAGCGCTTTCCGATCACACACCATCGAAATTTGAGACATTTCCAAATGATCCCTATAACGGCGATCCTAATGGTTTATGGGAATTTACATGTCTGATAGGGAGAGGAGGCTGGTTCTTGCATCGGCGTCGCCGCGGCGGCGTGATTTGCTTGCGCAGATAGGTGTGGTTCCTGATGCGATTGATCCGGCCGATATCGACGAACAGCCCCGCAGAAGTGAATTGCCACGGGATTACGCAAAGCGCATCGCCGCAGCTAAAGCTGACGCTGTTCTGCCACGCCATTCCGGTTCGTACCTTCTCGCCGCCGATACGGTCGTCGCCTGCGGCCGCCGTATTCTTCCCAAAGCAGAAGATGCCGCGACAGCGCGTGCTTGCCTCGAGATGCTGTCCGGGCGGCGGCACCGGGTTCATGGCGCCTTTGTCCTGCTTGCCCCGAACGGCAAGATGTCGGCTCGGCTTGTAACCACTACCGTAGTCTTTAAGAAGCTCTCGGGCGCCGAACTGGAGGCCTATTTGAGCGACAGTGAATGGAAGGGCAAAGCGGGCGGTTACGCTATTCAAGGTAAGGCCACCGCGTTTGTGCGACAGGTGAATGGCTCCTATTCGAATATCGTGGGTTTGCCCCTATTCGAGACCGCGCAAGCACTCAAGGGTATGGGTTGGGTTTTATGAGTGGTGGTATCCTAATCGAGGTGTCTCCGGGTGAAACGCGTGCCGCTATCGTCGATGGCGAGGGCCGGCTCGTTGAATTACTGATCGAACGCATCGATCGGCCGCCACTTCAAGGTGGTATTCATCTGGGGCGCGTAAAGCGGATCGAAAAGAGTCTGAATGGCGCCTTTGTCGCATTGGCCGAGGGGCGTGATGGGTTTATGCGTCGGGCGACGGGTATGCATGAAGGCCAACCGGTCGTCGTTCAGGTCAGACGTGAGCCCAGTGGTGGGAAGGGACCGACACTAACCGACCATCCGACACTGGTTGGCCGATACGTGGCGCTGACACCGGACCGTAACGAAGTTACCTATTCCAATAGACTCGGTAATGGCCGGCGGCGGGCACAGCTTGAGACATTAGCGAAACGGATTCGAACCGAAGTTGATTGTGGGTTGGCTCTGCGCGCCGCTGCAGCCTTTGCCGAGGACATTGAAATTGCAAAAGAAGCAGCGGTCTTGCGTGAAGATTGGCAGTTGGTCAAAGACGCCGCGTCTCGGCACCATGCGCCGGTTTGCCTCTCCAAGCCACCGGACTTGTTGACCCGAGTTTTGCGCGACTGGGATGGCGAACAAGTTGTGATCGACAATCCGATATCTTTCCGAATAGCCGAAGCCCTTGTTCAAGAGCGCATGTGGGACTGGCGCGGATTGCTGCGACGGCATGACGAGCGGACACCGCTATTTGAGGCCTACGGGGTCGCGGATGAAGTCGATGGCGTATGCGACCGTAATGTCACTTTGCCCGATGGGCTTCGTTTGACGATTGACCCGGTTGAAGCGTTGACTGTTATAGATATCGATAGTGGCGGCGGGCGCAGGTCGGCCGACGACGCGATTCTGCGTGTCAATCGTGCGGCTTTATCCGAAGTGGTGCGCCAAGTTAGGTTACGCAATTTGTCGGGCTTGATAGTTGTTGACTTCCTCAACATGCGAAAAAAATCGGTACGCAACCAGTTCTTGCAGACCGCACGACACGCTTTTCGCGACGATCCAATGCAGGTCGATGTGTTGAGCCTTACGGTGGGGGGGCTGTTGGAACTGACCCGACGAAGAACTTCGCCGCCATTGCACGATATCCTAATTGAAGGCCGCGGCGTGCAGCCCGCGCCGGCTACATCAGCCTCTGCAGCCTTACGTGATGTTTTGCGTTTGACGGGCCCTGGGAGTCCAGTCATCGCTGCATCGTTGCCAATAATAGTAGCTCTCGAAGGGCCTTTAGCTGTTGCACGGAAAGAGGTCGAACGCCGGATGGGACAGATAATTGAGTTGAAAGTGGAGCCTGGGGATACGTCGTTCAGCGTTTCGTTGAATCGGGTCTAGATCAGGAAAAGGTCAATATGAGCGAAGAAACTTGCGTGATCTGCGGCCGGTTAATAATTGAGAAAATGAATCCGTTCTGCTCGAAACGCTGCAAAAATATTGATCTGCAACGTTGGCTCGGAGGCCATTATCGGGTGGAGACAGACGAAGAGCTGGATCCTGGCGAGCCGATCCCGATCGATCCTGAAAACTAGTGACGCTTGCTCGCCTTCAGTCCAAAGAAATTTTTGAAAGCAATAATGCCTAATAAATGGGTGCAATGGCTGGCTCTAGCACTGTCAAGCTGGATACTGGGAAAACCTTGGTTAGCACCTTTTAGACACGGTTTGATTACTATGAAGTTATCTGGATGTGTTAAGGTTTCTGGAGACCCTCGGTGTCTTAAATATCTACAAAACTTATTTATTTTTCTCTAACCTGGGGCTCCTTCACAACTAGTATTGGGTAATTTTTCTGTCGAGTTAAAGGCGCCGGCGGATCTCCATGGGATCAGCTATTTTTTTAAATGAGACACTTTCCAAACCGTTTATTGAGGGCAAGTGTTACAAAAGAAATTAAAGGAATTTATCGTGGTGAATTCAACGGTCGACCTCTCTTCAGAAAATCTCTTCGATATCCTCAGTACGACGCGGGCGATGCGTCGTCTTAAGCCCGACATGGTGTCAGATGAACTAATTGTCAGGGTATTGGAAGCTGGTATATGCGCGCCGAATGGTGCGAATAGTCAGAGTTGGCATTTCATCGTCGTCAAAGATATCGCCATAAAAAAAGCCGTCCAGGTTTGGTATAAAAAGGCGCTCGATGAGATTGTTGGGCCGCGTTATGCGTCTAGCACCCCACCGGCGGGATCAAATGCTGAAAAATATCACCGCCAACATTTAGCGGTCGAATATTTGACGGAACATTTTCACGAAGCGCCGGTATGGATTGTCGCTTGTATTAAACATAACAACCCGCTGATCCCGCCGAATAGGACGGCGGGCGCGTCCATTTATCCTGCGGTACAAAACATGCTACTAGCTGCTCGCGCACTTGGTCTGGGGGCTAGCTTGACAACGCGCCACCTCCTCTATGAAGAAGAAACAGAGAAGGCTCTCGATTTACCAGCAGGCGTTCATTCCTACGCAATTATTCCAATCGGCTATCCTATTGGTAATTTTGGTCCCGTTGGCCGTGGAAATTTGCGCGACTTCGTTTCCTTAGATCGCATCGGTCAGAAATGGAATGCATTGGATTGAATTGCAAGGCAACATCCCCAACAGTAACACGTAAACATCGTTCTAGTCTCAATTTAATCCGATTAATCGCTGTCCGACATGTGTTTATCTTAGGAAATATTTTTAACGGATTGTTGTGATAAAAAATGTCTTACCAAAATCCACGCGGGCTCTTCTCCATGTTCACGGATTAGGGAAATCCTATAAGGTAATTAGTGAGGAAAATGACAAAGAATAACGCTAAATATAGACCTGGTAAGGTTTAGTTATGCTATAAAATGGCGATAATTATGTAACGTATATGTTTACTTATTTTTGCCTATCCTTGTAATCCATTTGGTTATATCGCGCGCAACTTTTTCTTCTATGCCTTCAAAACCGTGATGGTTTAGTGGACCACATGCGCGACCGCTAGCTTCGCCACCAGAATAAACAAATAAATCCTTAGATGGTGCAGTTAGTGTTTGGTAAAAAGATTCAGCATAGCTGAATAATGTAACATGGCAGCTATCATCAGAATGATGAACAATTAAAGTCGCTGTATCAATTTTATCACCAATAATCATTTCCATTGAATAGAGTTCAGCCTTTTTCGACTCATTAGTATATATACCCGAGGCTAATACTATTCCACTAATTTGCCCTGGATAGGTTTTAGCAAATTGCCCAGTGTCTACTGAACCACGGCTGAAGCCAATAATAAATACGGGCTTTCCGTTGCGCGTTTTTAATGCTTTGACTAAGGCTAATATTCGATTTGCCCGTGTTTTGCTTGCACGAAGTCTATAGCTTGCTTTTTCAGATTCCGAATAATTTGGAAGCAAGTAAAAGTTCAATCCACCTGCGGCGAATGTTTGCTTTTGATTGGCCAAATAATTCCGACTGTTTCCAAAAGAATTTTTTAACCCTTTGCCCCCGATGATAGCAATAATATTAGCGGTAGCGGTGCTATTTTCAATTGCGTGGATAGGTAACTCAGAGGTTTTTGGCACAACAAAAGAAAAGGTTTTAGCTTCAAGAGAATTTAGCTGTATATAACCAAGCATAAAAAATAATAAAAAAGCTAGAACCTGAAAAATAATCGATTTCTTACCACTATAGAGTATAGAATCATGATGAGAATCATAGAAATTTCCTTTGGGCAACGAGTATCGCCAAGATAGTAAAACGTTTCTCATGTTAACAAGCCTTTGGAATTATATTTTTATCTAGATTACAGAAATATATAAAATTTATAGCAACTAAAATATTAGTATCTTCTAGTTTAGGTAATGTACATTTCGAACTAAATCAAATTAATCGCCTGTATTTGAAAAATCTAGCGTGGGGAAAAGTAAATAGCGGATCATATGGTTAGGGGGCGGTTCCAATTGCAAGATTGTATGTAACCCTCTGCGATCGTATAGCATAAATTGCGGCTTAGCTTGCCTTTATATATTATTTTTAAAGGGGGTGGTGCCCAGGGGCTGACTCGAACAGCCGACACGCGGATTTTCAGTCCACTGCTCTACCAACTGAGCTACCTGGGCGTCCGTCGAAACGGACGTTCTGGATAGAGAAAATCGTTGTGCCTGTCCAGTTTCTTCTAAGGGTTTAGCGTTAACAATTTACCAACCTCAAAGACCCTACCTTTAGACGCGCGTCTCGGGGTTTAGAGTGTCAGGCGACGCTAATGGATGGTTTTCGTAGGTGACACCGTCCTTTAATCCTCTATTTGAATTAACGTTACGTAAAATAGTGACAATACGCGCACGGGTTGGATTTGATATAGGATAGTGGCCTCAGCCGATTCTCGTACGATCCAGCCCAATGCGCTAAGGTGCTGTATATTACCACAACATTGCTTGGAGGAGGCTTTGGGCCAGGATATTTTGTATGAGCGGCGTGGTCATGTGCGGCTGATCACGATCGATCGGGTTGCGAAAATGAACTCGATGGATTTCGCCGCGAGCAACGAAATTACAGAGCGGTTCCGAGAATTTGACGCGGATGAAGATGCGCGTGTCGCGGTGGTGACCGGGGCGGGTGACAAGGCTTTTTGCGCGGGGGCCGATCTTAAAACTTACACGATGAACTTTGCGTGTTCGGCGCCGCACGAGTTCCGTCAAAAATTTACGGAAGGCCCCGGTTTCGGCGGCATTACCCGTAATCTGCAGATTGACAAGCCTATTATCGCGGCGGTCAATGGCTATGCAGTCGGTGGTGGCCTTGAATTGGCATTAGCCTGTGATATTCGCTTCTGCGCGCCCCACGCGATGTTTGGCGATCAGGATGTCAATTGGGGCTTCCACGCATGCGACGGCGGTCTTATCCGGCTGCCACAGATCGTTGGAATGGGCAACGCGATGGAAATGATCCTAGGCGGTGAATTGATAGATGCTGAACACGCCCAACGCATTGGTTTGGTGAACCGAATTTATTCGGCAGAGATACTGCTTGACGAGACCTTGTCTTATGCCGACATGCTCGCAACTCGCGCCCCGTTGGCCCAGCGCTTTGCAAAAAACGTCATGATGAAAGCTGCGGATGTTCCCTTTGAGGAAGCCTTGTTACTGGAGAGCCGGTCCTTTCGTGATCTTGGTGATACGGAGGATTTGCAGGAGGGTACGTCGGCGTTCCGCGAAAAGCGGCCGGCGGCATTTAAAGGGCGTTAGAATTTAATCAAACTAAACAACGGCCGACATGCACTAAGGAGAGTTACCATTTCTGATAAACTTCCTCTGGAAGGTATCCGGGTCCTGGATATCGGCCAACTGATTGCTGGCCCGTTTGGCGCGACAATGCTGGGCGATTTCGGCGCTGAGGTGATCAAAATTGAGCAACCCGGAATAGGTGACGCCTTGCGGGGTACGCCGGTTGATGGCAAGGCGCAGCGTTCTGGAAACTGGTTGGTTGAGGCGCGCAATAAAAAATCAATTACGCTCAACCTGCGCGTTGAAACGGGACAGAAAATCTTAAAGGATCTTGTCAAACAGGCTGATGTGTTGTTTGAGAATTTCACACCCGGCACGTTGGAACGCTGGAACATTGGTTGGGACGAATTACGGGTAGTTAACAGACAACTAATCATGGTCCGGGTGTCCGGTTACGGGCAGGAAGGCCCCTATTCCAAACGCTCCGGTTACGACCGGATTGCGCTCGGTTTTTCTGGTTACATGTATCCGACGGGTTTCCCCGACCGTTTTCCGGTACGTCCCGCCTTTCCTACTGCCGACTACAACACTGGCACATTCGGGGCGTTGGCGGCGATGTTCGCGCTATATCAGCGCGATCAGCAAGGCGGACCAGATGCTGAAGGCCAATTGATTGACCTGGCGCTTTACGAGGCGCCATTCCGGATTACCGCGGACATGATGCACAAGAACATGCTGACTGGAGCCAACCGGGAGCGTATAGGTAACCGAAATCCGACTTTCTCTCCGGCAGGTACCTTCCAGACGAAGGATGGGCGTTATGTGCAGATCGCCGCCGGTGGCGATGCGGTGTTCCGCCGGTTGGTTGAGGCGATGGATATGCAGGAATTGGCGAACGATCCGCGCTACGCTAGGAGTAAGGAGCGCATCACGCGCCCTGATGAGTTGGAGAAAATACTGTCCGACTGGATTGCTGCGCGCGACTTCCACGATATCGAGCAACGGCTGGTCGGTAACAACGTGCCGTTTGGTGGGATCTATACAGCGAGTGACATCGCCGAAGACCCGCACTACGCCGCGCGGTCGAACATCGTGGACATTTCTGATCCCGAAGAGGGGACAGTGCGTATGCCGGCGCCATTACCGAAACTCAAGCGCACGCCGGGCCGCGTCTCGCATGCGGGACCGCCCTTGGGGCAACACAACACGGAAATTTATGGCGGTTTACTCGACCTCTCTGAGCAAGATCTGGCAGCATTGACGGCAGACGGCGTAATCTAATAGACGCTTTGACTATTACGAGCGGCGAGAATCCAGGTGAAGACAAAGAATGCCGCTGCAGCGATGCCCAGTGTACGCCTGTTCGAGGTAGTCAAGGTCAGGTAGCGCTCTAGGGTCGAGAAGGTGAAACCGAAGGCGCAACCCGCCGCGAAGCCCGTGACATGGGCGAAGATGTCCGTTCGCGCACCCTCCATGCCAACGAAAGCGAGAAGGGCAACGCCGCCGCCGAGTGGCACCCAACGGTTGTGGCGCGTGGTGCGTCGGCTCCAGGAGAAGGCGGCCAGAATACCTACGGTTGCAAAAATTGCTGTCGAGGCGCCAATTGAGGCGTGATGTGTGGGCTGTGCCAGGGCGTTAAGTGTGTTCCCAAGTGCACCGGCGGAGATCATGCCTGTCCAGGCAAGGCCCCAGCCGATCATTTCGCCGGCAAGGAATGCGAACAAGATACCGAAACAAAAATTGCTGACCAGATGCGGTGTATCAACATGCAGGCTGAGTGCGGTCACGACTCGCCACCACTCGCCGTCGCGAACTAAACCAGCATGGTTCATGCCCAATTGTGCCCAGTCCAGCCCAAATACATAGTCCCGTTGCATGATGTATACGATTAGGATCGTCATGGCGTACAGCCAGGCACAAGTTAACCCGTCCTGTGTGCCGAAAAGGCTGGTATTGTGGCTGTTTGGTCGCTTGTTTTCTACCACATAGAGACGGATTTGCTCGCGCGCACGGGGGGCGTCGCGCGCCTGTACCTGCAGGTCATAAGTGCCGTCGTCAATAACGAGGTTACATCGGATGTTCATCGCGATAAGCACGAGCGCAAACTCCATACAGCGTTCACGTGAGCGTGATTGCAGCAGCGAGACGGCTTCTGAGCTTGGGTCCTCCATCCTGCCGTGAATATACCGTGGCGCGAGCGGATGCACCTCATCCTTTCACGTACTTGCCGGAATTGTTGCTTTAGCCAGCCAAATCGATGCAGCACCATCGGCAAAAGCTTAATTTCCTCTTAGTCAATGGTGTTATGCCACCGCAAGAGCCACCTGCTGTAGGCAAGCATCGACGCACGATCTTCGAATTGGTTTCGAGTTCGGCAAAATGCGTTAGTCTGTGCTCTCGGAAACTAAGAATAAAGGGAGATTGGGCGATGAGCGTATTTGCAGGTGCAGCGTTTTGGGACAAGGCAGCGAGCGAGACGCGAACGCAAGGGCTATTCCGTCTAGACGACACGGGCACATGGCAAGCGCTGACGAATGGGCTCCCAGATGCCGTTGAAGTGCGGTGCATCGCGATGCGCGGGACGGACAGTATTTATGTTGGCACTCAGAACGGCCCTTTCCGAAGTACCGACGGAGGTGCGAGTTGGCAGCTCCTGGAGCTGCCGGCGTCACCCGGTGTCGACACGGTAACCTGGTCGATTCTAACACTGGATGATGGGGGTTTGTTAGTCGGGACACAAGGCACCCTTATCTATCGCAGTGACGATGACGGTGCGAGTTGGCGCCTGCTCGAGGTACCAAGGCCGTCAGGAGCGGTGCAGATGGGGTTCCCATTACGGGTTATCCGCTTGACTGCGGATCCGAGTAACCCGAAGGAAATTTACGCAGGCCTTGAGGTCGGCGGTGTGGTGCGTAGTTTAGATGGTGGCGAATCCTGGACTGACATTAGTGCCGGTTTGATGGAATACGTGAAGAAGGACGCATTCAAAAGCCGTATCGGCACCGACCAAGACCAGGAAGGCATGATGGACAGCCATTCGCTGGCGATCAGTCCAGCCAAGCCAGGAAACGTCTTCCTTGCAAACCGTATGGGACTATTCCGCAGTCCGGACAAAGGTGACAGCTGGGAATTCATGGATGTCGGACGATTTTCGCCACTTACCTATGCACGCGATATCATCGTCAGCCCGCACGATCCGCACATGCTATATGCGGCGCTCAGCGTCGCCGCGCTGAGTGACGAGGGTTCGCTTTACCGCAGCACTGATCTTGGTGAGACCTGGCACCGCTTCGATAAAGGCGTGTCGATGGAAAGTACGCTCATGAATATTGGGCCGAGCGCTTCCAGCCCTAACCGTGTTTATTGCGGTGCGCGGCAAGGGCAGATTTTCGGCACCGAAGATGGCGGCGAAAACTGGCGAACTTTGCCACTGCCAGCTGGTGTTGCAGGTGTCTATGCCGTGGCATGCAGCTAATTTGATGAAATAAATTCTGTGGGGGAAAAAGTGGGCAAACGCAAGACCTACGAAGAATTTCGTAGTTACAAATGGTTTGGTGTCGACGATCTGCGCGCCTTCGGACATCGCTCGCGGACAATGCAGATGGGCTACGACGCGGCAGATTGGGACGGCAAACCGGTTATCGGCATTGTCAATACGTGGTCGGACATTAATCAATGCCATGTCCATTTCAAAGAACGGGTTGAGAATGTAAAGCGCGGCATCCTGCAATCCGGCGGTTTCCCAATAGAATTGCCGGCGATCTCTTTGTCTGAGCCGATCGTCAAACCGTCGACCATGATGTACCGCAACTTCTTGGCGATGGAGACGGAAGAGTTGCTGCGCTCACACCCAATTGACGCCTGTGTGCTGATGGGCGGCTGCGATAAAACCACGCCAGGCTTGTTGATGGGCGCAATTTCTATGGGATTACCGACGATCTTTTTCCCCGCCGGTCCGATGCTCCGCGGGAATTGGAAGGGTAGGCCGCTTGGCAGTGGTTCAGATTCCTGGAAATACTGGGACGATCTGCGTGAGGGCAAAATCACGCAAGACGATTGGACCGAGGTGGAAGAGGGGATCGCCCGCTCTTTTGGCCACTGCATGACCATGGGTACAGCGAGCACGATGACCTCAATCGCTGAAACTCTGGGCTTCGTTCTCCCCGGCGGTGCATCGGTGCCGGCGCCCGATGCGAACCACACGCGGCTCGCGACGCAAACCGGTCGACGCATCGTTGAAATGGCCTGGAGCGACCTGAAGCCGGCAGACATCTTGAGCCGCCAGTCTTTCGAGAACGCTATTGCCGCCGCCATGGCGATGGGTTGTTCGACCAATGCGATTATCCATGTGGTAGCGATTGGACGGCGCGCTGGCTTCGACATAGGGCTTGAGGATTTCGAGCGGATCGGCCGAGAGGTGCCGGTTATTGCGAACATCCGGCCGAACGGCAAGACCTACCTGATGGAAGATTTTTATTATGCAGGTGGGCTGAAGGGTATGCTTAAACGCATCGAGCAGCATTTGCACACGGATGTGATGACCGTGTCGGGCGAGAGCATTGGTGCCAACATCGCCAATGCCGAAGTCTATGATGATGACGTCATCCGGCCGCTCGATAACCCGATCTATGAGTCGGGAGCACTGGTTGTACTCAAAGGCAATCTGGCGCCGGACGGCTGTGTCATGAAAGTCTCGGCAATGGATCGTAAATTCCTCAAACATACCGGACCAGCGCTAGTATTTGACGACTATTCAGCGATGAAGTCGGCGATTGACGATGAAAATTTGGACGCCACCGAAGACACCGTCCTAGTCCTGCGTAATGCCGGACCGAAGGGCGGTCCGGGCATGCCGGAATGGGGCATGCTGCCTGTGCCAACCAAGCTGGTGAAACAGGGCGTGCGCGACATGATGCGCATCTCCGACGCGCGGATGAGCGGCACTAGTTACGGCGCCTGCGTTCTACACGTCGCACCGGAATCCTATATCGGAGGGCCGCTGGCCCTTGTCCAGACCGGAGACTTGGTGACGGTCGACGTGGACAAGCGGTTGATCCAGATGGAGGTCGAAGATACCGAGTTGGAACGCCGCAAAGCCAACTGGCAGCCGCTGCCGCCCCGCTTCGAACGAGGTTATGGCTACGTATTTAGCCAGCATATAGAGCAGGCACCAGAAGGCTGTGATTTCGATTTTTTGAAGACGGATTACGGCGCGCCGGTCGGGGAACCAGATATTTTCTAGGGATTAGCAAGCATGACTAAAACGCTCACAGCTGAGAATCGCGAAAGGCTAAAGACCGTTAGTGCGGCCACTTTGACCACTGTTCTGCTCAAGAGGGGGCTAAGAAACCAATTCATGCAGGATATTCACCGCGTTGGCCATGCGGGCCGAAACTTGGTGGGTGAGGCTTATACGTTGCGCTACATTCCGGCGCGCGAAGACCTTGATAAGCTGGATGGGTTCCGCGATCCGGAGCATCCCCAAAGAAAGGCTGTCGAGCACTGCCCTCCAGGCCATGTCCTGGTTATCGACAGCCGCAAGGACGCCCGCGCCGCGTCGGCGGGTGGCATCCTCATAATGCGGATGATGAAACGCGGTGTCGCGGGTGTGGTAACAGATGGCGGTTTTCGCGACGCACCGGAGATCGCCGCGCTCGATTTCCCAGCCTACCATCAACGCCCTGCTGCGCCGACAAACCTGACGGTGCACCATGCCTGCGATATCGATTTGCCGATCGGCTGTGGTGATGCCCCAGTCTATCCTCGTGATATCATCGTAGGCGACCTGGAAGGTGTAGTGGTGATCCCCGCGCACTTGGCGAATGAGGTTGCAGAGGAAGGTTTTGAGATGACGACGTTTGAAGATTTCGTCACCGAAGAGGTTCGCAATGGCGCTGCAACAACAGGCCTATATCCCCCGACCAAGGCGGAAAGCTTGGTCAAATTCGAAGCGTGGCGAAAGGCGAATGGGCGCTAGGCCACGTCGATCCGTAAGCCCGCTTCATACAAAAGGGGCATGACCCGTTTGCCAAAAAAATCGAGGTCCGGCAGGAAGTCGTAGAAGTTGACCTGCATGCCGTCGCATCCGACGCTCTTGAGCTTTATGAACCAATCGACGATCTGCTCTGGCGTACCAACGAGATGAACATTGCCGCCGACCGCCCAGTTCGACTTAGAATGACCGCGCCAGGATGATTGGTCGCCGCCCATGAAGGTGGCGACGAAGTTATCCGTTGCGATTTCGTCTCGCTGGTCAAGAATTCGGTGATATTGCTTCCAGGCTTCCTCTTCGGTTTCTCGGCAGATGACATGCGGATTAATCATGATTTTGATTTTCCTCTTCTTCTCCTTTGCCGCCTGACGAATTTTTTTAAGGTGTGGGCGCAGAGATTTAACCGCCGCCGTAGGTTCGGCGCCGCCGGGACTAGTGACGAAAATAATGTCGGAATGGCTGGTCGCATAATCGATGCCGGCGGGAGAGGATCCCGCATTAACCATTATGACGGAGCCGTTCTCGGGTTTTGGCGCGACGAAGGCACCATTGGTCTTCCAGTACTTACCCTTGTAGGTAAGCTCCTCGTCTTCTGACCAGAGGCGCTGCATGATTGTAGTGAACTCCGACGCCATGGCGTAGCGGTCGTTATGTGGAATGGGATCAAGCCCGAACATGCGGAACTCGCTTTCTTTGTAGCCGGTGACCACGTTAAGGCCCCAACGTCCGCCGCTAATATGGTCAATCACCGCGCCGTATTTCGCCAGGTGCAGAGGGTGCCAGCCATAGAGAATATGAACCGTCGCTATCAGCAGTACATTCTTGGTTATAGGTGCCAGGCCGGCGGATGTGATGAAAGGGTCTATCGCGTTCTCGCGAAACCTTATATCGCCGCCATAGCCGCCCTTGCCCAACCACTGCGCTAAAGCAAAGACTATATCGAAGCCAAGCCGGTCGGCCTTTCGAGCACATTTGGCGTTGTAGTCGAAATTCCAAGAGGTTTTGCGCGGCGCTTTAGATGGGCTCCAGGCGCCTTCCTGGTGCGGCATAAATAGGCCCAGCATGAGTGGCTGCTTGGCTGCCCTTTGGAATGGCGTCAGCGGTTTAGCCATGGAATCCTCTAATCGCCGGTGAAGTTTGGCGCTCGTTTCTCGACAAACGCGGTGACGGCTTCTTGTCGGTCGCGGGTGGAATTCGAATTGATCTCATAAGCGATTGCCGCGTCCATCACCCGGTTGGCTATATCCCGCAACGGCAAATTGATCGCCGTCTTGGTCCAGCGCACGGCCCAACGCGGGTTGTCGAGAATCTTACCGGCCACTTCGTCAACCTTAGCGTCGAGCTGGTCAGCGGGCAACGCATGGTTGATTAGGCCCATTGCCGAGGCCTCCGACGCATCCAGCATTTCGCCGGTCAGTAGCATCTCCTTGGCCCTGGCATAGCCTATGAGCTGCGGCCAGATTACCGCGCCGCCATCGCCCGCGACGAGGCCCACTTTGACGTGTGGATCGCCTATCTTGGCGGTCTCGTCTGCTATGATCACGTCGCAGAGAAGCGCGATTGAGGCACCGAGCCCGGCTGCCGCGCCGTTTAGACGGCAGATGATGGGTTTTTCTAACTCCAGCAAGCCGTTGACGATGCGCTTCGCGTCGTGGGCAATATCGCGGAATAGGGATGGGTCGTCGATCATGGCTTGAAACCACGCCATGTCACCGCCGGCGCAGAAGGCGCGGCCCGCGCCGGTCAGGATGATCAAATCGCTGTCCGGGTCGCGCTGTGCTTCAGGGAAGACCCGCGCCAGTTCCTCATGCATCTCGAAATCAACAGCATTCATCTTGCCCGCATCGATCGTGATCCATAACACGCGGTTGCGATAATCGAATTTGAGCCTCTCGTAGTCGACAAATGGCATCTTTACTTCCTTACATCCTATTTAGGCCAAATTGTCGCGAATTTTGCGAAAAAACTCGATAGCTTATTCATCAGTTATGCCTAATTGCCTTGTGGGTCCACTTGGTGGCACACTAGTTGTCGGTTCGACTGGACCAGGAGAGATTGCCATGAAGATCGAACAGGTTTTGGCTGAAGCGCCAAGGGTGCTGAGTCAGGAACAGCGCGAATTCTATTTCGAGAACGGTTACCTGCTGCTTGAGAGTTTTATCCAGAATGATGAACTGAAGCGACTGCAGGACATCACGAAAACTTTCACCGAAAAGTCGCGCGAGCTAAACGCATCGAACGACATTTTTGACCTGGAACCAGACCATACCGCCGATGCGCCGCGTGTCCGCCGCCTTAACATGCCCTACCGCCAGGATCCGGCCTATTGGGAGTATGCGAGTAACAGCAAGATCACCGACGT
>CAYYUG010000071.1:10445-21499 GCA_964474755.1 uncultured Rhodospirillaceae bacterium | reverse complement strand
AAGTTCGACAAAGCGAGTGTATAAATTTAATGGCTTCTATTCTATTTTGTAATGTCGGTATCGTACACGGTATATTGAAAGATGATCAGGAATATAAAATTAAAATTTCTTCGAGTGATTATGAAGATATACAAGACACATATACGAGTTCCTGCAGCTGGCGACATAAATCTTTTAGAAGCAAGGAATTTATAAACGAATCTCCGTACATATCATCTAATGTTAATGTTGAAATTATTAGCAGAGCAATTGACTTTTCCGATATAACAAAAGTTATTGAAAGACATGCTGAACTGGGAAAGAATACCAGATTGGTACGTGCCATTCAGATAATTTCTTTGATGGCAGATGAAAACTTTTCACGAAGGCAGGTAGAATTTTTTTATTCAGCAACGGAAGGTGGGGCTTTAAATAACGGTGGGTCATTTGATCATAAAATATTTTCTTCTCTTGATCAATTTAGAGAAAATTTTGCTCAGTTCTTTTGGGAAATCTTGTACCCGGACGTGGGCGATGTATTATTGCTGTTAAGGGAAACTATTGGCGGGAAGAAAATAGTCTCTAAAATTTATGCCCACCTATGACACTTTTTAATTTTAATGTTACCTGCCGTTTGAAATCGAAGACTTTGATAAACCTGACGCTTGAAGTCTAAACAGCCTTTTTTTATTACGCGCTTTTATATCACGTACCGTCTAAAATTTAGTCGCTTGAAATTTAATGTGATCGCATTGCCTATATTTGAAGACGCCTCAACCTAATCCAAGGGACAATGCAAATTTTTTCTAGAATTCCCTGTGTGCAAACTAAAAGTAGAGCTGAAAGGCAGAGGGAATGAGGTATAGAAGCCTCAGCCCTTAACCTATATCAAAGAATTTTCTGGCGCGGACTAAGTAGTGCTTTAACGCCCCACAAACACGGCTTCACGTTTTTCCATGAATGCTTCACGACCTTCTTTGTAGTCGGCGCTATCGAAGCAGGTCTTGGTAATTTCGTCGAGCATACCCATGTCTCGGTCAGATTGATCCTTAAGAATTTCCTTAATCGTAACCTTAGAAGCATTGACTGACAGCGGCGCGTTATTGCTGATAGTAGTGGCGATACCGCGTACGGTATTTTCGAGGTCCTCGGTTTGAATAATCCGATTGATTAGTCCAATTTGTAAAGCTTCGTCGGCGCCGATCCGTTGCGCGGTAAACATGATTTCGTTTGCCTTGGCTGGTCCGACTAAAGAAACAAGCTTTCGCAGACCATCGAACCCGTAAGCGATACCAAGACGAGCTGCAGGTACACCAAAGCGGGAATCCTCGGTGGCAAATCTCATATCGGCAGATAGTGCAACAGCAAGACCACCACCAAGGCAGTATCCCTTTATCATGGCGATTAGCGGCTTGCTAAAATTCGCCAGCTTGGCTCGTGCAGACTCCGAAATTCTAGTGTATTCCGCGGCTGCTTCAGCGTTATTGCGGCGTTCTTTAAATTCCGAGATATCTGCTCCAGCGACAAAGGCTTTATCACCTGCTCCCTTCATCACGACAACGCGCACAGCATCATCGTCCTCGAAATCTTTAAGGATGACTTCTATCGCTTGCCACATTTCCAGAGAGGTCGCGTTACGGCGTGCGGGATTATTAAATGTCATCCAGCCGATGCCGGCCTCTTTCGAGGCAAGCATTTTGTCAGTTTGTAAATTCATGTTTGTCACGTTCCCTTGATCAAATATTTCCGGCCTCGTGGAAAGCCGATATTGCGGTTTGGTCATAACCGATCTCTGCCAAAATTTCGTCTGTGTGTTCGCCCAGTTCTGGTGTGGGGCGAAGCCGCTGCGGTTCCGGCGTTGCGGTCAGGTTTAGTGCTTGACCCAACAAATTAAGCTCGCCCAGTTTGGGGTGCGTTGTCGGCCGGCTCATCTGCAGATGCTCGACTTGTGGATCTGCGAACACCTGGTCGATCGAGTAGATGGGGCCGCAAGGTACACCAGCCTCGTTAAGGAGGTCTATCCATTCTTGGCTATTTTTGGTTCGTGTGATTTCGTTCAGCAGTGAGTTCAGTGCATCACGATTTTTCGAACGCGAATCAGCGTCAGCATAGTCCGGGTTCGCCGGCAATTCTTCATGTCCGATAGTTTTGCAGAAGCGAACCCAGAGTGTGTTGCCGGATGCGGCAATGTTAATGTGCCCGTCAGCTGTTTCAAATACACCAGTCGGGATACTCGTTGGATGATTATTTCCCGCCTGCGGCGCGACCTCGCCTTCTATGGTCCAACGCGAAGCCTGGAAGTCGAGCATCTGCATGATCGATTCTAGCAGCGAAGTGTGCACCCATTGGCCTTCGCCAGTGACTTCGCGGTCTAGGAGTGCCATCAGGATACCTTGGGCTAGAAATATTCCGGAAGTCAGGTCGCAGATTGGGATACCAACGCGCACCGGACCCTGGTTAGGTAGCCCCGTAATCGACATCAAGCCACCCATACCCTGCGCGATCTGGTCGACGCCTGGCCGCTTTCCGTATGGACCGTCCTGGCCAAAGCCGGCAATACTGCCATATACAATACGAGGATTGACCTCGCGACAGGCCTCGTAGGCGATGCCGAGCCTGTGCTTGACGGCGGAGCGAAAGTTTTCGACGACCACATCAGCGTTCTCGACCAACTTAAAAAAGATTTCCTTCCCGCCTTCGCTCTTCAGATCGATTGTCAGGCTACGTTTGTTACGATGAAGGTTCTGGAAATCGAACCCGTGTCGCGCACCGGTCAGTCCACCCTTGTCCTTATTAATTGCGGACGGTGCTTCGATCTTGATGACATTTGCACCCCAATCGGCCAGTTGCCGCACGCAGGTGGGACCGGCGCGGTGTGCCGTCAGATCTAGGACGGTGAAACGGGACAGGGGCAGTCGGGTAGCGTTCACGATTTTCGCTCCTCAATCATTCGGGAATGGTGTTCGTCATTATCGACGAATGCTCCTTCGGAACAAGTCGCGCAATATATTATTAATCAAGTATGCCTTTCGAAAACGATAACACCTATTTGAGAAAATTGAGCGCGTATTAATTTTTGCCCGTTGCAGGATAATGTTGCGGGATGTCTAAGGTTAGTATTGCAATCGTGGCACATTTTACGAGTTGACTTAGGGCTGTGGACTTTATCGAGCACCTTCTAATAAGGGGCTGCGCTATAAGTCGCGGCTCTGACAATATAAATTTATTGGTGCCACGGTAATGGAGCGCAAGCGTGGCGGCAATCGTCGAGGATCATCAAGATCGCTTAACGTAATCAGGTATACTCAATTTGGTCTAATACCTCGTATGCCATTCAACCAAGGTTTTAATGCTGCGCTTCAGTTATAGCCCTACCGTTCCGTCCTGTATCGGGTTAAGGTCGCGCTGCTTTGGGGTTCATGAATTCACCTACGGTGATAAAGATGATCGATAGCTTTTCGTTGATGGTGCCGGGCGCTAGGTCCGACAGAGAAACCATGGTTTGGGCACCGTATGACGGCGCGGAAATTGCCAATGTTGCCGTATCCAACCTCGAGGTAGTTGATAAGGCGCTCGACACAGCGGACCGCTTGTTTCGCAATCGAGACGGTTGGCTCAGCGCAGAGAAGCGTATCGAGGTCTTGGAGAAGGCTGCCAAGATTATGGGAGAGCGCTTTGAGACACTTGCTGTCGAGGCAGCGCGCGAAGGCGGCAAGCCTCTGCCCGATAGTCGAGTCGAGGTGGCGCGCGCGATAGATGGGGTAAAGCTTTGTATCGAAACGCTGCGTACCCAGCATGGCTCTGAAATTCCAATGGGCTTGAATGCGTCCTCAATGAACCGTCTGGCGATGACGACGCATGAGCCAATTGGCGTTGTCGTGGCGGTAAGTGCCTTCAATCATCCACTCAATCTAATCGTCCATCAAGTAGCCCCAGCAGTGGCCGTCGGATGCCCTTGCATTGTGAAACCGGCCGAAGTTACGCCATTGTCCTGCATCCGCTTCGTGCAGATCCTCCATGAAGCAGGACTACCGGAGGAATGGTGCCAGGTAGTGGTTACCGGTGGGCGCGACGTGTCAACCAAGCTCGTAACCGACCCTCGGGTAGGCTTCTTCAGCTTCATTGGTTCGCCGAAAGTCGGTTGGATGCTGCGTTCTCAGCTTGCGCCGGGCACGCGCTGTGCGCTGGAGCATGGCGGTGCAGCGCCGGTAATCGTTGCCGAGGATGCCAATCTCGATGCTGTTCTGCCACTGCTCGCCAAAGGCGGCTTTTATCACGCTGGTCAGGTTTGTGTGTCAGTGCAGCGTATCTATGCACACGAGTCTATCGCCCATCAGGTGGCGGAAACGATTGGCGCCGAAGCGCAGAAGATGACAATCGGAGATCCGACACTGGCCGAAACAGAGATTGGGCCGCTAATCCGAACTCGCGAGAATGACCGGGTTGCCGATTGGATTGACGAAGCAGTTTGCGGCGGTGCCAAAATAGTTGTTGGTGGCAATAAGGTATCGGCTAGTTGTCACGAGGCGACGGTGCTTTACAATCCTCCAGCCGACGCCAAGGTCAGTACCTTGGAGATATTCGGGCCCGCGGTTTGTGTTTACCCCTACGGTGATCTCGACGAAGCGATCACGCGTGCGAATTCATTGCCCTTTGCCTTCCAGTCGGCGGTCTGCACTCAGGATCTCGACCGGGCGATGCGTTGTTTCCGTAAGCTTGACGCCAGTGCGGTGATGGTCAACGACCATACGGCCTTTCGGGTTGACTGGATGCCGTTCGCTGGCCTCAAACACTCTGGTTACAATGTGGGTGGTATCCATCACACTATGCACGACATGCAGGTCGAGAAAATGTTGGTGCTTCGCTCTGCCGAACTTTAGGTGATGCCAAAGCTACAACTTAGCTGATCAGGCGTGCGGGAAGCTTTTCATAACGGTCCGCGATAGAAATTCCCTAGAATTCAGCAAGACGAGAAGAAGCTGTATGCGCTTCCCACTTTGGCAAATTTAGAGTTATTGGAGACATTTAAAGCTCAATGCAAGGTGGCCGTTGCATCAGCTGTTATTTCAACAGAAAGGGCGGTCTTATAAAAATACTGAAGCTCGAAAGGCTGGTGACTGCTCTTATCGTTTCACAATGTTGGGACAATTAGTTTTTTTGCAATGGCGGAGAGTTATTTTTCTGAGGAAGACGGCTTGTCCTATTTTGAGGTGATATGTGATCAAACTGTGCGGGGAACAGCAACAAGGTGACTATTAAACCGGCGCGCTAATATTGGCTGTCCATGCCGCATCATAAATTTATTTCTCGATATTAATATCGACTTTTGTAAGGGGAAAGGCCTCTTTCAGTGCGTCCCAGTCTTCAGCCTTTAACCAGTCAAGAATTTGTGGCACGTCGCTGTCCTTGGCACCCATGATAAACGGGCCACCATGGGACAGCTTGACCGTTGGACCGATATGGCATTTGCCCATGCAATGCAGGCGTTGCAGGGTAATTGGCAGACCACGTTTGGCGATGTTCACTTCGAGTGCGTCCGCCAACTCCTTACTGCCCACTGCACCACAGGACGGAATAAGGTTACCAGCTCGAAAATTGATGCAGATGTTGAGCGTACGCTGTGTCTCGGAAGGTTTGAGTTCGCTCATCGAAATTCCTGAGCTCGTGGAGCAGATAAGATAGATGCAAAGACCTATAGATCAAGCTTTGGACCGCGACGAACTGGGCCATTGCGTGCGGACTTCCTTAGTCTAAATTACTGGATACTGTTTATCGTAGAGAGGAGGCAGAGGAATGGAACTCAAAGACGGTAATCTTTTCCACGAGAAATGCTACATCGACGGTGCTTGGGTTGATGCCGATAGCGGTGAGATGCTCACGGTAAACAATCCGGCTACCGGCGACACGCTAGGCTCAATCCCAAAGATGGGTGTCTCCGAAACTGAACGGGCGATTATAGCAGCCGATGTGGCATTGCCGGCTTGGCGCGCGAAGACTGCCAAGGAGCGCTCAGTAATCCTGCGCAAATGGTACGATCTAATGTTAGAAAACCAGGAAGACTTGGCCGTCCTGATGACAATGGAGCAAGGCAAACCTTTGCCCGAAGCTATGGGTGAGGTGCTCTATTCTGCGTCCTTCATCGAATGGTTCGCCGAGGAAGGTAAACGAATTTATGGTGATACGATCCCGGCTCCCAATGGCGATTGGCGTATCGTCGTCACAAAGGAGCCGATCGGTGTATGCGCGGCAATTACGCCGTGGAATTTCCCCTCCGCCATGATCGCCCGCAAGGTAGGTCCAGCACTAGCCGCTGGCTGCACCATGGTCTGTAAGCCGGCGACGGCAACGCCGTATTCCGCCCTGGCAATGGCGGACCTGGCGGCGCGCGCCGGTGTTCCAGCCGGTGTTTTTAGCGTTGTTACAGGCTCTTCTGGTGCGATTGGCAGCGAGATGACGTCCAATCCCATCGTGCGCAAGCTGACATTCACCGGTTCGACGGAAGTTGGCAAGATCCTGACCGAACAGTGCGCTGCAACAATGAAGAAAGTTAGCATGGAGCTTGGAGGCAATGCGCCCTTCATCGTTTTCGACGACGCCGATCTCGATTCCGCGGTAGAAGGAGCGATGGCCTCTAAATACCGCAATGCCGGTCAGACCTGCGTCTGTGCCAACCGCATGCTAGTGCAGGATGGCGTCTATGACGAGTTTGCCGCCAAATTGTCGCAGGCGGTTAGTGGCTTACTTGTTGGCAATGGGATGGATACCGGTGTCAATCAGGGTCCGTTGATCGATATCGAAGCGGTTGAGAAAGTCGAGGCGCACATAGCTGATGCTGTGTCCAAAGGCGCTCGTGTGGTAATTGGCGGAGAACGACACGAGAAGGGCGGCACCTTTTTCCAGCCAACCGTGCTAGCCAATGTGGACACCAGCATGGCCGTGACTAGAGAGGAAACATTTGGGCCGGTGGCGCCGCTGTTCCGTTTTGCGTCTGAGGAGCAGGCGATAAAGATGGCCAACGACACCGAATTCGGTCTCGCATCCTATTTTTACAGCCGTGATGTCGGCCGCATTTGGCGTGTCTCAGAGGGTTTGGAATACGGTATCGTCGGCGCCAATACCGGCATTATTTCTACTGAAGTTGCGCCCTTCGGAGGCGTCAAGGAATCTGGGCTTGGCCGCGAGGGATCAAAATACGGAATCGAAGACTATCTCGAGGTCAAGTATCTCTGCATAGGGGATGTCTCCAAGTGAGTTGCAGAAAGCTGCTAGCCGTAGCCTGTAACCAGCAAGGGGTTCTTCGAGCAACAGATGTTTGAGGTATCAGTTGAGATTTTCCAATTACCGCGTGGAAACGTGACTGCGAACTTCAACCGTGTAGTGTCAAACGAGCGTTGTTTCCTTTTAGCTGTTGCGCTCCTATATCTGTTGCAGAATTGAATAGTTATTAAAGGTTGGTGTGCGATGGCCGATTATGATTTCGATCTCTATGTGATCGGTGCGGGTTCAGGTGGTGTCCGGGCAGCGCGAATTTCTGCCAACTATGGAGCTAAGGTCGGCATCGCGGAGGAACGCTATCTCGGTGGCACCTGCGTTAATGTAGGCTGCGTACCAAAAAAACTTTTAGTTTACGCATCGCATTTTGCAGAAGACTTCAACGACGCTGCTGGGTTTGGCTGGACCGTTGGCAAGCGTAAATTTGATTGGCCAACCTTGATCACTAACAAGAACCAGGAAATAGAACGACTGAATGATATTTATGGTCGTCTATTAGGTAATGCAGGTGTGGAATTGCATGAGGGTCGAGCGACGGTAGTTGATGCGCACACGATTTCAGTGAATGGGCAGACCTATAAGGCGAAAAACATTCTAATAGCGACGGGAGGCTGGCCGGTTGTCCCAAACATCCCTGGCAGGGAACACGCGATTACCTCCAACGAGGCCTTCTTCCTCGACAATTTGCCAGAACGGACAATCATCGTCGGTGGCGGCTATATTGCGGTCGAGTTTGCTGGCATCTTCCATGGTCTCGGTAGTGAGGTGACGCAGCTTTATCGGGGATCTCACTTCCTACGCGGCTTCGACGACGATGTGCGCACCTTCTTGGCAGATGAGATGTGTAAAAAGGGTATCGATCTGCGTTTCAACACAAATATAACGCGTATTAAAAAGAAGAAAGATGTCTATCTCGCCGAGTTGGAAGACGGCACGCAAATTGAAACTGATTTAATCATGTACGCCACAGGTCGTACACCAAACGCTAAAGGTATTGGGTTGGAGGAAGCCGGTGTTGAACTAAACGCTAAGGGCGCCATAGTAGTTGACGATTATTTTAAATCCTCCGTTAGTTCAATCTATGCGATCGGAGATGTTATTGACCGGATTGCGTTGACGCCCGTCGCAATTGCCGAAGGCATGGTGCTGGCCGCGAACATGTTCCGTGGTGAAACCGGCACAATGGATTATGCCGACGTGCCCACTGCGGTATTTAGTCAGCCGAATATTGGCACGGTTGGCCTGACCGAAGCTCAGGCACGGGAGGCATATAGCGCTATAGATATCTACACTTCGTCCTTCACACCGATGAAACACACATTGAGTGGAAATGACGAAAAAACCTTCATGAAGCTGATCGTCGATCGGGCAAGTGACCGTGTCATCGGCTTTCACATGGTGGGCCCGGATGCGGGCGAGACGACGCAAGGCATAGGTATTGCGCTAAAATGTGGCGCAACAAAGGCTCAGTTTGACGCTACCGTCGGCATTCATCCGACAGCGGCGGAAGAATTCGTGACAATGCGTGAGAAGGCGCCGGATGACGCAAATAAGGCAGCGGTGGATTGAGGTCTTGCGCCGCCCGTGGCAAACTTGGTGCACAATTCGCTAACCGCCAGGGGGTATTGCGTTGACCCATGTAAGATATATTGACCGAACGCGGGAGTATTATCTCTCGCAAGGGTATGAGAAGCCTTATCGCTGGGCGCAATTCGATGAGACGCCGTTCACCCCACTGAAAAAACCGCTGGCTGAGTCGCGCATTACCCTAATCTCAACGAGTGAAATAGCGGTGCGCAGCTGGGAAGATCAGAGGACACCCTTGGAAAAGGGCGAGGCAGCCAATGTCTACGCGGTGAGTGCGGATACGCCCATCGAAGACCTCTATAGCCAAACTTATGATTTTGACAAGCATGCGACGACGCTTGAAGACGTAAATACCTATTTTCCGATCACTCGGATGCACGAAGCCGCGGATTCGGGCCGTATCGGATCGGTGGCACCAACATTGTATGGCGTCTACAACGCTTACAGTCAGCGCAAGACGCGCGAGATCGACGCGCCGGAAGTGCTGAGGCGCTGTCGCGACGAAGAGGTAGACCTAGCTGTATTAACGCCGGTCTGACCCGTCTGCCACCAGACCGTGAGTCTGGTCTCTAGGCACCTTGAAGCAAATGGTATCCCGACTGTCATTATCGGTGCAGCGCGCGATATCGTTGAACATTGTGGTGTCGCTCGCTTCCTGTTCGTCGACTTCCCACTCGGTAATCCCTGCGGAGAGCCAAACAAGATAGAACTGCAGCGCGCGCTCTTCTCGCAGGCATTGGATCTGCTGGAAAGCGCCGATGGTCCAAATACGACTTCTCGTGCACCCTATGACTGGAGTGGTGGAGAGCGATGGAAGGAATTGATCTTTACCAAGGAACAGCCATTCCAAGATCCCGACGAAGAGCGCGAGTGGAAAGAAAAAAAAGAGCTATATCGAAAGCTAAAGGTGACAGGGAAAAACTGATAATGGCGAACGTCATCGTTTACTCGACGCCGCTTTGTGTACCTTGCGATCAACTCAAGTCGTATCTGCGGGAAAGGGGCGTCGACTTTACTGCAAAGGATTTAATGATGGATGAGGATGCGGCGGAGTTTATCGATTCTAAGAACATCCGCACTTCGCCGATACTGCAGATCGATGAAAAGTTGTTACACGGCCAGGAGTTGGAGCCGTCTAATATTGACGCTCTGCTGGACCTTTAGGTCGATCTTCGCGTCTAACCCACTATGCAATTTGGCTACTTCACTCTCAGTGACAACGCCTATCCGGACAATCCGCGGACAGCGGGGCAGTTCGTACGTGAAATCCGTGAGCAGGCGGTTCTGGCAGAAAAATTGCGGTTCAATTCCGCTTGGATTGGTGAGCATCATTTCGATACGTTAGGTGTGAATTCACGGCCCGATTTGGTTTTGACCAGCGTGGCGGCGGTGACGGAGCACATCCGTTTGGCTCCAGCAGTTAGCGTGTTACCTTTACACCATCCAATCCATGTTGCGGAATGCTGGGCGACTCTAGATGTGTTGTCGGAGGGACGTGTCGACTTTGCCTGTGGTCGCGGTTATGACCAGCGCGAGTACATTGCCTTCGACGCGGATTTTATGACGTCGGCTGAAATCTTCGAAGAGCACATGGACATTATCTGGAAAGCATGGACATCCGACGGTCTCTGGTCGCATGAAGGTCCGCGCCATAGCATCAAGGACATGTCAATTACGCCAAAACCAGTTCAAAATCCGATCCCGTTCTATGTAGCAAGCTTTTCCGAAACCAGTGTCCAGATGGCGGCAAAACGTGGGCACAACATTATCTTTGCACCTTTCGCGGCTGGCATGGTGTTCGGCGGGCTTGATATCGCAGTTGCGAACTATCGGGAGGCATGCCGATCTTACAGGCAGAGACCAGGGCGCGCGATGTGCAGTTACTTCATTCACATCGCTGATACGCCGAAAGAAGAAGATAGAGCTCGCGAGGCGCAGATGTCCTACTTCAAATACTGTGTGTTGCCGGCGTTTCCTAAGGATTCGGCGAAGACACCACCAACGATGCAATACTTTATAAAAATTGTGGAAATACTTGAAAATATGGAAAAAGAAGACCTTACTGATAAATCAATTCTACTTGGCCCACCGGCGCAGATCATCGAAAGCTTGAAGCGGGTGGAAGCAGCGGGGATCGACGAGGTCATACTGTACTTCAATGTGGGCAATAAGCCACATACTATGGTCAAGGAACAGATGGCACGTTTTTCGGAAGA
>CAYYUG010000071.1:0-10345 GCA_964474755.1 uncultured Rhodospirillaceae bacterium | reverse complement strand
CGAAATTTCTCAAGGTGCGCATCACGCGTCATAGGTTTGGCGGGGTTGCCGTAAATAAGGTGTTGCGTACGTTCGAATTGGAGGCCGTCGGTCAGTTTCACTGTTGTGCTAATCGGGGAGAGTGCGGTTGGGTTCGGGTTCTCGTCTTTTACGATGGAAACCTTGCGCGCCAGTTCGATAGTCCCTGGGTCGGATAGCGCTTCCGGTGAGAAATCGGCAACGCCGAGTTGCCCGTCCTCGAGTGCACGAGCGGCAACGAAGCCGATGCAGAGACGGGCCTGGTTGGGGGTCATTTTGAGTTGCGGGGTTCGGGCTACAAGCTGGTAGGTGAGGGGTGGTATCACGGCTTGTATGGAATCGACATCGGCGGCGATGAAGCCGTTCTCGCGTTGTAATTCCAGCAAGGCGTCTAGCACGCCATGCGTCGCTCGTCCGCTGGGGTATGGTTTGTGAGCAACCTCGGTAATACACCAGGGGTTGCCCAGTTGGGCCACAGCGCTAGTCAAATCGTGGCTTTGCTCGATGATTGAAAAGTAGCCGAATTCGCCTTCCAGCATATTCTGTAGGCCGGGAACTCCCGCCTGAGCCATGTCGCAGGCAACGACTGCGTTGCGGGCATTGAAGCCGATCTGCATCGCCAACAGGACGGACCCCTCCGTATGCGCCTGCATGTTGCCGGAAAGTTGCCCGTAAGCGATACCAAGTGCATTGCGCAGCGTATCTCGATCAAAGCCGAGTAAACGGCTAATTCCAGCGACCGCGCCGAAAGCACCTGCAGTTGCAGGGCGGAAAAAATTCATGCCGCCAGTCGCTGCGGTGCCTATGGTGCAGGCAATTTCGACAGCGATGGTAAGGGAGGATAGAAAATCACGCCCCGTTACCTGACCTTTGCGCTCGGCTACCGCCATCAACGCAGGCAAAGTGACCGCCATGGGATGGACGACAGCGGCCTCATGGATGCAGTCAAATTCCGAATTATGTATTTGATAGGCGTTGGTGAGCGCTGCAGCCGGCGCGGGTAAGCGTTTGCCGAAAACCCAATTAGTAGCGTCGTCTCCGACGCCCCATTGCGTCTGCATAGTGGCAAGACCATCCGCCCAAGGTGCGGAAGTTCCCGCTACGGCAACACCGAGACTATCTAACAAGTAGGTCTGGCACGCGGCATGTGCTGATTCGGAAATAGCTTCAGCAGAACAGTTCATTATGAAATCAATAAGCGCGGCCGTCGCGTCACCCATTTTCAATTGACGCCTACCACATCGCCAAAAGTCTGACCGATTTCCCGGTTGAGAACGAGATCAGCCGCGGCATCGAGTTCCGTCGGGTCCCGGTTCAGAATAACCAAGCGCGCGCCGCCACGTTTTGCGACGATCGGGAAGCCCGCCGCGGGGTAGACAACCAGAGACGATCCGATTGATATAAAGAGGTCACAGGCCTCGGATTCGCGTTGCGCGTCACGCATTGGCTGTTCAGGCATGGATTGGCCGAACGAGATTGTCGCCGGCTTAATATAGGGTCCTTTGCAAACATTGCACTCCGGCAGAGTTTCGTTCTCTTTAAAGGCCAGCATGATTTCGTTTAACTCGTGCCGGACACCGCACTCCAAGCAGGTAGCGTAAGTAGAATTGCCATGGAGTTCTATGACCTTTTCGTCTGGCACCCCGGAGGACTGATGCAATCCGTCTATATTCTGCGTGATGACGGCAGAAACTTTCCCCGAACGCACCAATTTTTCAACAGCGCGATGTCCCCGGTTCGGCTCCGCCGCGCTGATACTGACATCTGTATTAATTTTGCGTTTCCAGGTTTCCCGGCGCATCGCCTCGGACGCCATGAAATCTTGGAACTCGATCGGTTGGTTAGTGCTCCAAACTCCGCCCGGGCTGCGAAAGTCGGGAATGCCGGATTCTGTGCTAATACCGGCGCCGGTAAAGATCACCGCACGGCGGCTTTCGTCCAGTAGCGATTGGAATTGTTCCAGTTCTACATCCAAGGTTGTCATAGAGATTATCTGATCTGGTTGCCAGAATGGCTAGCTTACGGCACATTCCTCGGAATTGTAACGGTTTGCACACTGATTTAGATATAATTCGTTGGAAAACCGTTCATCTTAGGCGTATAGCAACCCGGTTTCGGGAACTGGACAAAATAGGAAATTAGACCATGAGTGCGACGTGGACTGTGAATAGTTGGCGGGACAAGCCCATTGAGCAGGTACCGGACTATCCAGACGAGGCCAAGCTCAAAGGTGTCGAGGAAACACTACGCGGGTTTCCTCCCCTGGTCTTTGCTGGCGAGGCGCGCAATTTAAAATCACGGCTGGCGCGAGTTGCCGAGGGCAAAGCGTTTCTAATGCAAGGCGGTGATTGCGCTGAAAGCTTCGCTGAGTTCCACGCAGACAATATCCGCGACACCTTCAAGGTACTGTTGCAGATGGCAACCGTTCTGACCTTCGCCGGGTCCTGTCCGATTGTGAAGGTCGGTCGCATGGCGGGGCAGTTTGCAAAGCCGCGATCGGCCCCAACAGAAGAGATAGATGGCGTTGAATTGCCCAGTTACCGCGGCGATATCATCAATGGCATCGAGTTTGATGCGGACCGGCGCAAGCCTGACCCGGACCGGCTGGTTAAGGCTTACAATCAAGCGGCCGCTACTTTGAACCTCCTACGCGCGTTCGCTCAGGGCGGTTTTGCCGATTTGCACCAGGTTAACCGTTGGAATATGGATTTCGTAGCCGACAGCCCACAAGGTACGCAATATTCGGAGCTTGCGGACAGAATTGACGAAAGCTTGTCCTTCATGGCGGCCTGTGGCTTGACTGCCGATGCAGTACCGCAAATTCGAGAAACGGAGTTCTATACTAGTCACGAGGCTTTGCTGCTCTGGTATGAGGAAGCGATGACCCGGCAAGACAGTCTGACTGGTGATTGGTACGATTGTTCGGCACATATGCTTTGGATCGGTGACCGGACTCGGCAACTGGACAGCGCGCATGTTGAATTTTTGCGTGGCGTGAGGAATCCGATCGGCATCAAATGCGGCCCGACCTCCGAACCAGACAAGTTGCTGCACCTAATTGATACGCTGAACCCGGAGAACGAGCCTGGCCGTATGACACTGATCTCTCGCATGGGTGCGGACAAGGTGCACGAGCACTTACCAACTCTGATCAAGGCGATTGAGCGCGAAGGTAAGACAGTGGTCTGGTCTTGTGATCCGATGCACGCCAACACGATAAAATCGCAGTCTGGTTACAAGACGCGACCCTTCGAGCGGGTTCTCACTGAAGTGCGGCGCTTCTTTGAGGTACACGAGGCAAACGGAACCTATGCCGGTGGTATTCATATTGAGATGACTGGCCAAGACGTTACCGAGTGTCTTGGTGGTGCACAGGCGATCAGTGATGATGCGCTGTCGGAACGCTATCACACGCATTGCGACCCACGCTTGAACGCCAGTCAGGCGCTCGAATTGTCTTTCATGGTGGCTGATTTTCTGAAAATCCAGCGGACAGGGAACGATCAGCAGGTCGCCCAGGCGTCCTAGGACGAACTCATATTCGAGGGCGGACGATGAGCTGCTCACCCGATACGGTTACCGATTGGACCGACGCCTATTTCAATCGAACCAAGGCTGCTGTCGCTTACTTTGGCGATGTGCCGGTGACCTATGCTGTGTTCATGCGCCGGCCGGTCGTAACAGCACCGCGCCTAGCACTTGATTGGCTTACCAGGATCGGTCGCGAGCGCGGCGTCGAATTCAATGTCGAAATTTGCTATGAGGAAGGCAAATGGGTCGGGGCCGGTGAACCGCTCATGTATATTAGCGGATCATTCCTAAATCTGGTCGATCTAGAGACGCTGTTCTTGCAGAAACTGGGACCCGCTTCGGTTGCAGCCTATAACGCCTGCGTCATGTGTATGGATCTTCCAAAGTCGGCGTTCCTGGCGATGGATGCACGACATTGCGCGGGAACGGAGATGGCTGAGATGATGGCATATGCCGCATCTGTCGGCTCCGCACGAGCGAAGCGAAAGGTTGGTGCGGTCGGTTTTATCGGCAACGCAACGGACGCGACGGCTCATTATTTCGGTCAGGAAAAAGGGCTTGGCACCATGCCGCACGCCCTAATCGGTTATGCCGGTTCGACCTTGAGGGCTGCAGAAATGTTTGTGGAAACGTTTCCCGGCGAGAGCCTTACAGTCCTGGCTGACTATTTTGGTCAGGAAATCACCGATTCTTTGACCGTATGTCGGCATTTTCCAGAAATGGTGGAGGAGGGCAAGATTGCCTTTAGGCTCGATACTCCGGGTAGCCGTTATATCGAGGAACTGGATACGGCATCCGCCTACACGGTACTCGATAGAAACGCCCCGGACGCGATCCGTGGTTACCGAACAGATAATGAGTTGCGGCACCTTATCGGTCCCGGCGTATCAGCCGCCGCTATCTGGAGGTTTCGCGAAGCGCTCAACGAGGCGGGTTTCGAGCAAGCACGTATCGTCGTTTCAAGCGGTTTTGGCCCGGCTAAATGTAAAGCGATGGCTATTGCTTCGGCCCCGATCGACGTAGTTGGCACTGGTAGCTACCTGCCTGCCCGATGGAGTGAAACATACGCTACGGCGGATATAGTCGCCTATGATGGCGAACCGCGCGTCAAAGTTGGTCGCGAATTTCTACTCCGGGAGCGGCGCTAATTTTTCCATTATTGAGATCAGCCGCCATAAGGCCTTGATCGCGTTCCGCTAAGCTACCGAACCCGCCTCCGCCCGCCGTCTCGATCGTCAGCCGGTCGCCCGGCGATAACGTAAAAACATCCTTTGACGGCACTGTTTCCGTGTCACCGTTCGAACGATGTATCGTGGCGCATGCTGAAGCACCGGGGCCACCACCTCGCGAACCTGCTGCTGGGGAGGCATGGCGTTCACCGCGATAGGTCACGGTGACGTCGCCACGGAGCACCTCATACTCGCGAATGCAGCCTAGACCTCCACGATATTTTCCTGCGCCACCGGAATCCGGTCTCAAACCAAAACGGTTGATCCGAATGGGCACGTCCATTTCTAGCGCTTCGACTGGCAAATTCATGCAGTTTGTAGCATCCGTTTCAATCATGTCGACGCCATCGCTCTGACGGCTGGCGCCACTTCCGCTCGCCACGATATCACCAACCACATAGTTAGCTCCATTGCCACGTAATCCACCCAGCATCAAGATCAGAAGTTCGTTACCTGAATCGGCCGGCACCTTGTCCGGCAGCACTTCTTTCAAGGCCCCAAGGACGCAGGACGAGATACGTTTGATCGTCGCCGTTCTCGCGTTAACCGGTGCGGGCTCCTGAGGGTTTACGATGCTACCCTCGGGAAGGGTCAAATTGAGTGGCCTAAAACAGCCACCATTGGTCGGAATGTTCGGGTCAGTGACGGCGCGTAGGGCGAAACAGGTAGCCGCAGCCACCCCGGATGGAACACAATTGAAGGGCCCCTTAACCTGGTCACTCGTACCCGTGAAATCGCAGTGAAAATTTTCACCGTCTACGGTGACGGCCACTTGAATGCGCACCGGTTTTTCCATCTCTACACCGTCGTTATCGAGATATTCGGTGTAGGAGTAGGTTCCATCCGGGATTTCTGTGAGCTTAGAACGGGTCAGACGCTCTGATCGGTCGAGAAGTGCCGTGAAGATTGTCTGCAAGGTATCTCGGCCGTGTTTCACCGCGAGTTCAGCGAGACGTCTTGCTCCTACGGTGCATGCGGCTATCTGTGCGTTTAGGTCGCCCTCAAATGAATCTGCCATTCGGACATTTAGGCGCATCATTTTCAGCAGAGTGTCGTTCATGACATCGCCATCACGCAGCTTCAGCGGTGGAATTCGGATACCTTCCTGATAGATTTCGGTTGCGTGCGTTGGCACCGATCCCGGCGTCATGCCACCGACATCCTGATGATGGGTCATCGCCGCGCTGAGTGCGATCGGTTTTCCGTCGTGAAAGACAGGCATGACCAGCGCGATGTCTGGCAGATGTGTCCCACCAAGGTAAGGGTCGTTGAGGATATAGATATCACCATCTTTGGCGTCCGAAAGCGGAAACTCCCTGAGCAGGGTCTCAACAACCGGTATCAGTGTAGCCAGATGGATCGGCACGGCTAGCGCCTGCGACAACGTTTCCCCCTCGATTGTGAAAAGGCTAGCGGAAGCATCGAGACCTTCTTTGACTATAGGCGAGAACGAACTTCGCAGAAGTGTTGACTGCATCTCGTTTGCAATGCCTTCCAGCTTGTTACGCAGCACCTCGAGAGTGACAGGATCTACTCGTTTGCTCATCAAACTAGCTCCGTTGACAGGGCGTTAACACTAAGGTCTCGAAAGCACCACTTGCTGCTGACCAACCGGGTGGGATTAGCGTCGTGGTGTCCGCCTGTTCGACAATCGCTGGACCGATAATATCACCTTCTGTAGGGAGGTTGTCCCGCGAAAAGATCGCCGCTTCGATAGGCATGCCCGAAAACTTTACGGTACGGTTGGTTTTTGTAACGCCATTGGAACTGGCTCGTGTGACGTAAGCAGGTTTGCTGTTACCACCAGCCCGGAGCACTGTGCGCAAATTGACGATGCGGGCAGGTGTGCCTGCGCTATAGCCGTAAATCCTATCGTGTAGCGCATGGAACTCCTGTCTCAAAGCTTTCAGCGGCGAAGTTGCATTGAGATCGATGGGTACCTCAAGATGATAGGATTGGCCGATAAAGCAGACATCAGCAGTGTGATGAGCCTGTATCGCCTCCGGCGAAACACCGTCTTCACGCATTAACTCTCCGGCGAGCGCGTCTAGTCTATCTAGGACGGAACAGACATCGGCGAGATCAAGACCATCCAGCGGCCTAGCAAAACTTGCCGACATCTCGTGTTCGACAGGCGCAGCTAACAGTCCCGTCGCTGAAAGGACGCCGGGATAACGGGGGATCAGGATACGTATGATGCCGAGTTCTTCTGCAAGAGCTGTTACATGCAATGGTCCTGCGCCACCTAGGCCGACCAGTGTAAAATCTCGAGGGTCAAACCCCTTCTGAATAGAGACAAGGCGGATGCCCTCAGCCATCTGGGCATTTACGACCCTGTGGATACCTAGCGCCGCATCTTCTAACGTCAGGTTCAGCGGTTTTGCGATACGCTTTTCGATAACTTGTTCAGCGGCGTTGGCGTCAAGGGAGAGTGTCCCACCGGCGAAGTTATGCGGATTGATATATCCCAAAACAACGGATGCATCGGTTACCGTAGCTTCTGTCCCGCCTTGGGCATAACAAGCCGGCCCTGGCTCTGAGCCTGCTGACTGCGGCCCGACGCGCAGTCCACCAACCTCGTCAATCCAAGCAATACTGCCGCCACCCGCACCTATAGGATTAACATCGACCATGGGAACCCGGATCGGGTAGCCGGCTATTATCCCTTCTGCTTTCAGTATTGGTTTGCCATCTTGTATAAGTGCTATATCCGACGTTGTCCCACCAATATCGACGGTAATAAGTTCTTTGCTGCCCACCGCGTTACCCGTGGATTGACCACCGATAACACCTGCAGCTGGACCGGACAGGAACATCCGGACGGGTCGGCGACGTACCACCGGGGCGCCAGCAGCACCTCCCCGTGACTGCATGACCTGGAGCGATGCTGGGACGCCGGCCTTTTGTAAATTGCCCTCCAATCGGTCAAGATAACCATCAACAATCGGCTTAATATATGCATCGAAAGAGGTAGCAACGGTGCGCTCATATTCACGAAATGCAGGGTCAACTTCGCTCGACAGCGAAATAGCGATATTAGGGTGTTGCTCCGAAATTAGGTCACGTGCACGACGTTCGTGCGTCGGGTTGATGAATGCGAATAGAAAGCAAATCGCGATTGCCTCAACACCGTCGGCGGCGAGTTTTTCCGCAGCTTCCAAAACGGTTTGTTCGTCGAGCGGCGTCAATATCTCCCCGCTCGCGTCTAACCGCTCACGAATTTCGATACGGCGCGCCCCGGGGGCGAGGAAAACTGGCGTTTCCGGTGCTAAAATCACGTCGTAAAGGGTCTGCCGTATTTGTCTTCCGATCTCTAAAACATCCTTAAACCCGGCCGTCGTTAGCAAACCTGTTTTAGCGCCTTTACGCTCCAGTACTGCGTTAGTCGCCACAGTCGTGCCGTGAACAAAGCGCCTAATAGCGTTCGGTGGGTAATCGGGTGCCAGTTGCTCGATTGCATTAAGGACGGCATGACCAGGGTCAGACCGGGTCGTCGGAAGCTTAAGGATTGTATCCGGCTCGCCAGGTCGACGACAGACAATATCAGTAAAAGTGCCGCCGATATCAATGCCAATTTCTATCCCTGTCTCGTCCATTTTCATGCGCGCGGATCGCCTGGGATAATGTCTGTTGGCAAGTTAGCGGTGTGCGCCGCAATTGCGCCGGGGGTTGTAAACCAAACCTTGTCAGCGTCCGGGTGATTAACGATATGCTCAAGGGCTTTCTTTAAATAGGGCAGACGGAAGGGTTGTCCGACAATGAAAGTGTGTGTCGACAGACCGCAGACCAATGGCTGCTTTTCAGAATCCTCAAGCATCTGCTCGAATTGATCGATCGCCATTTGCGCAAACTCTTGGGGCGTATGTCGTCGGTTCAGCATCGCAGGTGAGTCGTTGATCTCTATCGGGTAAGGGACAGACAATAGCGGACCGGACCGGGTACGCATCCAGAAGGGCTGATCGTCACAAGGCCAATCCATGATGTAGCTGTAGCCTGCTTCCTTCAGCAAGTCCGGTGTCACTAGGCTTTCGGAAATCCATGGTCCCATCCAACCGCCGGGGTGTTTACCGGTATGTTTTTGAATAAGATCGGTCACTTCTTGTATCAGAGCGGCTTCCCCGTTTTCGTCATAATCGCCTTGAGCCTCGGAATTTGTTCGACCGTGCCCAACGAACTCGTCCCCGCGGGCTAAACACTTCTCAACGATCTGTGGCGCGTGATCAAACACTGTTGTGTTGAGTAGGTGGCAGGCTTGCAGTCCAAGTTCATCGAGGATATCGAAGATGCGCCATATGCCGACCCGGAGCCCATAGTCCCGCCAAGCGTAGTTGCGCTGATCGGGTTCAGCGCCAGGGCTAGTGGGTGTATGCCCTCGGCCTTCGCCAAACGCGAAATGTTCGATATTGACAGCGAAGAAAAAGGCAAGGCGCTTGCCTTCCGGCCATGAATAGTCCGGACGGTCTACGATTGGCGAATAGTCATAGCGATCATGCTTTGGTAATTCCATCTCTCTATAATCTCCCAGCTACTATATTGGTTTTATTGCATTCAAAATCTTTAAGAATCATCGGATGTACAAAGCTATCGCCAACACTTTTCGCCCATTTGAGTACTTGGCGCCAAAGTATTTTGAGCCTTCCAACGTTGCTGCACAGATAAACTCCGGACCGCCGTTGAGTTGGTATTTCTTCTCCTCGGTCATATAACGGGTTCCAATTTCTCCACGGCGGTCCGTACTTGATTTTTCCGGCGGGGTAAGGATAGTCCGCGGATATTCAGATGACCAGCGCGCCTAAGGACCCATGCACGATGACCGATCGACTGACTATTGCAATGGCGCAGATCAATCCGACCGTCGGTGATATTGACGGCAACGTAGAGCGGATCCTCGCTGCGCGGGAAAAAGCGCTTGGGGCCGACTTGGTTGTCTATTCTGAACTCGTACTCTGCGGCTATCCTCCGGAAGATTTGGTACTCAAACCGTTTTTCCAGGACAAGGTGGAGCAGGCGGTGGGCCGTTTAGCCGAAGCGACGGCGGATGGTGATGCTGCGCTTTTAATAGGCGCACCCTGGCGGAACGAGGGAAAATTGCATAACGCGGTTTTGTTGCTGGAGCAAGGTTCAGTTGCAGCTATCCGGTACAAGTATGATCTGCCGAATTACGGAGTTTTTGACGAAAAGCGGGTGTTCGCTCCAGGTCCTGCACCAGGACCGATTAATTTTCGCGATGTCCGCATTGGGGTCCCGATCTGCGAAGATATTTGGACGCCGGAAATACCGGAATGCCTTGAAGAAAGCGGTGCTGAGATTCTGGTTGTCGTAAACGGCTCGCCATTCGAGTCGGACAAGGACAATATTCGCATGCAACATGCGGTCCAGCGAATTACCGAGACTGGCCTACCGTTGATCTATGTGAACCAAATCGGCGGACAGGACGAACTGGTATTCGACGGTGGCTCCTTTGCGCTGAACGCGGATTGCAGTCTGGCGGCCCGGCAACCTGGGTTTGTCGAAGACGTCCTGTTAACGGAATGGACACGAGAAGCATTGGGCTGGCGGTGTGCGGT
>CAYYUG010000070.1:20277-22019 GCA_964474755.1 uncultured Rhodospirillaceae bacterium | reverse complement strand
GTTCCTGGTGGTTTGCTAGTAATGTCGTAAGTGACCCGATTGATTCCGTTTACCTCGTTGATAATTCTATTTGCTGTACGCCCCAGAAATTCGTGCTCAAAGGTGTAATAGTCTGCGGTCATACCATCTGTCGAAGTAACAGCACGTAGCGCGCACGCATAGTCATAGGTCCGGTCATCGCCCATCACGCCCACCGTACGCACCGGTAACAAAACGGCAAATGCCTGCCAGATTGCTTCATAGAGACCCGCGTCACGGATTTCCTCGATATAAATTGCATCAGCCTGGCGCAGAATATCCAGTTTCTCACGGGTGATACCGCCGGGCAGACGTATCGCTAACCCCGGGCCCGGAAATGGGTGGCGGCCAACGATTTCCTCCGGTAAGCCTAGTTCCCGCCCCAATTGCCTAACTTCATCTTTGAACAATTCGCGCAACGGCTCGACTAGCTGCATGTTCATACGTTCCGGCAAACCACCCACATTGTGGTGCGACTTGATGGTGACACTGGGCCCACCGGTAAAGGAAACGGATTCAATCACGTCCGGATACAGCGTGCCTTGGGCTAGAAATTTGGCGCTGCCAATCTTCACGGCCTCTTCCTCAAAGACCTCGATAAAAAGCCGACCGATAATCTTGCGCTTCTCTTCTGGATCGCACTTGCCTTCCAATTCACTAATAAACAATTCACTCGCATCGCGATGCAGCAGCTTTATGTCGAAGCGATCGCGGAAGGTCTCGACAACCTGCTCCGCTTCGCCCATGCGCAGTAGACCGTGATCGACGAATATACAGGTCAATTGGTCGCCAATCGCTTCGTGGATTAAGGCGGCGGCGACAGATGAATCGACACCTCCTGACAGGCCACAGATCACGTTACCGTCGCCGACCTGCTCACGAATTTTGACAATCCCCTCCTCGCGAAAGTTCGCCATCGTCCAGTCGCCAGCACAACCGGCGATCTTGTGTACAAAGTTGCCGAGTAACTTGGCCCCATCCGGTGTGTGAACAACCTCCGGATGGAATTGTAGGCCATAAAATTTGCGGTCATCATTAGCAATGGCCGCAAAGGGCGAACTCTCGGACACAGCTACGGTACGGAACCCGTTTGGCGCGGAGATGATCTTATCACCGTGGCTCATCCATACCTGGTGTTTCTGTCCTAAGGACCAAACGCCGTCGAACAACGCGCAATCTTCCGTCACCTCGACGAAGGCCCGACCGAACTCGCGTTCATTGGACGGCGCCACCTCGGCACCTAATTGCGCGCACATAGCTTGCTCGCCATAGCAGATACCAAGAACAGGGAGCCCCATCTCGAACAAGCTATCCGGAGCACGTGGCGTATCCATATGGTGCACCGACGCCGGGCCACCGGAGAGGATCACGCCTTGCGGCCCAAAGTATTCAATACTTTCCGCCGTTACTTTGTTAAAAGGATGAATTTCGCAATAGACCCCCATTTCACGTACCCGCCGCGCGATCAATTGGGTCACTTGGCTTCCAAAATCGACAATCAGTACACGATCGGTCATGAACCGCTTCCATCATGGAAGGTATTGCCATTATGCACCGACCGACCAAGCAGCAGCGGCTGTGGTAAGGATCGCCATCGGTAAGCTAGTTCGGGTAGAGAGGTTTGCCACAGGTGTTCGTTTCGCTGCGCCACTTGCCGGCCGCCCATCGCTTCGTAGAAGAAGCGTGACTGGTTTCGGGCGAGCACCCAGAGCACGGCGCCATCA
>CAYYUG010000070.1:0-20177 GCA_964474755.1 uncultured Rhodospirillaceae bacterium | reverse complement strand
GCGAACTGCCAATCGCGGCAGAGCCCAAAACTTCCTATCCCGATAATGCCGTATTCGGGATGCTCGGCGACCATCACAGTATCGTCACTGACAATCTGCGCCTTCCATTGGCGCAGTTGCCGGGATGCGGACATGCCGATCAGGACGTCATCGGGCACCAGCCCTGCATAGGCGCTGCGCCACGTCTCCACATACACCTTTGCGATCGTCGCAGCATCGTCCAGTCGAGCGAGGCGTATCCGCATCTCGCTCATGTTGCCGCGCGATAGTTGGGGGCCTCACGCGTTACCGTCACATCATGCACGTGGCCTTCGCGGAGACCGGAATCGGTAACGCGCAGGAACTTGGCCTGCGTCTGCATGTCCGGCACCGTCGCGTTGCCCGTATAGCCCATTGCTGCCCGCAGGCCACCAACCAATTGGTGGATTACGTTCCCCACGGGCCCTTTGTAAGGCACCTGTCCTTCGATACCTTCGGGGACGAGCTTGAGAGAATCTGACACTTCCTGCTGGAAGTAACGGTCTGCGGAACCGCGGGCCATCGCGCCAACTGAACCCATACCGCGATAGGATTTGTAAGACCGTCCCTGATAGAGATGGACTTCGCCAGGCGCTTCGTCGGTACCAGCAAACAGCGAGCCAATCATAGCGCCGCTTGCGCCGGCAGCGATCGCCTTGGCAAGGTCACCGGAATATTTGATACCACCGTCGGCGATGATCGGGATATCGTGCTTGCGGCCAACCTCCACCGCATCCATAACAGCAGTCAATTGCGGGACACCTACCCCGGCAACAATCCGCGTCGTGCAGATCGAGCCCGGTCCAATTCCTACTTTGACCGCATCGGCCCCGGCATCGATGAGCGCCTTGGCGCCGTCAGAGGTCGCTATATTACCGGCGACGACCTGCGCGTAGTTGCTGAGTTTCTTTACATTGTCAATCGCCTTTAATACACCCGTGGAATGCCCATGCGCTGTGTCGATGACGATTATGTCGCAACCGGCATCAAGCAGTGCGGCAGCTCGCTCCAAACCGTCTTCGCCAACCCCGACTGCGCCTGCAACACGTAAACTGCCATTTTCGTCCTTGCAGGCATTTGGGAAACGCTGAGCCTTTTCGATATCCTTGACAGTAATCAGGCCTACACAGTGCCGCTCGTCGTCGACAACCAACAATTTTTCGATCCGGTTCTCATGCAGTAGCCGCTTGGCTTCGTCATGCTGAACACCATCACGCACGGTGACGAGGCCACGACGGGTCATAAGCTCACGCACCGACTGTTCCGGATCATTCGCAAATCGCACGTCCCGGTTGGTCAGTATGCCGACCAGCTTACCACTGCGTTTGGCGACGACGGGTATGCCGGAAATTTTATTTTCATTCATCAGATGTAGAGCTACTGACAGTGTTTTGTCCGGTGTGATCGTGATCGGATCCACGACCATACCTGATTCAAAGCGTTTTACCTTGCGAACCTCATTGGATTGCTGGTCGATCGATAGGTTTTTGTGAATAACGCCCAGCCCACCCGCTTGCGCCATAGCGATCGCTAGACGCCCCTCGGTGACCGTATCCATGGCAGAGGAGACCAACGGGATACCGAGACTAACTTTGTTGGTCAGCATTGTGCTTGTGTCGGTCTCTGCGGGGAGTACAGCAGATTTAGCGGGTTCGAGTAAGACATCGTCAAATGTCAGCGCCTCACGTATCTGCATCTTGTCACTCCAGTCGTTTCGACAATAATACAGCGTCCGTGCACCATACCAAACACCATACGGCTATTTTTGGCATGAAATGCATTGAGTGCTAAGATTTTCGTGAATTTTTCCATTCATATGACAAGATTGGATTGGCGAAAGGGCCAATTACGTTAAATTTATTCAACGTGAACGGCCCGATAGCCAGTAGCAACCACATACATTTCCGCCGATTCCTTGCGACTGGCTCTTGGCTTAGCATGCGAAACCTTCGCGAAGTCCCGCCGCAGTCGGGTCAGCAAATCACGTTCGGTCCCGCCATGAAGGACCTTGGCAATGAACGCCCCACCTGGCGCCAGCACCGCATCCGCAAAATCGAGCGCTGTTTCGATCAAGGCTATTATACGGAGATGGTCTGTCGGCGCGTGACCGGTCGAGGGGGCGGCCATATCAGATAACACGACATCCGCATGCCCCCGCAGAGCAGCTATTAGATCCTGTTCCGTTTTTCCGTCGCGCACATCGCCCGTCAGAAGCGTGGCGCCGCTGACCGGTTCGATCGGCGTCAGATCGATACCGACAACCCGCCCTGCCGCGCCGACCCGCTCCAAAGCTACCTGCGTCCATCCGCCGGGTGCCGCCCCCAGATCGGCAACCCGCACTCCGGCGCGAAAGAATTTGAATTTGTCATCGAGTTCAATCAACTTGAAAGCGGCGCGGCTACGGTAACCGCGACGTTTCGCCTCGGCGACATAGGGGTCATTAAGTTGGCGTTCGAGCCAGCGGCGAGACGAGACTTTCCGCCCCTTGCCCCGTCTAAGTTTTACGGTCTTATCGCGGCCGGCAGTAATGTCACTGCTACCAGGCCTTTTACGCCTAGGCATGGCCCGAAAATTCCCGATCAGCCGCCACCATTAGGTCCAGCAAGATACCCTCGCGCAGCCCTCGGTCAGCAACGCGCAATTGACCGACGGGCCAACGACGGCACATCGCCTCGAGAATGGCGCAACCGGCTACCACCAGATCGGCGCGGTCTTCGCCGATGCAAGGATGGTTCGCCCGCTCGGAGCAGCGCATGCGGCGCAGCTTGTCACTTATCTGTTGGATCGACGAAAATGTCAGATAGGCTCCGTCTACCTGTGACCGATCATAGCGTGGCAGGTCAAGGTAGACCCCAGTCAAGGTCGTGACTGTCCCCGACGTGCCCAGCATCTGGAGTTCGCCATTGCGCACCGAACCGGCGATACTGTTTCGGACACAAAAGGGTGCCAAGAGACGGTCGACATCGTCGATCATTGCGGCATAACTTCCGCGCGATAACGCGTCGCCGCCGTAGCGTTCACTCAGGTTGACAACTCCGAACGGCATCGACATCCAACCGCCATTATCTGTCGCACAATAACTTGATGCGCCTGACCGCTGTGTATCAAGAACAATGATCTCGGTACTGCCACCGCCGATATCGAAAACCAGTGCACGTCGCTTTTCCGGTGCAAATAAAGGTGCGCATCCCCGCAACGCCAAGCGCGCTTCTTCTTCCGGATAAATAATTTCTAAATGCAGACCAGTTTCCGCAGCAACCTGCTCAAGAAAGCTCGCACTGTTAGCCGCGCGACGGCAGGCATCCGTCGCGACAAGGCGAGCCCGGTCCACACGTTGACGGCGCATTTTTGCAGCACACACACGCAATGCATCGATGGTCCGCGACATTGCAGCATCAGTTAGTACACCCGATACCCGCATGCCTTCCCCAAGTCGGACAATGCGAGAAAATGCGTCAATTACGCGGAAACTGTTACCGGAAGGACGGGCAACGAGAAGGCGGCAATTGTTAGTGCCGAGGTCAATCGCGGCGAAAGTACGGGCACGACGACCTCTGTCCTCGCCATGCCTCCGCTCTATACCACGACGCCAGCGGGGCTTAGCGTACGCCACCATCGCCTCCTCGGCCTGTTTTTTATTTTAGCCCGCACCCCCTCGCAAAAACAGCGAGACGGCCCTTTTATTGTAATTTAACTAAAAGATATCCGATTTGGCGGGGGGCGCCAAATTTTACAGCTAAACCGGTGCGCTAGGAGGAATCGAAACGCTACACAAATTTGATCCAGTATGATAAAGAGCGCTTCTTCCCGTCATCCAGACACGGGCGGTGGGGATTGGTGTAACGGTAACACGCTTGACTCTGAATCAAGTATTATAGGTTCAAATCCTATATCCCCAGCCAACACATCGGGCAGATGCCGCCTCTTCAGATCCAACATAAAACTGCGCGAACAAATTTTCGAGTACCGGTCGCCAAGGAGAGTTCCGATAAAGATCAACGCACTTTTGCGCCAAACAATCTATATTTTAACTTTTGGTTAATATGTTAAGAGAATAACTTAATGTTAAGTTTTAACTTCCCGTAATTAAATACGCTATAAGTTATTTAAATTAATGGATGAAATATTGGTGAAACCGACACCCCTGAATTCTAACGTATAGCCCTAAATTGCTCTAAGGAACGTCTCCAGCGCTGTATTCACAGCGTCAGGCCTTTCGACATTCACGCCATGGCCAGCTCCCGGCACCTCGACATAGGTCGCCCCCGGAATTCGGTCGCCCATATAGCGCGCACCGCCGACAAAAGGTTTGTCTCCATCACCGCAGATGACAAGGGTCGGCACCTTTATACTTCTCAAACTATCGATTACGCGGGAGTCGACCTGACAGAGAATGCCACGCGCAGCCTGCGCCAGTCCCTTTGCTGAGCCCTGCACACTTTCACTAACTTCCGCTCCCCCACCGAGTGCGGACAATCCGCCTTCCTCCAGAGTCTGAGCTCGGCGTTCTGAACGTTCGTTCCAAGCCAAACGCGGCTCATCACGACGGTATCCCGGACCGCAGCCCTGCAGGACCAGCGCCTTTACCCGCCCCGGATGCGCCACATTGAAGGATAGCGACATGAAGCCACCCAGCGAATGCCCTGCGATCACAGCCTGTTCGATCTGCAAATGATCGAGCAACGCTGCCATGTCATCATCTGTTAGCAACTGGCTATAATAGGACACGTCTTCCGGACATTCCGTACGACCATGCCCTCGCATGTCCCAAGGGATTAAACGATAGCTGTTCTGGAACGTCGCTACTTGACCGCGCCACATGCCAGTCGACGCGCCGAAGCCGTGGGTAAGCAGTATCGGCGTTCCCGAGCCACTGTCTTCGTAGTAGAGGCGAACATCGCCACGTTCCAGATAGGGCAATTTTCGTTCCTTCCTTAAGACCGTTCGAAAGCCACGCCATCAAATCGATCGCATGTTGCTATATCTTCGACAGAGCGACGACGAAGTTTAGTTAATTGCTTCACAGGCTTGCCAAGCGGCACGACAGCGCAGACACCGAAGTTTTCTGGGATAGCGAGCAGCTCGCGTAGCGCCGGCTCCTGCGTTACGGCCAGTGTGGTGATCGTACCGCCATAGCCCGCCTGACGGGAAAGCAGCAGGACGTTCCAGATAAAGGGATAAATCGACGCTCCGCTGATGATACCGATCCGGTCGAGATACTGGTCCACCGAAGCAACAACCTTAAGGTCGACCAGAAAAACAAGTACGACAGACGCCATCTTGAATGGTTCGGTCAGCAACGCCGCCGGCTCCGTCGCAGCAATTTCTGCATCCGACACTTTTGTCGGAACAACAGCGTTCCAAGGATTCTCACCGGCATTGACCTGGGCAACATAGCGTTTGGCTGCCGGGATATTGAGGTCAGAAATGCGGTCCTTGATCGACTGATCGCGCACGATAATAACCCGGTTACCCTGGCGATTGCCGCCACTAGGTGCAAAGCGGGCCGTCTCTAGGATGTCGTAAAGGGTCTCATCAGACAGGTCTTCACCTGTGTAGTCGCGCGCTGAAAAAGTTGTCCGAATGGCATCGTTCAATTCCATAAAAGGGCTTTCCTCCTATAACTCCTTGTCTAGCAAGTGTAGCCGCTATCTACCTTCGCTATCCAGGCGGATCATGACGATGAATGAAGACCGGGATCACCGCTAGAAGCGCCAGCACAGAAAACCCGATACTAACGCCATAGACCCAATGCATGGCATGCACCAGTTCGGCCACGCCTGAATTGTCAGTCAGGCCGGACATGGCAGCTACCATGCCGATCAAGGCGGCACCGAAAGAGATACCAATATTGCGAACCGTCTGAACCGAGATCCCAGCAAGTTGCTTGTCGGCGTCCTCAGCGGCCGTGATCACCCGCTGCATCGCAGGTATATTTATCAAACCCATACCGAACCCGCTAAGGCCAAGGCAGCAGGCAATGATCGCGACCGGACCATGCTCAAGCGCTAACACAATGCCAACGGAAGACGCTAGCATGCAGAGTAGGCCGGCTGCGATAAGGTATGGCTCCACTTCCCGTTTGACGCCCGACATAGCCAGGGCAGAGACGGTCCACATCATCGATTGCACTGCCAGGATATAACCTGCATTCAACGGCGTAATGCCGTGTAATAGCTGCAGATAGTAAGTCGTGTAGGTGTTGTGTGCAGTTATAACAATGGTGACAAGGAAAAGGACCCAATAGCCAGCGCCCAATTGGCTCAAAATTGCGGTGATGCCGCGAGGGAACATGTTTCGGACAGAGTGAGTATCTTGACGGAATGCCTCACAGGCGATGATAACCGCAAAAACAAAGAGACCAATGCGCAATCCGTCCTGATCGATTAGAGAGGTCGCGCTCATCAGCAGCACCGACATAGTAAGTATCGCAAGTCGCCAGAACGGTAGTTCGGACAACCTACCCTCTCCTTTTGCTCCTTCCACATAACGCCAAGCCAGTACTGCGAAGACCAACGCGAAAATCATCATCGTCCAGAAAGATCCACGCCATAGGCCATGTTCAGCAAAGAACCCACCAACCGCAGGACCGCTAAGCGTCCCAAACCCCCAGATCCCCGACACCACGGCCAAGACCCGGCTGCGCAGTTTGTACGGGTAGAGTACCGCAACCAGCCCATAAGCCAACGACGCGACAGCGCCGCCGCCAATTCCCTGTACCAGCCGGAAAGCAACTACGCTCGGCATATCCCAGGCAAGCGCGTTGCCCGCCAATCCGAGCCCCATGAGTAGACCCGCCCCCGCGTAAACACATCGCATGCCATAGGAGTCGCTGAGCGGTCCCGCACTAGCGGCGCCAACAATCGAACCAACAGCAAATAGCGCAAAAGCCCAGGTGTAAAATTCGAGACCGCCAATATCAGCGACGACGGTTGGCATAATCGTCGACACTACGAAGTGATTTATGGCGAACACCGCCATACCGAGGTTTAGGATCATCGTGTAGATGCCGAGCCGCCCGGAAAAGATTTCGCGCCAGCCTCCTGGTTCATCTTTCGCAAGAAATCTAGCGCCCATCATGCGTCTGCCACCGCGCGTTCAGAGGCAATTTTCTCGCGCCATGCGACAAAAGCACCAGCGCTGGCGATCATCGCCATGCCAAGGAAGGTGAGCGGATCGGGTACGTGCTGCCAGAACACATAGCCCCAGAAGGTCGCAAAAACGATGTAGCTATAATCAAAGGGAGCAAGCCAGCTCGCTTCCGCGCTCTGATAAGCACGCGCCAGCATGATATTCGCTGTCAAATTCAAGCAGGAACAGGTCGCTATTAATCCCACAACCCACCAGGCGATATCGTGCCAACCAGTCAGCAGATATGGCCATTCGGATGCTTGCTCAGGTTTGAAAAGGAGAGAGAACAGCACCAAACCGGCTACGCCAGCAGTGAGGAACGTGATGCCAACCCCAAAGGACAAGGTCACCGGCGACTCCTCCCGGCACAGACGCCGCGTCGTTAGGATCATCGCGGCATAGCACAACGCAGCCCCAATTGGCATTAAAGACACCAATTGGAACCCCTCGGTACCCGGCTTCAGTATCAGAAGGGTCCCGCTGAAGCCCACTACAATGGCGGCGATCCGCTGTGGCCCTACTTTCTCACCCAGAAGCAAAGCGGAAAGTAGCGCAACGAACAGGGGAAAGACGTATAGCCCCGCCGCAATATTTGCGAGGCTGAGAAACGGCACACCTGAGAAGAAGCACAACATGGCACCGACGAGAAAGAGGCTGCGCAGCGCCACGACCCACACTCGCTTCGGCGGTGGACATTTGGTACCCCAGATAATCCGCGTCAGCAGGATGAGCAGTGTCAAGTTAATCGCTGCCCGGATCGTCTGGAACTGCCATAGCGATACTTCATCGCTAGTCAATTTTACGATCGAGTCCTGAAAGCCCAGCATAAAGAGAGCAAGCACCATAAGTGCCGCTGCGCGACCAGGCCGGTCCTCGGCCACGCCGCTCAGCAGACTATGCCGCTTCGATGCCTCCGGGGAACTCACCCTAATCCCCCGGATAACCAGTATCCCCGCACGATTAGACCCTTTTCGTCATGGGCACAAACAAGGAATACAGCACAGGCAAAGTTGCCGTTTGCGAGCGTTCTACCCCAACGTGACGTCTTATTTAATGAAACCGAAATGCTTTACCGAATTTGCGCCACCGCCTCGATCTCAACTGCCATATCCGGATGAGCCAACTTACTCACCTCAACCAAAGTGCTAGCCGGATAATCGATGAAATACCCGCGGTAGAGGTCCGTATGTTCACGGAAGGCGTCGATGTCCGTCGTGTACATGGTGTATTTTATAACATCACCAAAATTGGCGCCGGTGGCGGACAGCAGGTCACCGAGATTAGCAAAGCAAGTTTCGATCTGCTTACGCATATTTCCTACACCGATTACACTGCCATCCGGCGCACGCGCCGTGATACCCGAAGAAAACAGCAGCTTGCCTTCAACAGTAATACCCTGTGCAAAGGCGACTTTCTTGACCCATGGCTTGTCGATATAGACCGGTTCGCGACTCATTTGGAATGTCCTTCTAAAATCGGTGTACCGGAAGACGTTTCAACTAAACAGTTTCGGACGCAACAGTACTCCAGACGCAGACAATGGCTGCAAATTCAAATCGGCGACCTGCAACGCACGATATATATCCCATGTCGCAGAACAGAAAACGCTTTCTCGCTAAACTGTTCTTTTCAGCCACTACATTCCGGTTGGGATTACGCCAGCCTAAATAACTTACTTCTGGAACAGATATCCCGAGAAACTTAAGACTGAAAGTACTACCGCAGAGACCACAAGTAAGCCATCATCAACGCCGTCACATGTCGGTGCTAATATACGTTCAGGCGGCGTTAACCCACTGGACCGTGTTGTGCCCAGCATAAGGCGTAGCTATGCGATGCAGGTCCTGTACAATCTCACGCATTACACCGTCACTGGTGCCCACCGGAAGGGTCAGGTTCAGCGCGTCCACACCTGAAAAGCGAGCCCTAATCGCTCTCTCGAGCGTCTCGAAGGTGCCCACCGCCGCAAACAATTGCACCACATCGTCAGAAATTTCGTCCGCGATCCTGTCCCATTTTCGGTCGGCTACCATTTGATGCAGCTTCAAACCAAGATCCTCAAGACCGTGAAGCTCCCAAACTGGAAAGTAGGTCCGCGTTGAACCGTAGAAGGCGACGCGATAGCGAATGATATCAATCATCTTGGCTACCGCTTCCTCATCCTCGCCGGTGGCGACAAAACCACCGCCATATATCTCGATATCTTTGCGTTGGCGGTCACTCTGCTTGAGCCCCTCAGAGATGTGAGCCATGCAGACCTCTTCCATATAGCGTTTGGTGCAGAAGGAATGCAGCCTCACACCATCGGCGACACGCCCTCCTACCCGCAACATCGCTGGCCCCACCGCGGCAAGCGACACTGGTGGCATCGGCAGATTATTTTTAGGCGGCGAGAATTCCGGTGTCATCAAGGTGAACTGGTAATGCTTGCCAACATAATTGAGCTTCTCGCCGGTTTGCCAGCAGCGCCAGATTGCTCTTAGGCTTTCAATATACTCCTGCATGCGCGGTGCCGGTGCCGACCAGGCTACGCTAAACCTGCGCTCATTATGGCCTTTCACCTGACTGCCAAGCCCTAAATAAAAGCGACCTCTAGAGTTGGCGTGCAAATCCCATGACATGTTAGCCACAACCATGGGACTGCGTGAGAAGGCAATCGCTATCGCCGTCGACAGCTCAACTTTTTCAGTTGCTTGCGTCGCCAAGGCCAGCCGCAAGAACGGTTCGTGCGCGAGTTCGACGGTCGATACAGCATCAAACCCTATCTCTTCCGCTTTGAACGCAGCGGGGCCGACCTCGGACCAGTCACCGGACGGTAGACCAATACTCACTTTCATAGGAGCTTCCTTCGTCTTTGATCTCGTTGGGTCGGGATAATGCGATCAGGCCAGCGGAGCGGCAAGGAGAGTTGACAGAGTTTAGCTATAAGCCGACCCTCGCTCTCTTTACTAATAACCGGATGACCATTGTGAGCTGCCTCGTCCGGGCAGCCTGTTGCTGCGTGGTATAATTTAATCGACTATCTCTGCTGTGAGATCAACTAGTTCGACGATATCTAGGAACGGCGTACCGATTTCCTACCGAGACCTGCCCTGCTCTTACTAAGCAAGAAATTTCAGGCAGCCAGATGCCTCCAGGATCGGGCCAAGTTCTGATTTGTCAGCGATAGCGGCGTAGCGCTCCCGCAACACTTTCAGGGAACGGGCGTGATATTTCTGCGAACCCTGGACATAAGCTTTCCCACCTAAGGTAACCGAAAATGTTTCGTCGCCCAACGCCAACGCCTTGGCGTTCGCAATCGACCAAGGCAAGAAAAAATCGCCTGCGTCGCATAGCAGCGGGTTCAGTGTTGGCTTCAAGCTCTCCCAGTTTTCGAACGGCCCGTCATTACGCGGCTCCGTCATACGGTAGGCCCAAGCCAGTACCTCCGGCGCTCGGGCACGTATGATCGCACCTGCTGTTGGATCGAGCGCCATCTCATAGACCTGCGATCCGAGTCCGAAATCAGCGAATGCTGGACGCGCACCAAACAGATACTTACGCGCCACCAAATGAGGCTTAAGGATCTCCAATAACCGGTCAAAATAGGCAGAGATCAACGGCGCATTTTCCGGACTTGAACCAGTAAAATGAACGCGGCTCACCATGCGTTCACGAACCATCTCAGCAGCCTTGTTTACCTTTTCCCAAGGAGCATACGGCATGCCACCGCGGGCGAGTACATGGGCGGTAGCCAATTGGTCTGCCTCACCATACCATCGATGGTGAAACATCAATTTGTTGCCCCACTCATCGCCATATTCCTCAATCAGCGCGGACAAAAAGTTGAGCGCAGGTTCCTCCGGATGAATAGATGGTTCCGGAAACGCTTCATCAAGCTTCTCAATGATCGGCGTCGAATCCTGAATACCCTTCCCGTCTGGGGTAACGACAAGTGGGACGATCGGCAGGCGGGCATATTTCTGGAACTCTTCTTCGTTTGTCCGCCGCGAGAGCCATTCGTGTGGAATGTCCTTGTACCGAAAATAGGCACGGACCTTGATCGAATAGGGCGACATCTCCGCCCCAAAAATTCTGTATGGTTCGCGCATTTTTCAGCTCTCAAATCGAGGATCGCGATCGCTTCTGCGATGCGATGAATTGCTCCTTACCTATATTGGCCGCACGCTCCACCGCCGGTCGCGCGCCCACTCGCTTGAACCAGCTGCGAAGGTGGACAAATTCCGTGAGATCGATGCCATACGCCTTGTAGCCTCGGATCCAGGGCCAGCATGCCATGTCAGCAATCGAGTACTCGCCGCCCAAATATTCTCGGTCGCCCAGCCGCTTATTCATCACACCGTAGAGGCGGATAACCTCTTTGGTATAGCGCTCGACCGCATAGGCAATCTTGTCCTTCTTATAGTTACGAAAATGCGCCGCCTGGCCGGCCATAGGTCCCAGACCACCCATTTGCCAAAACAACCATTCCTCAATCGCGCTGCGAGCACGTTGCTCCTCTGGATAGAATGCACCCGACTTGTTGCCGAGATATTGCAAGATGGCTCCGGACTCAAAAATTGAGATGGCCGCTCCACCTGGCCCATCAGGATCGACGATAGCCGGCATGCGTCCATTCGGCGAGATCTTCAGAAAAGCTTCGGAGAACTGTTCTTTCTCGCGCAGATTAACGTATTTAATCTCGTACGGCAGGCCGCATTCCTCCAGCATGATGGTTATCTTCCAGCCGTTCGGCGTCGGCCAAAAGTGCAGATCGATAGGCGCCATGTGTTTGTTCCCAGTGATCGAGGTTGCCTGATTGTAAGGGACCGGCTCTGTCGATGAAATCGCATTCCGCCCGTCCTAAGATATGCCTATAGTAACAATCGTACATTCTTCAGCGAAAAAAATGTCCGAACGCGTCACCGCCACACAAGCCTTAAATTTAGCGATAGAGCACCACAACGCTGGGCGCCTCGGTGACGCAGAAACGATCTATACGAATATCCTCTCCGCTTTACCCGACCATCACGACGCGCTGCATTTACTTGGCCTTGTCGCCCACGAACGAGGCGATCACAGGAAGGCTGCAGCACTGATAGAACGCGCAGTCAACATCGAGCCAAAAATCGGTGAGATGCACGGCAATTTAGCGTTGGTCCTCCAGGATCTCGGCCGGCTAGACGAAGCGGAAATATGCTTTGAAACTGCGCTGTCTCTCAGTCCAGACTTCGCCGAAGGGTATCACAATTTCGGCCTGATGCTGCAGGCGCGCGGCAACCTAGAGAGAGCTCTAGAGTATTTTCAGCGGGCTGTCACAATTGCTCCAGACTTCCTAGAGGCACGCTGTCATCTGGGCGATGCTCTGCTGGAAAACAATCAACCCGGCAAGGCAATACCACATTACCGCAAAGCTATAGAATTTGAAGCAAGCCTCGCAACAGCACACGCCAGTCTTGGCATCGCTCTACTGAGAACAGGACAGGCCGAAGACGCTCTCTGTAGCCTCCGACACGCAATACAGCTTGAACCAGATATCGATACGCATTGGATCGCTCTAGCCGCCGGGATTGAGCAAATGCGCATCGACGCCGTCGACGAAACTTTCTGCTACGAACTCCTTTCGCTACTGAACCATCCTGCCGTGGATCCGCAGACTATTGTTCCTGCGATACTGCCCATGCTTCTTGCAATCCTTAACGACGAAAGACTGTTCCCCGCAGACCCACTCTTGCTGCGTGCACTCACACTCAGTCCTTTCCGGGAACTCAAAATTGAAGCGGTTCTTACGGCGCGACGCCGCGCACTTCTCGATGCGCCGCCAAATGCTTTGCCCTTCGCCTGTGCTCTCGCCCAGCATTGTTTTTTGAATGAATACATTTTCGCAGTGACGCCTGAGGAAGAAAACACTGTCGCTGATCTGGCAAACAATCCAACCCTGTCAGCCATAAAGCTTGCGACCCTAGCCTGCTATCAACCACTACATCGGATCGAAGCGCCTGAAATGCTGCTGAAGCTTAATTGGCCGGCCCCTTTAGGGCCTGTTCTCCAACAGCAAATCGTAGAACCTATGGAAGAGTGTCGCCTGCGCGCAGATGTCGCAACACTCACGCCTATCGAAAACAGCGTCTCGGAGGCCGTGCGCGATCAATATGAGGCAAACCCCTACCCTCGCTGGTCACGTTTCTCCACGCAGCACACGCCTGCACCCATCGGCAACGTTCTGTGTGCCGCGCCACTACGTTTCGATCTAGACAATTACCGTTCGCCAGATGCACCCGAAGTTCTGATCGCCGGCTGTGGCACAGGTCAACAACCGCTTCTAGCCGCAAGCCGCTACAAAAATGCCCGCTTTCTAGCCGTTGACCTCAGCCTGAGCAGTCTCACCTACGCAATGCGCAAAACGCGAGCGAGTGGTGTTGAGAATATTGAGTACGCCCAAGCGGATATCCTCGCGCTGGACGGGTTGGACCGACGTTTCGACCTGATCGAATGCGTCGGCGTACTGCATCATCTGGAAGATCCACTTAAAGGCTGGCGCATCCTGACAGAGCGATTGCATCAGGGTGGTGTGATGAAGATAGGGTTATACAGCGAAATAGCGCGACAAGATGTGATCGCAGGTCGGTTACTAATCGCCAAGAACGGGCTCGCACCGACGCCGAAAGGTATCCGCCATGCGCGAAAACTGGTTGCCGAGGACCCCAATATGGAGAGCTTAAGGACCCGACCCAGCTATTACAGCGCCAGCGAATGGCGCGACCTGGTTTTTCATATCCAGGAACACCGTTTCAGCCTGCCTCAAATTTCCAACACCCTCAAAAGCCTAGGGCTACAATTTCTCGGATTCGAAATGCGCGACCAGCAGGCGATAAACGCATTCCGGGCTGAATACGGTGACGTGCATACAGACCTTGCCGCCTGGCACAATTTCGAAATAGCCAACCCTGATACATTCCGGGGCATGTATCAGTTCTGGGTACGGAAGTACTAAAGCTTTACAATCAGCTTTCCCGTCGAGGTTCCTTCGAACAGCATGGTCAGCCCCTCCGGCGCCTTCTCCAGCCCGTCGAGTATGTGCAGTTTCTGTTTCAGTTCGCCAGATTTAATTTTATCTGACAGCCAGCGACGCGCCGCCCCGTACCGGTCCTGAAAGTCAGAGACAATGAAACCCTCCATACGCGCCCGCTTGCCGATCAAATTGCCGACATTCTTGACACCGTAAAGATTCGTCGTTGCTGTCTGCGAGATACGCCCACAAATCACCACACGCCCTTTATGACGCAGAACGTCCAGCGCTGCATCTAAGATTGGGCCGCCTACGTTATCAAAATAGACGTCTATCCCATCCGGACAGGCCTTGAAAATCGCAGCCTTCAAATCAGGAACCGCCTTGTAGTCAATTGCATCATGAAAACCGAGTTCTTCGGTGACATAACGACATTTATCCGGCCCACCAGCGATACCAACAACCCGACAGCCCTCTAGCCGCGCAACCTGGCCCGCAATCTGGCCAACGCCACCTGCCGCACCGGAAACTAAAACAGTTTCACCACTAGAAATCTCTCCAATTTCGCGCATTCCAAACCAGGCTGTCAGACCTGTCGTGCCCAGCGGACCAATCCAATCTTCCAGCGAACCTAATCCCGGATCCAACCTGTGCATCCCTTCCGATCCTAAGGTTGGATGGCTTTGCCAACCGAGGCGCGCCATTACATAGTCACCGGCCTCGATCCCTGCGACTTTGCTTTCGACCACGCGCGCAATGCCGCCCGCACGCATGACATCCCCTATCTCGACTGGCGGCACATAACCGGGATCCTCTTTAAGCCAGACACGCATGGCAGGGTCGACTGATAGGTAGACCGTCTCTAGTAATGCCTCCCCTTCATCCGGCTGCCGGATCGGCCTAACTGTTTCCTCGAAATGTTCCGGTCCCGCGAGCACTTCTGGCCGAGCCTTGAGTCGTAACTGCCTATTCGAATTGCTCATGTCTATAATTCCTGAATATGGTGCCAATTTATTTCAGCCGCGTGTTTTCTTAAACTCGCATCCTAACCAGCCCAATAGAAAGGCTTACCTATGACAAATTGTATCCACGACCATGCGCGCTGGAGCGCGGGCGACCAGTTGGGAGCTGGCCACTTGTTGACCGCTGAAACTACACTGTCTGCCTTGGGCTGCGTAAAACAGGGCAAAATCTACGATCTCAGTCATGTCATTGAGATGGGCGCACCAAAGATCGAACCAGTGCAACTACCTTACGTAATCACTTCTTCCGCAACGGCACAAAATGGCATCAAACGCCGCCGAGCTTTGGGAGCAGAGAACGACGCTGGATCCAATTTAGAACGAATTGAGATGACTACTCATGTTGGCACCCACATCGATGCGCTTGGTCATTTCACAAAAGGCAACGCCATGTACGGTGGACGAAATGCTGATGACGAGGTAGGAGATTGGGGACTGGAGAACTTGGGTATAGAACACGCTCCATCAATCATTACTCGAGGCGTCTGCGTGGATGTATCCAAACTGGATGGCGGCGACTATCTCAAGGCTGGCCGCGCCGTCACCCGCAACGATCTCGAACAAGCTCTCGAAACCGCTGATATCAGGCTGCAGTCTGGCGACGTTTTCTGCATCAATACCGGATGGGGCCGTTTTTTCATGAACGACAACGAACGCTATGTCGGTGGTGAACCGGGTATTGAAATCGGAGCCGCAAAGTGGCTGACATCGCAGGATGTGGTGGCCATCTGCTGCGATAACATGGCGGTCGAAGTTCTACCCGGCACCGAACATCCCAAAGTCTCCATGCCAGTGCACCAGCACGCACTGGTAGAGGCCGGCGTTTATCTAGTTGAAAACCTGATGATGGACGAACTTGTTCGCGACGCGGTCACAACTTTCTGTTTCATCCTGCTGCCCACAAAGTACAAGGGTGCGACCGGCTGCCCGGTGCGGCCTGTCGCTGTCGTTTAGTTCTAAAAGTCCGGCCAGGCACCCTGGCTGGAAATCGTCGTGCGCTGCATTAGCCGACGGTGGCGGACCGTGTCGTAGGCCGTCGCCCGGTGTACCGCGGCCTGGTTGTCCCAAACTATGACGTCGCCGGTCTTCCATTGATGGCGTAACTGATTTTCCGGCCGCTCGGCCCTATCTAGCAAATCGTCTAGCAGGGCTCGGCCTTTGTCCTGCGTCCAGCCAACAATCGATTTTGCATGTGCTCCGACCAACACCGATTTGCGACCGTTTCCGGCATTGGTACGCACCAGCATGTGCCGAACCGGTGGAAAATGAGATTTCTCTTCGTCGCTAAAATAGAACCCGACCAATGAGCGGGAATGGGCAAAATCATGCTCTACCTCGAGTGCCCCTAATTCAGCCTGTTGTTCCTCCGTCAGGCTCTCATAGGCCGCTCGCGTCGAGGCAAATTCTGTGGCCCCGCCCTTTGGCGGCACCTCGCGCGCAGATAGAACCGAGCAAAGCGACGGGATAGCCTTAAAAGTGCTATCGGAATGCCAGAGATAATTAGCCTTCTGATAAAACATACGCCTATCATCGGGCGAAATCGTCTTGCCTGTCTTGATATCGAGATTCGACTGCCGGGCAAAAACTGTACCGACAGCCGGGTTCGCCGACTTAGTCGGTTCGCATGGCCCAAAACGCTCACTGAATGCAATCTGGGCCTCATCGTCTAGTGACTGGCCTGGAAAAATTAGGATTGAATAGTCGTCAAATGCTTGACGGATCTGCTTGAAAATCTCGAAATCAAGTGGTTTGGCAATATCGACGCCGGTCACGCGGGCACCGAAATGCTGGGTCAATGGGTCTATGTTCACAGGTCAGTATCCCTCGCACGATTACGGCGTTAGGATACACGCTGCCCCGCCATACGGCCAATTCCGCGCAGAAGTATGGCTGTTGCCGCATAGACGAAAACAAGCAGTGGGCCGGCGGGTAGATCGCTCCAAACCGAAGCGCCAATTCCAACCACGATAGCGAACCAACCGCAGAGCATAGATCTGCGTGCCCGTCCGGTAGATATTTTGTTTACGGCGAGTGCTGGCAGAATAAGGCTTGCGAAGACTACGTAGAGACCTATGAGCTGGACTGAGGCCGTTACGACGACTGCGAAGATTGCAAAGAACCACGCCCCCGTCCGCATCCGCGGCCAACTGAACCACAAAAGGATAGCCACGACGTATAGCGGTGCAAAAGCAAAAATATCCGACCAGGATACGAAGAGGAGTTGTCCCGAAAGGATATCCTGCATCGCTTCGCCGCCATGCGGGTGGTTAGCTAGCGCCAGCAAAACACCTGACGCCGCGAGCACGAAACAAACACCAATAATAGCCTCTTGCTCTTTTGGAAGTATTTTCTCGACGGTACGAAAGAACCACGCAGCCAAGAGCGCCGCCCCTATAGCCACAAGCTGCCGTAGCGCCCAAGACCCCTCATGTGTAAATAAATCAACAAGAACGACAAAAAGGCAGGCAATTTGCGCGATGGCAAGGTCAATAAAGATGATCCCGCGTCGAAGTACTTCTATACCCAGCGGGCCGTGGATCGAGGCGATCATAAAGCCTGCTACGATGGCCGGTGCAACAATATCCAGAAGCTCAACGCTGACCAATAACCGCTTCCAGCTGGTTTAATAATCCGTCGAAAAATTTTTCAAGAGCGCCTATCGGCGCCTCACGGTCCACGGTTGCCGGGAGTTCGATGACAGGGACGCCAGTTCGAGCGGCCAGCCAATCGGATGGTTCTTTATCGTCATAGGGGGTGCGCAAAATAGCACGTACACCAGTCGATCGCGTATTTACCAGCAGTGATTCTAGGTGTTTTACACTCGGAGGAATTCCGGGTTTCACTTCCAAGGTGCCGGTTTCTTGCAAGCCGATCCACTGCACGAAATATGACCAAAATTTGTGATGAACGACCACCGGCATGCCACGTAAGGTCGCCGCGCGTTGCGTCCAACCCGCCACAGCAGCGGACCAAGATGCAACGAAGCGTTTGAGATGACTGGCGTAATGGCCTGCTCCTGAAGGATCGATCTCCGATAGCCGATTAGAAATTATTCGGGCGATGGTCGGAATATTGCGCGGATCGAGATGGACATGCGGATTACCCTCCGGGTGCAAATCCCCGAGGCTTCTGTCAATCGAAACAGGTTTCTCTATGACATCAATATAATCTGCCGCCATCAGGTGACCTGGTGTTCCTGGTTGCACACCACCGCCGGCCCGTTGCAACAAAAGCGGGAGCCAGCCGACTTCGAGGCCGGCACCGGAGCAGATCACCAAATTTGCACGCCTGATCTTAGCCAAAAGGCTGGGTCGCGCCCGGATATGATGAGGATCCTGCCGTGCGTGGGTGGCGGCGTATGTCGTGATCCGCGAACCACCTATTTCCCGCGCAAGCGCCGCCCATTCAGGCTCGCACGCAAACACTTTCACTGTTGCAAATGCGGGTCCGGCCGATGCCAGCAGCAGTGCTGTGGCAACGACCGGAAGAAAAAAACGCAAAAGCACGGGTTCTAGTAGGCATGCGCACCATGAGCACCGATGCTCATGATGTATTGAAAGAGGAACTGATTGTCAGACTGATTGTCCGCCAGTTCTTCACGATTGTATTGAAGGCGAACCCGACCGTACTCGCTGTTTGTCCAGTCACTCATGATAGCAAAAGCGTCCGGATCGTGTCCGGCGGAGTCCAGGGCGCTGCCAACGAGACCCGTCGGCACGTCCGGCGCGTGCATACGCGAATAGCGGGCACCAACACGCCATGCGGGTGCGAATTTGTAAACCGCTTGCGCGTACCAACCGCTGGCATCGTCGTCAAATGATACGAGACCGTTGCCAACATTATATGTGCCATCCTCAACGCGATGAAAATACTCTGCCTGGAGGATGAGTTCCTTTTCACTGGCATTGCCGGTCGGCGCATAAGTGTAGCGTAAATCAGCCACATAAAGGTCCGAATGGCCAGCAAAAGTAATTGCATCCTCATTGGACGCCCGGGCGTTGACATCACCGTGTACACCATAGGCGCCTATACGCCAGCTGCTATTGTCGCCGATATCGCCACCGATACGCCCGAATGCAGACCAACCGCCGAGCCCACTTACCGAGCCGCCGAACGGGAAGTCATCACCTCTGAAGACACCGCCACCAACTTCCACAAAGGTATCCGTTGGCAGAACGTAGGAGAATTCAGCGCCATCATCGTTGAACGACTTGTTAAGGAAGACGCGATGAGTAAGGGGACGATCAGCAAAATCATCCGCATGCTGATGGTGCTCGTTCAAATATCCTAGTTTCCAAAAGGCGCGACCGGCCTTGAGCTGGGCCCCATCAGGCAAGCCAGCTCCAGGCAGCGTTTGAAAATAGGCTTCTTCGAGTTCGATAAGGTCAGAACCGTCTTCGCGAACTATTGCCGCCGTTACGCTGCCGTAGAATTTGTCGTCTATATTAGAGGAAATATTTAGCTCAGTTTCACCGAGCGACAAACCCTCACTACCACGTTCCCCTTCCTCTCCGATGCCAAAACCGGCAAGTTCGGAGGCTGCACGGGAAAACGATGTTGCAGTGCCAACGACGACAGCACTAATCGATGGGTTAAAGGCATTTCCCTTTACCTTAGTACCCGATGAAGCGGGGGCTTTTTTAGCTTTTGCCTTTACTTGGTTTTTAGACAGTGTGTTGATTTGGGCCTCAAGCGACTGAATGCGCTTTTCATAGGAATGTTGCATCTCGCGGACTTCCTTCAGAATCGCTTTTAAATCCTTAGGATCAGCCGCCTGCGCAAATGTCGACGCCGTTAAGGCTGTCGCTGCCACCAAGCAAAATAAACTACGTTTCATGGGTCTCCGTTCCTTATCTACCGCTCCATCATGGCGGCGAAAATCATCATCTAAAGGAAATGTTATAACATAACAATAAAAAATTATGCAAAATCATACCCATCACCGCTAACAACAGGTCAAAATCGGAGAAAGGTCGCGGAACCCGCGCCCAAGCTGATCAAGTTAATTGGCGGAAAAT
>CAYYUG010000069.1:0-22389 GCA_964474755.1 uncultured Rhodospirillaceae bacterium | reverse complement strand
AAACGCTACCTGTCATCTGCCGACTTTCAGAAGGTCGTCGACCAGACCCTTGTTAGTCTTGATAAGGTTGCCAGGGCGACCGGTTACATCAAGTAATCAACGAACGCAGACAGGGCCTCCGCCCCTGTCTGCGTTTAGTTTTCAGCGGGTTCACTGCCGAATATAAAAGCAGCCCCCCGCTCAAAGACCTTCGCTTCTCTGAGGATAGTGCCTTTGCGACAAACGCACATATGGTCGAGCGTGGTAATCAGCACAGTGATGCTGGTCTTCCTATTTTTAATAATTCCGCACTACACCTATCCGCCTGACAGTGCACTTGATCTGGCGCCTAGTTTCATTCCATCCCTAGCGGTCGTCGTTACTCTACTGCTCGCAGTCCTACTCGGTATAATGGGATTACTCTCGCGCAAGACTGATGACGATTTACATGAAGAGTTTGGTGAGGAAGCGTCCGGCGTAGGACTGCAGGAATTTAAAAATTTAGGCCTATGGATCCTCGTTTCAATTTGCGCTTGGTTCGGCACGAAATTTATCGGGTTCGAGCCGACGATGGCCATGTTGCTAGCAGCTGGCCTCTATTTTGCCGGATTACGAAACTACAACCTTATGCTGGTTATCGCCATAACGATCCCAATCGTTCTTTCGGAAGGCGCCTGGTACGTATTTGTGTCCGAATTGCCTGATCCGTTTCAACTACGTTTCTGGCGTACGTAAAGGAGTCTTCGAATGGAAATGCTCCAGCATCTTGGTGCGGGCTTCGAAGCCGCCTTTACGCTCACCAACATGATGTTTATCTGCGGCGGAGTGACCCTGGGGATTATCTTTGGTGTGACGCCGGGCCTAGGCTCGGTTACCGCACTTGCCATCCTTGTTCCGATTACCTTTTATTTTTCGCCGCTAGCCGCCATTGCTTTCCTCGTCGGGGTGAACAAGGGGGGCACGTCTGGTGGCGCTATACCAGCCATCCTAATCAACACGCCGGGCACCCCCGAAGCGGCGGCAACCGCGCTCGATGGCTATCCGTTAACAAAAAAAGGTAAGCCGCTCAAAGCGATGAAGACTGCGCTGTATTCGTCAGTCTGTGGAGACACGTTTTCGGACTGCATGCTAATCCTATTAGCCGCACCGTTCGCTGCCATAGCATTAACTTTTGGACCGCCGGAATTCACCTCAATAATTATCTTTTCCTTCACATTGATCGCTGCACTAGCGGGCAAGTCGCTGACGAAAGGAATTATGGCTGCAGCCTTCGGTATGTTCCTCAGCACCTGGGGCCTCGACCCGGTTGACGCGTCAGAACGCCTGACCTTCGGCACAGTTGAATTATTCGACGGCATCTCGCTGACGCCTATGGCGATCGGCGTTCTCGCCCTTAGCTCAGTATTGGCGCAAATTTTTACGCTGAAGAAGACTGGCGAGCCGGAAAAAATCACCACCGACCTCGGTTTCAAGGCGGACAACAAGCTGCCACCTTGGGAATTCTGGGCGAACTGGAAGACGCTGCTACGCTCCGCCTGTATCGGCACCGGCGTCGGAATGCTGCCTGGTCTCGGCGTTTCACTCGCCGCCTTCTTAGGATACGGAGCCGCAAAACGCGGCTCCAAAACACCAGAGGAATTTGGCAAGGGCACTATAGAAGGAATTCAGGCTACCGAAGCCTCAAATAGTGCCGTTGTCGGCTCTAACCTTATACCGACAATAGCACTTGGCATCCCCGGCAATGTCGCAGCAGCGCTGCTGATCGGTGCCTTCATGATACACGGCGTCGTACCCGGCCCGCTGATGATGATCGAGCACGGCGCACTAGTCTATTCGATCTTCGCCTCGATGCTCATGGCCAATGTGGCGCACCTCATCATCGGCCGCATCGGCATCACAATTTGGGTAAAGTTCGTCCTAATCCCGAAGAAGATCATTCTTCCAGTTGTTACAGTCTTCTGCTTTCTCGGCGTCTATATCCCATCGAACTCAATGTTCGATGTAGGCCTTCTGTTAGTTTTCGCTGGCATTGGCTACATGATGCGCAAGAGTGGGTTCTCGATCGTCTGCCTGGTCATCGGCTTCCTTTTAGGACCTATGCTGGAAATGGCGCTACGCCAGACCATGTTGATGCACAAGACCGACCTAACAATCTTGATCACCCGCCCGATCTCGTGCGTCTTCCTGCTGCTGACCCTCTTCTTCATCTGGCATTTTGGCATCAAAGATCGGGTTATGAAGAAAAAGAAGAAAGACCCTTTGGAGGACACTAATGCGGAAACAATGAGGGACTAAAGGACACCCGATTCTGCCAAGGTGACCAACGCCGCATCGTCGAGCCCGAGCTCGCCTCCAAAAATTTCTCTGTTATGTTCCCCGACCAACGGCGCGCGTCTTGAGATGCGCCAAGGCGAGCCGTTATGTATGGCCGGACCCCCAGGGTATCTAAAGCTGCGGCCGAGTTCCGGGTGCACAACGTCGACCCAGAAGCCACGGTCGGCCAATTGTTCATCTTCCAGTAGATCTTCCGGTGCACGAACGGAGCCCCAGTTAAACTGCCGCTGTTGCCCACCATGAGCAATTTCATCCGCTGGCAGGTGGGCGACGAAGCGGGCAATGACACCATCGATATGGTCGGCGTGTTCGGTCACTCCCTTCAACGTAGCGTATTTTTCATCCTCCAGATCCTCCTCCAGCCCGTGCTCCTTCATCCACGCTACCAAATCACCAAAACGTTTGAACGGCACACGGCTTGATTGCGCGTTGACGTAATTGCCATCAAGGCAAGGAAACTGCCCTGGCGCATTTGGTGTCATCTGGGCGTGGCGACCAGTCTGCCGGGTCACCACTTTGCCATGGTAGAGAAAGGTCGGAATATGCATCTCGGTCGTCACCGCGATGCTGTCATGCACCGACACGTCGATATATTGCCCCTCGCCAGAACTGTCGCGATAGACCAATGCTGCAAGGATCGCCATGTAAGCGAAATTGCCCGCAGTGTGCCAGGCATTGCCGCCACCAGGGGCGATCGGAACTTGCTCCGGATCGTCTGCTTCATCGTAACCGCAACAGCCCATGAAACCGCCGGCGGCCAAATGCGTCAGGTCACTGCTCTTGAAATCGCGCCACGGCCCCGACTGGCCGAACGGCGTTAACGAACAGACGATCAGTCTATGATTGTCGGTCCTCAGAGCCTCATGATCGAGCCCAATGGACGCCATATATCCTGGCGCGAAACTTTCCAGTACTACATCCGCTGCCGCGGCGAGCCGACGAAACAGTGCCCGCCCATCCTCATCTTCAAGGTTCAGGGTCACACCGCGTTTGGAGGTGTTGTAGTGCCAGAAGGAGAGACTGCGGTCACGGTGCGGTTGATCGTCGAGGAATGGTCCTACAGCCCGTGTTCCCTCGCCCGCCGGTGGTTCGATTTTAATCACGTCGGCACCAAGGTCGGCCATTAATTTGCCGGTGAACTGGCCCTTCTCATCCGACAGTTCCAGCACGCGTAGCCCGTCCAGCGGACCGGGTTCGTTCGCTTCCGAGTCCACCACGGCGTCAGCCGATTTGGGTGTCGCCACCGCCGCGTCCTTCCAAGGACCTATTGTCGCGATTTCATCGATATAGTCGAACCGGTTCATCGTTTTGGGCCAGAAGATATTATTTTCGACGCCCTCCACGACCTCTTCGTGGCTTAGACCGAGCAATCCTTCCAAAACTTCTTGTGTGTGCTCCCCTATTAACGGTGCCGCGCAATGGTGCGCTACCGGCGTTTTGGATAGCTTAAAAGGCGCATTCTGAAACTTATTGCGGCCCAGCACCGGATGTTCCATTTCAGTAAACAAATCTCGATGCGCTAGCTGTGGATCATTGTCGATACGGTCTTCGCTGCTCTGCACAGGCATCGCCCGCACACCCGCAGCCTGACAGATTTTCATGACAGCGTATTTATCGTGAGTTTTTGTCCAGGCTTCGACCCTGTTGTCGAGTACCCCCTGGTGTTCGAGCCGGCCTGTCAGCGTCGCAAACCTATCCTCCATCGCCCAAGACGGTGATCCCATCGCCGTGATCAAGGCCCGCCACTCCGCATCACCGTGACACACGATCGCGCACCAGTCGTTATAACCGCCGCCCGCAGTACGGTAGGCGTTATGGGGTGCCACCGTTGGCCCTCGATAATTGTTCAGGATCGGTGTACCAGGCCAGTGCGCCCGGTTGCCCGGCGGAAACCCTTCACGCCGAGAGCCTCGCCCATTGACCGTCGCATCAAGCAAGGCCGGCCCCAGTAGCGATACTCCATTCTGCATCTGTGACAGGTCAACATGCTGGCCAAGCCCTGTTCGATTACGGCGATGCAATGCACCCAGTACATCGTTGACGATGTTGGTCCCACCAAGGTCGTCAAGGATCGACCAGCCCCATCCGGCTGGCGGCTTGTTCGGCAGTCCAGATAGATGGGTCATACCGGAAAAGGCCTGCGCTGTCGGCCCCATCATCGTGTACTCACCCTGCCGGCCAGTATGTCCCATGCCGGAATGCGAGACGTAGATAATGTCCGGCCTAATGTCGCACAACACGTCGTAGCCAAGACCCCAGCTGCGCAGCGCTTTGGGGCTAAAATTTTCCGTCACCACATCAGAGATGGCGACCAGTTTCTTGATCACCATCAGTCCCTGTTCGGAGCGCATATTGACGGTAATACTTTTTTTGTTTGGGTTCGTGTCGTTGAAAGTCGGTGAGGAATTTAGACTATGCTCAATCCCTTCTGGTGTAACCGCTGTCAGGCGGCCACGCTCATTTGCCGGCCATTCCACCTTGATGACCTCTGCCCCCATAGCGCCAAGCCAGCGCGTCGACCAGGGCCCCGCGCGAACCCAGGTGAAGTCTAGTACCCGAATACCGTCAAGCGCCTTGGGCGTGCCCGCCAACATTTGTTTCCCCTACTCAATCCGTTTCCAGTAGCTGTCTTTAGTGGCAATCAAACCATCACAAAGCGTGTAGATATCAACGCCCCGCACGTCGAGCGGCATGCCGTTCGCGTAGCTGCCGGTCAATCGAAAGGTACCGAGTACGCGCTCGCCCGCCATTGCAACTTCGCCCTCAGAGAACCGGATAGCGCCAAGAGTGGCATCACGTTCGGCCAGCGTTTCGCGCACTGCTTCTCGTCCGCTGACGACCTTGCCATCGGGCGCGTCAGGCCCAGTCGCTAACCGCCATTCGAAACCTTCAGTAACGCAATCTAGGATCCCATCCACATCAGCCTCGTTGAAAGCTTTGCCGAACCTCTTCATCAGATTCATTACATCCGTCGGAACCGCGCTCATCACTTTCTCCTTTAGAGGCTCCATCCGGCATGGATTATACCCACTAGCATCATCCATGCTATGCAAGAGCAAATCTGCATAAAATTCCAAGGAACAGTATATGCCCGACGTTGCAAACGAGACCTATACGAGCGAGACAATTCGCCTTCTAGAAAACCGGGTCAGCATCCGCAAATACAGCGATGAACTGGTGCCTGATGAAATGGTGGAGGCGGTTCTTCGGTCTGCCTTTCGGGCCCCGACCTCGTCGAATATTCAGTCCTATACGGTCATCGTTGTTCGCAATCCAGAGACCAGGCAGAAGCTGTCGGTCGTGACGGGTGGTCAAAAACATGTTGCTGAAACACCAGTCTTTCTCGCCTTTTGCGCCGACATGACGCGCATCGACTACGCGCTGATGAAGCATCAGCACAACCTTAATGGCAACAATATGGAAACCGGGCTGGTGACCAGCATCGACGTAGCGCTGGTTGGTATGTCAGCCTATCTGACGGCCGAGTCGTTAGGCCTTCGTGGCCTCATGATCGGTGCTGTGCGAAACAACGCGCTGGAGACAGCGGAGATCCTCGGCCTACCGCACCGTGTCTATTGCGTCTTCGGCATGTGCCTCGGCTGGCCCGCAGAGCAACCGCCTCAGAAACCACGCATGGATATCGGCGCTACGATCCATTACGAAAAATATGATCAGGACGCGACCATCGCCTCGTTGGACGATTACGACCGCGCCCTGGCCGACCATTATGAAGCGAACGACAAACCGACGACCCCAGACAGCTGGACGCATGATATGGACAAGAAGTTCCACCCACCGCTGCGAGACAAGCTACGAGAGGAACTGCAGACCCAGGGATTTGACTTCCGATGATCAAACGCGTTTCGATCCTGACCCGCAAACAATCATACACGCCGGAGGCCTTTGCGAAACATTGGCTGGAGGTGCACGGTCCACTGGCGCAGAAAGTGCCGGGCATCCGCCGCTACGTGCAGAACCACATTACCGAAACAACACGCCATCCCGACCTGCCGCCTTCGACGCAGCAGATCGACGGTGTTGTCGAAATGTGGTTCGACGATAGGAAGAGTATGGAAAACGCGCTTGGCAGTCCGGAGGCGCGAACGATGTTCGACGACGGCACACTCTTCATCAAAACCGTAACTAGCTTTGTTGTTGACGAGCAGGTCGTGATTGGAGACTGATGGCTATTCCTCGACGTGCGGGCCCGACGTATCGACCTGCATCGCGTCCATGATGTCGGACCGGGCGTCAAATTCCTCTTCCGAGTTGATAACCACGGAGTAGGACCGAACGCGATAAAGAGATCCGTCACGGGCGACGACGGGCTCCTCGCCTCGCTCCAATGCCCGGGTGCCATCGATTAGCAGCCGGTGCATTTTGGTGATCGCAGTATCCGACGTTCCGAGCCGCTCTTGAGAGCGTTCAACGATCGGGCCTGGGCTTTCTGTCATCGCGGCGTCCTGCGCCCATATGCCAATGATACCGGTATAGTTTTCATTTTTTTGCAGCACATTCTGCGTTGATCAGCTAATCAAGAATACACGATACGTCACGGCATTTTGGGGACGTTCATTTGTACTGTTATCCCGAGTTGAGCCGCCACGCGAACAAGATCATTATATTTATAAATCACGGCGACATACGCTTATCGCAGGAGGACCTCAACCCGCCGGTTCATAGCTTCCCGGATCCCGTCAGCGGTCTTGATAACTGGAGTTGTCTCGCCTTTCCACTCAACAGTAACCGCATCCGCCGGCACACCGAGCTTCACTAGTTCTGCCTTCACCACTTCGGCGCGGCGTTGCGACAGAGCCATATTATACCACACCGGTCCGGAGCGATCGGCGTGGCCAGTCGCATGAATTCCAGTCGCCCGGCCGGCCGCGCCAGCTTCACCGGCAGCCTGAATTATCAAAAGTGCCTCGGGCGTCAGTACCCAACGATCCCAGTCAAAATAGACGAAAAACCGCTTTCCCACCCCAGATGACTTGACCGGTTCGGGCGAATTGACCGCCTGTTTCGACTGCTTTGGCATTGGTCGAGCCAATGGCACTATAGGCTGTTTTGTAGTCGGTGCCGCTTTGGGCCTATCATCAGGAGACCATGGCATGTCGAGCAACTTCTTCGCTGCCTTCTTAGGCTCCATAAACCTCGGCGCCGTTGTCTGGCGGTCAAATTCTGCCCCACCGAACGACCAGCGAAGCCCTACCACAATTCGGTGCTCACGGTACTCCCAATTCAAAGGTCTCCCGGCCACCGTTGTAAACTCTGTTTCCGTCGTAGCCAGGAAGCGGTAATCCGTAAACAGTCCAAGCCAATCGTTTACCCGATAACCGACACCGGCAACCCCTTGCACCGCAACTACCGTATCCTCATCATCGATCGTCGAACCTCCAATCGGGGAGACACCGTCCGCAATTAGTCGCATAATGCCAATGCCCCCTCCTAAATAGGGACGCAAATCAGATCCACTAAAGAGATCGTAATAGCCATTGATCATGGCAGCGGAGCCGTTAACCTCTCCGCTGCCATTTGCGACACCCGACAATTCTCCGACATCGCTCGCGCGATACGACAGTTCGACATCGCTGCGCCAGATGTCACCGAACGTCGTTCCCAGAGCGAGGCTGCCAAATAGACCCGGATGGAAGCTAGCCTCTGCCGAGATACCGGTTCCAACGAATTCCGCGTCCTGGGGCCACACCGCACCAAGCGCGCCAGATAGATAGATGCCTTCTGATTGCGCGACCGCATCAAACGGCATAGCCATGCCGCTCGATAGAACAATGGCCAACAACAAATGGGAAGAGCTTATCTTGTGGTTCTTCCTAATCGGAACACCAGAAATTGCGCAGATTTATTTCGCAACCACGTATATCGTAATCGTACATCAGGTCAAAAGCTGGAAGCCCTGCACGATCGTTCGCGGTGGGCCTACCCTCTACAGTCAATGCAGAGACGTGTCGAATCAACTGGTTAACACAACATTCAAAACACAGCCGAAATATGGCATGCGCCGGATCTTTAGCGGTAATCGACTTTGGCGCATAGGCGATTCGACCACCGCTTTTACCTAAACATTTGCAAGAAGGTGTTGTTGCCGAATTTGACTGCCAGACGATTGACCTCTGGAGGCATCTAAAGCATAACGCTCTGTAGCCTGGTATACTTATCGATACTAGACAAAATCAAACTTAGGCTCTCGACGCTAGTCTGGCGCAACCAACAGAAAACGTCATACCCACCGATGCCCGGCAGCATCAAAACGAAGATAAACAAACGACAAATGTCAGCACATCCTTACTGAATGTGGCTATACCAACCTCGCTTTTTCTGAAACCAATATCGTACTAATGCTGTTGCATACGTCCTGATTAATTTTAATGAGCAGCGCATGCATACATGGCGCGTTACCCCGTTCGGGTTAAATCCTCTCAAAATAAGGCAAATCTAGGCGGATCGGGCGGGTAATTCTTCTAGCAATTGACCCAATCCGGACAACGGCGTGGAGATACCCAAAGCCGCCATCACCGCCCAGATTACAACTTGGTTCGTGGTTAAGACCGGTTTGCCAGCCTGCTCCTCCCAATCAGCGATATGTTCCATGGTCGGGAAGTTACCGCCGGGCAGCACCAGCACCTCGATCTCAGACCGATCGTACTGTGCAAATGCGTCGGTCGCATTTTCCGGTTCCAACTCACCGATGGCATAGGAATCCGTCGCCCCGAACGGCGCAGTCGCCAGCACCTCAAGACCATACCGGCTTTCATAGTAATGCTTGGCACGCAACATCACTGCGTCGGAATACGGCGAAATCAGTGCGATCCGCCGCGCGCCCAACGCCCGCACCGCCTCACCAATAGCCTCGGCTGATGTGATCGCCGTAGTGCCAGCGCCTTCGGACATGCGCGCTTTGGCCTTCGCGTCGTAACCGCCATCGTGCAAGCTTGCCGAAGTCTGGGTCAGCGCGATTACTTCAACCTTTGCATTACCGAGCAACTTTGACTGGTAGGACAGGTCGTCATCACGGCTGGCGGAAAACACCACATTCTCAGCCTTACCGAGCCGAGCGTAATGCGCCTGCAAGTTCGGTGGGAGCAGCCGCGTGTACTCTATCTCGACCGTGGTATTGGTCGAAGGGATCAACATACCAAAATGACGTATCATTGGATCAGACCGCTAGTTACTATCCCAGGGTTGCTCCGCTACCGCATTGCGCCCGGCGATGCGGCCAAAGGCAAGACACTCGCCGATATTGCCGGTGCCCTGATAAAGATAGCTGTAGATTGAGCCGAGCTCGCCAGCACTGTACAAACGCGGTATCGGCGCACCGCTAGGCCGAACAATTTGCGCGTTCTCGTTACGCCTTGGCCCACCTTGGGTGTTTAGCATAGAGGGCGACATTTCGATGGCGTAATAGGGCGCCTCAGCAATCGGGTTCAGCATCATACTGCGCCCGAACTCTGGATCCGTACCGGCCTCGCACCCTTCATTCCAGCCCGTTACTGTATCCAAAAGGGCTGTCGGATCGACCCCGATTATCTCGGCCAGACCTTCGACCGTTCCAGCCGACTTGATCCATCCCTTGTCGAGCTCTGCGTTGTTGTCTTTCGACCAGTCGTATTTCTCGATAATTTGGGTCCAGCCATGTCGGGGCGTCGCGTCCCAGAGCGGCCCCGCCTTCATATGCACCTGATCGAAAATCATGTGCATTGGACAAGGTGTCGGCATCTTCTTCCATGTGCCATGCAGCGGCACCTTGCCGTGCCGGTTCTTGTATTTTTCGTCAGTGAAACGTTTGCCATCCGGCCCCACCGCGATAGCACCACCCGCCATCTCCTTACTAAAGTGGAACGCTTGCATAGAGAAGGTCGTCGAAATTCCCTCCGCCTTGAATGCCATAGTCGGGCCAGCAAAATTGTTCATGTGCCAAAGATCGGCGCCCACCGCGAGCGCCATCGATACTCCGTCACCTTCGTTATAGGGCGAGCCGGAGGTGTAGCAGTATGGCAAGTCCGGCAGGTAGTCTCGGATCATCTGCTGATTGTTCTCGAACCCACCACAGGTAAGCACAACTGCCTTTCGCGCCTTAACCGAGATGGTGTTTCCATCGCGGATCGCCCGGACACCGACGATTTCGCCAGTCTGGCCGTTTTGTATCAACTCTTTGCCTGGGGTTTCGTAGAGGATGCGGATCGGCCGCTCTTTGACCAAGCTTTCAAACCGCTTCCAGGTAAGCGAATAGCCATAGGTCGGCCCGTCATGGAACTTGTGCACGCAATTGGAGCCTGGCAGTTCAGGAAACTCGATACCGACCGGCTGGTGCTGGTGCTCCTGCGGGTCGGCGCCAACGCTGGCAAGCCAGTTATTGTTCTGGCACATCTCCTTTGCCCAGGTCCGGATCATGACCTCTGGCACCTTGTAAGGGCCGCAAAGCGCGGTCAGATAAGCCTCAGCGTTCTCTGGATCGGAGGTGTTAAGATAGCCTTGGCCGGCGACCCGCGTGTTGCCTCCCTCCTCGCCTTCCGGCGCCTTTTCCAGTATCAAGACATCGGCGCCAAGTTCGTTCGCGGTGACCGAGGTGGCGAAGCCAGCCGCACCGAGGCCGACCACGACGATGTCCGCCGCTTCGTCCCAGAATTCCGGCAGCGTTGTGGGAGCGTCCATGAAGTTCCTGCTTAGTTGCTATTCGTTGGCAATTGGGTTCCGTAAAATGCCGATGCCTGAGATGACGACCTCGACAGTATCGCCTTCCTTCATCCATACCGGCGGAGTGCGGTAGGCGCCTACTCCACCTGTGGTCCCGGTGACAACCACGTCACCCGGCACAAGTTCAGTAAATGTGGTTATGTATTCCATCAAGTCCGGCACGCCGAAAATCAGGTCATCTATTGTTGCACGCTGCATCTCCTCACCATTTAGGCGAGTGACTAGGCTCATGACCTCGGGGTCGGGGATCTCATCTGTCGTTACCAGCCACGGCCCGAAAGCACCAGTGCCGATGAAGTTTTTGCCTGGCATGAACTGTCCAGTGTGGCGTTGCCAGTCGCGGATGCTGCCATCATTGTAACAAGCGTAGCCGGCCACATAATCATAGGCATTCTCTTTCGCCACGTGCCGACCAGCCTTGCCAACGACAAAGGCCAACTCACCCTCGAAATCAAGTTTCTCCGATGCTTTTGGCCGGATCATCGCCTGTCCGTGTCCGACCTGCGTATTGGCGTAGCGCGGGAATAACATCGGATATTGCGGCGTATCGCGGCCACCCTCGGCAACATGGGTCGCATAGTTCAAACCTACCATAATAATCTTTTCGGGATTTTGCACCGGCGGCAGCAAGGTAATGTCGTCGAGTACACATTCTGTCGCACGGCCGTCAACGTAGTCCCTAACCTCTTGCAGCGCGTCCGCATCCAGCAAAGTGCGCAAATCTGGATATTTTAGGGTCCGGCCGACATTAACGACGCCACCGTTGGTTGCGACACCGTAACTCTCGCCCTTGCTGTCGCGATAGCTGATTAGCTTCATGTGCTACTTCCTTGGGTTCCTTCTTTCAATCGTCTCTCCATCACCCCCGAATTGATTGGGGCCCTATAGCATGGCGTAAGACCCGAGCGGGCGTGACTTCCCAATCCAAACAGGAATAACACCTCATGTATCGTTCAACATCTACTTATCCCGTCCGCTTCTCCGGCAAGTCGAGTCCAACACCCTCGAGATGACCGAACAGTTCATTAAGCCTAGCTACATCTTCAGCTGGTAGAGGCGGTTTCAGAATTGAGGCCAAATTGGTGCGCAGATGGGCCTCGACGCCGGTACCAAACAGGATTACATCCGTCCCCGGTTCGTGACGAGCATATCGGTATGCAGCATCAATCACGCTGTCCGCACCACCGTCACGTATCAAAAAATCGAGCGGTCCATCGCTCTTGGCGAGCCAAGGCGGGATCTTTCCTTCGGTCGCCAAGGCATCCACCGTTTCTTCCAACCGACCCGGAATACTAAATATGCTGCGCACGACGAACATCAATACCGTACCAATGCCGTTTTCCATCGTACCCGGGAAACAGTTCCTCCGTGCCACCTGGTGCATCATGTGGAAGCCCAGCATGATGACCTCCCAGACCGGATCACGCGATGCTTTGACTAGCATCTCCCCGGCAGCATCGTTTGGCGGCGTCTCGGTTAAACCGAGATGACGCAGTTTACCTTTCTCCTTTTCGCGCAAAAGGGCCGGCACGTATTCATCTCGGATACGGCCGTAAAGCGCGGGCGGCACCGCGTGGAATTGGAATACATCGACATAATCCGAGTCCAACACACGCAGCGAATTGTCCAAGCTAGCCAGAACATCTTCGACCGGGATCAGCTCCATACCCTTGCGGATCGAAGCCTTGGTCGCGACGAAGATCTCGTCACGCGGCACAATTTTGATCGCCTCACCAACTATTCCCTCAGTGCCATAGACCGCTGCAGTATCAAGATAGTTGACGCCGAGATCCATCGCCGTGTGCACTAGAGCCACCGACTCTGCAGTACTCAATCCGCGGTTCATGCCAAGACGGCTGCCGCCCCCGCAGCCGAGCCCAGCCACACTGACCGTCAATCCCGTCTTACCCAACTTCGTGTATTCCACCGAAATCCCTTTCGCGGCGCCCCAAACCGAGGCATTCTTATAGTTGACGGTGCCCAGCGGCGCGAGCTACGACGGCAAAATATAGAATATGGGAGAGTGTGATGGCGGATATTTACGAACAACGCACATACAACAGCGGTGAAATTGGCTTCGGTGAAAAACCTGGAATCGTGGTCGTCGACTACATGACTGCCTTCACTGACCCTCAATACCCGCTCGGAGGCGCCCCATTGATCGAAAGAGGTGTGCAGAACAGCAGCAGACTTCTGGACGCAGCGCGCCGCGCTGGTGTGCCGATTGCTAATTGCTGGACGAGCTATCATAGCAAGCGAGAGATGCCACACTGGAAGGTCCAGGCAGTGAGAGAACATTTCATCCACGGCGCGCCAGGCACCGAGCTCGACCCGCGTACCTATGACGCTGAATACGATATGGGGCTATGCAAAAGCGGCGCATCTATCTTTTTCGAAACCCCTGTCGCCAGTTTCTTCGCCAAAGAACGGGTTGACACAGTCATTATGACCGGCTGTGTAACTAGCGGCTGCATCCGCGCCTCCACTATCGACAGCTTCAGCCGCGGCTTCCGCACCATCGTTCCGGAGGACTGTGTCGGAGACCATGACGAGGGCCCGCACCGCGACAACCTGCGCGACTTCGGCCGACGCTACGCCGACATCAAGGATGCGGATACCGTGATCGAATACATTGAGGATTGGCGAAAAAAAAACCGGTAAACATTGCTCGAAAATAAGTTCGCGTCGGGGAGGTCACCTGGTTAACAATCGATTAATTTCTAGTAAAGCTACCACAAGCCGACCGGTGCCTTCTGCACCGTTACCGTAGTCGAACCGATTGCATACACACGGCTGGGACTGAGCCATCTTTACCCTCTGCAATTCAGGGCTATTCAGCCGTCGAGATTATGGCTTTTTCTGGATCCAACTTTAGCTCTAACCAGCATAAAGGAGAGCTAGAAATTAAAGATCTCAAGTACCACACTGGTATTGTCATCTAAAAGTTCTAAGACAATAGCCTAGCAGATAACCTGCCATATCCTTCTGAAATGCAAATCGCGAAGTCAAACCCGCGCGGTGTAAACGTCGGTGAGCAACCTATGCGAATATTGCGCGCAGCGCCTTAGCCGCATCGTCGATCGCCACGTCGGCATCATCGACTAATGCCCCCATGCGCATAAATCCATGGATCATACCGGGATAGTTGATGTGGATTGCCGTGTTGCCGGCAGCGCGCAGCGCCTCCGCATATGCCTTGCCCTCGTCGTGCAGAGGATCAAACTCGGCAGTCTGGATCAAGGCCGGCGGTAGACCACTCAAATCTTTCGCGATGGCCGGCGAGGCGCGCGGATCCGTCGCGTCAAACGCGTCATTGAAATAGCAATCACGCATCCATGCGATCGCTTCGTCTGACAACCCGAAACCCACACTATTGCTCCGCGGCGCCATCATGTCTGCTGTAAAATCAACTGCCGGGTATATCAGCAACTGAAAGATGATGTCAGGACAACCCTTTTCGCGAGCGACCTGGCAGGCCGCCGCAGCCAAGTTGCCGCCAGCGCTGTCGCCACCGATGGCAAGGCGTGCCGGATCGCCGCCGATGGTCGCGGCGTTCGCTGCGACCCAATCAAGCACAGTCAAACAATCGTCAAGACCGGCGGGAAATTTATGCTCCGGCGCGAGCCTATAGTCGACCGAGACGATTAGACTTTCGGCCTGATGCGCCAGCAGACGGCACAGCGCGTCATGCGTGTCTAGATCACCGAACACCCAACCCCCACCATGCACGAACACAAGCACAGGGAGTGGCATAGTCGGGACATCCGGTGTGTAAAGCCGCACAGGAACATCGGTCGGCGCGCCAGGCACTGTTCGATTTTCGACGGATAGCAACAACGGTGTCTGAGATGCGAAACTCTTAGTACCTGTCGCGTAGAGACGTCGCGCCTCAACCGGATCTCGGCAGTCGAAAACAGTCATCTCGTCTGTGTTATCCATAGCGTCGAGGATTGCCCGACATTGCGGGTGAACGGGCATGGTAGATGGTCCCCTGCGATTGATCCTGGAAAGCCCACATCATACGGTGTGGATCGGAATAGAAAAGCACATAGGGAAGCACATCATGGACAATCCGATGAGCCTAGAAGATCGCGTCGTCATCATTACCGGCGCAGCGCAGGGCGTCGGCCGCGGAGTGGCTAAAAAGGCGGGTGAACTAGGGGCTAAGCTAGCACTAGTCGACCTCAACGAAGAGGGCGCTCAGGAGACCGCCGACATGATTGACGGTGACGTCACCGTCTACACCGGCAGCGTAGCCGAACCTGGCTTCGTTCAGGAAACCGTGGCCGCGGTAATCGAAAAGCATGGTCGCATCAACGGACTGTTCAACAATGCCGGCATCATCCGTACGGCTATGATCCATAAAATGTCAGTCGCCGACTGGCAGGCGGTGATCGACGTTAACCTCACCGGTGTATTCCACTGCTTGCAGGCCGTAGGCAGGCACATGATCGAACGTGTGCAACAAGGTGACGATAGCCCCAACCGGATTGTCAACGTCTCCTCGGTCGCGGGTCGCAAGGGTACGATAGGTCAGATCAATTACGGCGCAGCAAAGTCTGGCGTTCTCGGCATTACGATGAGCGCTGCACGCGAATGGGCTCGCTACGGCGTCTGCGTCAACAGTGTCTGCTTTGGCGTCGTGGAAACACCAATGACCGAGGTTATCCGCAGCCCTAAATTCGCCGAGAGAACGATGTCTGGCATCCCAATGGGCCGGGTGACGACACCGAGCGAGGTCGCCGGACCTTGCTGCTTCCTTCTGTCAGATACCGCGAGCTATGTGACTGGCCAGCATCTCAACATTGACGGTGGCTCACATATAGGCTTCTAGCAAGGACCACGTTCAGACCAGCTTAACAATCCCGGCCCAGTATTGGCGCTGATCACCTTTTGTCTCGACGTCGTAGCGACGGAGAAACGATAATGTGCCGTCCGCACCCACCTTGAATACGGACAGGGCAGCTGGCACGTGCATGGTCTGACCGACTTCAATAACGGATAACGCCATTATACTGGCAGCGACCAGCAACCGTCCGCTCGGGTCGAGAGCGAAGGTGCGGACGTGGATTGACTGCGTTGAAGCATGTTGCAGTATGGTCGGCGTACCAGTCTCGTTATTTATCTCAAAGACAGCGATATTGTTCTCACCACCTTGAAACGAACTACCGTCGGCGGCGCCGTTGTCAGACCGGTTCGCTACATAGAGGAACCGCCCGTTGGGATGCAATTGAATTGGCCCCGCGAGTTGCCGGGGCCGGACATTGTCGGGATCCGCAAGCGTCTCAAGAACATGCGCTGGTTCTGGTTCTATTCTGCCGTCGAGAACGGCGAACACACGCAGCTTGTTCATCCTTTCATCAGAGACATACAACCATGACTGCGTCGGGTGAAAGACGACATGGCGCGGCCCAAAACCAAATCCGCCAGACGGAGCAATCACATCGCCGGGTGTGAGCTTACCGCCTTCAATACCGAAGCTGCGGAGTGCGCCCGGCGCTTCGGGTTTGTTGGATTGCGGATTGATCCCACGATCGACAATTAGCACTTTGTTGCTCGAACCAAAGGTCATCACCTGATGTGGATAGATCCCATATTCCAGTCCGCTGTCCTGGACCAGTGGTGCACCAAGCTTCCCATCCATAGCGATTTTGTGCACGGTCAGCGGCCCACCCTCAAAATTGTGCGCGCTTAATAAATATTGGCCCGCCGGGTCCACGCAGAGGTGCACCGCCCGGCGCGGGAGCAGACGTGGTTCGCCGTGAGGCTTTAGCGACCCGTCCGACGCGATTAAAAATGCGTTAACTTGGTTGCGATGCGACCTAACTCCGGGACCACCGCTGCTGGTCGCGACATACAGGATGTTGTTTTTTGGGTGTGGCCACGCATACTGCACCTTGGCTGGCAATTCCACACTCTCGCCCACGTCAAGCGTGCCCGCTGCAACGTCTACCGCATAGTGCGTCAGCTGGGAATCAACTGCGCTATAAAGCGCGGCGACGCCTAGTTCGTGCATAAAGCCGGACAACCGAACCTAACCGTCGTCTCTCGGATACTGAAGCACGAGGGCTTCAAGACCATCGCTACCGGCACAAATATCAAACTCTTCCTCGATGTTTTCCACAACAACCATTGACCAAAGCGGCAGTTCCTCCTCATCCTTTATCAAGCTTCCATTACCCACAAAGACGTAGTAACCGCCGGCAATTGTTGGATCCGGACCTGGTATCACCATATTGGCGCCAAGCCGGACAATTTGAGCGCACATGCCATCATCATCCTCCAGCACAGTTTCCCAAGCTGCCTCTGTGCGGGCCTTGAGCACTGGCACGATTGAAAATGCAATTGACTCTGAGGTGAGGTTGCGCCGCTTGCTAGGTCGAATTTTAGATCGGGCCTCCTCCTTCATATGAATATAGATAGGCTTAGAATCGGCGGTAATCATGCGTAGCGCAACGAAAGAGAGGCCTTGGGGACCGGCGGTTACCGGACCGTATGCCGTGTGTCGGTCCTTAAACTGGATAGTCAGGGGCTTCAGTTCCTGTCCACGGTTGCCAATAGTTCCGGATCCCGCAACAAAGAGTTGAAACATGGTCACGCCATGAAAATGTGGCTTTATTACCTCATACGCCTGCAGTTCGGACATAGTCGCCTGCGGCCCTGGCGCCACCTCAGTGGAAGTTCGTGGACCAAAAAAGACGGTACCCCAATGCTGGATCCCTGTCCCTGGGGATATAACGGTTTCGCGCTGAGCCAGCGCTTCGGTGCCGCTGCGAGCGTAGATCATGCGCACCCTTTCAACTTGTCAAACGCAGTCCACCCGACCATTACAAATTATAACTCTCGGCAGCCATATGCATAAAGTCTCTATGGCGACCACCCTGCTCGGCCTTCCCAACACACGCAACTCAGTTCAGGATTATACCTATGGCTAGAGATCGAATTCACCTTACTATCGATGACGCACAAAAACTGTCTGAAGAGGCTATGTGCGGCGTCGGATACAATGTCACGGAGGCGCGTATCCTAGCCGATCACGTAATTGATTGTGCACTGTGTGGCTACGAATATTCTGGCCTGCCAAAACTGCTCAACATCGTCGATGCTGCGTTCTTTCAAAAACCGCGCCAGCCATACCGTATCGTGAAGGAGAGCGCGGTCTCTGCTTTGATCGACGGCGGCAACAATGTAGGCATGTTAGCGATACACCATGCCACGCAGGAGGTAATTAGACGCGCAACGCAACACGGCCTCGCCATCGTCTGCCTCTCCAACAGCTGGATGAGCGGCCGCAGCGCCCATTATTGCGAAATGATGGCACGAGCCGGGCTAGTCGGCATCCACACGGTCAGCGCGCACCCGCTTGTCGCTCCGTTTGGTGGCACCACGCGGGTTCTTGGCACTAACCCTATAGCCTTCGGCTTTCCCTGCGAGGGCGACCCACTGGTGATCGATATGGGGACTTCCGCCTTCATGGGTACCGATCTGCAGTTCCGCGAACGCATGGGAACTCCCATACCAGAAGGAGTTGCCCTCGACCAGAAAGGACAACCTACGACCAACGCCGGCGAGGGCCAAAGAGGCACTCTGTTGCCGTTTGGCGGATCGAATGGCGGCTACAAGGGGTTTGGCTTGGCGCTGGCGATGGAGGCACTAGGAGCGCTCTGCGCGAGTGCGCGCCCCTCCGAAGATATTCGTGGGTATATGATCATCGCCTTCAAACCTGACCTATTCATCCCATTGGAGGACTATCGGCAGGATCTCGCGGATCGGATTGCAGCGATCAAGTTGTCCCCCCGCCAAGACGGTGTCGACGAAATTCGCATCCCAGGCGAGCGTAGCTACCGCAGCCGCGAAAAACTGCGGCGCGAAGGGATCGAAATTGATTACAAAATTTACGATGGGCTCAGCCGTCTGGCTCAGGGGCTGCATAATCACGGTGCCAATCCCGATTAACGCGTCGCGGGCGAAGCAGGTTGCGGCATACTTAAGAATAATCAAACTAGCGCCAAATAGACTTTACCCAGGGGGAAACGATCGATGACCACATTTGTTTTGCTGCATGGTGCCTATCAGGGTGGTTGGATTTGGCTACCGGTACGGCAACGCCTGGAAGCGCAAGGCCACCGTGTCTATTCGCCATCCCTCGACGGCTGCGGCGATAGGGAACACAGTCTCCGCCCCGGCATCACAACAGAAACGCATGGAGCGGAAATAGCTAAGCTGATTGAAATGGAAGACCTTAAAGATGTAGTGCTGGTCGGCACATCCAGCGGCGGTATGGTCCTAGCCGCTGCAGCGGAACGTGTCCACTCCCACGTAGCCCGGATCGTTCTCGCTGATGCGCTCGCGCTGATGGATGGCGAAAAAATTCGAGACATTGTCACAAACAAAGCTTCAATCGAGAATGACCTAGCAGTTGGCCGAGACCCGGCGGACGCCGCTAGCGGATTGTTCAAGGACCTTGTACCAGAACAGCGCAAATGGGCTCTCGACCGGATCACCCATCATCCGCGCGGCGTCTTTTATGAGCCTGTCAAGTTACCAAATTTCTGGTCGCAGAACTGGAAGGCGACAGTAGTTTACTGCACTGAGGCCGTTAACCCAGGCCGCCCCCACCAGGCCCGCGCAGCGGAATACCTGAGTGCCAGCTGGCACGAGATAGAAACCGGTCACTATCCGATGTTGAGCACCCCCGACCGACTGGTGGAGTTGATATTGGAAGGTTGAAGGGCTTCGAGCAAAAAATGTCCATCGCGCATGCCGCTTTCAGAACAGACATTTGCACATCAATTTCCAACCTCTTAAAAGGGACAGTAAAAAAGTAAGATCCAATTTAAGGCACCCCCGTTTCTATTTTTTTGGCTGATAGCCTTTCGGCGGCCAGACTACGAGCGCGATTAGTGGATAGACCAGTAGTGAGACCCATAGAAACAGGTTAAACGCATTAATGTAGCCGATAGTCGTCGCTTGGCGTGTCACCTCGCCGGCGACATTGGTAAGGCCGGCCGTAGTATCGACATCCCATAGGTGCAGTGCATCCACCAATCTAAGACGGTCACTGAATGGATTGATCCACTGCACCAGATCGCTGTAGTTGATCTTCTGGCTGTGAAAAATGACGACATAGCTCGCCGCTATATAATAACTAGAGGCAATGCTGCGCACAAAATGGAATATCGCCGCTCCCTCCGCCGAACGGTTTGGATTAAAATTTGAGAAGGTTACCAAGGTCATCGGCACCCAGAGGCAGCCTACGCCCAAGCCCTGGATGATCATCAGCCAGGTGATTTCACCGATTGACACATTCATGTCGAACTGCGTCAGCATCACTGCCGTGTAGGTTTGCAAGCCGAAACCAACCAGAAATAAAAATCGCGGATCCCAACGGTGCGCACCGGCAATCATAACAATTTGCGCGAGGATAGTGCCGAGGCTGCGCGCACCGATGAAGATACCAGCAGTTAGTTCGGGCACGCCCCGCAATTGCTGCATCATTGCGGGCATCAGCACCATGGGCGTCACAAACAGCATGCCAAATATTGTCGTAATCGCTATCCCCAACACGAAATTGCGCTCGAGCAGCAGCCGTGGGTCGAGGAACGGTCGATCGCTCGTCAGGCTGTGAACCATAAAAATCCAGCCAAACACTACCGCTCCGGCACCTTCGATTATGATTTCTAACGATTCAAACCAGTCCTCGCGCTCACCACGGTCGAGCATGAGTTGAATGCAAGACACAGCAATTGCGAGACTGATGAACCCGGTCCAGTCTAGTTTTTGCCGGTCCTCACGTGGTGGATCTGGTTTTATGAAGGCCAGGACACCCACCAGCGCGATGAAAGCGATTGGCAGCAGAATAAAGAAAACCCAGCGCCAGGAAATTTCCTCGCTGATATAGCCGCCTAACAGCGGAGCCATCGCCGGCATGACGCCCACACCCATACTGTAAATCGCGGTAGCGAAACCACGCCGCTCGCCAGGGAACTCGTCGATCACAACGGACTGCGAGATCGGCGTAAGCGGCGAACCGAAGCCAGACTGAAGAACACGCCAGAATACAAGCTCAGCCAATGAATTAGACAGTCCACACATCAACGTCGCGGCACCGAATCCTATGGTGCCCCATATCATGCAGCGACGCCGGCCGAAGCGGTTAGACAACCATCCGGCTAGCGGAATAGTGACGGCCGTGGCGATCAGATTGGCAGTAACGATCCAGGCGACTTGGTCGGGGCTGGCCGATAACGCACCCTGAATCTGAAGTAACGACACATTGGCAATAGTGATCGTAGTCGCGTAGAGCGTGGTGACCAAGGTGCAGGTGATAATCAGCCACACGGTTCTTTAGCCTTTTACGGGATAGAAGGTCATATCAACTGCACCGGCGCCTGGTTGGAAGTTCTCACGACACTTGTACTTGCTGCAACGTATCGGAAGAAACAGGAAGTCCGTAGTCGGAAAGGCAGCGAAACAAGGGATTTCAAATACCTTCCCGACAATCGCCAAACAACCTTACAACTTCCGACATCAAACGTATTGACCCCTGGGGGTAACCAGGCTTTAGAATTGCGCTAAGGTCCCTAAGCAGGACGCAACTGTATCCTAGTACCACCAGGCAAGTTAGGAGATGATAAACATGCCGTTCTACGAAAAGGGCGACGTCCGCATCCATTACGAAGAAATCGGCAGTGGCTTTCCACTCCTAATCACACCGGGTGGTGGCCTCAATTCCCGAATGTCCAACTGGCCGAACGCGGTCATCAACGCGATGCAAGAGTTTAAGGACGACTTCCATTGCATCACGATGGATCAGCGCAACGCCAATGGCGGCAAAAGCACAGGTCCGCTCGCTTTCGACAATCCGTGGGACGGCTTTGCCGACGACCAGCTCGGATTGATGGATCACTTGGGCATCGAGAAATTTGCTTTCATGGGATATTGCATTGGTGGCTGTTTTGCCGGAAAGCTTATCGAGCGCGCGCCCGAACGCGTTGCAGCCGCCGTATTTTGTCAAACGGTCGGGCACTGGCCTGAAGACCCCGATGTCATGTACCGCTCCGGCCAAGAAATCTGGGCACCGGAACTTCTCCCTGGACGGCCGGACTTAACACAGGAGGATATAGATAGGTATCTGCACAATCTGTACCGGTTGAACCCTGACTTTCTCTATAGCGTGTCGCGGGACGTAATAGCCAATTGCGAGACACCAATACTCGTGCTGCCGGACGACATCCCAGCACACCCGCACCAGTCATCGGTCGACGTCGCCTCTTTGGCACCCAATGCCGAGATCACTGTTTTTCCCTGGAATTCACCAACCGAGCTTAAACAACGCACGATCAACCGGGTTCGGAAATTCAT
>CAYYUG010000068.1:0-22835 GCA_964474755.1 uncultured Rhodospirillaceae bacterium | reverse complement strand
AACGTTTCCATGTGAGTAATCTTGGCCGCAGCATTGACGGGCGTCTGCAGACCTTCCTGCTGCCAGCCGACCGCTTCATTATCCTCTGGCAAAACAGTATCGACCCTGGCGTAGTAGCGCTGCGCGATTTGTTCGAAATCGGACCGTTTGAGACAGTTCTTCGGGAAGAAAGAACTCGCCACCAGATCCATCGTCTCCGGCCCTGTCGGGCGAATTTCGAAGATCCACATGCTGTCGATTGTCCATCCAAACAAGAGTGTAGGATATAGGCAAGGGTAGTACGTACCGGTTTTATAACGACCGATTAGGCTCTCAATTTTAGGAAATCCAGTGTCGCCAGTTAGCAGCCCTCGGCTGCCCTCATGTTTGGTAAAATGGGTGATATAAGCGCCAGAGGTTTCCTCGTGCGTCGACCGCCGCCGGTCCTTGACCACTTGTCGTGCCAGCGTGCCACCATGTACAAAAGGGATATGAAGCGAGTCGTTGTAGTTCTCGAAATAAAGCTTCCAGTTACCCGCCACCGAATAGACCTTGCGCCGTGTACAGACCAAATTATCGGGTGTGTAGACAGCGCAGTTATCCGGTAGATCGCCAAGATATTCGGCGAGAGATATGCAATTGGAATCGAAATTGACGAACAAGAAGCCGGACCAGCGGTCGAGCGTCACCGGTAGAAGCGGATAGTCGACGTAGCGGAAGCCGTCTTGCTCCTCGATTAAAGGGGTTGCGATCAGCGCTCCATCCCGCGCGTAGGTCCAGTTGTGGTACGGACAGGTCAGGTTTTTGCAATTCCCTTCGTTCCAAACAAGACGAGAACCGCGATGGCGGCAGGAATTATGGAAAGCTCGAATTTCGCCATCATCGCCGCGGATGACTATTACTGGTGCGCCTGCAATCTCTATCGTGAAATAGTCACCCGGCTGCGAGATTTGGCTCGCATGTCCGACATAATTCCAGACCTTCATGAAGATCCGTTCAACTTCGCGTCGGTAGAAGGCCGGGCTAGTATAGCACCAATTAGGCAGGGGCGTCGCCCGTTCGGCAGGAGCACGGACTGATGCGTAATGCTCCGGGTTAAACAAATATTGCGGCCTGTACATCTGTCCTCCGCAGCCTAGTTTCGTGGTTTAACGAGAAGATCTCCGAGTATATTCAGCTAAGTTGCAAATTTCACCAATCAGCGGGGAACAAAGATGTAAGACCCTTTGACGGCGACCACCCGATACACCCTAAGAAATGAAAACCGCGAACTTAGCTCTGAACAGACGCACCAAAGTTCAGGCCAGAAATGAAGCCGTTAACAGATTAAACCGCTTTGTGACCCTATCTAAAGTCGATTGCACTACGAAAGGCGAGTTCGGTACCATTCGATCGAAGGGGCCGACGTATAGCGAAGAGGTGCAACAATTCGTGCTCGACCTTATTGCGCACAAATCGTTGCCGTCTAATAAAGATCAATTATGTAGGCCTAGAGGAACAGTCGCTTCTCAGTGTGCACATTTATCGAACAAGACAAACCAATCCCTTATGCGGGCAACAACCAAATTCAGAATTAACCGGCCTAACTATATGACCGCGCTCCGCCAAAACTGACCGTCTGCGCTTTTAGACGCACTGCACTTCTATAACCTCAAAAATTGAAGGCAGGATCTTTAGCTGAGGGTCTAAGCTAAATTGGCGTCTTACGACCGTCCGGCACTTTCGCCAAAAAGTCGAAATCGACGCCCTGACCCGCTTGCTGAACGTGGTCAAGATAAAGCTTCAGGTAGCCACGGTCCGAACCTTCATGCGGCGGTGGTGGTATCCATGCAGCGCGGCGGCGATCCATCACGTCTTTGTCGACCAGTAGATCGAGACGCCTTTTGGGTACATCAAGCTTAATCTTGTCACCATTCTGCACAAGTGCCAGCGGCCCACCATCCGCCGCTTCCGGCGTAATGTGCAACACAACCGACCCGAAGGCTGTGCCACTCATCCTGGCATCAGACATCCGGATCATGTCCTTTACGCCTTTCGCCGCGAGCTTTTTCGGGATTGGCAGGTAGCCGGATTCCGGCATGCCTGGCGCCCCCTTTGGCCCAGCGTTCTTCATCACTAAGATATCGTCTGGACCGACATCAAGGTTTGGGTCGTCAATGCGGTTGGCAAGATCCTCTTGGTCCTCGAATACCACCGCCTTACCGACATGGTCCATCAAATGTTCCGATGCAGCAGACTGTTTTACGATCGCGCCATCTGGCGCCAGATTGCCGCGCAACACGGCGATACCGCCTTGCGGGTAAAGCGGGTTATTGAACGGCCGCACCACATCCTGATCCCATGGCAGCGGCGCTGCTTCGATCTCCTCGCCCAGAGTGCGGCCAGTAACGGTCATACAGTCGAGATGCAACTGTGGACGAAGCTCGCGCAGTACAGTGACAAGACCGCCCGCCTTCTCCAAATCCTCCATGTAGTGCTGGCCGGAAGGCTTGAGGTCAACCAGCACCGGCGTCTCCTGCCCCATGCGGTCGAGCGCCTGGAGATCGACCTGGATACCGAGCCGCCCAGCGACTGCCGTCATGTGTATCAGGCCGTTGGTCGAACCGCCGATCGCCAAAAGCACACGGAAGGCGTTGGCAAAAGCCTCCGGCGTCATTATCTCCTGCGGCATTGGGCCTTTCGTACCCATTTCAACCGCCCGCCCCCCGGCTGCTTCCGCATGGCGCAGCCGGTCTGCCGCGATAGCTGGGATAGCAGCACCCCCAGGCATCATCATGCCGAGAGCCTCTGTCATGCAGGCCATAGTACTGGCCGTGCCCATCACCATGCAGGTGCCCGCCGTAGGCGCGAGCTTGCCACCGACCTCGTCGATCTCTAACTCATCGATTTCGCCAGCACGATGCATACCCCAATAGCGTCGACAATCGGTACAGGCTCCAAGCCGGTCGCCACGGTGGCTGCCGGTCATCATGGGGCCGGTGACGACGGAGATTGCTGGCAAGTTAGCGCTTGCCGCTGCCATGAGCTGCGCCGGGACCGTCTTGTCACATCCTCCAATCATCACTACCGAATCCATCGGCTGAGCGCGGATCATCTCCTCAGTGTCCATCGACATCAGGTTACGCAGGAACATCGAGGTCGGATGCGAGAAGGATTCATGCACAGAGATGGTAGGAAACTCGATTGGCAGCCCACCCTTCAGCATGACGCCACGCTTGATCGCTTCGACTAGTTCTGGTGCAGTGCGGTGACAGGCGTTATAGCCGCTGAACGTGTTGGCGATGCCGACAATCGGCCGATCGAGCGCGTCATCGCTGTACCCCATCGCCTTAATGAAGGCCTTCCGCAGATAAAGCGAGAAACCTGCATCACCGTAACTCGTCAACCCTCTGCGCATTCCTGTCAGTTTGTCGCCCATAGTCCGCCCTTGTTCTGAATTCCGGTAAAGGCGTACTGTATCAATACCGCGCCGCCGAGGGCCAGGGCGAGCGCTACGTTGGGGTAAATGGAAAGGGATACCAATGGGAGATAATACGGCCGCGCACTCCGCTAAACTATTCGACCGCGCCTGTGATGTTATGCCGGGTGGTAACACCCGCACTACTGTATGGCACGCTCCGCATCCAATTTATGCCGCCTCCGGTAAGGGGTGCCGGATTGAGGATGTAGACGGCAAGACCTATCTCGACTTTATCAACAACTACACCTCGATGATCCACGGACACGCTAATCCAGTCGTCAACGAAGCGGTTCGCAAGCAGCTGGAAATCGGCACCTGTTTCGCAATGCCAACCGCATCGGAAATCGAGCTGGCAGAATTACTATGCAGCCGGGCACCAGGTTTCGAGCGGGTGCGCTTCACAAACTCAGGCTCTGAAGCCGTAATGATGGCGCTGAAGGCGGCGCGCGCCGGGACCGGAAAACCAAAAATCGCAAAATGCGAAGGCGCTTATCACGGTAGCTACGACTTTGCCGAGGTAAGCCTTGATTCGGCACCGGAAAGCTGGGGCAATGCTGACCCGAACTCGGTCGCCTACACGGCCGGCACGCCGCGCAGCGTTCTCGAAGAAGTGATCATCATTCCGTTCAATCGTGTGGAGGAGTCAGAAAAAATCCTTTCCGCACACGCAGATGAGCTCGCATGCGTTCTGATCGACCCTATGCCAAACCGTGCCGGTCTAATTCCAGCGACGACAGAGTATCTAGAAATGCTGCGTCGCTTCACCAGTGCCAACGATATGCTGCTAATTTTCGACGAAGTGATTAGCTTTCGCCTAGGTCATGGCGGTGCGCAGGGCGAATTCGGTGTCTCTCCGGACCTGACAACATTGGCAAAAATCATCGGTGGCGGCTTCCCCATCGGAGCAGTGGCCGGTGCAGCGGACTTCATGAAAGTATTTGACCCGAGACAGGGAAAGCCGCTAGCGCCGCATGGCGGTACGTTTAATGCCAATCCGATCAGCATGGTGGCGGGTAAAGCTGCAATGGAGCTGCTCACGCCAGAAGAATTTGATCGCTTAAACAATCTGGGCGGCCGCGCGCGCGAAGGTGTTAAAAACGCATTCGCCAATACTGGTGTGGAAGGGCAGGTCACCGGCGCAGGATCTCTGCTCAGAATTCATATGACAAACGTGCCGCTGGTCGATTATCGATCAGCGCGCGCGACGTCTGCACAGTCGGCTGCTTTGGCTTCAGTCATCGATTACATGCACGCGAATGGCGTCCTCTTGGCCGAAACCGGACTGTGCGCGATCTCGACCGCAATGGGCGATGCGGAGATCGATGAATTTGTCAACATCTTCGCCGCAGCTCTCGCGAGGTCAGGGTCATCTCAACAAGCGGCAGAATAATATTTACCTCCGCTGCGCCGCGGTGATAGCTTCGCGCATCGCGGTCGCCACGGGGTCATCCGGCGTCATGTCGAGTAATCCGGAACCCCTATCATCATGCTGACAGCATCGAGCTTGTCCCTGTAAACCTGTGCCAAATCAGCGACCCCTGACAGGCCCGGGATGTGCAAGTCGCTAATAACAACGATGCTAGACTTTCATATCGAGCCTCATTCGCGCTCGAGTTCCACTTCCGATATTTCATGAGCCTGAACGCCTCAAGACGAGAAATTTCCGCCTGCTGCCATAGCGATTACCGTCGCGGCCTCCGTGCATGGCATATAAAATTGAACGTTCGGCCTGTCGCTGTATAGATCAGTGAACTGTATTGTCCGATGCGCAATACGTATGGCTCGCTGTGACTACTATCGTCACAAGCAACGATAACGGGGCCTTTCTCCGGCCAAATAGTAATGAAAAATCCGTTCTGCAGTCCACCGCCTTCGCGGATGATTCGGAGGGATCACTTAGCGACGCTGAGCCTATCTCGCTGCGACAGATAGGATAAACCAAGCTCGCCCGCCATTGGCCCCAAACAATAGTGGCCCGTTTGCGCGTCCTTAACGATCATTTGGATTCGCCTAAAACTGACGATGTAATTGTGCGCCTTACTGGGCGACATGGCTGCCGCCGCGGCCAGTGATTTAAGCGGAAGAGGCTCTCCGGCTTCAACCAGGGCGTGAACGAGACGAAATCCTACATCGATCGACTGGATGCCTTTCCCTTCGATTTTTATGCCTTTGTCCATTCTCAACTCAGATTTGTTGAACCCCAACATTCGATACAGCTATAATGAATTAAATTCAACAATGTTGAATATGAGGATGGTATGAAGTTTGGTGTCCTGCAGTTCTTCTCTTGGCCACAACGCCGCACGACGCTGCAAACCGTTTATCAACGGGCGATGCAGCGCATCGAAATTATGGATAAGTCCGGTTACGATGCGGTTTGGTTGGCAGAGCACCACTTTACAGAATATAGCGTCTGCCCATCAGTACATATGATGGGAATGCACATAGCAAACAATACGAAGAACTTGCGTATCGGCACCGCCGTCTCGCTCGCGGCGATGTATCACCCGTTGCGCCTGGCGGAAGAGGTTGCTCTGCTCGACGTGCTAAGCGAAGGCCGTGTCAATTGGGGTGCAGGCCGAGGATTCGACCCAACGGAATTCCACACCTTCAATATTCCGCCCCCCCAAAGCAAAGCCCGCTTCCAGGAGGCTGTTGATATCGTCCTCGAAGCCTGGACCAACGAAACCATTACTTGGAAAAGCGACAATTGGAACTTCGAAAATGTCGAGGTTCTACCCAAACCTTTCCAGCAACCGCACCCGCCGGTCTGGATCGCCAGCAGTTCGCCGGATTCGGTCGAATGGGCCGCCGTTCGGGGACATACGGCGATGCTGGGGCCGCATGCCGAGTTTGATGAAATCGCCGGGATGCGCAATTTTTTCCTCGACAAGCTGAAGGCTAATGGCCATGCGGTGGAGGGCCGTGACATCCCGATGGCACGCTTGATTGCCGTTGCCGACACAGACGGTGAAGCTGAGCAAATCGCACGTCGCGGCGCCGAATGGATCGTCAAAGCCTACAAGAACGAATCCAAGGGCATGGCCAATCCGGTAAAGACGATAGAGGTAGATGGTAAGATCCAGGAGGTCGATGATATCGACCGCTACCTACAGGATGCCATCATCTGGGGCACCGCGGAACGTGTAATCGATTTGCTGCACCGGCTCGAGGAGGAAATGTATCTTGACTACCTCATGTGCGCGCCGCTCAGTCACTCCTCCTTTATGATGTTTACTGAGAAGGTAATGCCGCACTTTCAGGGTACGACTGCACATCCAATTCGACAGGTGGTTTAACCGGCGCCGATCAGCATGTCAGCAACTCTCAGGGTCATCGTCGCTGGCGCAGGTCTCGGAGGGCTCACCTTAGCAAACAGCCTGGCTCGCGAAGGCTTCGAGGTTTGCGTGCTGGAACAGGCGCAAGCCCTCGGCGAGGTCGGAGCCGGTGTCCAAATTAGCGCCAACGGTGCCCGTGTCCTACATTTTCTTGGCCTTGAAGAACGTCTTCGCGAAGTTGCGTTTACGCCTGAGCGCGGCGAGGTGCGGCACTGGCAGACCGGTGAGGTTCTCGCGACGCGGCCGCTCGGTAATACCAGCCTCGAACGATTCGGCTTTCCGTACTACCATCTACATCGTGCTGATTTTCACCGCGTTCTCGCCGAGTCGGTGGAAAAAATGCCGAATGTCTCGATCCACCTTAACCAGAAAATAGTAGATCTGAACCAAGACAACATTGCCGTTACCGCCAGCACCGAAGTCGGCTCCGTGTTCGATGCCGACGTCGTGATCGGCTGTGACGGCATTCATTCTGCCGTTCGCACGGCTCTCTTCGGTCCTGACCAGCCACGTTTTACTGGCTGCGTTGCCTGGCGCGCGACAATCCCGACCGAACGTCTGCCTAAGGGCCATGTCCGCCCCGCCGCGTCAAACTGGATCGGCAAGGGGGGTCACTTCGTGCACTATTATCTTCGCGGCGGCGCGCTAGTGAATTGCGTCGGTGTAACAGAACAGGATCAATGGGCTGCGGAATCCTGGTCTTCCCGAGGGAAACAAGGTGACTTCCTTAGTGATTTTGTGGAATGGCACGAAGACCTGAAACTGCTAATCCAAAACGCCGACAACTGTTACCGTTGGGGGCTTTTCGACCGCGACCCGATGCAAGAATGGTCTCAAGGGCGGGCCACTCTTTTGGGTGACGCTTGCCACGCCATGCTGCCCTTTATGGCGCAAGGAGCGGTGATGGCAGTAGAGGACGCCTATACTGTCACACAATGTCTCGCCGCCCGACCGGACAATGTCCCCGCTGCGTTGAAACGATACGAGAGGCTGCGCCGCGACCGCACTGCCAAGGTGCAGCAAATGTCACGCGATAATATTGAGTTCTTCCACAATGCTGACATTAGCAATCTGGAAGAACGACTGGACAGCCACCGTGATGCCCATCTGTGGCTCTATGGCTACGACGTGACCAGACTGGATTTTTGCAGCTGAACTATTCCTCACGGGGCACCTTGCGCTAAAGTGCATGCTGACCGAATAATTTCTGGGGATGGGTTGAGCATGTTGAAAATCTGGGGCCGAAACGATGGGTCGAACGTCATTAAGGCGCTGTGGTGTCTAAACGAGATCGGTGTTGAATATGAACGCATCGACTGGGGTGGCGAATTCGGGGGTAATGACGATCCCGAATATCTCAAAAAGAACCCAAATGGCCGTCTTCCTACCTTGGAGGAAGAAGACGGCTTTACTCTTTGGGAGTCCGGTGCCGTGGTACGCTATCTCTGCGCCCGCTACAGCATGGAGAAACTGTGTCCAGCAACACTTCGCGACCGTGCCGATGCGGATAAATGGATGGATTGGAGCTCTCTCAATCTAGGTCCCTTCAATAGTATCTATTTGCAGCACTTTTGGCGCCTACCAGAAGCCGAGCGCAGCCAAGAAATCGTCGAAAAAGCAATCGCAACAACAATTCCTCATTATAACGTGTTAGACGCACATTTGGCCGACCGCGATTTCATTTGCGGCGACCATCTGACCATGGCCGACATCCCGGCCGGCGTCCTGACACATCGCTGGATCAGCTGGTCGCCGCACCGCCCGTCGCACCCGAACGTAGAGGCGTGGCACGCTCGGCTACTAGAACGAAAGCCTTATCAGGATTGTGTGGTGGCAGTGACCCGGCCAGCGCCGTAGCCGTCGAAAGAAACCCAATTGAGAGCGTGCACTCGGATTAGTCCTGGTGGTGCACTCTACTGTACTATCCATCGCATTGAGCGCTGCATCCAGTTTGGGAAGTTCATGCTGCAGCCGCGTGAGCAGTTTTGCAGCCTATCTTGCTAGGCAACAACCAGTGTTTTCGGAAATGCCTTCCCAACTGGCCCACAAGACAGAAAAGAGGCTGTGATCGTGTATCCCCTAATTTTGGTATCTTAGCCCGAAATACGATCGGACCATTTCTGACAATTTAATTGATGATTAATAGCGTTCCTACAACATTGTCGCGTTTTAACACCGATTTACTGAATAATATTTCGTTATTTCAATAATTTACGAACTTTTTATGAAACTTTGTGAATTAGGCCTAGTTCGATATTTCCTGAATAATGGCATACACCATAAAACTAGACATTTTGCCAAAATTTTAGGCTTTCAGTTATCTATTCCTAAATTCCCCAATCACTCCACAAATTTTCAGCTGTAGGGGAAACATCGCTCTCAAAATTGCGGGTATCGATCCACCACTGATAGTCCTCACCAGGACCGTACGCCGGATCGTCGAAATAATCCCGGCCTTTGATTTGGTAGTCGCAGGGGATTATCACGCGGACTGTCGGGCTACCGTTGTCCGCAGAGTGGTTAAGGCCGGCAGAATGCAGAGAGCGCGGGTGCCAGAATATCACGTCCCCAGGTGAACCGGTAAACTCGACCGGCGTAGTGTCGCGCAATATTTGTTCGCGCGCTTCCAGGAACGGTTTGGCGTTCTCCGGTGCCATCGTGCCGCCATGTACTGTCCGCCAGTAGGGATGCAACCTAGCGTGTGACCCCGGCCACAGCATGAAGCCGCCACCACGCGGCCGGATCTCGCCAGCAATTACCATCGCCGATAGATGCGCCGCCATGTAGTCGGCGTGCGGACGATAGCGATCCACCGTCCCCGGTCGTGATGGGAAAACACTGTATATACCGCGCACGCGCCGTGCCGGAGCCGGCACTCCACCCATCAGCACTTCCGCAACGCGACGCATGTGGGGATGGTTGACGACGCCGTCAATAAGAAACGGCTCAGTGCCGATACCGTCCTTAGATCGCATCTTCCAATTTCCTTCGAGTAGCATACCTACCTGAAGGGAATCCGCTTCAGTCCACTCATCATTCGGAAAGTCGATCCAACTTTCCGGATCCTCGCGCTGCATTAGACCGCGCGGCACGTTGCGCCAGATATAATCTTCGACTTTTTCAAAGACGGCAGGATCTTCGATTAAACCGCGCTTAACGATAAAACCGTGTTCCTTCAGATGCTCAACCTCCACCGGGTTAACGGCGATAGCGCGATCGAACCCCCTTGGATCCTGAAACGGCTCTGGAGCCGTTAACGGTAAATTAACGGAGATCGGCAGGCTCGCAGCATGTCCTTGGTTGTAATCAGCCTTCCGCATAGTAGGCGATATCGCCATTGGCACCTCATTTCATTTCCTGCAGGATAAGCTCCCTTCCAAGCAGCTGGCAATTAACGAGTGTGATAGGATCGACTGAGCTACTGCACACACCACAGCTTGGGAGAAAAAGAATGGAAATCGATGGCCAATGCCATTGCGGCAAAGTGCGCTACACCGCGACGGTTGATCCGGCAAACGCCAGCATGTGCCATTGTACCGACTGCCAACGAATTTCCGGCAGCGCCTTCCGCACGACGATCCGGCTGCCAGACAGCGACCTGCGCATGACAGGCGAAACAAAGGTCTATAAAAAGGTCGCAGGGAGCGGAAACGAACGGGCCCTCGTGTTCTGCCCCAATTGCGGCACGCAGATGCTCGGAATGCCAACAAGCAACGGCCCAAAACGCATGAGCTTGCGGCTAGGCACCTCAAACCAGCGCGCGCAACTACCACCGCAGCGGCAGATCTGGTGCAGTTCCGCTATGCCCTGGGTGGAAAACCTAGCCCATGTCCCGAAATTGCCAGCGCAGGACTAGTCCTGTGTGACTAACCCTTGAAGTGCAACTGCAGCCGGTCGATCGCAGCGTCAAGCACCTCAATTTTTTTGGAAAAGCAAAATCGGACGAAATATTTTGGTCCATTCTCCAAGTAGAAAGCGCTAACCGGTACAGCGGTGACACCTGCCTCGGTCGTAATGTGACGGCAAAATTCCTCGTCATCCCCATCAAAACCGAGCGGTCGAATATCCGCGAACATGAAGTAGGTGCCCTGGCAATCAATTACGCCAAAGCCCAGCTTGTTTAGCCCTGCGGCGAACCGATCACGCTTTGACTGCATCTCGTCCGAAAGGCCTTTGAAGTAAGCATCATCCTTGCCGAGGCCGTAAGCTACCGCCTTCTGCAAATTCGGTGGCGTCGTGAAGGTGACGAACTGGTGCGCTTTGGCTATTGGCGCCAGGACCTCCGGCGCCGCGGTTGCGTAACCAACCTTCCAACCGGTAAGCGAAAAGGTCTTACCAGCAGATCCAATCTTAATCGCGCGGTCACGCATACCCGGCAAAGAAATCAACGGAGTGTGGCCACGCCCGTCAAATACGATGTGTTCATAAACTTCGTCACAGACTACGTAAGCGTCATGTGCGATTGCCAAATCAGCAATGAAAGCCAGTTCGTCGTCAGTGAATACCTTGGCTGCCGGGTTCATCGGGTTGTTCAGCAGGACAAGCTTAGTATTTTGGGAGAAAGCCATTGCTAATGTATCGCGCGGTAAGACCCAACCTGGCGGTTCAATTCGTACCGTCTTGGGCACGCCGCCGGCCCGGCGGATAATTGGCAGATAGCAATCGTAAAGCGGTTCGATCAGCACCACCTCATCACCCGGATCGATTAGCCCCAGCATGCAGCTGGTTAAAACCTCGGTGGCACCTGAGGCAACCATGACTTCGGTCTGCCAGTCGACGTCAAGGTCGTAATGGTGCTTGCTATGCAACGCGACAGCCTCTCGCAGTTCAGGGATACCCATCATCGGTGGGTACTGATTTGGGCCCGCTATCAGAGCGTCAGCTGCAGCCTGCCTCACGTCTACTGGACCGTCTTCGTCAGGAAAACCCTGCCCCAGATTGATAGAATTATGCTCGATCGCGAGGCGCGACATGACCTCGAATACGGTGGTACCGTAACTAGAAAGAATGGAATTTGCCTGCTTCACGCCTTCACGCCATGCGATGGTCACCAAATTAGCTCGGTAGATAACACAAAACTAAAACGCAGAACGAAAATTCTGCGAGTGTTCTTCCGGCAAACACAGTTCGCAATCGCCCCTCCTTGGACACGCGTTACCGTTCGATGCAGTTGGCCACAACGCATTCAAAAGAGAAATTGGACGGAAGGCCCAGCGCATTTATTTAGCAAAAGCGTAGTTAGCGTGCCGTAAGTTGTCCAAACTGAAATAAGACACAAATAGCAGAAACGAATATCCTTTCTCCAGAATTCCTCATCCCTCAAATTTGGAATGTTTACCATCACAGGAAAGGGCGGCTATGGTGCATCCGGATCGCTGGAAAGCGATCTGGATGCTCAGTGTCAGAAAATTCAACCGGACAAAAAATATGGGAAATATTCGGCACAGCGCCCACTGGGGCGCGTTTACAGCACAAGTTGAAGAAGGCCGAGTCGTAGGGGTCGAACCATTCGAAGCCGACCCCAACCCGACGCCTATCCTGCAGGGCATGCCAGACGCGCTCTATCACGAATGCCGCGTCGCGGAACCGATGATCCGCAAAGGATGGCTCGAAAACGGCCCAGGCGGCAAGCGAGGATTACGTGGTGGTGATCCTTTCGTTCCAGTGTCCTGGGATAAAGCTCTCGATTTAGTCGCAGACGAACTCGTACGGGTGAAACGCGATCACGGAAATAACGCGATTTTCGGAGGCTCTTATGGGTGGGCAAGCGCTGGTCGTTTTCACCATGCAAAGACCCAACTGCAGCGTTTTCTGAATTGCCATGGTGGTTTCACGGCACAGATGCACAGCTATTCGATCGCCGCAGGTCTTGCAATTTTACCGCACATACTAGGCGACCTGCGATCTCTCCGCGCCGTTAGTTCCTGGCGCGACATTACAGAGAATACGGAATTACTGGTCGCATTTGGCGGGATCGGATTGAAAAATACGCAGGTCGAACCCGGCGGAGCCGGTGAACATTCGACCGACAAATGGCTGCGGCGGATCTGTAACGCCGGCGTCGAAATGGTCAACATCACGCCGCTGCGCAATGACACGCCAGATTACATGAACGCACAGTGGCTCGCACCGCGACCGAATTCTGATGTCGCACTGATGCTAGGACTGGCGCATACGCTGGTGTCGGAAGGATTGCACGACCCGGCCTTTTTGGAACGGTATTGCATTGGATACGCCCGTTTTGAGCCCTATCTGCTGGGTGCGACCGACGGTACACCAAAAAATGCAGAATGGGCTGCGGCGATTACCGCGATCGATGCCGATACGATCCGCAGCTTGGCGCGCCGAATGGCGACAAAACGCACCATGATCACAACCGCATACTCCCTGCAACGTGGCGACCATGGCGAACAGACCTGGTGGATGACGGCTGTGCTCGGCGCCATCGTTGGTCAAGTCGGATTGCCCGGCGGAGGTTTTGGCTTTGGCTATGGCAGCATGCAAGGCCAGGGCAACCCAATCGACCCGATCTCCGCCCCTAACCTAGCCGCCGGCTCCAACCCGACAGGTAGCTTCATCCCGGTCGCACGTATTGCCGATTTGCTGCTCCATCCAGGTGAAGAGTATCAGTTCAATGGTGAGACGCGCACCTATCCGGACACGCGAATGATCTACTGGTGCGGTGGCAACCCATTCCACCACCACCAGGACCTGAACCGGCTGGTGCACGCCTTCCAGCAGCCTGAAACGATCATCGTGCACGAGCCCTGGTGGACTGCAACCGCCCGCCATGCGGATATCGTCCTGCCAGCGACGACGACGCTCGAGCGTAACGACATCGGATCAAGTTCGCGAGATCGCTACATATTAGCAATGGAAAAAGCCGTCCAACCGATCGGCGACGCACGTAACGATTTCGACATCTTTTCTGGTTTGGCCAAACGGCTCCACTTCACGGAAAAATTCACCGAAGGCCGTGACGAGAGAGGATGGCTACGTCATCTTTACGATGTCGCCCGGCAGCAGGCCTCCCGTAACAAGGTGGAATTGCCGGACTTTGACGATTTTTGGGAGAATGGTTATGTGGAAGTCCCAGAACCTGACCATGCCAGGGTCGTGTTTGCAGAATTCCGTGCCGACCCGGTCGCGAATAAGCTCCGCACCCCTTCTGGCAAGATTGAGATATTCTCGGACAAGATCGACAGCTTCGGTTACGAAGACTGTCCGGGCCACCCAGTCTGGCTCGAGCCAGTCGAATGGCTTGGCAGTTCAGATACCGCAAAGTTTCCACTACATCTTATGTCCAACCAGCCGGCAACACGGTTGCACGCACAGATGGACTGCGCCGGAGCCAGCCAAAAATCAAAAATCAAGGGCCGCGAGCCAGCCGCCATCCATCCCGATGACGCGGCAAGGCGTGGTATCCAGGATGGAGACGTTATCCGCATCTTCAACAATCGCGGCGAAACCCTAGCTGGCGTTACCCTGTCAGATGCGGTAATGCGCGGCGTGGTTCACCTGGCGACGGGCGCATGGTACGACCCGGCGGAACCAGGTAAAATCGGCACGCTGGACAAGCACGGTAATCCAAACGTGCTAACAATCGATCGCGGAACCTCGCAACTGGCCCAAGGTCCGATCGCGCACACTACCCTGGTCAACGTCGAGCGCTACGATGCCGATTTACCGGAAATAACTGCCTTCAATGGCCCGGCGGCTGCCGCCTCGTGAAAAAAGAACGGATCGATACCGTCCGACTGCAGAACCTTGCGATGGGGTTCTGGCAGTCAGCCAGTCTGATGTCAGCAATTGAGCTTGGCCTGTTCACAGCGGTATCAAAGGGTGCCGGTACGGCAACGGAAATCAGTGCGACAATAGGTATCTCCAAACGCAACGCGGATCGTCTGGCAACTGTATGCCACGCTATGGATTTGCTGAGGACAGGCACCGACGGTCGCTACCACAACGCATCAGATGTCGAAAAATTTTTAGTTAAAGGCGAACCCGGTTACGCCGGCCCGTGGATGTTGTTCACCAAACCGCGTTGGGAAAAATTTGGAGGACTAACCGAATATTTGCGGCGACCTGAGGAAACGATCCTCGGCCAGTATGAAGGTTTGACGGTCGATGCGGCGCGAAAAATGCACGAGGCGACCTACAGCGTTGGAATGGGTGCAGCACGGCGTTTCGTCCGCCAGGTCGATCTGTCAAAGCGAAAGAAAATTATCGATCTCGGCGGCGGCTCTGGTGCCTATAGCATCACCGCAGCAAAAGCGCATCCCCATATCGAGGCTGTCGTATTCGACCTTCCTCCGGTGGCCGAGGTGGCTCGTGAATACATCATAGAACATGGCGTCGCCAGCCAAGTCTCCGCCATCGGCGGCGATTTCACTGCAGATGGTTTTCCCACAGACTGCGACGTTGCGATCATGGCAAGCAACCTGCCGCTTTACAGCCAAGAGATCATCGCCCAAGTGATACGGCGCACCTTCGAAGCTCTAGTGACAGGCGGTGAGATGCATCTGATCGGCGAAACGCTTCATGACGACCGCAGTGGACCCATCGGCCCAGCGTTGTGGGGTCTGGCGGAAGCGATCAACGGCAGCACTGGTATGGCGCACACAGAGGCCGATTGCATTAGTTATTTCGAAGTGGCGGGATTTGAATCTGTTACCGCATACGAATTCATCCCCGGCACCCTTAGCCGCATCGTGGGCACTAAACCCGGAGGATAAGGATGGACGATATAGAAATCGTCGACGCACATCACCATCTCTGGGATTTAGGATTATTGCACTATCCTTTCCTGACCGATGAACCCAAGGAGGGTTTTTTCCTCGGTGATAATTCACCGATCCGCAAAAATTTTTTACCCGAAGACTATCGTCGAGCCTCTACCAATCACAATGTAATCAAGACAGTACATATCGAAGCCGAATGTAATCGCGAGTATCAGGTCGCCGAGTCGGAATGGATAGGCAAGATAAACGCCGAATACGGGTTTCCCAACGCCATTGTCGCACACGCCTGGTTCGACGAAGACAATTCAGAAGAGATCTTGGCAGCACAGGCGGCGCTCCCACTGGTCCGAGGTATCCGCTCGAAACCGATCACCGCACCGACGCCAAAAGACAAACAACCTGGCGCATGGCGCACCATGCAAAATCCAAAATGGCTCGCCGGTTTCGCGTTACTGGAGAAGTATGATCTGTCTTGGGATCTACGCGTGCCCTGTTGGCATCTAGAAGACGCTGCACAGGTGGCTAAAAGCTTTCCCGGCACGCGTATAGTTTTAAATCACACGGGTTTCCCTTGGGACCGCAGCGAAGGTGGCCTAGCAATGTGGCGAGGCGGCATGCACGCTTTAGCCAACGCTCCCAATGTGCACCTCAAGATCTCTTGCCTCTGCCTGCCCGACGGACCGTGGACGCTAGAAAGCAACCGATCCATTGTGTTGGAAGCGATTAATATTTTCGGCGTCGACCGCTGCATGTTCGCCAGCAATTATCCGGTCGACGGGCTGCGTGCCAGCTATGACCTAATCTATGATTCCTTCAAAACCATCGTTTCCGATTTTCCACGCACCGAACAGGAGAAATTGTTCTCCAAGAATGCGATGAAGTTCTACCGCATCGACCCTTAAGGAGCCGTTCAATGGCCAACCAAATCACCATCGACGCCAGCCCGGATACCGTCCATTGGGCCTTCTTTGACGCAGACCTAGCTCCAGTCGCCACCATCGAATCTGGCGATACGGTAACTCTTAACACTGTCTCCGGTGGCCCAGACATCCTGCCCAACGATAGCTTCGAGATCCTACCCGAACACCTAGAGATCCACGACAAGGTCACACCAGGTGGAGCAGGGCATATCATGACAGGTCCGGTCGCCGTGCACGATGCCAAGCTCGGCGACATGTTGGAGGTGCGCATCCTCGACGTGTCGCTTCGGGTCGATTGGGGCTGGAACCGCATCCGCCCACTAGCAGGTACGCTGCCAGAAGACTTTCCGAACTTGACCTTGAACCATCTGCGTCTCGACCGCCAGAAGATGATCGGCCACATGCCCTGGGGCGTTGACCTGCCTCTCAACCCGTTCTTCGGTGTAATGGGCGTCGCCCCACCGCCGGAATGGGGCCGCATCACCTCGATCATCCCGCGCGCGCATGGTGGCAACCTTGACATCAGGGCGCTAGGCGCCGGGACCACACTCTATCTGCCAATTTTTAACGACGGGGGTTTATTCTCTGCTGGCGACGGCCACGCGGTGCAGGGCGACGGCGAAGTCAATGGCACAGCGATTGAAACTTGCCTCAGTGGCACCTTCCAATTGATCCTGCACAAAGACACGCCAATCTCGATGCCGCGGGCAGAGAACGAATCCGATTACATCACGACAGGCATAGATCCCAGCCTCGACAACGCTGCTAAGCAAGCGTTGCGGGAGATGATAGGGCTAATCCAAGAGAAGACTAATCTGTCGAAGGAAGACGCTTATATGCTTTGTAGTCTGGCCGCCGACCTGCGGATCAGCCAGACAGTGAATGTGCATAAGGGGGTCCACGTCATGCTGAAAAAGAGCGCTTTACACGGTTGATGGCTCGAGTTGCCCAACAAGTGTTCACGCTTATCCCAGATTCAGCCATGCTGGCGCTGTCACAGTACAACTTAAGCTAAAATAAGCGCCAATCGCCCGTATCGACGCTCGAGACTTCAAGCAGGTCCAAAAGCTGGGAAGCAGGCACAATGGGATCTTGTATGTCAGAAAACTCAAGTAAGGTCCCATCGACGTCGAGAAATAGCGTAATACCGCGGCTCAGCCTTTGCATGGAAAATCGCATCCAAGGCCTAGGCACCTAACACTTCCAGCATCGATAATATTTTGCTCGCCGTTGCAAAGAACGACGCCATTTCCAACTAAAATAAAAGTCAAATGCCATTTAAGCCATAATTTTGGAACGCCGACGCGGCAAGTTTTCGGTGTGTTACAGCCGTTTTACAAAATATTAACTGACACTGTTTCTCAGCGGCCATAGACAGTCAATAGCGTCCCTATCGCTGATCCGGTACCGGCGTCGGAACCGGCTTTCCGGCGAAGTGCGCGCGCAGGTTGGCGAGCACCAGGTCAGCCATGGCACGCCGCGTTTCATGCGTCGAGCTGGCGATGTGCGGCGTCATAACTACATTTTCTGTCGCCATCAGCGCTTCTGGAGCATTTGGCTCGTCGCGAAACACATCGACGGCCGCTCCGGCAATGCGCTTCTCCTGCAATGCAGCTATCAGCGCGTCCTCGTCAACAATTGTGCCGCGCGCGACGTTGACCAGGAACCCCTTCGAGCCTAGTGCGTCAAATACCGGCCCGTTGATCAGGTTACGGGTGGTTTCACCGCCCTGGCAGGAAACAAAAAGAATATCGCTGTCTTCCGCCATGGATATCAAGTCCGGATAGCTGCGATAAGGAGCGTCCTTAGCTACAATGTCGTAAAAGCCGATATCAAGCCCGAAACCCTCCGCCCGCTTGGCCACTGCGCCACCTACCCGGCCAAGACCAACAATACCGAGCTTCTTACCTCGAACGTTGGTGCCGAGATCCATACGGGCTTGCTGCCATTTACCTGCGCGCAGATGGCGCTCCGCCTCCGCAATGCGTCTCGGCGCCATGATAATGAATGCCATTCCCAAATCGGCCACGTCGTCAGTCAATACGTCCGGTGTGTGGGTAACGATTACGTCACGTTTCTGCGCAGCCACTACGTCGGTCGCGTCGAAGCCGACGCTGAACGAGGAAATGATCTCCAAATTCTCCAGCCCGTTAATCAGGTCCGCATCTGGCCCCTTCATGCCGCCAGCAACTATCCCACGGATGCGAGGTCCAACCTTAGCCAGCAATGCCTCTGGATCGTCCGCGTTAAACAGGTCGTGCAGGATGTATTCTTCCTTCAAATCTGCGACCAGGAAGGGCGGGAAGAAGGCAACAAGCAGCAATTCTGCGCTATTTTTTTGCTCCATTAGCCGCGTCCGATGAAGGGCATCTTAGTCGCCATGATCGTCATGAACTGCACGTTGGCGTCCAGCGGCATATCGGCGATGTGAACAACGGCGTTAGCAACATGTTCCACATCCATTCGTGGCTCGACCTTGGTTGAACCGTCCGGCTGCGGCACACCCTTAGTCATCCGCTCAGTCATCGGAGTAACTGCGTTTCCTATATCGATCTGGCTGGAGGCGATGTTGTATTGACGTCCGTCCAAAGCTGTCGATTTGGTCAGGCCGGTGATCGCGTGTTTGGTTGAGGTATATGGCGCGGAGAAGGGCCTCGGCACGTGGGCGGAGATAGAGCCGTTATTAATAATCCGTCCACCCTGCGGCGTCTGGTCCTTCATGATGCGAAAGGCTTCCTGCGTGCACAAGAACGACCCTGTCAGATTTGCATCGACCACAGTCTGCCATTGTTCCAACGTCAAATCTTCGAAAGGCACCGCAGGCGCGCCCGTACCCGCATTGTTGAACAACACGTCGAGCCGGCCATACGCCTTTTTCACCTCAGCGAATAGATTGGCAACCGACGCCGCTTTACCCACATCGGTAGGCACGGCCAGAGCTCGAGCCCCGTCCTCACCGGCTTCGGCGATTGTTTCCTGCAGCGCCTCAGCGCGCCGCCCCGCGAGGCCAACCGAATAGCCCGCCTTCAATAAGGCGATCGCACTGTATCGCCCTATACCGCTCCCAGCACCGGTAACGATCGCGGCTCTACCATTGTCTGCCATATCTAATTACTCCCTGCTGTATTTTGTCCTGGGGCCACATTTTGCTCCTCATCCTCTCCCTCAATACGGGGGTGGAATAGAGGCCCGCCCTTTTAAACTAAAACTCTCTTTCCCCCTGAAGACCGAAGCTGAAGGACCCTCCTCCTCGCATACAATGTGAAGGTAGACGACGGCTCCGTCGAAATTCAGTGCTAAAATATTGGCTTCGTCTCAACGCACGACGGCTGCTGCATCATCTGGTCAAACCAAGCGGTTAGCTTCAACCGATTATCGCGCCATCCGTCATCCGGGTGCCGCCAGTCCGCATATCCAAGCGAAGCTACCACGGACAGGTGCGCCATATTGACTGGCTCGGTGAACTGATCGACCAGTCCCTCTAGCGCATCGTAACATCGCTTCGAGCGTTCATACTCGCTATTTTTGTAGTCTGCCGACTGCTCTCCTGGATCTCGGCGATTTTCACGCGCACGATAGAACAGCGACTCCATCAGCAGTGAGGCCAGACCCTCAACCTGCATCGCGAAACCACGCGCCTCCAGATCGGTCGGGTAAAGCTTGCCGCCCGATACCTCGTCGAGGTGATTGAGGATCACCAGCGTCTCACACAATAACGCTCCGCTGTTGATCAACAGTCCCGGCACTTTGCCACCCGGTCCGTATTGCCGCAGCGGGTTATTCGGCGCGTCAAGCGGTGCGGCATCGATTTCCTCTATCTGGTTCATAAGGCCGAACTGACGGGCCGCCATCCGCGGCCGCCGCGCGTAGGGGGAATTTCCGGTGTAGTAAAGCTTCATCTAAAGAGCTCCCATATGTCTTGATTGTTCCTGGCCCTGGCACCTTGGTTGCTGCGACTTTATCAGCCGGGTTCAGGACAGGAAACTGAACGGACACAAATAGAAGCTATTATGATCCTATTATCCACAAACAACGATTAACCGTAGCCAAAACAACGCTGGAGACCATTATGCAGTTCGGTGTTACCGCGACCCGGATCGACGATATCGGGTTCTTCAGCCACGCTGAAAATCTCGGTTTCAATTTCGCCTGGATCACCGACAGTCCTCTACTTCGCTCCAACCCTTGGGCTGTTATGGCACTAGCAGCGCAGCAAACGCAGAAGATCCGGCTAGGCACCGGGCTGGAGATAGGCGGGCTGCGACTGGCGCCGGTGACGGCGAACGGCATCGCTACCATCAACCGCCTAGCGCCAGGCCGAACGTTCTTGGGCGTAGGTACTGGCAACACAGCAATGCGCACCATGGGTCAGCCGCCGATGAAAGTAGACGAGTTTCGTGAGCATATACAGGTAGTACGTGCGCTACTAAACGGCGAGGAAGTCGACTTTACCTTGAACGGCGCCACCCATCCGATCCGCTTCCAGAACCTGCATTACAACTACGTCGACGTAAAAAATTATATCCCGATTCATGTCGGTGGTTTTGGGTCGCGAGCACAGGCACTAGCAGGCGAGTTGGGTGACGGGCTTATAACCGGCATCCCTCGCGGTGGCGCAATCCCCGCGGCCTTAGACAACGTGCAGCGCGGGGCGGACCGGATCAACCGGACCCTTGAAAATTTCGAGACGACTGCCCTTGTAACGTTAATGATGCTGGAGACGGGCGAATCACTTGCTGACGAAAGGGTAATCGCCGAATGCGGATCGTCAGTCATGGTCAACGTCCATTTCGCCGTAGAGCTGGTGAAGGAGACCGGCTGTGAACCGCCGGACTACGTCAAGCCAATTTGGGACGAATATATGTCTTTTCATAATGCTCGCGCTACCGACACCCGGCACCAAACGCTACATGCCAGCCACTACAGCTATCTCGATCCCGATGAAGCGCGCTTCGTGACGCCGGACATGATCCGAAAATTTGCCATCGCTGGTCAGCCGGAGGAGATTGTAGAACAGCTGCACGACCTCGAAAAACAGGGGCTAGACGGCATCAACTTCATCCCGCCGCAGGAGCAACGCTATCGCGTGATCGAAGATTTCTCGCGCAAGGTAATGGCGAAGATGTAGGCTAACCCGCATGGATACTGTGGATCTCCCTACCCCGCTGGCACAGGCGCGCGCACTAGCCGGTGAAATTGCCGCCGCCGGTGACGATATCGAGCGAACCCGACGCATACCTGCCGATCTTCTCAACAAGCTACACGAAGCCCGCCTGTCCCGCATGCTGCTGCCACGATCTGCGGATGGAGACGAAATTGATCCTGGTACCTACCTATTGACCATCGAAGAGATTTCGCGCCACGACGCCTCAATCGGATGGAACTTATTCGTCGCCAACAGTGCCGCATTGCTGGCCCCGCATATGCCTGCGGAAACGGTGAAAACTATCTTTGGCAATCCTCGCGCCCTGGTGGCCTGGGGGCCGCCGGACAAGCATGTAGCGATCGCCGTTGAGGGCGGTTATCTGTTGACAGGCCGCTGGTCCTTCGCAAGCGGATGCCGCAACGCAACCTGGATGGGCGCACATTGCCGAGTGCAGGAACCGAACGGATCGCTTCGCAAGCATCCGGACGGTCGTTCCCTCGTGCTATCCCTGCTATTTCCGGTCGAGCAAGCTACACTGATCGATACCTGGGATACGATCGGCCTGCGCGGCACTGCCTCGGATTCCTATGAACTCGATAACGTCTTCGTGCCGGAAGCCTTCACCGGCACACGGGAACATCCGGACGGGAGCCGGGAGCTGGGGTCGCTCTACTCGTTTCCGCAACAAGCGATCTACGCGGTCGGCGTCGCCGGTGTCGCGCTCGGCATCGCGCGCGCAATGCTTAAAGCCTTTAGCACGCTCGCCACCGAGAAGACGCCGCGCGGACTAGCTCGGTTGATGGAAAGCCCCGGCGTGCAGGCGGGTGTCGCCAAAGGTGAGGCTCGGATAGGCGCAGCACGCGCCTACCTACTGGAGACCCTGCGTGAGATTGCGGCTAGCGCCCCGCATGAACGGGCGATAGGCATTGAGGAGCGAGCCCGCGTGCGCCTGGCGACCACTAACGCCATCCATGGCGCGATCGAGACGGCGGACTGGCTCTACAAGAGCGCGGGGGTCAATGCGATTTTCCCGGGTAGCCCATTCGAGCGCCGATTTCGTGACATCCATACCTTATCACAACAGATCCAGTCACGGGATGCCCACTACGAAGCTGTTGGCAGCATTCTACTCGGCAACCCGCCCGCAGTATTCTATTAGGCCGCCTGCAAATCACCGTCACGCTCTGAATAAAACGCAGGCAAAAACTGCGAGCAACATAGAATTGATGATTAGAAGATTTCTAAAATTTT
>CAYYUG010000067.1:15563-23451 GCA_964474755.1 uncultured Rhodospirillaceae bacterium | reverse complement strand
AGTGGGATAGTTTGTTGCATTTGGGAAGAGCGGCTCATCCGTTCTACTAAGACGATAATTAGCTTTTTGCTTTTCCGTAATCGTCCCAATATTTATGAATACAGCGGGCGGCTAAATGAGGTACCTAACGTCTCTCCTCTTTCATTTAGCTGTTTTGGTCCGAAGAATGTCTCTGTTCGACACACAAAAAAGACACCGGATCAGCGTAAGAGGGGAGGACTACTGATCCGGTATCCACATTGGTGGACTGACACAATCGTTCAATAGACAGTCCATTATTGAGAAGACCAGTTGGTTAATTCCAAGGCTTCAATAGTGTTTACGTTGCTCATTTAATTTGGATCATGCGGATAGTGTTTTTTTGTGTGACGGGATATGCGTGCCCAAAACTAGGCCTGCGGTATGTAGCAAATGCCATCAAATTTGATTACTCACGCGATTACAGGTGTCTACTGTTTGGGCCGGTGTTTACAGCAGGATGCGAGAGTGAAGTCTGCATCCAAAGTCTAGACGTAGATGTCTGAGGCGGATGGAAGTAGCAAGCCTGCTGTGGCTATCAAGCTTTCTTCTGGAGACATCTAGCATTTTATTTGGCGGAGCCGGCCCCCTTGTTAGGGGGTATCTGAAATACGGTCCGTCTAAAAATGTCAGAGCGAATGCCTTTTCAGTATCAGTATTTACGGGCCCCTTCTTCAGAAGCAACGCGCGGAACTAGCGCCTTTACGAGGTTCGACATGTTAAGAATACCAACCGGTACATTATCCTGCGTAACAATGTAGGAGTGCGAAACATCACCGTTGGACTTTTCTATCACGCTTTCCAGTGTGTCATTGCAATCAACCTCGCCATGGGTGTCAGCCGGTATTTCCCCCTCTATTGGTGTCATAATCGAACGTACGCGTAAAACTCTGGCACGATTTATGTCACTAACAAAATCTTCAATATAGGGGTCGTTTGGTTTGAGAAGGATTTGTTGCGGTTCGTCCTTTTGAACGATCGAGCCATCCTTTAAAATCACCAAATGATCGGCAAGTTTTAGCGCCTCGTCGAGGTCATGAGTGATAAAGACAATCGTCTTATGCAATTCTCGCTGAAGCTCGAGCAATAAATCCTGCATATCGGTTCTGATAAGGGGGTCAAGTGCGGAGAATGCCTCGTCCATAAGCATAATTGGGGAATTGGACGTTAGAGCCCTGGCGATGCCGACCCTCTGTTGCATGCCGCCGGAGAGTTGGCGGGGATAATGTTCGCCAAAACCACTAAGCCCGACGCGGTCCAACCATTTCTGCGCTTCAGGTGTCGAGTCTTTTTCGGGAATGCCACGCACTGCCAGTGTTGTGGCAGCATTCTGGGTCACTGTCCTATGGGGTAACAGCGCGAATTTTTGAAACACCATGGACATTTTTTCGCGCCTGAGATCGCGCAACGCCAATTCATCATAATTAAGAACGTCCTCACCATCGACTTCAACAGAGCCCGCTGTTGGCTCTATAAGTCGGTTCAAGTGGCGGATCAGCGTCGACTTTCCGGAACCGGACAGTCCCATGATGACGGTAATTTCGGCTTCATGCATATCAACATTGATATTCTGGAGGCCGAGAACGTGCTGATGTTCGTCCAATAGTTCCGTCTTACTGGCACCGGCACGAACATGTTCAAGGGCAAGTAAAGGGTTTGCGCCAAAAATCTTATAAAGGCCGTTGATTGAAATTTTGATGTTCTCTGACATCGGTTGCCCGGCCTTCTAATGCTTCTGAGCGGCGTTTACACGGTCCAAAGCCGCCTTGGTTACTCGATCTAAGACGATCGCGAGTAGAACGATGCCTAAACCTGAAACCAATCCGACGCCGAGTTCAAGGTTTCGTATACCGCGCAACACAAGTACGCCAAGTCCTGGTGCAGATACGAGAGAAGCGATTACAACCATTGCGAGGCTCATCATGATCGTTTGATTAACACCCGCCATAATGTTTGGCAGTGCCAGAGGAATTTGCACACCAAACAATTTCTGTCGGTCGGTCATACCAAATGAGTTGGCAGCTTCGATGACGTCTTCATCGACCAGGCGAATTCCGAGGTCGGTTAAGCGGATCACTGGAACGATGGCGTAGAGTATGATGGCGATGCCATACAATTTTGGCTCGGTGACAGAAAAGAGAAAAATCAAAGGTATCAAATAGACGAAGGGCGGAAGTGTCTGCAGCATATCAAGTACAGGGATGGTCATTCGCTGAAGGCTGTCACTTCTCGACATTGCAATTCCAATAGGAACACCAAAAAGTACACATAAAAAGGCACAGACAAAGATGATTGCCAATGTTTGCATGGCATGATCATAGTGGTCGATAAATGCCAGAAAACCCAGGCAAACTGTGACAAAGCCGACCAAACGCCAGGATTTTGAGGCGTAGTAAACTACCAGCATTAAAACTGGAAACATTAGCCACCAAGGTGCCGTTTGAACGAGAGACAGAGCGAATTCGAGCATCCAGCTTAACGGCTGTGTCAAGGGATCGAGAACGATCCTCAAGGCGTCTTTTGTCGCCAAGAAACCTTCTTCGACACCCTTCGTGATATCCCTGGACTGTGGGAAACTAGCACAGGCCTTGTTAAGCGCATCTAGAGAGGGGAAGGAAAATTCCCACCAAGCCTCTGGAGCCGCACTACCCTTTGCTTTGGCCAAAAGGTCGGCCATCGATATAGGACCGTCGCTGGTTTTTTCAGCGTCGCACCACTCTCTCAGACCAAGGTGGTCGAATAAGCCATCATATGTTGTCAATGCCAGAGTGCCTCTCCGAAACGGCAATGGTGCGGCAATAAGTGCCGCACCCACGTGAAAAGTTACGGAGTAACCGGAGGCCTTTCAGTATCCCGCGGGGGCGACTCCCCCGCGGGATATGGCATCCATTATTTTATAAGAGCAGAGAGTTTCTTACGCGCGTCGTCGCTTACCCAAGCACCCCAGATTTTGGACTGTGTTGAGAGAAAGCGAACAGCTGCCTCTTCTGCCGAAGCACCCTTAGCCTTGCGCCAGGCGAGCACCCCATTCATCACGTCAACGTCAAAGCTAACTTTACTCATGAGCTTGGCAACTGCCGGCTCACGTTTCTTTAAAGCCGCCGTGACGACAGTCAAGACTTGCGCTGGCGGAAAATCAGAAATGCCGGGATTTGAATTTTCTTTGTTTTGGTTACCGGAGTGAATTTTTTGATCTATCTCACCAATTTTGACCTTAGCCATCTTATATTGGCCGAGCACAGCTGTCGGGCCCCAGTAATAACCAAACCAAGGTTTCTTGTCTTTGTACGCTGCTGCAATCGACGTCGCCAGCGTCTCGCCGGAACCATGATTAAAGACCTTTATGCCTTTTCCTGACATATCGAAGGCCTTAATCAGATTGTCATTAACAATGCGGCAGCCCCATCCGTCAGGGCAGTTGTTGAACTGTGCGCCAACGAGTTGAGGGTTCGCTAAAACCCCCTTCATTGTCAATAGCTCAGGGTGCTTGTCTGCAAGGTATTGTGGGATCCACCATCCTTCAACACCGCCGGGAGATAGAACGTCTGCTAGTGCCTCAACTTTTCCTTTCTTCGCCATTTTTGCATAGGCGTCGCCTGTTGAGTTTAGCCAAAGTTCAGTAACGATATCGGGTTTGCCGGTTTCGGCTAGTGACGCTACAGCGGTAGTGGTCGCCGAAGGGACTTTTTTGACCTTACAGCCGTAACCTTGCTCCAGTAAAAATTTTGAAACCTCTGTGATGATCTGAGACGATGCCCAGTTCATCTCTGTAATTGATACGTTACCGCATGCTGCGGCAGTTGTAGACGGTGCTACAGCAGTTGCGAGCACAGCGCCAAACGCCATAAGCTTCAGTAATTTCATAGTAAACCCCATTAGTCAGAAAAAATTTGCTGTCTGATCTTGTGCGTACATTGCCGACCGGAGGACGGCCCCTTAATTTTACTAGAGATCATGCAGTACTCAGCCGTTTCAATCAAATGGTGTTAATTTTCCGTAATGGAAACCACGTTTGTTTTTTTTAAAATCAACGAATTTCTTTTGTTAAATCATCGACTATAACCAAACTAAGCGAAAACAAAGATGACCGGTCGCATACCAATTTGAGGTTCCCGCTGTGGGCCTATGGCCACCAATTGTGGGCTGCGGACCTTGATCAGATGGGTTTGCCGCACTCCATAAGAGATTTGTTACGCGATGTCTGACGTTGTGCCTTCGAGCAACACCGGAAATGTCTCGCAATCCATCGCGTCGCCCGGCGTTAGCGTCACCTCTGGAAAGGGGGGGGACATTTCGCCGTCGCGAACCGCATAGGTCGCGTCGTCACCGGTGAAGCGGGCGGCAAAAGCGCGGCGACGGGCAGTTTGGCTTGGATTGCCCGGAGCACCGTGCACGGTTAGGAAGTGAAAGGCGATGCAGTCGCCTGGCTGTAGGTCCCAACTTAGAAGTCGGTAGTCGTCGCGTGTGGCATTAATATCGGGAACGGTCTCGTAGCCTTTGTCTTCGCGATCGTAATGCACGCCTACGAACTTAGTGGGGGTGAACCATTTGCCCCAGCGATGCGAACCTGCAACGAACTCGACGCAAGTCTCTTTCGGGACCGGATCGAGCGGGATCCAGAATGAGACGTTATCTCGTCCGTCGACGCAGTAATAGGGCTGGTCGTGGTGCCATGGCGTTCGGTCTCGAGTTTTTGGCTCTTTAACCAGCACGTGCTCGTGGAATAGGTTCACTTTTGCCGAACCCATCAATTCTGCCGCCAATAATGGCGCTGGAGAGTCGAAGAAGAAGGCCCTGTAGTCTGCAATGCGTGCCCAGTTGCAATAGTCACCGAAGAAATGTCCTGGATCACCGTCCTTGGTATAGCCTTTCGCGTAGGTGCCAGGCGTGGTCATGTTCTCATCGACGCCGCGGCGCAGACGTTTGATCCAGTCGACCGAGAAGGCGCCGCGCACGACGGCAGCGCCGTCGTTACGGAAAGCATCGATCGTTTTGAGGTCCAGCGGCATGCCATACACTCCTTGCTGGATAGGAGCTTAGCGTGATGTACGTGACGTCGGAAGTGTCCACCATAATCGCTCCTATCGTGGTTCCATTATATCATGCACTACGCGGAATTTCAGTTGCCAAGGAAGGAGCTGATCGCAACCGCCAGTTCTGGGCCGCATGTCTCCGGAAGCATGTGTCCACCGACGTCCATGGCCAGATGCCTTGCATCCGGTATCAAACCTGACAGTTCTATGCCGAACCAGGCAGGCATCAACTGATCATCTGCCGAGGTTGCTACCAGGGAAGGACACGAGAGGCGGGGAGCAAGAGAGCGTGCATCGAACGCGAGGATTGCTTCTAGCCGGGCTTCAATCTGGTCGGCATCCTGCGGCGCAGCCTCCAGCGCCAATCGCTCGAAGGCGACGGCATGCTCGCGTCGGTGCTCCGGTGGGAAGAGAAGGCTGGCGTTAAACCAAGCATACCGGTATGGATCTAGTGCCCTCGCTGCGGCGACGCGTAAACGCTGCATGGTGGTCAGATGACAATCGCCATGGCTCCACGGGTTTATCAGGACCAATTTGTCTACATAGCTGTTCGCGCTGGCCGCCGTTGCGATACCGATGCCGCAACCGGTCGAGTGACTGCACAGATGCGCACGGTCGATCTTTAATATGTCGAGCAATCCTATGACCTCCGACGAACGTCCCGCCATAGACATCCCGTCAGATGTGGTTACAGGTCCGCTGAGGCCTGTGCCTAGCTGGTCGTAGGTAATCACGCGATACGACTGCGACAGCGCGTCGAGGAATGGTTCAACCCCTACCGGGCCTCCGCTTTGCGGCAACAGCATGATCAGTGGAGCGCCGTCGCCCCTTTCGCTGTAGTGGATGTCGCCGCCATCGACGTGTGCCATCGGCATCAAGATCTCCTCTGGAAAGTTGTTTGCAACGATTGAAACATTTCTTCTTGCTACGCGTATCGGTCAGAAATGCATATTTCCATGTGTTTAGGCGTTTGATGACAAAATGAAAAATTAGAAAAGGGGTTTTTACAAAAATATTTATCACCATCATTAACGGAAAGGCGGCGAGCGGGATATTATGTGATGTTGGCGCAAGCTAGAAATTTGGAGTGGCCGAAACTTGGACCAAAATGACCTTTTGGATGGAGGCTGAAGCCGAATTTAGTAAAAGCATTGTGGTGTGCTGCGCGAAGGTTGCCAATTGATGGCATTCGTTCGGTAATTGGGGAGGCGCTAAAACTATGGCATCATGCCATTCAACATTATCCAAAGCGGAGGCGAAGCATGGCTAAGGGCTACATGGTGGTGCATCTGGATGTAACAGACCCAGAGCAGTTCGAGAAATATCGGGAAAAAGTGCCGGCGACGATCGCTAAATTTGGTGGCCGCTACTTGGTCCGTGGCGGTGCTATGGAAACAATGGAAGGCGATGAACTGCCGCCGCGAACGGTGCTATTGGAATTCGACAGCGCCGATCAGGCGAGGTCTTGGTATCACTCACCAGAATATCAGGAAATCATAGGTCTTAGGCTTGGCGCGTCGACAGGGCAGGCGCAGATTGTCGAAGGTGTTGATTAACCGCACACTTGATCGCTCCGCATAGGGCTGCATGTTACCGTCCCTGAACAAAGAGCTGGGAGGTAGGCAGCATGAGGTTTTATAGCTTAGATCACCATGCGGGGCGTAAACGATGAGTTCGCATCCGCGCTTCGTCAAAAGCTTCGATGAAAGTGTCGACGTCGTCGTCGTCGGATACGGTTTCGCTGGAGCGGTTTCTGCAATTTCCGCACACGATGAAGGTGCGTCAGTCCTACTATTAGAAAAAATGGCGGACCCCGGCGGCATTTCGGTCTGTGCCGGCGGCGGGCTGCGTCTATCGCGCGACAAGGAGGCCGCCTTCTCCTATCTCAAGGCAACCAATGACGGCACTACACCGGATGACGTTATACAAGCCTTCGTCGATGAGATGTTCACCCTTGAGGGCTTTCTGGAGGAACTGGTCAAGGTCAATGACGGGAAGCTGATGCGCACCGAGCGTTCTGGAAGTTATCCCTTCCCAGGCCATGAAGCGCTGTACTTCATCCAGGTTGAGGAGGTTCCCGGATTTGATCGCGAGAAGGGCTACCCACATGCTCGGTCGCTGCAATTCGGCACCAATCTCATGAAGGTGTTGGAAGACAATGTGAATGCCCGCGACGGTATCGAAACACGTTTGTCGACAGCAGCCGCGCGGCTTATCACCGGTCCAGATGGCGCAGTGCAGGGTCTGTGGGCGGTCGGACCGGACGGTCAGGACCAGGCAATCCGAACAAACAAGGGGGTAATCCTCGCATGTGGCGGTTTTGAAGCGAACCAAGCGATGCAGCGGCAATACTGGCAGCTTAACCCGGTGCTATCCGCTGCTTTCCGAGGCAACACCGGAGACGGCATTCGAATGGCGACCGATGTCGGCGCCGATCTTTGGCATATGTGGCATTTCCACGGTTCCTATGGTTTCCGCCACACCGACCCTGACTTCCCCTTTGCTATTCGCATGAAACGGCTGCCGGACTGGGTGCCCGAAGTGCGCGAAACGGATGCGGTCATGAGCTACATTTTGCTTGATCGTAAGGGTAGCCGCTTCATGAATGAGTACCAGCCCTATTTACAGGACACCGGTCACCGGCCGCTCGACGTAATGGATCCAAGTACACAGGAACAGCCGAACATCCCATGCTTCTGCGTCGTCGATGAGGAGGGCCGAAAGCGCTATCCACTGGGCGGTGTCGTCTACAATGACCGCGACGTTGAGCCCTACGAGTGGAGCAAGGATAACCTCAAGGAGGTACAAAACGGTATCCTGACCAAGTGCGACACGGT
>CAYYUG010000067.1:0-15463 GCA_964474755.1 uncultured Rhodospirillaceae bacterium | reverse complement strand
GCAAGGATAACCTCAAGGAGGTACAAAACGGTATCCTGACCAAGTGCGACACGGTTGAGGATCTCGCGGAGGCTATCGGTTGTGATCCTGCAACGCTGCAGGGCAATCTCGATCGTTGGAACGAAGATTGTGAGGCAGGCAAAGACAGCATACACAACCGACCACCCAAATCGATGGTAACAATCAAGTCAGCTCCCTTCTATGTAGGCGAAATCTGGCCCGTCGTTTCCAATACACAGGGCGGTCCGGTGCATGACGCTAAGCAGCGTATCGTCAACGCCTATGGTGAACCTATCCCGAGGCTCTATGAGGCTGGTGAAGTTGGCAGCATCTGGGGGCATCTCTACCTGTCAGGTGCGAACCTTTCTGAATGCTTCATCGGCGGCCGTATCGCCGGACGAGAGGTCACGGCAATGGCTGATTGGGGGTAAAGCAAAAATTTAGGCACTGTCGCAAAGTAGTGGATTGGTGCGGCTTTCCTTCTGGCGGCGCGCGTTAGCCTCTATGTCAGGCTGCGACAGTTTTTTAATGAAGAGCCGCCTCGCGATTGTTTGGAACCGTTGGTTCTTACTGCCATGATTGGTCGCCGCATCCTTCGGGGTGCAGCGATCGATTTGTGGGAGACAGGAAAGTATGACTGCAGCAGTGACGGACATCGTCGATCTAGGCCTCGAGCCCAAACCCGGCGTTCTCGATGGCGTGCGGGTGATTGAACTGGCGGACGAGCAGGCGGAGTATTGCGGTTTGGTGCTCGCCGGACTTGGTGCAGACGTGGTTAAGGTAGAGCCGCCTGGTGGCAGCCCGACGCGCGAGATCGGGCCTTTTTACCAGGACAAGCCCGACCCCGAAGGTTCGCTGTTCTTTTGGCAGTATAATCGCGGTAAACGGTCAATTGAAATCGACATCACTCAAGCAAAAGGGCGAGAACGCTTCGACGCTTTGGTCGCTTCTTCCGACGTTCTCTTGGAATCGACACCAAAGGGTACTCTCGATGGCGCGGCCCTGTCGCAGAAGTATCCCGCGCTGATCCATGCGCGTATGACGCCATTTGGCGATGACGGGCCCTGGTCGGACTACAAGGCCTCAGACCTGGTACATCTGGCGTTGGGCGGCGTGATGATGAATTGCGGTTATGATCCGCTACCGGACGGTACGTATGACCTTCCGCCAATCGCGCCACAAATGTGGCATGCATATCATGTTGCGGGAGAGCAGCTTTCTATGGCGATCCTCGCCGCTTTGATATTTCGCTTCCGCACTGGGCAAGGGCAGTTGGTTTCCTGCGCGGTGCATGAGGCGGTTTCTAAATGTACCGAAGTAGATCTCATGTCGTGGGTCATGCGGCGTGCGCCAGTGTTGCGCCAGACCTGTCGCCACGCCCGCGAAATTGTTTCACCGTCGCCGACCATCGTTCATACAAAGGATGGTCGTTGGGTGATGGCGAGCCTTGGAACGCGGCCCGGTGATGGCGATCGGCTAGTCGAGTTGTTGAACCGCTATGGCATGGAAAGTGGTCTCGATCCGGATAACACCGATGTCTCAAAGGGCGGCCGCTTCGTCCCTGGAACGGGGCCGGTGCAGAGCCGTGACAAGGGCATGGAGGACATGCAGCGTTTCGTTCGCAATTTCACCTACGACAACGTGCCGTGGCGTGAGGCGCAGGAACTCGGAATGCTTTGGGCGCCGCTGCGAAAGCCGCATGAGAATGCCATGGACCCGCATTGGCTGTCACGTAAGAGCTGCACCGATATCGAGCATCCGGAAGTGGGACAAAGCTTTCGGTACGCGACTAGCAAGTGGATTGGCACAGCGACAGGCTGGATAACAGGGCGTCGCGCTCCACAGTTGAATGAGGATGCGGCTAACGTCGATATTGCTAGGCCCAATCCTGCACCGAAAATAGCTGTTGACGCCGACGCGTCGAAGGCTGGCGCGCCGTCGCGCCGTGGCAAGGCATTGGCACTCGACGGCATCCGCATTCTTGACTTCACTTGGTTCCTGGCCTCCGCTGGTGGCGCGCGTTTCATGGCGTCCTTCGGCGCGGAGAGCCTAAAAGTCGAATTAAAAAGTCATCCAGATACTCGTATGGCGTCGATGGCGCCGGTCGGCGGCCGCGAAGCTCGCGAAAAGGCCACATCGCCGCTCCAGGGTGTTACTGACCCCGACATGGGCGGGCAGTTTAACAACAAAAATCCGGGAAAGCGCGGCATCTCACTCAATGTGCGTCATCCTAAGGGGTTGGAAATTGCGAAGCAGCTGGTCGCATTGTCCGATATCGTTGCCGAAGGGTTTTCGCCTGGAGTACTCGATAGTTGGGGCCTCGGATACGATGTGCTGAAGGAAATTAAGCCCGACATTATCTATGTCCAGCAAAGCGGTATGGGTGCTCAGGGTACTTATGGTCGCTTCCGCACCGTCGGGCCGATCGCGAATTCTTTTTCCGGCCTGTCGGAAATGTCGGGCCTACCGGAGCCGGCGATGCCCGCCGGTTGGGGCTATTCCTATCTCGACTGGATGGGTGCCTATAGTTTTGCGCTGGCTATGCTGAGCGGCGTCTACCATCGCGACCGAACCGGGGAGGGACAATGGATTGACGCCTCTCAGACGGAAGTGGGACTGTTCATCAATGGCACGACCATGCTCGACTGGTCGGCCAATGGCCGCGTCTGGACACGTTCCGGTAACCGCTCTACAAACAAGCCAGCCGCGCCGCATGGCGTTTACGCCTGCGCCGGAGACGATCGATGGATTGCGATTGCTTGTTTCACAGATGCAGAGTGGCAGGCGTTATGCCAGTTGGCAGGTCATCCTGAATGGGCGGAAGACATGCGTTTCGTTGATCTCCAATCGCGCCTAGCTCATCAGAGTACGCTCGACGACGCCATAGGTTCTTGGACACGTGATGGTGACGCTTATCGCTTGATGGATGCATTGCAAGCAGCTGGTATCCCGGCAGGCGTTTGCCAAACCGCTGGCGACCGTTGTGACACCGATCCACAGTTAGCCGCTCTTGAATGGTTGACCGAAGTCAAGGGATCTAAGATTGGCCGATGGCCGGTTGCGGAGGTGCCGGTCAAGCTTAGCGAGAGCCCGGCCTATGCTGGAGGCCGCATTGATCGCGGTGCGCCTTGTTATGGCGAGGACAATGAATATGTCTACGGGGAACTGCTTGGCATGACGACTAAGGAGATCGCCGAACTGACAGAGGAAGGCGTCTTTTAGTCTTTTCCGTATAGGCATCTGTTGCTGTGAAGGCACCGAACAGATGCCTATACGGAACAACGTTAAAAGGGAATGTGGCTTCTTAGGTTGACGGGCTAGTCTAGCGTCTATGGCTTGAATGATCGGAACTACAAATGTCGGCTAATACGCTCACCACCATCGAAAAAGCGCTCGCGGTCAACCTAGATCAGTTGAAATACGGCACCATCGCTGAAATAGGCGCTGGGCAGGAAGTCGCTCGCTGGTTTTTTCAGGCGGGTGCCGCGGCTGGTACCATCGCAAAGACCATGTCTGCCTACGACATGGGTTTCAGCGATGCAATTTACGGCGCAGATGATGATGGTCGCTACGTTTCGAGAGCACGCTGCGAACGCATGCTTTCGCAAGAATACGATTTGATCATCTCGCGTATCAAGAGCAGCCGCCCGGAAGGGTCGCGTTTCTTCGCCTTCACTAACACGGTAGCGGCGCAAGGCTTCCGCAGACGCGACGAATGCCATGGCTGGATCGGCGTTCGTCTGCCGCAGGCGCCAGAGATAGAACCAGACAATATCGTTTTACATGTACGCATGCTCGACGACACAAACTTAGAACAACAGGAAGCCCTGGGTATCCTCGGGGTAAACCTGATCTACGGTGCCTTCATGCACGCTGGAGATCCGAAGCGACTGATGCGCAGTTTGCTGGACAATTTGAAACGGGGCCGGATTGAAATCGACTTGGTCGAGTTCAGTGGTCCGTCGCTCGGCCACCTTGATAACCGAAAGATGGCAATCGAACTGGTCGAGGCAAAACTAACGCCAGCAATTCTGTTCGGCCCAAATTGTTCTGCGCAGATCCCGGCCGATGTGCTTTACAAGAAGAGTACGCTTGTTATGCGCAGCAATTTTGATCCGTCGACAGATGTTGAAATGGCGCGGTTTGACTATGCGGTAAAACGTTTCGCAGCAGAGCGCGGTATTGATCCCGATCAGATAGTGCGATTAGCCGAGGTCACAATGCGGGAACTGACCAAGACGGGGAATGTCGAGACCACCAACTATATAGAACGTATTGAATGGTTGGCGAAGCGCGGCTTTCACGTCTTAATTTCTGAGTTTGTTAGCAATTATTTTGTGCGACAATACATCGCCCACTACACGAGCGCCCCGGTAGGCATCGTTACCGATGTGAAAGGTTTCCAGGAAATTTTCCGTCCTGAAGTGTATGATGGACTTGACGGTGGTATCCTGGAAGGTTTGGGAAAGCTATTCCCAGATGGAACGACGGCGTATGTCTGTCCGACCGTTGAGGACGGCAAACGGTTGACCCTTGACGCAATGGAATTCGCTGAAAGCCTGCGACCGCTCTCAGCCTATCTGCGTGGCCTAGGCCGGCTCGTCTCGGCAGATGATTTCGAACAATCGGCTGGAGATTGAAAATTCCTAGAATGCAGTCACTACGGCCTATCCTGAGCATTTTACCTTTCCACAAGACACGATTGAGGAACCGATGAGCATTGCACAAGAATTGGCGAAACGGATCCACGCTATTCAATTCGAAGATTTACCGGCGGAAGTGGTTCCGTTGGCGCGAACAGCGTTGTTGGATGCGGTCGGTTGCACATTCCTTGGTGCTTCCGAAGAGATGTCACAAATTGTTGAGCGTATGCCGGGTTTTGCCGGCGCTGAAGGACCCTGCGCATTGCTTGGTCGCGGCTATAGGACTAATCCGCTTGATGCAGTGATGTTTAATGGTGTTGCGTCGCACGCGCTTGATTTTGATGACATGAACGCGACGATGGGAGGACATCCCACGGTAATGATGTTGCCTGTTATCTTAGCCCTTGGCGACATTTATGAATTCAATGGCAGAGACGCGCTTCTGGCCTACGTGGTCGGTAACGAGACTATCACGCGCATCGCGCGCGGGGTGCATCCACACCATTATGATAAAGGATGGCATCCTACCGCTACGTTGGGCATCTTCGGCACTGTCGCGAGTGCGGCGCGATTGCTGAATTTGTCGATCGACCAGACCACGACTGCAATTTGCATCGCTGCTTCTTTTGCTTCTGGCTTGAAAGCTAACTTCGGATCGATGACCAAACCGCTGCATGTTGGACAGGGCAACCGCAACGGGCTCTATGCTGCGCTTTTGGCTAAAGACGGCTTTACAGCCAATGACCACGCTTTCGAACACAAGCAGGGGTTCCTCGAGGTATTCAACGGCTCTGGCACCTACAATGCCGAGAAAATGCTCGCTGATTGGGGTGATCCCTTTGACCTGGTCAGTGTTGGCGTCGGTTTGAAGAAACATCCTTGCTGCGGTTCTACGCATGCCTCGATCGAGGCAATGCTTGAGGTGAGGGCTGCGAACGATATCGACCCAGAACAGGTTAGTTCCATCGATGTATTAGTCCACCCGCTTAGGCTTCCTCACACGAATAATCCAAATCCGCGAACACCGCTGCAATGCAAGTTTAGCCAGCAATATGTTGTAGCGCGCGCGCTGATGGACGGTCGCATCCGTTTGGCCGATTTCGAGCCGGAGGGTTTTGAGCAGGAAGCGGTTCGAACGCTTCTCCAGAAGGTTGAAGCAAGAGGCCATGACGGGTCATTCTCGGAATTCGCAGCTGAAGTCACGGTGATAATGCAGGACGGAAAATCGTTTAGTGCACTGAACGATGTCGATATGGGCCGAGGCCTCAAAAATCCGATGTCGGACCTGGAATTGTGGGAGAAATTCGAGGACTGTGCACAGCATGGTCTCGAAGAGCATGCGATCCGGCCACTTTTCGACCAGTTGCAAAGTTTGGAGAAGGTTGAAAATTTGCGCGAGGTTACCTCAATGATGCTGCACCCACGTGCTCACGGAAAGAGCATCGCTGCAGAATAGCTCGCATCGCTCATTTGGTGTAATGGGGTTGAATTCTTGGGCACCTAATGTTGGTTCCTGATATTGAATAGTTTTGTTAGTAAGGTTCTCGTACAAAGATGAAAGTCGTGCCAGTTACGAGGGGAGCACTGGCACCGACGAAGGAGACGTTGGCGTTCTTTACCTGACGGCTGCCGGCGCGACCGGAAGCCTGGAGCGCTCCTTCAATGATATGCCAGAGGCCGTGAATGCGGCCGGTACCGAGACTGCCCCCGAAGGTGTTGAGGGGCAACTCACCATCGAGTTCAATGCGGCCATCCTGAATGAAGTCGAGTGCTTCGCCTTCACCGCAGAAGCCGTAAGATTCCAAACCGTAGATAACAGAGGCGGAAAACCCGTCGTAGATCTGCGCGACGTCGACATCCTTTGGCGTGAAACCGGAGCGTTCCCAGGTCAGCTTCGAGGAGCTGCTGCCGCCTAGCATATAGTCGCTAAGGCTGCCGATGCGTCCAGCTACCTCGAAATGTAGGCGTTGGCCGTAACCAGCTAAATAGGCCGGTGTGGGCTTCAGGTCTTTCGCACGTTCTGCCGTCGTCAGCACGATGGCAACCGCGCCCTGCACAGGTATGTCGCAGTCGAAGAGGCAGAATGGGTAGGCCACCATTCGCGAGTTGAGATAGTCATCCCGCGTCAATTCGGTGCCATAGAAATACGCGTGTGGATTGTGCTGCGTATGCTTTCGTTGTGTGACGGCCAAGGTCGCCATTTTCTCGCGGTTCTGACCGTGTAGCTCGAGCCACCGTGTGTATGCGACTGCCATGCCCTGACCCGGTCCACCGAAACCATAGGGCGCTGTAAACTGATTGGCACCCGGCGCTGTGCCCTTCGGTAGGTTCTGATAGGTACCCTTTGGGTTATGCATTGCCCGCCACACGACGGCGTATTTGCATACACCAGCGAGCAACGCGTTCACTGCCTGTTGCACCGAGCCGCCAATATTCACCGAGCCGACCTGCATATGCCAACTCAAATTTGGCAGTTTCAACATTGCCATCATGCAGTTGACGGAAACGACGGAAATACCATCGACTTCCGCATGACCGGTTGCCGGCAATTCTGGATAGGTGGACAGACCGTCGATATCCACCATCTCGAGGCCCGAATCCGCAACCGCCCCATTGACCGCTTCAAGAGCATGGGCCGCGAGAGGGATGTCGGCTGAGCGTGAAACCTTGGAGTAGCCAATTCCGCTGATGGCGATCTTGCATCGGTTATCCCACATAACTTTAGGCTTCCTTGTCGGACAGTTTGAACTGCGGCAAGGTGATCGCATCATCGAGCGGTTGGAAAACAACCTCGACCCTTCGTCCGACCTTGGCTTCAGTGTGCGATACGCCGAGTAGATTGCCTGCCATCAGGGCGCCCGGTGCATCGTCGAGTTCGACTACAATGCTGGCGTAGGGAACTGCCGACGCGAAGCGCTCGTTGCCGGTATGATACATGAAGGTGTAGGCGAAGATTGTGCCAGTGCCGCCGACGGGCTCGAATTTGAGATCGATGCTCATGCAGTTAAGGCAGGTAGGGTAGGGCGGATGCTGAAAGTGCCCGCAAGCCTGGCAGCGCTGTAGTTCCAAACTCTCTCGCTTGGCTGCATCCCAAAAGGGTTTTGTCCATTGATCGGGGACCGGTACTGGCCGCGTGACCCCGCTCCAATCACTCATATCAACCTCTTTGTTATATTCCCCGGGCTAAGCCTAGATTTTTTTTGCGGTCGGCAACAGAGCCAGGGATGCGGCAGAGTGATGGGAAATGCTAACGTCTTCAGTACCAGCGATCAGACAGGAGCATAATTCATGTCCGACGATCTCGTTGACGTTCTGATCATCGGCGCCGGTGCGTCCGGTGCCGCCATGGCGTGGAGCCTGGCCGAAACAAAAATGCATATAGTCTGCCTTGAACAGGGCGGTTTGATGAACCCGTTGGAATATCCAAGCACGGAGCGCCAATGGGAGGCTCGTGCTCAGGGTGATATGGCAATTAGCCCAAATATTAGGGCCTTACCGACGGACTATCCTATCAACGATGATAATTCGCCTATCAAGGTCGCAAATTTCAATGGTGTTGGTGGCGGCACCGTCCTCTACGCGGGCCATTATCCACGTTTTCACCCTTCTGACTTCCGAGTTAAAAGCCTTGATGGTGTCGCCGATGATTGGCCGATCGATTATGAGGCACTGGCGCCCTATTACGGCGAAAATGACCGAATGACGGGAGTTTCTGGCCTTCACGGCGATCCGGCTTATCCCCGCGACAATGCCCATCGGCTGCCGCCGCTTCCGCTTGGCAAGTCAGGACAGTTGCTGGCAAAGGGTTTTAATAAACTTGGGTGGCACTGGTGGCCGTCGGACACTGCAATTGTTACCGAAGATTACGACGGTCGTGCGGCCTGCATTAATCTTGGAGCATGCGGTAGTGGATGCGCACAGGGTGCGAAGGGCAGCGCTGATGTTACTTACTGGCCTCACGCGCTGCGTGCTGGTGTTGAGTTGCGGACCCATTGCCGCGTGAGAGAGGTCACCGTTGGCGAAGACGGAATGGCCACCGGTGCTATTTATTACGATGCGCGGGGCGAAGAGATTGAAATTAAAGCGCACGTCGTTGTTATAGCCTGTAACGGGGTTGGCACGCCGCGACTACTGCTCAACTCTAGGTCAACGCAGTTTCCAGATGGATTGGCCAATGGCAGCGGTCTCGTCGGGAAAAATTTGATGTTTCATCCCTACGCGCAGATCATCGGTGTATTCGATGAGGAAACTGATGGCGGTGCAGGGCCTCATAAAGCAATCCGCAGTCAAGAGTTTTACGAAACGGACGAAGAGCGAGGATATGTGCGGGGTTATACCTTTGAGATCCAGCGTGGCCATCCTGTAGTCCGCACCGCACAGACCGGCCTGCGTCAGGGGCGTATTCCGTGGGGAGCAGAACATCATCGTGCGTTCCGTCATCTTTATAAGCGGATGACGGGCATGGTAGCCGTCTGTGAAGACCTGCCGGAGGAACACAATAGGGTTACGCTAGATCCTTACTTGAAGGATGGTGATGGTATTCCGGCCCCAAAGGTCGACTACACCCTGAGCGACAATAGCATCAAGATGATGGATCACGCCGTCTCCCACGCGACAGAAATCCTGGAAGCCGCCGGCGCGACTGATGTGATGAGCGAGACGCCTATTCGGCATGGTGGTTGGCACCTGATGGGTACGGCACGGATGGGGATAGATCCGGAACGTTCGGTGGTTAACGAATGGGGCCGTAGTCACGACGTCCGTAACCTATTCATCGTCGATGGCAGCGTTTTCGTCACCAGCGCAGGTGTGAACCCGACAAGCACAATCCAAGCATTGTCGCTCTATGTCGCAGACCAGATGAAAAGTCGCCTCGCGAACCTGTTTGATTGAGGGGAGGAAAGACGATGGATGACGGAACGAAGAGCCTCTTTACCGACGATGAACGCCTTGCCGTGACTGCATTGGCGGCTATGGTTATTCCGGCGAGCGAGGAATACGGCGTCCCTGGTGCAGACGACCCAGCGATCGTCGATAATATTTTGGTTGATGCGAGTCGGTATCCGGAACAGTTGAAGGACGCGTTGGCAGCACTAGATGCGCTGGCACAGAAAGAAGCTGGTTTGCCCTACGCTAGTGTTTCCGATGTCAAGCGCAAGGCGATCACCAGTGCGTTCCGTAAAAGCCATGTTGGCCACGCTAAAATGTTCGCCAACCTAACGGTACAAGGCTACTACCGCGACGATCGGGTTATGCGCTCAATTGGGTTGGAAGCCCGGCCGCCCCATCCGCAAGGTTACGAGGTAGAACAGGGCGACTGGTCATTGGTTGATCCGGTCAAAAAAAAGGCGCCGTTTTATCGTCCGGCGGACTAAGCGAGCACTATCGTATTCGTCTAGGAAATTTTCTATTGCAGCATTGACCTTCTCCGGTTGTTTGATTCGCGGGCAGTGGCTGCTTTCGTTGACTATTCTGACCGTCAGATCACTAACAGTGGCCCGAAGCGGTTCGAGATAGGACGCGTCTGTCCTGCAGTTAGCTGGCACCTTCACTGATGTGAGTGCTTTGGACGGCTAGTACGGGTGCCGACACTGTTGTTAACAATTGATACATTTTACCTAGGTCGTGGCGACCGATGTCAGTAAGCAGCATACCAAGTTTGGGCTCGATCCTGAGGGCGCGCTCGGTCATTGCGGCTATTGTGGCAGCATCGAAAAATGAGCTGAATATACTGGCGAACACGTTCTTTGCGATCGTTGGGTAACGTTTAGGTATTGCGCTAGCGCCGAGCGCTGCATACTGCTTCTTGTATCTGCTGAGGCTCAAGCAGAAACCGTCGACCAAGACGCGGATGCAAAACCGTTCCGGTACACAATCGGCGACGTCGAAGGTGACACGGCAGCCGAGACTGTTGCCAGCGACCACGGCGGGCGGTTGGTCAAGCATAGTAATAAGCTCGACGATATTTTCTGCGTTCGTTTCGACGATGACGTGGTTTGGTAGCGACGGAGTGTCGCTATGGCCGCCGAGATCAACGGTGATGCGGGCGAGGGCGGCGCAAAGTGGGCGAGCTGCGCGTCCCAATCGCTTCTAACGCAACCGAAGGGGTGAATAAAAACCAGCGGTGGTGCGCCGCCGTCGATGTGATCGTGAACGTTTAACCCTATTTAGTACGGACGGTCTCCGGCGACTTGAATGCGTCGCATGATCCTTTTGGCGTGGTGTGCATCGTCGACGGCGATGTGCTTGGTGCAGCGGTTATCCCAGAAGGCAACCGAGCCTTTGTGCCAGCGGAAACGGCAGGTGAACTCCGGTCGGTTACCCCATTCCATCAACCAGTCGAGTAGGGGCTTGCTCTCTTCTTCGGTCCAGCCCTCGAAGCCTATTGTGTATGAATGGTTGACGAATAAACATTTACGTCCGGTTTCTGGATGAGTACGCACCACTGGGTGGGCGGACAGCGTTTCGACCCAATCTGAGCCAGTCCGCGACTTGGTGCTGCGTTCTGCGTCACGGTCCCGGGCCCCGGGACCGGCGACTGCTCGGTCGGAGTGCAGCGCTTTCATGTCGCTCAGCATATCTTTCATGCCGTCCGACAGCGTTTCGTAGGCGAGATACTGACTGGCAAATAGAGTGTCGCCACCATAATCTGGTACATCGAGTGCGATAAGGATAGCTCCCATCGGTGGTTCCGGCATCATAGTTGTATCAGAATGCCAGTCTTCGCCGACGATACGTTTGTCTCCTGGATTGCGGACAATGGTTACGATGTCGGGATCTTCGGAAATCAGGAAAGGGTGGTTGAAGATATTGCCGAAGCGTCTGGCTAGCCGCTTGTGTTGATTGGCATCGAAGTCCTGGTCATGGAAGAATATGACGCCATGGTCGAGCAGTGCTTGGCGGATGGTGGCTATCTCTTCGTCTGATAGGTCCGTACCGAGGTCGACGCCGGATAATACTGCACCGACCGCGCCGGAGATCGGTTTGATGGTGATGGGTGAAAGCATTTTGTGACCTTAAATTTACGCAACCTTACATACATTCTGGCGATTTGCGCTTATCCAGACAACCGGTCGGCGATACGCCATAGTAAATTTAAATGGGAGACAAGAGCTGTGGCGGCGGTGCCACTGCTACAAGAGGCTGTGTCGTTAATACGCCATCGCCGTTGGTCTCGAACCCGATGTGATCCGATTGTGCTAATCTCTCGCAGCTAAATAGTGGGTAGGAGAGATGATCGACATATTACGTGCACCGGTGCCGTCGCCGGCAGCCTGGAAAGCTGCCGCGTTCGACGATGACGACCGGTGGGTCATACGGCTTTCAACGGAAGAGCAGACAGAACTGCTAGAAGCGACTAAGCAGGTTCGTATGGATGGTCGGGCTGCGCTAGAATTTGGTATTGCCAATTTTCCGCTACCTCAGTTGGCACCCCGCATCGCTGGTATCCTGGAGGAACTCGAGAATGGGCGCGGCTTCGTCATGCTGAGTGGCGTACCGGTCGAAGGTCTCGATGACGCCGATATTTACAGGCTTTATTGGGGGTTGGGGCAGCATTTCGGTATGCCGATCAATCAGAACCGGCGTGGAGAGCAGATAGTAGAGGTGACGGAACAGGGTGTTCGATACGGCGCGCAAGTACGTGGCTATATGACGACGGCGCATCTGATGCCGCACAGCGATGCTTCCGATCTAGTCTCACTCCTCTGTGTCCAACCGGCGCGTGAGGGCGGTCAATCCTGCATCGCCAGCGCGATGGCGATGTACAATGCTATCCTGGATGAGCATCCGGAGTATCTCGAATTACTTTGCGGAGGATTTCACCATAGTCTTCGAGGCGAGAGCGCTAAAGGTGATCCGGACGAGGTGACGGTGAATGCCATTCCGGTATTTAGTTGGCATGCGGGTAAGTTGTCCTGTCACTTTAACCGTCGTCTTATTTTGCAGGGTGCGGAAAAACGAGGACTGTCATTGACAGCGGCGGAGATAGCGATCCTTGACTACGTGAATGACCTGGCTCTTCGCGACGATATCCGGTTTGACATGTCTTTTAGGCGTGGCGATATGCAATTGTTGAACAATCACATGATTGTTCATTCACGCCGCGACTATGTTGACGATCCGGATTGCAAGCGCCGCTTGCTCCGGCTTTGGACAAACGTACCGAACGGCCGGCCTCTGGCCCCAGCGTTCGCGGATCGCACCAATGGTGGCCCCCGCGGCGGGATGTGTGTCGCGCCAGAATATGCAAAATATGACGTTTAAATAGTGTCAAAGTTGGATTAACCAAAACAATAACGATCGCCTTATTCAAATGCGGGACTATGCCGTTATTGCAGCCGTTCCGAAGGCAGTGACGGATCAGAACTATGCAGCTGATTACAGGACAGCCACGGAACCAGCGCACGTATTTAAAAAAACAAACCTCGACGAATATTTTAGGCTTATCGAATTCGTTTCAACGGATGGTCTGGACACTAAGTTTTCTCTAAATCGCCAGACCGTGGAACCAGTACGTTGGCTGATTATTGGGTCGTAAATTTTCGATGGCAACAATGGTTTTGTTGAGCGAACTTTGTCACCTCGTTAGACTTCGTTTAACCAATAGAACTTGCTGATAGGGAGAACAGCAATGGCAAGCCATTCGACTGGTGATGGCGGTATTCCGCCGCGCGACGCGCAGGAGAGGGGTCTGACGCGGATCATGACCTTGGGTGGAGCCTATGGAACTCGTAATTATACCATCAAGGATTTGCGCGATCAGAAGGGTAAGCGTGTACTGGTCGAAACCTTGCCATTTTCTCCGGAAGAAGCTGCCGCCGCCGAAGAGGCAGGTATAGACACGATGAAGGTTCGTTTCGATCCCAAGCAGCCAGATCCCGCTGCAGCGATCCGGGCGGCAGCACCTAATTCATTCATGGCCTTCTCCGTCCCCTTGATTGCGGCTACTAGTCCGGAAGAGGCGGTTCGCCTCGGTTATGATGCAATGGCAATCGGCGCTGACGCGATTATGTGCCAATGGAGTCCGCGTTTCATCGAAGCAGCGGCTGAGGCCGGCATTCCGGTGCAGGGGCACGCTGGCTTGGTGCCGCGCAAGAGTACCTGGACCGGTGGCTTGCGCGCTGTCGGCAAGACCCTCGACGAGGCCATGTGGGTCTATCGTTCGATCAAAGAGCTTGAGGCGGCGGGTGCCTACGCTGTGGAAGTCGAAGTTATTCCCGAGGAACTGTTGTTGGAGATCAGTAAACGGACAAGTCTGATGACTTCGTCTATTGGCGCCGGCAGTGGTGGTGATATCCAATTTCTGTTCGCAGAGGATGTCCTGGGTAATAATCCACCGCCATATCCACGCCACTCAAAACAGTATCGTGAAATTTATAAATTGAAAGAGGCGATACAGCAGGAGCGTATTGGCGGTTTCAAGGAGTTCATTGCTGATGTGCAGGACGGTGGATTTCCAGACGCCAGTCGCGTTATTAAGGCACCTGATAGCTTGATGGGCAATTTCCTGTCAGCTATCGAAAAGGACGCATAGGGCCACAAGGCAAAACTGAGTGCAGGTTTCAATTAAGTAAGTTTGAAGTGCGCTTTAGTTGCTATATCGCCTGCTCAAGGTTTGCTGCGATATCGTTGGAGGGAGGTCCTGGCATCTAATAGTTTTGGTGAGAAAACGCACGTCTTCAATCCGCGTTGGGTCGGCGTTTTGTTCCATTGTTTGCATCTGTCACAAACAGTGTAATTATCAGATTACGGCGGGCCGTTCTCCCGAATGTTCCATAGAACTTTGTTTTACATAGACATTACTGGACACATCCGGTCAACGTGTCAGTCTGTCCTGGAGAAAGAAATCAAGGTCTCGAGGACGTATTCGCCACTGTGTTCCAAGCTTGATAACCGCCAATTTATCGCGAGCAACCCAGAGACGGACAGTCTTCTCGGAGACACTGCAATAGGTCGCCACGTCGGCGATTTTGAGAAGTGGAGTTCGGTTCTCAGGTTTCATGATTTTTATCCTCTCCAGAGCAAGTGGAGAGGCGGCGTTCGGAAATGGCAGAAGCGTTTTCTCTCGCTGCTTGCCGTGCCAGTAACCTCACCAGCGTCATGAGCGGATCGTCAGAAGTATCCGGGACCGGCCGAGGTGTCTCTCCATGTGTCATGGATGGAAACGACCATACCCGCGACTGGCCCGTCAGCCCGCGACTGGCCCATAAAAGCGAGCCAAATGCGGGCCGATCAATTCCACTTCTTCATATGACGTTGGATCGTGGTGCGGCTTGGCGGGTCTTTTTTGTACCTGTCTTGAAATTCCGCTGCGATTTCCCCAATCAATTCGTTCTGGGAAATATCGGGATTGCTGTCCTTCATCTCCCGGTAGATCGCTTCAATTCTGTCCCAGCGGTACTTCAGGCGGGCATCTTGCTGGAAGGTGGAAGGCCAGCGCTTCACTACTTTACCGCTTTCAAAACGAATATCGGTCCACGGTTCGATCAGGACATTATGCCTGCTTCTACGTACGGCAATGGGTGGACGGATGATGAGATGACTCCATTCAATCTGGGGGATCAGTTCATAGCTGCCAGGGTTGTCTGCACGACAACCCCAGGCCTGAATCCCGCCATTCACAAGTACATTACCGAACTCCGAAAGCGGGGCGACTTGCTTATGATTATTCAGGGTGGGGTACAAACCCAGAGCAAGGTATGCGTGCCGCGTAGCGTGTTCGAACTCGGTTACCAGCTCACGACAGCGGTATTCCACCCAGACTGCCGTCTGGCAAAGGTTCCAGTATCTACTTTGAGGCATGGTTTGCAGGCCCGGTT
>CAYYUG010000066.1:0-23547 GCA_964474755.1 uncultured Rhodospirillaceae bacterium | reverse complement strand
AGACGGGTTGGCTGCATCGTGCTAAACTAAGTTACAGAAGACGACGCCATCTGACGATACGCCATGCCGAGCGCCCGCCTCCCCGACACCCTCTACCTGCCCGCACGCGCCGAGGCGGCGATCAATGCGTTGCTCGGCTGCCTCAACCAGGACAAGGGTTGCCTACCCTTCTGCCTCACCGATCTCACCGGCTCGCCGCCCCGCATGGCGCACACCCAGTTCGACTTCTCCGACCACGCGGCCAGGGTGATCGACGCCCTGCTGTTGGCTCGCGCGCTGACGGGAAGCACGGCAGGCGAGGCCGAACTCGAACGGTTGAAAGGCCTCTTCTTCGACGGCTTCGCCGAGGATGGACTGCACTACACGCCGGAGAACCGCTGGAGCTTCCACCACGCCAACATGCACTATCAGCGCTCCGTACTGAACGCCTTGCTGGCGCTGGTCCTCATGGAAAACTCCGACGAGGCACAGGCTCGATTGGCTCGTCTGGTCGGGGGCCTTTCCGATATATCGCTCCGGCACAACGGCTTCGCCTATTTTCCGTCGGTCGAGTATTTCCCCGACGGATGGCCGCGTGGCGACTGGGGCATCCTCGGCTTCGGCGTCGACCCGGCCAACACCAATGGCCGGCTGATCTTCGGCCTGACGCGCGCTTGGGAGGTAACCGGCGACGAAGCGGCGCGAGAGCTCGCCGCCGCCTATGCCGCCCATGTCATGAACCATTCCAGCGCCTATGGCCCCGACGGCGCCTTCGCCACCGGCATGGAATTCCGCCAGGGCCACTTCCACTCCCGTGCCGTTACCATGCTCGGCGTCATCCGCTACGGCCATGCGACGGGAGATCAGAAAGCGCTCGCCTGGGGCCGGCGGGTCTTCGAGTGGGCCCGCGCCCAGGGCACGAACTTCGGCTGGTACCCCGAGCGTCTGGTCGAGAGTCGCGCCCACGGCGCCGAGACCTGCGCCATCGTAGACATGATGGAAGCGGCGATCTGGCTCGCCAAGAGCGGCTGGCCCGAATATTGGGAAGTGGCGGAGTGCATCCTACGCAACCACCTGGTGGAATCACAGCTGCTCGGCCTCGACGGCCTCGAACTCTCACCAGGTGCCGACGACGATCCCGAATGGGAGACCACAACCGACGTCGCCCGACGGTCCGAGGGCGGATTCGCCGGCTGGTCGATGCCGAACGACTTCTTCTCCAAGGTGATGCACGAGTGGGACCTCTACACCTGCTGCTCGGCCCAGGGCGTACGCGGGCTGTTCAACGCCTGGACCCAGGCAGTCACAGCCGAGGCCGGCCGGGTTTCCGTCAACCTTCTGATCAACCACCTTTCGGAGGCCGCCGTCGTGCGCAGCTGGCTGCCCGGCGCCGGCCGCCTGGAGGTCGTACCATTCCACACCTGCGAAGTTCGGCTGCGCCTGCCGAGCTGGGTCGATGAAGCGGATGTGGCGCTTACCCTCGACAGGCTGCCCGTCGCCGGCCGTCTCGACGCCGAGCGTTTTCTCTCTGTCCCCGAGGTGCCGGCGGGCGCAACGCTCTCCATCAACTTCCCCGTCGCCCAGCGGCGCGAGGAGGACACCATCCTCGGCGTTACTTATGCGAGCGAGTGGCACGGCGACACGGTCATGCGCCTGTCGCCCGAAGGCGTCCGTCGGCCGCTCTATCGCCGCGAAGCCGGCAACCCGGCCCGTTTGGTGGAACGGGACGCGCCTGGGATTTCCTTCCACCTCTAGGTGGTGAGGCCACCAAACAGCAGCCGTGCGCTCGAACAGCAGGTTCTCGACCTGGCGCCGATAATCATGCACAGGCCGCCTTTGGCCCCAGTCGATAGATTTTAGAACATGACGAAACCTTGCACGCAGAATCGCGCCTTCACACGGCGGGAACGACCTCTTGCATGAAGCGCCGCATCGACTGCAGGACACGCTCCCGATCCAGACCGCCGAATTGCATGAAGCAAGAGAGCTGCTCTAGCCCGAGGTGATGCCGGTCCTCCCGGATTAGCGCGGCAATGCGATCCGGCGTACCGATCATCACATCGCGCTGCACGTCTTCGAGACTGATTGAGAGCGCACCGTTGGCAGGCGGCGCCGCGAAATGTCCCTGAAACTGGGCCTGGCCCCCTTTCAACGCGTGGACCAGCTGGAGCGTATCGCGCGCGTGGGCGGCGGCTTCGCTTGCGTCTTCGGGATCGTCGGTGACGTAGATCAGGCGTTGCCCCGCGTAATGGCACTGGACTCGCGGTACCCCCGCGGCATCGAACCCCTGGAGTACCGCCTCGCGTTTCTCCGCTGCCGACCCGTCTGCGGGGCCGAACAGCGAGGCGAACGCCCGGTAACCCCGTTTCGCCACCCGGCACATGACCCGGGGCTCGGATGTCATTCCCGCGACATAGATAGGCGGATGCGGTCGCTGCAGGGGCCGAAGGGACATCGTCGTATCCGGCACCTGAAAGTGCTCGCCGTCAAACGCCACACGCCCGCTTTCGAAGGCCATGTGGAGAATATCCAAAGCTTCCACGAAGCGGTCGTTGGCGCTGGAAAAATCGGACCCAAGCCCCCGGCTCTCATGAATCTGGGAGCCCGCCCCGACCCCGACATCCAGCCGCCCTCCGCTGACGATGTCGACATAGGCGATCTCCTCGGCAAGGCGCATCGGGTTCTGAAGCGGCAACACCAGCACACCGGTCCCGAGCCTTATCCGCCGCGTGTGCGCCGCCAGATGGGACAGGGTGATTAACGGCGACGGCGAAAGGCTTAAATTGGCGAAGTGATGCTCGGCTACCCACAGATGATCGAACCCAAGGCCCTCCGCCTCTTTTGCCATGGCGATAGTATCGGCCAGAACGGTGGCGGCCGAACGGTGGCGGTCGATTTGGGGAGAGAGCAGAAAGAAACCGTACTTCATGGAATTCAACCTCTATGCGCCAAGTGTCTGCGACTACCGAAAATCAGGTAACCAGCCCCACCATAAAGCCGGAAGGTTTACGTTGCAGCGGTCGCGCTCTTTTGGTCCGCAGTGTGTTGCGAAACCGGCTGGCCATGGCGTGACAGCGTGAACCCCCGGTAGCCGTCGCCGGCGACCGCTTCACAGAGATCGCAGTACCTGTCGAAACCTCCGAAATAGGGCATGTAGACGCGCTTTTTGTCCGGGACGTTGGCACCGACATACCAGGAATCGGCCTTGGGCATCAGGGTCGCCTCGGCAACGACACGGACATGTTCCACCCATTCGGCCTGCGCCTGTTCATCGGCTTCGACCCGATCAAGCCCAGTGGCCGCGAGGTGATCCAGCAGCGCCATGATCCAGTCGGTATGCTGTTCCAGGGCGACGATCATGTTCGCTTTTACCGAGGGACTGCCGGGACCATTGATCATGAAAAGATTGGGAAGGCCGCTTACCATCAGCCCCAGATAGGTCGACGGCCCGTCCGCCCAAGCTTCTTTCAGCGTCGTACCGTCGGCCGTTCGGATGTCGATTGCCAGCAAGGTACCCGTCATGGCGTCGAAACCCGTGGCGAAGATGATGGCGTCGAGATCGTACTCGGCCTCGCCGGTCCTGATACCGTTGGCGGTGATCCGTTCGATGGGCGCACGCTTCACATCGACGAGGGTGACATTGTCCCGGTTGAAGGTCCGGTAATAGTCGGTGTCGATCGGCGGCCGCTTTGAGCCGATCGGCAGGTCGTCCGGCGGACAAAGTATCCCGGCGACAGTCGGGTCTTTGACGATCTCACGGATTTTCCGCCGCACGAAGTCCGCCACGACGGCGTTGGCTTTCTCGTCGACACTGATGCCCTTGTAGGTCGCCAGCAGGGCCGGCGGCATGCCACCGTCCTTCCACCGCTGTTCTAGCAGGACCTGGCGCGCCGCGGGCGTATCCTCTTCGGGAAATTTTGTGGGCAAGGGAAAACCCGTGATGGCCGCAAAACTGCGCCGGACCTCATCGCGCCATTGCACATGGTGTTCGTTGAAATCTTGCTGTTCCGAGTCCGCTAGCGGCCTGTTGCGCGCCGGCGTCGTGTAGTTCGGCGTACGCTGAAAAACCGTGAGGTGCTTCGCCTGCTCCGCTACCACGGGGATTGCCTGGATGCCGGTAGAACCCGTGCCAATGATACCGACCCGCTTGCCGCTGAAGCCGACATCTTCGTGCGGCCACGTCGCGCTGTGGTAGGTGTCGCCCTGGAAGTCATCGTAGCCAGGAAACGGCGGCCGGTACGGCTTCGACAGGCTGCCGGTCGCCATGATGCAGTAAGGCGCCTGCGCCACATCGTCCCGGTCAGTCTCCAGCGTCCACAAGTTGGCAACGCCATCGAACACCGCAGATGTAACGCGCGTGCCGAACTTGACGTCCCGGCGCAGATCGAAGCGGTCGGCGACGTGGTTGATATAGCGCAGCAGCTCGGGTTGGGATGCAAACCGCTCGGTCCAGGCCCACTGCTCGGTCAGTTCGTCCGAGAAGTGGTAGCAGTACTGCATGCTCTCGACATCGACGCGTGCGCCCGGATAGCGGTTCCAGTACCAGGTGCCGCCGACATCGCTGCCGGCCTCGAAGGCCAGCGCGCGCAACCCGCGCTGCCGCAGACAATAGAGAATATAGAGGCCGGCCAGCCCCGCGCCGACGACGAGAACGTCGACCCGCTCGGCAGCCGGAGAGTCCCCGCGGTCAGACACAGCGCCATCCATGGAGGTTTCCTCAACGGTGTGGTCGATGACACATTCTGCGGAATTATCGATGCGGTGTCGATGCGCACTGTTGTCGTTTCAATGACTAAAACCGCCAAACCGATCCAAGGTATCCCCATTTATTGATCATGAGCATCAGAGATGTCCGGTGTCGACGGCAATGCGGACTTGCGTCGTACCTGGTTGTTACGCGAAAATCTAGCCATCACCGGAAGTCGGCTTCGTCAAAACCTATTAGCAATTGGGTTCTGTCATCCGATTAACAATTTCAGTGTTCCGATAAACAGTCGCCACGAAGGGTGGCGTTTTGTTTCGCAAGGAGCAGGGCTCATGCACATGCGAAGAGGCGGGAAAAAGGCCGAGCACATTTCGGCCGAAACGGCAGCGCGACTTGTGAAATCCGGCGATTGGGTCGAATACGGCACCACGTTTAACCAGCCCGATGTGTTTGATGCCGCCTTGGCAGCGCGGACATCCGAGCTCAAGGATGTGAAAATCCGCTCAGGCATTTCTATGAAGCCGCGCGCTGTGCTCGAGGCTGATCCCAGCGGTAAGCATTATTTCTGGTTTAGCTGGCATTTTTCGGGCTATGACAGGAAAAAGCATGATGCCGGAATTAGCCATTACATTCCCGTCAATCTTGGCGAAATACCGGATTACTACCGCCGCTTTATCGACAGCGTCGATGTCGCCGTCCTCAAGGTTTGCCCACAGGGCGCCGACGGCTACTTCAACTTCAGCGCAACCGGCCTGTGGCACCGGGCGATAATTGAGCGCGCCAAGGTCGTTATCGTCGAAGTGAACAAGGAGCTGCCCTATTGCCATGGCGTCGATAACGGGGTCCATGTCAGCGAAGTGGATTTCATGATCGACGGCGACGATGCGCCGGCCTCGGAACTGCCTAATCCCCCACTCACAGAAGTCGACCGCGCGGTCGGGCGGTTTATCGCATCTGAGATCGAGGACGGCGCGTGTCTGCAGGTCGGGATTGGCGGGATGCCGAACGCGGTCTGCGCCGCCCTGTTGGAAAGCGGCGTGCGCGACCTCGGCATCCATTCGGAAATGCTGACGGACGGGATGGTCGATCTCTACAATTCCGGCCAGGTAACGGGGGCGCGGAAGACGCTGAACGAGGGAAAAATCGTTTACAGCTTTGCATTAGGTTCATCCGCCCTTTACCAGACGCTCGACCGCAACGCCGACTTCCAGTGCTACCAGGTGGACCGAACCAATCCGCCGGAAATCATCATGCAGAATAACTGCGCCGTCGCGATCAACAACACGACGCAGATCGACCTTCAGGGACAGGCCGCGTCCGAGACCGACGGACATAGACATATCAGCGGAACGGGCGGCCAACTACAATTCGTGCGCGGCGCCTACGCGTCGCCGGGCGGGAAATCGTTTATCTGTCTCGCATCGACCTACGAGCGGGGGGATATCCGCCGCAGCCGGATCGTCCTCGACCTGACGCCGGGCAACATCGTCACCACGCCCCGTTCCGACGTGATGTATGTCGTGACCGAATTCGGCATAGTAAATCTGAAAGGCATGTCCGTGGCCGATCGTGCCAAGGCACTCATATCTATCGCCCACCCTGACTACCGGGAAAGTTTGGAACGGGAGGCGCGCAATAATACCCTCATTCCCAAAGGGTATAATTGACACCGCTTGTTTTGGTAAAATCTGCGTGGCTTTCGGAAGGCATCAGATAGCATCGTCAAGGGAATCTGGCTTGAGGCGGCGAGGCGGGTTTCGTAACGTTTCTTGATGAAAAGCCCCTTTAGATATTTCAAGACGTCGCCCGAGATCATCCGTTTGGCTATAATGCTGTACGTCCGATTTCCGCTTTCGTTGCGGCAGGTCGAAGATCTGCTCCACGAACGCGGTATTGATATTAGTCATGAAACGGTTCGCGCGTGGTGGAACCGGTTTGGTCCGGTGTTTGCGGCGGAGATAAGAAAATGCCGGACTCAAGGCCGGTCATTTTCACTTTGAAATTGGCATTTTGACGAGGTTTTCGTTCGGATCAATGGCGAACAGCATTATCTCTGTCGGACGTTTAATCAAGAAGGTGAAGTCCTGGAATCGTTTATCACGAAACGGCGGGATCGCAAGGCGGCAATGACGTTTTTACGCAAAGCGATGAAACTATATGGGCGGCCGGAAGTGATTGTGACGGACCTCCTTCGATCCTACCCGGCGGCGATGAAATTGATCGGCATCGCCGAGCGTCAGGGAATGGGTCGTTGGAAGAACAATCGGGCCCAGAATTCCCATCAGCCGTTTCGACGACGGGAGCGAGCGATAGGGAAATTCAGGAGCGTGAAACCGCTTCAGAAATTCACTTCGGTTCGATCTTCAGTCCACAACCGTTTTAACCAGGAACGTTACCTACACAGCCGCCAGGACTTCAAAGCCAACCGATCGGTCGCCCCTGCCAAATTGCGGCTTGAATCTGCGGGCGGTCGAAAATTTCCGGCGCGGCGACTTTCCTCTGACAGCACCGTCAGGTCGGTTTCGACGAAGACCGCGCTGCCGCCTTCGTCTCTGACCATATCGGCACTTTCCGCTCCTGTCCTTGCGTCGATATCGACGCAAGCGACCGCCGTGCCTTTCCGGGCGAACAACAGGCTGGCCGCTCTGCCCACGCCGGACGCGGCACCGCTAATGATCGCATTCTTTCCTTCGAGTCGTTTCATCGGGATTCCTCCCCGCGCAAATCATGAGATTGTGCTCTGCGCGGCCGTGAGAAACAGCCCTGATGTTATGCCCGACCCGTTCCGGAGCGTTGACGGCTTCATCCCGCGCATGACACCGTTGCGCTATCGCCGGACTGACGGGATGGGATTGAGTCATGAGTGCTATTGGCGTTCGCCTTCGCGATGCAAATTTGTCACTCGCCGACATGGCGAGATTGTCCACGGTCGCCGACGGCGCCGGGTATGAGAGCGTCTGGTTGCCCGAAAGCATGGGCCGCGACGCTATCGCCGAATTAATCGCATTGTCTGGAGCGACCGAGCGGATCGCCTTCGGCACTGGGATCATCCCTGTGTTCGGCCGCACGCCGACCCTGACCGCCGCCGCCATGACGACCGCTGCCACGATGGCGCCGGGCCGCGTTATTCTGGGCGTCGGCATCGGTCACCGTGACGGACTGGTCGCCGGACACGGTGTCGATTTTTCCCGGCCCGTCGCCCGCACGCGGGAATTCGTAGAGGTCGCGCGTCCACTGTTGCGGGGCGAGCGTGTCTCCTATCACGGCGAGATATTCAAGATTTCCGGATACCAGCCGGACTGTGCGCCCCCCGCCCCGGTGCCGGTATATATCGCCGCCTTACGCCCGGCGATGTTGCGGCTGGCGGGTGCCGTTGCCGATGGCGTGTTGATGAACTGGGCCACGCCCGACAGGGTGCGTGAATCGATCGAACACATCCATGCCGGCGCGCGCGAGGCCGGCCGCTCACCCCGCAAAATTCGCGTTGCAAGTTATTTGCGCACCTGCGTCAGCGACGACACGGGACGGGTCGAACAAGCCTGCCGCGTCCAGATCGCGCGCTATGGATCCATGGTCTACTACCGCAATTATTTTACCGAACTGGGATTTGGGGGGGAGGCCGAGGCCCTTGAGGCGGCATGGGCGAAAGGGGACGCGAACGGCGCGGCGGAGGTTGTGCACGCCGCGATGATCCAGGCACTGACGATCTACGGCACAGCCGATGAATGTCGTGAGCGGCTGGCGGCCTATGACGATGCCGGATTGGATCTCACGGTCGTTGCACCCTTCCCCATCGGCGAACCGGTCGCGGAGACGTTCGAACGCACAATCCTCGGCTGTGCATCGGTCGCCGCGTAGCGCCCGCGCCGACTACAAGCTATCGCCAAGTCCCTGGTGCTGATGTCAGGCCCTGGTCATGGGCTGACACACATCCTGTAGCGCGGCTGCAGTTAGACCGATTGGATGTTGATATGTTTGTCCTGGCCGGGGCCAGCGGACGCACCATGGCCTTCGGTCCGGCCCATCTAGAAACCAGTGCTGCACCTGGCACAGCTGGACACTCTATTCTGACGGGCCATCGGGATACTCATTTTGCCTTTCTTGAGCATGTAGTTGTCGGAGATCGTCTGTCGGTCGAAGGTAGAGATGGGAGGAAACAAACTTACCGGGTCGTTGAAGCTCGTTTGGCTGATGCGCGTCAGGACCATATCAAACTAAACGGGTCTCAAGACCGCTTAACACTGATAACCTGCTTCCCCTTCAACGGATTACAGAGTGGTGGCCCCCTCCGATGGGTCGTGACAGCAGAGGCGAAACATTTGACAAAGAGGCCAGCACTTAAACTCTGATTAGACAACCGCTTCGTTCGGTAGTGAGTAAAACCAAATTACTCGTCTCGCGGATGATAGGCGCTTGACCAAATCCCTTCCTAGCAACCGCTATCTCCGACCAATTAGATATACGCGATGATTGTAGGGTCTTAATTGCAGCATGCTCCCGCAACCACCTTTACCAATCTCTGGTAGGCATCAGAAACAGCCGCTTCGTTCCTAACAACCGCTGTCACGCACCCTTTCAGTATAGATGACAAGCGACCGCATGGCCCGGCGAATTTTCGCGCAGCGTCGGCTCGCTCTCGGCGCATTTCGGCATGACTAAGGGACACCTTGTGTGGAAACGGCAGCCGCTCGGAGGGTCGAGCGGCGACGGAACCTCCCCGCTGAGGACGATCTCCTCATGCCGAACGTCCGGATGGTCCGGCAGGACAGCTGAGAAAAGCGCCTTCGTATAGGGGTGCAGGACTTTTTCGAACAAATCCTCGGTAAGTGCGTATTCGACTATCTGGCCAAGATACATCACTGCCGTTTGATGCGCCATTTGCCGCACAGTCGCTAGATCGTGCGCGACCAATAGGTAAGCAACGTTGTCGCGCTCCTGGATGTCCTTGAGTAGATTCATCATTTGTGCCCGGATCGATACGTCCAGTGCAGAAATAGGTTCATCGAGCACGATTAGTTTGGGTTTCAGGGAAAGCGCGCTGGCCAGGGCGATGCGCTGGCGCTGACCGCCGCTGAATTCATGGGGATATTGCCGGGCGTGCTCTGGACGCAGCCCAACCTTGTCCAGCAGTTCCGCGACCCGTTCCTCGATTTCGCTATTGCTTCCCCATTTGGTTACGACCAGGGGCTCGGCGATGATCCTTCCTGCCGTCATACGCGGGTTGAGCGAGGACCACGGGTCCTGGAAAACGGCCTGCACATTGGAGCGATAGTCGCGCTGGGCGTCACCACGCAGGTTATGAATCGGTTCACCGTCGAAGAGAATGCGGCCGCCGGTCGGTTGTTCAAGTTGGAGTACCAGCCGCGACGTGGTCGTCTTGCCGCAACCGGACTCGCCTACCAGACCAAGCGTTTCCCCTATCGAGATTGAAAAATCAATGCCATCGACCGCTTTCACTTGGCCCTTGGTTCGAGCGAAAAGAACCCCCTTGGTGTAGGGGAAGTGTTTTCGTAGACGTTCAACGCGTAGCAGTGGTTCGTTCATACCGACTCCAATCGCCAACAGTCGGCCGTATGTTCGGCGCTGATCGTAAATGACGGTGGGTAGGCCGCACGACAGCTTTCCTCGGCGTGCGGACAGCGCGGCGCGAAACGGCACCCGTCCGGCAAATCGGAAAGCGCCGGCGGCTGTCCTTCAATCGTGTGTAGGCGGCCGACCTGCTGTTTCATCTTCGGCACCGAGCGGATCAGCGCTTGCGTATAGGGATGGGCCGGATTGTCGAATACCTGGCGCACCGGGCCACTTTCCACGATACGACCAGCATACATCACCGCTACGCGATCGCACATGCGCGCCACCACGCCAAAGTCGTGGGTAATGAACAGGATCGCCATATCGTTGCTTTGCTGGAGTTCCTTGAGCAGCTTCAAATATTGCAATTGAATTGTCACATCGAGCGCCGTCGTGGGCTCGTCCGCGATTATCACTTGTGGCTCGCAACTGATCGCGATAGCGCCAACAACTCGCTGCTTCATGCCGCCGCTCATCTGATGCGGGTATTGGTCTACGCGCTGTTCCGGGGCTGGTAGCTTGACCTTGCGCAGCGTGTCGATAGCGCGCTGCAACAAGGTGCGGCCACTACTTCCCCGCTGGATTCTGGCAATCGCCTCACAGAGCTGGTTGCCAATGGTGAACACCGGGTTAAGTGAAGTTTGTGGATCTTGCAGGATCATAGTGATATTGCGTCCGCGGATTTGGCGCATTTCGCGGTTGTTTTTGTCGAGCAAATTTTCGCCATTGAGGATAACTTTTCCGCGCACCGTGCGCGCCGCTTCCTGTGGAAGCAGTCGCAGCAGCGATAGCGCCGTGATGCTTTTGCCGCATCCAGATTCGCCGACTAACCCCAATACCTCGCCTCGGCGCAGCGAGAAGCTGACACCATCGACCGCCTTCACCACACCCCGGCGCAGGAAAAAATGGGTGTGGAGATCGTGGACTTCGAGAACGGTTTCCGCGTTCATCACAATTGCCTCAGCTTGGGATCGAGACGGTCTCGCAGCCAATCCCCGAACAAATTAAAGGCAAGTACGACCAATGTGATCGCAATCCCCGGGATCAGCGACAGCCACCACGCACTAGCGATTTTGCCCCGGCCTTCAGCCACCATGAGGCCCCAGGAAGGAGTCGGCGGCGGAATTCCTGCGCCGAGGAAGCTAAGCGAAGCCTCGGCCACGATGACGACGCCAACATGCAGCGTCACCAACACCATAAAGGTGTTCAGCACGTTCGGTAGGATGTGGGTTGCCATGATACGGACTGGTGAACAGCCATGCACCTTTGCCAGTGCAATGAAGTCACGTTGTTTCAGCGCCAGGACTTCGCCTCGCACGACGCGCGCAAATCCGGCCCAAAGCAGCACACTGATGGCGATGATAAGGGTGCGCAGGCCCTGTCCCATAGTCACCGCCAGCAGCAGCGCGAACAGGATCGCTGGGAAAGCGATCGCCGCATCGACGAAGCGCATGAGCACGCTGTCCACGCGGCCACCTATATATCCGGATACGATGCCGATTAGCAGCCCAGTTCCGCCGCCGACCAGAAGCGCCAAGGCGGTCACGATTAGGCTTACCCGGGCGCCGTAGAACATACGGGTGAGAACGTCGCGCCCGAAGATATCGGTGCCAAGGATATATTTCGTCGAACCGCCTTCCTCCCAGAACGGCGGCAGAAGCTTGTCGGAAAGGCTTTGATCGATTGGCGAATGTGGTGTCAGTACCGGCGCGAAGACGGCGACGAACACCATGGCGAGAATGATCACAAGCGAGGTCCAGGGTAATCGAAGCATGGTGTCCTATGAATAACGGATGCGCGGGTCGATATAGGCATAGAGGATATCAACCAGCAAATTGATGAATAGAACTAGAATGGCATCCATGATGATTACTGCCTGAAGCAGTGGAAAATCTCGGAAAATTACCGCCTCGTAGGTCAAACGCCCGATACCCGGCCAGGCGAACACCGTTTCGGTAACGATCGCGCCGGTCACCAGCCCGCCCATGAACACGCCCCACAGCGTAAGCACGGGGATCAAGGCATTGCGCAGGCAATGCTTCCACACAACTATCCATTCGCTCAAGCCCTTGATGCGGGCCAGTTTGACAAATTCACTATCTAGTATTTCCAGCATACTGGAGCGGATCAGCCGCATGAATCCGGCGACTAGAAACGTGCCCAGGGTGATAGTCGGCAGGATATAATGGGAAAACCCTCCCATTCTTGCCGATGGCAACCATCCCAGAGTGACGCTGAAGATGTAGATCAGAAGGATTCCGAGCCAGAAATTTGGCGTGGCGATACCCAGTACTGCGATCGAGCCTGAGACTCTGTCGGTGATGCTGCCCCGACGCAATGCTGACAGAATTCCAAGCGGAATCGCCATGAGTATGGCGATGGCCATCGCCGCCGGAACGATCTTTAGAGTGTTCGGCAGACGGGAAAAAAATATGTCCACCGCTGGCTGGCGGTAGCGGACGGATAGGCCAAGGTCGCCCTTGAAGGCATTTTCTATGAATATCGCGAATTGCACATGCGTTGGGCCGTCCAGCCCGAGCGTCTCGATCATCTCCTGGCGGTCCTCTTCCGAGGCATCTTCCGGCAAAATCATATCCGCTGGATTGCCGGTTAGACGCCCCAGGAAGAAGACGATCGTCGTCACCAGAAGGACGAGGACTACGCCCTGCATTAATCGTTGGACGATGAATCGCCACATTACCCTGTCCCCGGCCTACTAGCTACGAACGTCCGCCGCGGTCTCCACCGCCACCCATGCAGTCCCTTCTACCAGGACTTTTGATCAGGCCGCGGAATTCGCTCGAACACGTCGCCGAATTCATGACGACCAGGGATCGGCTTGAACGAGCCCACCTTCTTGGTATTGATCGCCCAGTATCCCTTACCCTCGATTATTGGAACAGCCATCCAGGTGTCCGCGACCATCTCGAGCATGCGGTTAGTCTTTTCCGCCCGCTTGGCGTCGTCCTGCTCCCGGACTAGGCTCAAATGGAGCTTGTCGAATGCCTGACATTGCGCCGGGCAGTCGGTCTTAGAGCCGAACAAATGATGTCCACCCTTGCTGTTAAAGCCGCCTTGATACCGGGCGGCGGCAATCGGCCGACCGGCGGTGCGGAACATTGACGCGGCACCCGCCAATTTCTTTTGATCGCCACGATACAGCAAGCGGAATGCGCCCCACTCATAGTGTTTGAGCTTCACATTGACCCCGAGCTTTGTCCAGAAATCGGCAACGGCGACGCCGATCTGGGTCATGTAGGGCGTGCCCGGCAGCGCGGTATTGGCAAATTTAAGATCAAATCCGTTTGGGTAACCGGCCTCGGTTAGCAGTTGTTTAGCCCGCTCCGGATCGTAACGCAACGCCTTCTTGCCCCAAGCCTTCCAGCGCGCGGTATCGATGTCTACGCTGTACCCGAAGGTTGCGAACGGCATTGGCCAGCTTGCCTGACCGTACATCACGTGGTCGATTATTTGCTGCCTGTCTATTGCCAGAGATAGCGCCTCCCGCACCCGCTTGTCGGCGAGTGGATTTTTTTGGTTCTCGGCGCGATACATGCCCCAGAACTGATAAATCGCCTGCATCGTCGACGGCACGGAAACAACCTTTAGCTTAGCGGCCTCGACTTCCTGAAGCGATTCCGGGCTGATGCTGGCGATCGCCGCCTCACCGGTTCGAACCATGGCGACCCGGGTACTTTCTTCCGGCACCAGTAGGATGATCAGTTTCTTGAAATTTGGTTTGCCGCGCCAGTGCGGGTAGTCGACCGCTTCGTATTCGACAAAGTCACCCGGCACGCTGCGCACGAATTTCCAGGGGCCGCTCCCAATCGGATTTTTGCGGAATTCCTCGACGCCGACCTTCTCGATGTATTTCTTGGGCATGAGCTGCCCTTCCTGAAACACCGCCCGGCTCAGGCTCGCGGGGAAGTGGACTTGCACCCCGCTGGTGAAGATCTGTACGGTATGGTCGTCGATCACCTTGATGCTTTTGACGTTCCGCCGCAGCGCCGAGGCGCGGGACGCGATCGACTCTTTCGACATCGTGCGCTCGAGGCTGAATTTGACGTCGTGTGCGGTAAGCGGATCACCGTTATGCCATTTGAGCCCCTTCTGGAGATAGAAGGTCCAACTCTGGCCATCGGCGGCGAGTTCCCAACGCTCGGCTACCCCCGGGCCGATACCGCCTTTTTCAAAATTAAACCCAACCAACGCGTCAAACACTGGCGCTTGATAATGTGCGTGTGGCGCACGGCCCTCCAGGATTGGATCCATGGTCTGACCGCCCAGCGTATCGAGCGCGATGACCAGGGTGCCTTTTTGCGACTCCGCCGCAGCAAGGGGAGGCCATACCAATGCTGCGAATATGATGAAAAACAACCAACTGTTTAGCAGCTTAATTAGTTTCATGACGAATTTCTCCTGAGTATTTTTCGTTAAATAAATGTTTGTCTTAGCGTTCTCCGTTTCACGTTTGACCGCCATTTTAGGCCACGACATGACTAATGCTGCACACAACATTCGCGATGGTCAACACGAGCCCCAACCGTGGCGCGGTGCGGAGCTTTAATTCGCTACAATAAAGAACTACCGATTAGCCTTGGGGAATGACCAATCAGCAGTTCTCACACAAGGACATGATCAATCGACCGAAGAAGAAAGCCCGACCAAACGATAAAACACACTAAATTCCAATTAAGGTTGGAAGATCTGCAAAAGGTGGCGATAGCAGGAAAATTATGCGTCGAGGGAAGTCAAATTACACGTTCCGGCAGATGGTACGTGCTTGACCAAATCCCTACCCGCAGCACCGCTTCACGGAAGTTCGGTAAGGGTGTCTGCATGCCTCCGAAACCTAATTATATCAACATAACAATGCATTAGAGTCGATTCCAGCTGGCGCTTTTTGCGTTTTTGGTATATCCGTTGCATTCGATTTGCAATGTATTGCTTGATACTGTTGCGATCGGCCTCGGCCACTATTACAGGGCCGCTGTTCGAGCGATAGCTTCGTGGTTTGATTATGGCGACGCCAACGATGCCGAAAAGCTCAAACTGTCCAGTCGTTGCGAGATGCAACTCGGTTGACAGCTAGAATACCGTCTTGTTCACTGCTGTAATTCCAGCGTTGATTGGCCAAGGTGGCCCCAAATCTTCAACGGAGGCTTAGATTTATGGTGACCATCTCCGAGTCTGAGATTTCCATCGACGACTATAGATCCGAGCTTGAGCGGCTCTCTGTGAACCTGGCAGCCATGGTCGATCAACCGCTGATCATCCCCAAATCCGAAGTGGTCACGCCGCACCACTGGCGGTGGACCGATCTCGAGCGAGTCCTCTACCAGTCGCTGCAGTTTCAAGACAAGCTACCAACTGGGCAGGCCGGGGCCGAGCGTCGCATTGTCCGACTTCAAAATCCTGGCCTCAACAGTGAAACTGTCACAAACACTATGTCGGTGTCAGTCCAGCTTCTCATGCCGGGGGAAATTGCACGCTCTCATAGGCATACGCCGGTGGCATTCAGATTTTTCTTGAAAGGTAACGCCTACACGACAGTCGGTGGGGAAAAGCATGAAATGCGGCCCGGGGATTTGATACTTACCCCTTACATGGATTGGCACGATCATGGAAACGAAGGATCCGAACCTGGCCTGTGGATTGACGGTTTGGATTTCCCGCTAGTCCGCTTCCTCGACGGGTTAATCAAACAGGATACGGATTCACCGAAACAGAACACCGATCGCTCTGGGACCACTGATCGCCGATTTGCCGCAGCCGGTTTACGACCTATCGCGGTCGGATCGGATGAAATCGAGCGAAGCTCCTTGATTCACTATCGTTGGAATGTAACCGAAGCGGCGCTTGCCGCCATGGCCGATGCCGGGGATGCGAGCCCGACCGACGACATTATGTTTGAATATGTAAACCCGGCAACCGGCGCGTCGGTCTTCACGACGATCGCCTGCTACATACAGATGATCCGGCCAGGCGTGCAAACCCAACGGCAGCGCGAAACCGCGCACAAGGTCTATCATGTGTTCCGCGGCGCCGGCCAGACGACTATCGAAGAGCAGACCTTTAAATGGAGCCAAGGGGATTTCTTTGTGATCCCGTCATTGGCTTGGCACAAGCACAACAATCTCAATGACGAACCCGCGATCCTATTCTCGCTGCAAGACGGACCGACGATGAAACAGCTAGGTCTATATCGGCACGAATCCGACGACAATTGATAATGAGTGCATTCGCTGGAGAGCTCAATGGCTGACCTCTTTGTCGGGGCGCCGGTCAGGCGTAAGGAAGATCCGGCCATCCTCAAGGGCGAAGCGCGGTATATAAGCGATGTGTCCGTGCCCGGAATGCTCACGGCGAAGGTGGTGCGGAGCCCACTACCACATGCCCGAATTTGTTCGATCGATACCTCAGCAGCGATTGCCCTCGACGGTGTCGTGGCGGTCTTCACGGCAAAGGATCTGGGCTCCAGCCAACGCTACCTGGGATCGTTCGGTCAATTCCCCCCATCATTACTCAAGCTGTGGATGCCGAAAGTTCGTCCGGCGCCGGTGACCACACTGGCGGCAGACAAGGTGCGCTACGTCGGTGAACCAGTCGCCTTGGTCGTCGCTGTAGATCGCTACATTGCTGAGGATGCCGTCGAGCTCGTCGCAGTGGATTATGAAATGCTCAAGCCAGTAGTTGACATTGCGCAGGCGGTCGAACCCAGCGCGCCGGAACTCTATGACGAGGCTGAAACGCGTGCGCTCGTTGCAACCGAGCCCTGGCGGTCATGGTACACAACTCCGGACCAATGGAGCGAGACAGGTGAGTTATCGCTATCTTGGGACCGCAACACGGCGATCGACATGAGCGTCAGCGTAGGGGATGCCGACTCAGCCTTCGCCGGGGCGGCTCATGTATTTACCGAACGCTATTACAGCCATCGCTACACGGGCGTTCCGTTGGAAGGTCGCGGTATCGTTGCCATGCCCGACATAGCCGAAAGTGGCATGACCATATGGTCGAGCCACCAGATTCCCCATTTTCATCGGGCGCTGATTGCCGAGTCCCTTGGCATCCCCGATGGGACAATACGCGTGGCACAGACTTATCTGGGCGGCGGCTTTGGTCAAAAAGCCGGCATCTATGGCGAGGATGTGCTCATCCCCTTTGCCGCTTGGAAACTCGGCAAGCCGGTCAAATGGTTAGAGGACAAACAGGAACATTTTCAGGCATCTAGTCATTCGCGCGAGCAGACCTTCGATGCCGAGATCGCAGTTGACTCTGAGGGCCGAATAGCTGGCTTGCGCTATGACGTCCTGATCGATGTTGGAGCCTATCTGACTTTTCCAGTCGTCCTGCCCTTCCTCGGTGTTTGCCATGTCCTGGGCCCTTACCGTGTACCCGCCATGGGTGCCCGCATGCGCTCGATCCTCACCAACAAGGTGACGTCAGCCCCCTATCGTGGCGCCGGCCGTCCAGAAGTTGTGTTCATGTTGAACCGTCTTCTTGACCGAGCCGCACACGAACTCGGAATCGATCCGGCGGAGATTCGGCGGCGAAATCTCATCCAGCCGGAGGAAATGCCCTACGATCCTTGCTTTCTATACCGCGATGGCGCACCCATGGTGCTGGATAGTGGAGACTACCCCAGGGCTCTCAAAGAAAACCTTGAGGGAATCGACTACGAGCAGTTCCGGGAAGAGCAAGCCCACGCCCTGAGGCAAGGACGCTATCTTGGGATCGGCATCGCCTGTAACGTGGAAGCCGGCGGAATTGGGCCGGTCGAAGGCGCCCGAGTGGAAATTTTACCAAGCGGTTATGTGGTTGTTCATCTCGGCGTGGTCGATACCGGACAAGGCCAACGCACCATATACGCGCAAATTTGCGCCGACGAACTCGGCGTCGATATTGCCAGGGTGAGCGTGAAGCCGGGCGATACCAGCGGCATCGTATATAGCCGTGGCACCTATCACAGCCGTGCCGCTGTCACCGCTGGGAATGCCGTCCTGCAGGCCACCAGATTAGTCGCCGAGAAGCTGAAGCACCTGGCGAGCCACCATCTCGGTAAGGACATCCAGGGTGGCATAGCTCCCGAGCAACTGGAGCTTGCCGAGGGCGTGGTTCGGATGAAGGAGGCGCCGGAGCTCTCGATGACCATCGACCATTGCGCGCAGCTCTGCGTTCCGGACAGCTCGTCGGTGGCCGCTGCCACGGCCTCGGGCAGCGCGATCTTAAATTTACCGCTCGCGCTTGAACCAGGCCTGGATGAAACAAGCTTCTACGATGCACCTTCGGTAGTCTGGGGAAATGCATCCCACGCTGCAATCGTTGAGGTGGATCCCGATTTGGGCACATTTGAGATCCAGCGCTATGTGGTGGTGCATGATTGCGGACGAATCCTGAATCCCCTTCTTCTCAAGGGCCAGATTCATGGTGGCGTCGCCCAAGGCATCGGCGGGACGGTATTGGAGGAAATCGTCTACGGTCAGGATGGGCAAATCCTGAGCTCCAACATGGCCGACTACATGTTGCCGCGCCGGAGTGATGTTCCGAAGATTGAGATCATCAGTATGGAAAGCCCGTCTCCGATGAATCCGTTGGGCGCGAAAGGTGCCGGCGAGGGCGGTACCATCGGTCCGCCCGCAGTCTTGGCCGCAGCCGTCGAGGATGCGCTTAAGCCGTTCGGTGCACGGATAAACCAAACGCCCTTGTCACCGGCAGTAATTCTTCAAGCACTGCGTGACGCAAAGTCCAGAGAAAACTGATGCGCTCCGCCGCTTTCGACTATTTCGCTCCAAATACCCTAGACGAAGCGATCGCCCAGCTCGCCGAACACGGGCCCGATGCTCGGATACTAGCCGGAGGGCAGAGCCTCATCCCGGCCATGAATCTCCGACTGGCGCAGCCCCCCGTCGTGATCGACCTCGCCAACGTTCCGGGCCTTGCCAACATTGAGCAGAGCGGTGATGTTGTAACGATTGGCGCAAGGACCACCCACGCGGAAATTGCAGCCTCGCCCGTTCTACAAAAAGCCCTTCCCATGTTGCCGTTTATGGCGAAGTACATCGGACATGCCGCGATCCGCCAACGGGGTACGTTCGGCGGAAGCCTTGCAAACGCAGACCCCGCTTCTGAATGGCCGTGTGCACTTTTGGCTCTTGACGGGCGGGTCGAGGCCATCAGTCCACGGGGAGAGCGCACGATTCCATCCCACGAATTTTTTCGCTCGTACTTCACCACGGCCCTGGAACCCGACGAAATTCTCACCCGCGTCGTACTGCCCGTGCACGGAGCAGGGCACAACTGGTCCTTTCAAGAAGTGGCGCGCCAATCCGGCGCGTTTGGGCTAGTGTTGGTCTTGGCCTGCGGGACGTTATCCTCTGACGGCACCGTCGCGGACCTGCGGATCGCGGTCGGTGGATGTGGTGCATGCCCACTCTTGCCGACAGACGGCTGTTCAGGCCTAATCGGTTCACGCCCCAGCATTGCATCGGTTGAAAAAATCGCGAAACGAATCGCAGCGGGATTGGATCCGATGGGTGACAGCAATGCGAGCGGAGAGGATCGTCGGCAAATAGCCGCGACCTTAGTGCGTCGCACGCTGACCGACGTGTTCGGTCTCGAAAGACAAGGAGCAAGGAGATGACCGAACCACAGAAAATTTCGCTCCGAGTCAATGATACCGTTCATTGCTTGAAAGTCGAGCCTCGCCGCTTACTTTGCGATGTGCTACGCGATGATCTCAGTTTGACTGGAACCAAGGTGTCCTGCGAGCTCGGCGTTTGCGGCGTCTGTACCGTGCTCATGGATGGTGATCTTGTGCGGTCCTGCCTGATCTTGGCCGTCCAGGCAAATGGCGTCCATGTCGAGACCGTCGAAACGCTGATGGAAGGAAAAGACTTACATCCCTTGCAACAAGCCTTCCAAGACAATCACGCGTTGCAATGCGGTTTCTGCACGCCCGGGTTTCTGGTCACGCTTCACGGGCTGTTGCGCGCCAATCCCAACCCATCCGATTCTGAGATCGATGACGCACTCGATGGCGTGCTGTGTCGATGCACTGGTTACCAGAACATCGTCGACGCCGCATGCCAAGCCCGAGATGAAATGAAGCTACAGCGAGCCAATAGGAGTAGCGGAGGAACTGGGAATTAAGCGCTAGTCGGCGCCAGTCGTGGCCGCGAGCAAGGGCTTCAGTTGGGCTGCCGCTCTCGCCGCGGAAGTCTGTCGTGTAACGATCTGCGCGCGTATTGGGGACGAGTTGAGATCAGCGACATTGTAACGTTCAGAAGCAAAGGTGATCGAGCTAGATGCGCAAGAACTGGATTGATGGCGAATTCGGAATAAATAGAGAACCGACAATTTCTGCGTGCAAGAACGAAGAAGTTCATAAAATTAGATAATCGATCATGGGTTCAAAACACGGTGGAATATTTTGCCTAAAGACTAATTTGGGCTATATGACGTAGTAAAGTAATAGTCGTTGCAACTGTAAAAGGTGCGCGGGTTTCTCGGCCAATAGCCGGTGCCGATCAGTCAAATCGCACTGGCCACCGGATTCTTCAGCCAGGTGCATTTTCCCATTGTTTCAGAAGTTAATATAGCGAACCTCCCTCGGCACTCCTATAAAGTAGGCGGGCGCGATTGCTTTACAAATGCGGTGAACTTAGTTTGGCACAAAGCGAAGTCAGCTGTTTACTGGCGCACTCCATCGCAGCGGTGACGGTATGAAATTCCTCGTTCTACAGCACGCCCGCGTTGAACATCCGGGCTCTTTCCGTAAATTCTTGCGGGAGGGCGGGCACGATTGCATTGCGGTGGAACTCGATGAAGGCGAGGCGCTGCCTGCGCTTGACGGCTTCGATGCCTTGTGGGTGATGGGGGGACCGATGGATGTTTGGGAGGAAGATGAATATCCTTGGTTGTGCGAGGAAAAAGCTCTCATCCGTGAAGCGGTAGAAGGCCGCGGCATGCCATTTCTCGGGCTTTGCCTGGGACATCAGCTGTTGGCCGAAGCACTCGGCGGTTCTTGCGGAGCATCAGAGCAGCCGGAAATCGGCGTCATGCCGGTTCAACTCACCGAGGCTGGCACGACAAGCATCATCCTCGATGATTTTCCCGATACGTTCGATTGTCTGCAGTGGCATAGTGTGGAGGTAAAGACCATGCCGCCGGGCGCTATATGTCTCGCAACTTCTCCCGCCTGTGCGATTCAGGTGATGCAATGGGGACCACGTGCCACTTCCCTGCAGTTCCATTTGGAGATTGAGCCGGACACGGTGACGAACTGGGTCGACATACCGGCTTATGAAACGACGTTGAAATCAGCCTTGGGCAACGATGGGCCAGCGATGCTGAAAGCGTCGTGCGATGGAAAGCTGACGGACTTCGAGAAGCTGGCTGAGCGCGTCTATATCAACTGGCTGCAGACTGCGGCACAGGGTTAGCGTCGATGAATATCTAACGGCCGATAGAGGAACGCGTTCAAGTCGAAGTCGCGCAGGTCAAAGACAGGCATGCCGATTCCTAGTACTGTTTCATAGGCATTGACACGTTAACCGCCGCGGTCGCCAGAATTCGAACGTGATCTGGATCAGGCGGCTAGCCAATCTTGATTCCAGACAGCGAATGTCTCGGCTCGAAACGCCTTGAAAATGCGGCGAGGTAGAAGGTGGCGTTGGACGTAGAAGGCGTTGTAGACGGCAGCATGGATTGACAGGAACCGTTGAGCTGAACGTCCTGATAGATTAGGACGACTGGTGGCGTGACTTTCTTCGAATATTGGAACACCTCGGACTTCCAGATGCCTTCCTCTATCCGGCCATCGGCATAGGTCATGGTGCCCTGTCCGTTCCTTTTATTGTACCAGAATTCACCGACGGCCGAAGCGCCTTTTACTCTCATTGACCGAAAATCGACAGAAGGCCTAAAGACGATGTCATTTCCGAATAGCATAAACAAGGGTATTAAAATTGATACCGTAGCGCCATTCGTGACATTCGAAGTTGTCCTCGAAATGGAGGGCCAAACCATCCGTAAATTTTCGGTATTTGGCGTCAATTAAAAGGAACAGTTCGGGTCCCTTGGCGCCAAATCCACATCCTGTCCTGATGCAGTGATGGATAGGGGCACCTCAACGACGGCCCATGGTCCGTGAGAAGCGGTTCTAGAGCAGTGTTTCATTCAAACGGTGCGGGTTTGAACCACACTCTTACTGCTGGCCGACAAACTAAATTTATGGCATTATAACAATCAGTTATATGGCTACTGAACCCGCATCCACCACCCGTGCAAGACACCTCCGCGAGCGCCGCTCCAGAGGCGTGGTTATGGTTGCGCCGGTCGAGATTGGCGCGGGTGGCGTCGAGCTTTTGGTCGGCAACGGGTTGCTGAAACGGCATCAGGTTAATGATCGAAATGTCGTCGGCGAGGCCTGTCTCGCGGCCCTTGAACAGTGGGCCGCGGGCCATGGCGCACGGTCCACGGGACAGGGTTAAGGCCCTCGGACGTCGCACCGTCTCTCCAATTCAGCCACTTATTACCAAGCAAAATATGTGTTACCTTGCCGGGCCCCGGCAAGAGGAGCAGGAACTATGGCAGTCGATAAGGACGTGCGTGCGGCGCTGGATACGATCTTCGCCGTCGATTCCGATTTTTACAAAAATCGCGGCTGGAACCAGCGCAGCGGCTACGGCGAGCGCCCCGCCCTTCTCAATATCGACCTTGCCAATGCCTGGACCCGGCCTGGCCACCGGTTTTCGTGCAATGACATGGACGAACAAATCATTCCCGGCGTGCAGCGCCTGAACGCGGCGGCGCGCGCCAAGGGGGTGCCGATCATCTACACCACCACGGCGTTTTGCAGCCGTTTCGATATGGGCGCCTTCCCCCTCAAAAAGCCGTTCGAGGACCTGATGCTGGGCACGCCGGCGACCGAAATCGATGACCGCGTCGCGCCTGAGGACGGCGTCGATACGGTCATCGTCAAAAAACGCCCGAGTGCCTTCGCCGGCACCCATTTGGGCGGAATCCTGCGCGCTGGGCGTATCGACACGCTGATTTGCACCGGGGTCACCATGGCGAGCTGCGTGCGTCACACGGTCGAGGACGCACTGGGTGAAGGCTTCCGCACTGTGGTGGTACGGGAGTGTGTCGGCGACCGGGTGCCCATAGCGATCGAGTATAACCTGTTCGAACTCGACATGAAATATTGCGATGTCGAGCCATTGGAGCGGGTGCTCGGCCACCTCAATTCGCTGGAACCCTTCACGAATATCTGAATTGTGAATCCCGAA
>CAYYUG010000065.1:0-23982 GCA_964474755.1 uncultured Rhodospirillaceae bacterium | reverse complement strand
ACTAATAGTTTATTAGCCGGCAAATGCTCAAGCACTTTGCGGATTCGATCGGCGACTTCTTCCGCGGTTTCAACGTGGAAGGATTTGACGTCAACGACGCCGGCGGCAACGGTGTGCCGCGCTGACAATTGGGGCAGTAACACTAAATCTGCCATTTCCCGGTTGGCAAACTCCAAAAGTAACATGTTGCAGTCAAGAGCGCCCATCGCCGGCATCAGCCGCCCGAAATCGCGTCGCGCGAAGGGCCTACTGGCATTGTTGCCAAAACAGATATGTACGGCGGTGATACCAATCGACGCCGCCAAGGTGTGGTTGATCACCGACGAGGCCGACTTCATCGAGATGCTATCTGGCGGATTGGCGAAACCCGGTTCGTCGAGTTGCACGAAATCTGCGCCGGCGCGGTTCAGTGCTACGAGTTCTGCACTAATAATATTCGAAAGATCAGCGAGCAGTGCTTCGATGCCGTTTCCGCCATAGGCAGGCCCGGGGGCGATATTGTTGGCAAACGTTAGCGGGCCGGGCAGGGCTATCTTCAGCCGGCATTCCGGCGCGATGCGCTGCAACGCTTGAAACTCGGCTACCAGTCCAAGACCGTTAGGCGCAGTAATTCGGTTCTTAGCGGTAAAGGATGGTGCCATGTCGTAGCCGGGTACGCCGAGGCGTCGCCCTGGTAATACCCTTTCGATCCCGCTCAGCCGTTCGTACATCTCGTAGACGAATCGCTGCCGTCGTAATTCGCCATCGGACAGGATATCCACGCCTGCCTCAATCTGATCGGCAACGACCACGCGCGTCGCGTCGTCAAAGGCCTCATCGATATCGTCCGATCCAGCGCTACCGTCGCGGATGGCTTTGCGAAATGGGAACATCCAGCCCGGTGTGGCGTAACTGCCAACACCCATAGTTGCAAGTGGCGGTAAGTTCGCGGACGCTGATATGTTCATTGGGTCGTCTTCCCAAATAAGATGCGCGTATTATGTTCGTAAAACTGAGGTTTTCACAACTAGATTGGGGAGGGATTAGGATGAGCCATCTGTTTGGTGATATGCGCCAGATCGGCATCGTCGTGCGCGATATCGAGGCCGCGATGCAACATTGGGTGGAGGTCTGCGGTGTTGGGCCGTGGTTCTACACCGAAAAGCTGCCCGTGACCGTGTTTACCTATCGCGATGAGGTATTTGACGAAATTCATATTTCGGTTGCGTTGGCGAATTCCGGCGATCTCCAGTTGGAGTTGATCCAGCAACGGTGCGACACGCCGAGCATGTATCGTGATTTTCTTAGCGCTGGACATGAGGGCATGCAGCATTGGTCGAGTTGGCCTGATGATTACGACGTTCGCCTGGAGCATGCCCTTTCCAATGGTTATTCGGTCGGACAGTCAGGTGACAGTCCGCGCGGCCGGTTCGTCTATCTTTGGAACGAGGGACATCCGGGGACGGTCATCGAGATGGCACATATGACAGCGGCCCGCAGCGCAATCTTTAACGCGATCCGCAATGCGGCGGTTGGTTGGGATGGTTCGGATCCGATTCGCCGGACCTGGCCTTCGGGGAATTAATTAGGGCCCAAGAGCACCTTGATTTAATTACCTATGCGAACAATTTCGTCCGATAGTCAATTTCGATGCTGCTATAGCGTCCGTATAGGGGGGGCGGGATAGGCCGTTCGTTAGGTGGGTTAGATCTGGCGAGACGCATCAGATATCGGCGTAGTTCAGGATCAACATAACAATGGTAATCACAGCGGCCCTGCAGCATCGCATGATTGTCGTGTGGTTGGATATTGTCTTGCCGGAAGGGCACAGTGATATGTTCTTCTGGCTCTTTGGCGGTTTTCTTTATCAGATCGATAGCCTCGAACTGTGTGTACGTGAAGCGTTCGGAGGCACGTGCATCTTTCTGCTGGGCATGGGAATGTCGATAAGGTCAAGAAAAAGCAAAGACACGTCGCTCGGCGCAATGATTATTGCGATGTCTGCGAGTGGGTTGGTATGTCCTTGATGAAGGACCTGACAGGAGTGCAGCAGATATATGGGTGCGCCCATCTGAAAAAGCTGCTTACCTTCAAGAAAGTCGAAAGCACGCTTTAGACATTGTGAACGGCGTTGGTAAGATTTTTCAGCGCAGGATCCTATCGGTCACCCGCTTCAGTGCAGTTTTGTCAACTGTTCCAGTACGTCGAAAGCCCTGAGCACGGTGGCGTACCGAACTTGGTTACGGTCGCCATCGAAAATATGTCTTTCGACCAATGGACGGTGGCCGAGCCGGGCGCCACCGATGAAAACGAGGCCTACCGGCTTCTCCGTCGTGCCACCGCCAGGGCCGGCGATACCGGTCACTGCGACCGCAGTGTCAGCCCGCGAATGAGTAAGTGCGCCGGCCGCCATCGCAGTGGCCACTTCGGCACTGACCGCACCATGGGCCTTGATCAGGGCCATATCGACGCCTATAGCCTCATTCTTTGCCTCGTTGGAATAGGTCACGAAGCCTCTGTCGACTACGTCGGAGGAACCGGCGATTTCTGTTAGGCTTGCGGCGATGAGACCGCCTGTGCAGGATTCCGCGGCGGCTATCATCAAATTCTGAGCCCTGTAAAGGTCGAGAATTGCGGTCGCACGGTCGGCGAGACCTTCAGAAAGTGTAAAGGTCACAGCAGGAATTCCGCCACAAGGTAAAGCATGACGCCAGCGTAGGCGCCCGCTGCGATATCGTCCAGCATTATGCCCAACCCGCCCGAGAGGCTTCTATCGCACCAGTTTGCAGGCCATGGTTTAGCAATGTCCGAGATGCGGAACAAAACGAACCCGATGAGATAGAGGAGGGGATCTGGGGCGGCGGGCACAAGCGTCAGCCACTGACCAGCGACTTCATCTATTACGATTTTGCCCGAGTCTTTGGTCCCTGTTGTTCGCTCTAGCAGTCCGGACACCCAGATGCCAACGGCCAGGGCTACTGCAGTCGCGATTAGGAGCGCTGCAGGGCCCCCATATGTCGCAATACCCCAGGCGAAAGGGATCGCAGCAAGTGATCCCCACGTGCCCGGCGCTTTCGGCAAATAGCCGGTTCCGAACCAGGTGGCAATCAGATGTACTGGATGAAACCAGTGTATGGAACGATGCTCGGGCAAAATCTTAGGAGAACAAGACGGTGGTGGCGGCTTGCGCGGCTATCCCTTCGCGTCGGCCGAGAAATCCCAGGCCGTCAGTTGTCGTCGCCTTGACGCTTACTCGACTCATGTCGAGGGAAAGGATTTCACTGAGACGCAGTCGCATGGCATCCCGGTGCGGTCCAACCATGGGTGTTTCGCAAATTAGGGTGACGTCGACATGTCGGATGGTACCCCCCTTTTGCCGAACAAGTTCGGCGGCATGGGAGAGAAAATTCATGGAGTCGGTGCCTCGCCATTGCGGGTCGCTGGTTGGGAAGTGGGTGCCAATATCGCCAGCTCCAATAGTGCCCAGTAATGCGTCTGTCAAAGCGTGTAGTCCTACATCCGAGTCGGAATGACCCCGCAGACTGCGGTTGTGCGGTAGCTTGACACCGCAGAGGATAACGTGATCGCCATCCTCGAACGGATGCACGTCTAACCCCGTCCCTACGCGGATGTCCGCAACACCGAGTATCCGTTCGCCATGGGTGAAATCTTCCGCTGTAGTCACTTTGATATTCTCCGCGTTGCCCAGGGTCAAGACGACCGGAAATCCCGCTGCTTCGGCGACGGAAGCGTCGTCGGAATGGTTTTGACCTGCTTGCTGACGGTGTGCTTCCAAAATGGTTGTATAGCGAAAGCCTTGCGGTGTTTGCGCGTGCCATAAATCTGTACGATCCACAGTCGCTTTTACGCGATTTGCGTAGTCGGCGCGCTTCAGTGTATCGGCGACCGGTATAGCGGCGACTGCGGCGGGTGTTTCTTCGCTCAAGGCTTCGATGACGCGGCTAATGGTATTGTTGTCAACGAAGGGGCGCGCCGCGTCATGGATAAGCACGTTAGTCGGGGCTACTGTCTGCAGCGCTTCGAGGCCGTTGCGACAGGATTCCTGGCGGGTGGGGCCGCCGTGAACTGGCGGTGGCAGGTCTAAATTTTTTACAGCGGCTTCGTACAGTGCGTGATCCTCAGGATGAAGGACGACGCGTACCTTGGTGACTGCCGGGTGCTTGGCAAAACATTGCACTGTCCGGCGGAGCATGGGGATGCCTGCGAGGTTCTGATATTGTTTTGGCCGGGTTCCACCAGCCCGTATGCTCCGCCCTCCGGCAACGATCAGCGCAACCGTTTCCGTCATCCGTTCTCTTGCTCCCCATCATTTTCGCCTTTTAATTGGCAACGGTCATAAGCGCCTCGCGCGACCGGCGCGATCGCGAACATAGCCGGCGCCATTGGATTGAGATATAAGCGCGGGCATGGAGACTTTGACACTCTACACATTGTCAACGCTGCTGTCGCTGATCCCGGCCGCGTGCGTTGCCTTTCGCCGCGAACCGGCACGCGATACCGTCTTTTGGCTGGCAACGGCAGTTGCGGTGGCAGGGCCTGCTGCCTGGAGCGCTGTGTTGTTTTCAAGTGCGTGGCGAACTGGCTTGTCGAGCACACTCTGGGTCACGATTGCTACCTGTATGATCCTCTATGGTGTTCTGGCGGCGGCTACTCGAGAGGTTTGGCGATTGGCGCCGTTACTGGTGCCCTATTTGACTTTGTTGGGTATTGTTGCGGCCGTTTGGGCCCAGGCGCCGGAACGGCCCTTGTCTGGGCAGTCAACGCTCGCTTGGCTTGAGGCGCATAAATTAATTTCCGTTTTGACCTATAGTATATTGACTGTCGCTGCTGTCGCTGGTGTCGCGGTCTTTTTGCAGGAACGAGCGATGAAGAAAAGGCGGCCGACACGGGTGACCTCTTTGCTGCCCTCTGTTGCCGCAGCCGAAATCATGCAGGTGAGACTTCTAATCGCGACCGAAATTTTATTTGGGTTGGGATTAGCAACGGGGATAGCCTCGCTATACTTGGAGACTGGGGCATTGCTGGAGTTGTCCCATAAGTCCTTGTTATCAATTTTTGCCTTCCTGGTGATAGGCGCTTTGTTGTTTATCCATTTCCGAACAGGAATCCGCGGCCGGCGCGCATCAAGGTATGTCCTTATCGCCTATTTGATGGTGACCCTAGGGTATCCGGGCGTGAAATTCGTGACCGATGTTTTAATCGGATAACGAATGAGGACATCAAGATTGTGTTGTGTTGAAATTGCGGTACTATGCACAAAATAAATGCATTAATTAAATTGATTAAAAAATGAGCATATCAATTGGATCTATAGAGCTGCCAACAAAGGTTTTTTTAGCGCCAATGTCAGGTGTGACTGACCTGCCGTTTAGGCGTCTCGCGCGACGGCTCGGTGCGGCCATCGAGACGTCCGAGATGATCGCCTGCCGGGAAGCGGTGTTGCGGACCGAAGTATCTCTCAAGAAGGCATCTCGCAGCGGGGACAGCGCGGTTATGGCCGTTCAGCTCGCCGGTCACGATCCATTGATCATGGCAGACGCTGCCCGATTGTGTGTCGATGGAGGTGCCAACATTATTGATTTGAATTTCGGTTGCCCAGCGAAGAAAGTGACAGGAAAGCTTTCCGGCTCGGCTCTAATGCGGGACGAGTGCCGAGCCACAGCAATTTTTGAGGCGGTAGTCTCAGCGGTCGAGGTGCCTGTTACGCTCAAGATGCGTACTGGCTGGGACGAGGCCGAGCGTAACGCCCCGCGGCTAGCGAAAATTGCGGAATCTAGCGGCATAAATATGGTAACTGTACATGGCCGGACGCGGGCGCAGCGCTATAAAGGGCGCGCAGATTGGCAGTTCATTCGCGAGGTAAAGGAAGCTGTCTCCATACCTGTGATTGCCAATGGTGACATTGCGTCACTAGATGATATCACCGCTTGCCTGAACCAATCCCGTGCTGATGGAGTCATGATTGGTCGTGGCGCCTGCGGTCGCCCATGGTTCGTTGGCCAAGCGACCCGGTACCTCGCGACCGGCGTGCGACCGGCCGAACCGGCGCTGGGAGTTCAATGCGGCATCGTGCTCGAGCATTTCGAGGCTATGCTGTCGCATCACGGCAATGTTCGTGGCACGCGGGATTTTAGAAAGCACATCGCCTGGTACACGAACAGCTTACCACATTCAGCGTCATTTCGCGATCAAGTCTATCGTCTTGACGATCCTGCTATGATCAAACGACAGATCGAAGCTTTCTACGCCATCTCAGTCGACCGGATGGCTGCGTGATATGCCTCGGACCCCTATGACTGCAGGGACTAATACGCCGCCAGCTATCCTAAACGCTTTATCAGACCCTGTGTTTGTCGTAGGTCCTTGCAACGAGATCGGCTACCTGAACCAATCTGCAGAGCAGTTCTTTCAAACCAGTATGGCCGCAACAGTTGGTATGATGCTTGAGGCCTTTATTCCTGAAGACAGCCCGGTTTTGGCGCTGATTGGCAAGGTTCGTTTATCAGGAAATAGTGTGTCACAATATGACGTGCTTATTGATACCCCGCGGATCGGTGAACACGTGGTCACGATTGATGCTGCGCCGCTGATGGACCGGACTGGCAGCGTTGTCGTTACATTGCAGCAGCGGTCGATCGCTGGGCGGATAGACCAGTCTTTGACTCACCGCGGTGCGGCCCGCTCGGTCAGTGCGATGGCCTTAATGTTGGCCCACGAAATCAAGAACCCGTTGTCCGGTGTGCGGGGGGCGGCGCAGTTGCTGGAGCAGACAAGCGATGTTAAGGACCGTGAACTTACTCGGCTAATTATTGAGGAAACTGATCGTATCTGTGCTTTGGTCGACCGCCTGGAGATGTTCACCGATAACCCCCGGATTGAGCGTAAAGCAGTGAACATCCACGAAGTGCTGAACCATGTGGTGCGTTTGGCGCAAAACGGTTTTGGCAGCAATGTACGTTTCTTTGAGGCCTACGATCCGTCTCTGCCGCCGGCCTTCGGTGATCGCGATCAGCTGATCCAGATCTTTCTGAACCTGGTAAAAAATGCGGTGGAGGCGGCGCCTGATAACGATGGTGAAGTAATCGTCTCGACGGCTTACCAACAGGGTGTCAGTATTTCGACGCCAAGCGGCGATGGACATATGAAGGTCCCTCTCGCTGTTTGCATACAGGATAACGGGCCCGGCGTCCCTGAGGATTTGCGCCGTCACCTCTTCGATCCATTTATATCGACCAAACCCGGTAGTAGTGGGCTCGGTCTCGCCCTTGTAGCTAAATTTGTCGGTGACCATGGCGGTGTAATAGACTTGGAAACGCACAACTGCCGTACCGAGTTTCGGGTTATGCTGCCTATGATGGATGGCGAGCGTGAGTGAGATCGCCACTATGAAAGGGTCCACGATCCTGGTGGCCGATGATGACCGGGCGATCCGAACAGTTCTCAGCCGTGCCCTGGGGGGTATGGATTGCGATGTCCGAGTGACCGGTAATGCGGCGACGTTGTGGCGCTGGATTAGCGACGGAATTGGGGATGTCGTCATCACTGATGTCGTGATGCCGGACGAAAATGGGCTGGATCTTTTGCCGCGTATTCGCAAGATCCGCCCGGAACTTCGCGTCATTGTCATGAGTGCCCAGAACACATTGATCACAGCGGTTAAGGCGAATGAACGCGGCGCGTTCGAATATCTGCCAAAGCCCTTCGATTTGAATGAGCTGGTTAACATTGTGAAGCGGGCACTGGTCGAGCGATCGGCGCCACGGCGAACAAAAAATACGGGCGAGGCTCAGGAAGACGAAGATAATTTGCCATTGATCGGTCGTTCGCAGGCAATGCAGGAAACCTATCGTGTGCTCGCCCGTCTCGTTGGCACCGACCTAAGCGTATTGATTACTGGTGAATCTGGCACGGGAAAGGAACTGGTTGCGCGCGCCTTGCATGACTACGGCAAGCGGCGCAACGGCCCCTTCGTTGCGATTAACATGGCGGCCATCCCTCGCGAACTCATCGAGTCCGAGCTCTTCGGCCACGAGAAGGGCGCATTTTCCGGGGCTACAAACCGGAACACCGGCCGATTCGAACAAGCCAACAGCGGTACCTTGTTCCTTGATGAAATTGGCGACATGCCGCTCGAAGCCCAAACGCGTTTGCTGCGAGTTTTGCAGGACGGGACGTTCACCACAATTGGCGGACGCTCGGCAATTCACACTAATGTTCGGATCGTCGCTGCTACGCATCGGGATCTGCGACAGGTCGTCTCGCAAGGCTTGTTTCGTGAGGACCTTTATTATCGGCTGAACGTTGTACCGCTCCGGTTGCCACCCCTGCGCCAACGAAGTGAAGATATTCCGGATCTGGTACGGTATTTCTTTAGTCAGGGTGAAAAACAGGGCCTGCCGGCGAAATTGCTTGACCCGGGTGCGATGAACCGTCTCAGAGCCCATAACTGGCCCGGCAATGTCCGTGAACTAGAAAATCTTATCCGGCGCCTTGCTGCCCTTTATAGTGAAGAACATATTGGTATGGAAATTATTGAGGCAGAATTGGCGGAAGCGACGTCAGCTGAACCGGGTGTCATGCAACTCAGCAGCGAGAACCTGTCAGAAGCAGTGGAGCGGCATCTGCAAGCCTACTTCGATGCCCATGGTGATGCCTTGCCTTCGCCGGGTATGCACGAACGCGTCGTGCGAGAAGTGGAGCGGCCACTAATCTCGCTCTGCTTGGCTGCGACACGAGGCAACCAAATTAGAGCAGCTGAACTCCTAGGCGTGAACCGGAATACGCTGCGCAAGAAAATTCGGGAATTAGACATCCAAGTCGTGCGCGGCGTAAAATAGATTGGTTTTGACACTGTGTAAAAAGCTGTTATCGGTTCCGCCATGAAAGCGGACTCTGAATGGAATGACCGCTCCTGATCCAGCTAAAAGCCCGACCCGGCGTTTGATTTGTGCGTTGGGGACACGGGCGGTGCGCCGGCGTCTCAGCAGGTTTTTTGCGTTTTCGCTTACCATTGCGGCGGCAGCGGCTGGTATTGGAACTTACGCAGTGTTCACGCAAACCTCTCTCGGCTCGAACGCTCCCTCCATTTTGTTTCTACTCAATATCGATCTAGTTATCCTGCTGTTACTGGGCTTCCTCGTAGTCCACCGCATCGTGAAGATCTGGAGCGCCCGGCGGCGTGGATCGGCGGGTTCGGAGTTGCATGTCCGCCTGGCGCAGCTGTTTGGCCTTATTTCTGTTACGCCGGCGATCATCGTTGCGCTTTTTTCGGCGCTGTTTTTTAATTTTGGGCTTGAGTCCTGGTTTAGTGACACCGTGCGAACCGCGTTGAAAGAATCGGAAGCCGTCGCAGGTGCCTATCTTGAAGAACACAAGCGTAACATCGTAGCTGATGGGCTTCGCATGGCGCGCGATCTCGATAATCAGGCTTTTGCGCTTCAATATAATCAGCCGAGATTAATAAACGCAGTCAATGTGTTGGCCAGCGTTCGGCAATTGACCGAAGCGGTAGTCTTTACAGGTCGCGGCGACGTAATCGCGCGTTCCGGCCTGACGGGTGCCCTGGAGTTTGAGCCGGTACCGCGCGAAGAATTTCAGAAAGCTGCGTCAGGCGAAGTGGCGGTTCTCACCAGTGAAAATGAGGACAGGGTTCGGGCCTTAATCCGACTAAGTGGCTTCGTCGATAGCTACCTGTATGTCGGTCGCTATGTGGATCCGTCGGTTATTGGCCATAGCGAACGCACAAAAGGTGCGGTCGCGCAATTCGAACGTCTTGAACTTAGCCGAGCGGATTTGCAGATCTCGTTCGCGATGATATTTGTTGTGGTTGCCCTGCTTCTTTTGCTCGCTTCGGTTTGGGTTGGCCTCAACTTTGCGACGAGCATGTCTCGGCCGGTCAGTGCCTTGATTGTCGCGACGGAAAACGTCAGGGCCGGTAATCTCTCTGCCCGCGTCGTAGTCGATGGTAAGGCAAGCGGCGAAGTTGATTCGTTGGGACGGGCGTTTAATCGTATGACAGACGATTTGGAACAGAACCGACGCGAACTGATCGAGGCTAACCAGCAGATTGATGGGCGCCGTGTGTTCACCGAAACCGTTCTGGCTGGTGTCTCCGCCGGTGTAGTCGGCTTAGATGTCGGTGGACGTATCACTCTGCCGAACCGTTCGGCATCGGAACTGCTCGATATCGAGCTCGACCAGATGCAGGGCGAACCGTTTGAGGAAGTGGTGCCAGAGTTTGATGCGTTGATCCGTGATGCGCAGCGGCAGGTAGGCGACCGCACCATCGAGCGTGAAATTGCTGTGGTTCGTGGCAACGATTCGCGGACATTGTTGGTTCGTGTCAGCGCGATGCATTCAGATGGTGAGATCAAAGGATTCGTTGTGACGTTCGACGATGTTTCGGCTCTTCTTTCCGCGCAGCGAAAGGCCGCATGGTCCGATGTGGCACGCCGTATTGCGCATGAAATCAAAAACCCGCTTACGCCAATCCAACTATCAGCGGAACGACTTAAGCGTCGATACCTGAAACAGGTGCCAGACGATTCTGAAGTGTTCCGAACATGTATCGAGACGATTGTGCGCCAAGTGGGGAGTATCGGTAAAATGGTCGATGAGTTCTCTAGCTTTGCTCGGATGCCGGCTCCAGTCTTTCGTTTGGAAAATATTAGTGAACTTTGCCGTCAGGCAGTGTTCCTGCAACGCAATACCCATCGTGATATCGATTACAAAGTGGTGTTGTCAGACGTACAACTGGAGATGCAATGCGACGGCCGCCAGATTAGCCAGGCGGTGATAAATCTTCTGCAGAACGCGGCGGATGCTATCGAGAGACGTAGTGACAATGCCCTGGGCAAGATCGTGCTTGAGCTTCGGTTTGTGGGTGGCGACTGTCTGATTGCGGTTGAAGACAATGGCATTGGTCTGCCCGAAGAAGACCGCGATAGTTTGACCGAGCCCTATGTTACTAAGAGGGAAAAAGGGACGGGTCTCGGACTCGCTATTGTCAGAAAAATCATGGAGGACCATGAAGGGCAGCTGTTACTGGAAGATGGCGTCAACGGAGGCGCCCGGGTCAGTTTGGTGTTTCCCGATAGTGTGTTTGTGAGCGAAAAATTCGAACAATCTGTCAAGGAGCGAGTGAGCAAAGATGGCGCATGAGATTCTGATCGTCGACGACGAGGATGATATTCGTCAGCTCATTGCAGGTATCCTCGAAGATGAGGGATTTAAAACCCGACAGGCAGCAAATAGTGCCGACGCGTTCAATGCCATCGCGTCGCGGCAGCCAAGCCTAGTTATACTCGATGTTTGGTTGCGTGGCAGCGAGCATGACGGTTTACAAATGTTGGAGGTTATCAGGCGCGATAATCCGAACCAGCAAGTCGTCATGATCAGCGGCCATGGGACAGTTGATATGGCGGTATCGGCCACCAAGATGGGGGCCTACGGCTTCATCTCGAAACCATTCAAGACTGAAGTTTTACTGCACACGATAGAACGCGCCGTAGAAGAGTCCCGGTTGCGTCGAGAAAATCTAGAACTGCAGGCACAAGCCGTCGATCGGGTTGATGATTTTGTGGGAAACTCTCAGCCGATCACACAGTTGCGCCAGACTGTTGACAAGGTTGCAGCCACCGATAGCAGGGTCCTGATAACCGGACCACCTGGAGCAGGTAAGGGCGTAGTTGCGCGGCTTTTGCACATACGTTCGGCTCGAAGAGACAGTCGCTTTGTTCTCCTGAATTGCGCTGGTTTGAAACCGGAAAGTTTGGAGACGGCGTTGTTTGGTGCGGAACCGGTAGGCGGCGGGCCGCGACGCATTGGGGTTTTGGAAGAGGCGCATACCGGAACACTGCTGCTGGATGAAGTCGCAGATATGCCGCTTGAAACCCAAGGTAAGATCGTTCGCGTTTTGCAAAATAAAAACTTTGTGCGGCTCGGAGGTGATACGGAGGTCGCTGTTGATGTTCGGGTTCTCGCGGCGACGAACCGAGATTTGCGCGAGGAAATAGATGCAGGCCGTTTTCGTGAAGATTTGTTTTACCGGCTTAATGTTGTGCCAGTGCCGGTGCCAGCATTGAAGGCGCGGCGTCAGGACATCCCAGAACTTGCTCAACATTTGATGGAACGACTTTGCCGCGCAAAAGGCCGGTCCACCTGCCTACTTCTCGACGATGCCCTGGCGACGCTGCAGGCTTATGAGTGGCCCGGCAATGTATGGGAACTTACTAACGTTATCGAGCGCCTTTTGATCAACGCACCGACTGGCATGGAAATTCAATCCGGCGCGGTGTCTGTGGCGATTGGGCAAGGCACGGTCAAACTTTTGCCTTGGGACAAGGCGCCGGAAGTGATGAACCAACCGTTGCGACAGGCGCGCGAGGCTTTCGAGCGGGAGTACCTGGCCTTTCACCTGACCCGGCTCAGTGGCAACATCAGCCGGACAGCAGAATTTGTCGGGATGGACCGCGCTGCCTTGCACCGTAAGCTGAAGCTTCTTGGCGTTAATAATACCCCGCGGATCCAAAAGGTTGCGTCATGAAAGTCGTAATCTGTGGAGCGGGCCAAGTCGGTTTCAATATTGCGCGGTATTTATCATTGGAAAACAACGATGTTACCGTCATCGACCAATCTCCCGAACTGATCGGTAAGATAAACGACTCACTCGATGTTCAGGCCTTTGTCGGACATGCATCGCATCCCGATGTGCTAGAGCGGGCCGGGGCGGCCGATGCGGACATGCTGATTGCGGTAACTTTCGCCGACGAGGTTAACATGGTTGCTTGTCAGGTTGCCCATTCGCTGTTTTCTGTTCCAACGAAGATCGCTCGCGTTCGGCATCAGAGTTATTTGAGCCCTGAGTGGGCCGGTATGTTCAGCCGCGAAAATATGCCGATCGATGTGATCATTTCACCAGAAATCGAAGTGGCGTCGGCGATCCAACGGCGTTTGACTGTACCGGGTACGCTCGACATCATCCCGCTTGCAGACGATATGGTTCGAGTCATCGGCGTTCGTTGCACAGAAACATGTCCGATTGTTAATACGCCGTTGCGGCAATTAACCGAATTATTTCCCGAACTAAGTATCTCCGTAATCTGTATAATTCGTGCTGATACGCCATTTATTCCTAGTGCCGATGATCATATGTTGGAAGGCGATGAAGTGTATTTCGTAGCCGATACCGCTCATGTGCAACGTGCGCTCGCTGCCTTCGGGCATGAGGAAGAGGAAGCGCATCGCATTATCATTATCGGTGGTGGCAATATCGGCATGAGCCTGGCTCAGGAACTCGAATCCGAGGCCGGCATTACGGTACGGCTTATTGAGATCAGTAAGGAACGGGCGCGCGCGGTGGCGGAGGTGTTGCCCAACACCGATATCACGTTGGGCGACGCTTTGGATGCGGAGATCCTCAAAGAGGCCGGGGTCGAAACGGCAGATACGGTTGTTGCAGTGTCCGATGACGACGAAACCAACATTCTTGCATCGTTACTCGCCAAACGTTACGGGGTAGAACGTGCGATAACCCTAATTAACAGCACGTCGTACGCGCCGTTGATCACCACATTAGGCATTGATGTAGCGGTTAGCCCACGAACAATTACAGTATCGACAATCTTGCAGCATGTGCGGCGAGGCCGAATTCGCTCAGTGCATTCACTGGCGGACGGATTTGCGGAAGTCATTGAAGCGGAAGCGGTTGGAACAACGTCGCTGGCAGGCAGCACGTTGCGCGAAGCTGGGCTGCCGGTCGATGTCATCGTCGGAGCCTTGGTGCGTGATGGCGATGTAATTATTCCGCGTGCGGACACTATGATCGAAAACAATGACGACGTCATCCTGCTCGCTTCCGCTCGCTCGGTGAAAAAGGTCGAGAGGTTGTTTTCCGTGCAATCAGAGTTTTTCTAGATTCAGCAACAAAGCGTTTGTAGTTTTGCTGACAGAGGGAGTGGCATGGCGCGCTATGCATATGTGAATGGTCGGTATTTGCCGCATAGTGACGCAGCAGTGCATATCGAGGATCGTGGCTTTCAATTTGCTGACGGTGTTTACGAGGTTATACCGATCGTCAACCATAATATGGTCGATGCCGGGCCGCATCTAGATCGCCTGGAGCATTCATTGTCAGAATTGAAAATTGTGATGCCGCTAAGCCGCCAGGTTCTCGAATTGGTGATCGTTGAATTGATCGCGCGTAATAGCATCGGCGAAGGTCTAATATATATACAGATTACGCGTGGGGTTGCGCCGCGCGACCATAAATTCCCTAGCGGCTTGCGACCGTCGATTGTCATGACTACCAAGCGGGTTCGCTTTTTGACTCAGAAGAAGCTTAGTGACGGCGTCAAGGTTATTACCATTCCCGACATTCGTTGGATGCGCTGCGATATTAAAACTGTGGCCTTGTTGCCGAACTGCATGGGGAAGACGGAAGCCGCAGCGGAGGGTGCCTATGAGGCTTGGCAAGTCGACCGCGATGGGATGGTAACTGAGGGTACATCGTCAAATGCCTGGATCGTCACGCATGACGATAAACTGGTCACGCGCCCCGCAGGCCCCGAAATATTGCGTGGCGTCACGCGACAGACCCTATTGTGCATTGCGAGTGAAGCAGGTCTTACTTTCGAAGAAAGAGCCTTTAGTGTGGAAGAGGCTAAAGCTGCGCGTGAGACGTTTCTGAGCAGTGCCACATCTTTCGTTACGCCGGTTGTTACTATCGATGACGTAACGATTTACGATGGGACGCCGGGGCCACTCTCACGGGGCTTGCAAAGCTGGTACCTGGATTACTGTGCCGGTTTAAAAAATTCGGCGTGACCGTGCATATCCAAAAACCCCGCGCACTGATCTTCGATTGGGATAACACGTTGGTAGATACATGGCCGACGATCCACGAAGCCTTGCGGCAGACTTTCAATGCGATGGATCTGGAACCGTGGACCTTAGCAGAGACTCGTCAGCGAGTGCGCAAATCGATGCGGGAGAGTTTTCCTGAACTGTTCGGTAGCCGCTGGATCAAAGCGCGGGATATTTTTTACAACGCCTATGAACGGGTTCATCTGACAAGTCTGATACCTTGTGACGGAGCGAATGAGGGACTTGCTGAGCTCGCTGAAAGCGACCTATATCTCGGTGTTGTAAGCAACAAGACCGGACGTTTTCTGCGTAGTGAGGCGCGCCATCTCGGATGGGACAGATATTTTGGAAGGCTCGTCGGCGCGGGCGATTCCGCGAAGGACAAGCCAGCTCCGGATCCTGTGATCCATGTACTTGAGGGCAGTGGTATTAAGGTCGGTCTAGATGTCTGGATGATTGGTGATGCAGGCGTGGATATGGAAATTGCTCACCTTACCGGATTGATGCCGGTATTGGTCAAGGACAGCGAACCGGACCCCAAAGAATTTGCGGTGCACAGGCCTTTCCATCAGGTCGCGAATATCTATGAGCTAGTGCGCTATATCCGAGAATTCTAATCGTCATTCACTTTTGCGATGTTAGGACTTATCCTAAAATTAGTGATCCTATGTTAATTTGGGTCGTGGCAGGGTTTGCTGAGACGAAAACGGATCCGACAGGGGCGGACCCCAACAACAAAAGTCAGGGCAAAAACTATGGCATCGGAAAAATCGCAAAACGTACAGGACGTGTTCCTGAATCACGTTCGGAAGAACAAGTTGCCGGTAACGGTGTTTCTCGTAAACGGCGTCAAATTGCAGGGTATCATCACCTGGTTTGACAATTTTTGCGTTCTTCTGCGTCGAGACGCGCATTCTCAGCTTGTCTACAAGCACGCTATTTCGACTGTAATGCCGGCCCAGCCGGTGCAATTGTTCGATTCTGGACATGAGGGCGACGCCGAGGAATGAAGGCGCTGCTTTGAGCGACATTCCATCGCCCGATCGTAAAATTACAGGACGTGCGCTGGCTCTTAACCCGGTCTATCGTGGGGCTCCAGGGCGGGACAGGGACCCGGAGGCGCGCTTGGCAGAATGCGTTTCGCTAGCTAAAGCGATTGAATTGGAGGTCGCCTACGCTGAAACTTTTGCAATCGCTCGTGTGCGTTCGCCTACTCTGTTCGGATCTGGGCTTGTTGAGCGGTTTGCGGGCTTAATTCAAACATTCGAGATCGGGATCGTCGTTGTCAACGCGCCGCTCACTCCGGTCCAGCAACGCAACCTGGAGCGTCAGCTGAATGCTAAGGTTATAGACCGGACCGGCTTGATTTTAGAGATATTTGGCGCGAGGGCGCGCACCCATGAAGGTACCCTGCAGGTAGAGTTGGCGGCAATGTCTTATCAACGTTCGCGATTGGTGCGAAGTTGGACTCATCTGGAGAGGCAACGTGGCGGTTTCGGTTTCATGGGTGGTCCGGGCGAAAGCCAGATCGAAATCGACCGTCGTTTGATTGACCAGCGCATAAGTAAGTTGAAACGACAACTAGAAACGGTACGACGCACCCGAATGCTGCACCGTAAGGCTCGCAACAAAGTTCCCTATCCGGTTGTTGCGCTCGTCGGTTACACAAATGCAGGCAAGTCGACGCTATTCAACCGCTTAACCGGTGCAGAAGTTCTTGCCAAAGACCTGCTCTTTGCGACGCTAGATCCGACAATGCGTAAGCTTGACTTGCCGTCGGGCCGCAAGATCATTCTATCTGACACAGTTGGATTTATTTCGGATCTTCCGACTATGCTTGTGGCAGCGTTCAGAGCGACGTTAGAAGAAGTTTGCGAGGCTGATATCATCGTTCATGTCCGCGATATCGCTCACCCGGAAACGTCTGAACAGAAAGAAGATGTCGAAGCAGTACTGATGGAATTGGGTTTTAAAGACGCTCCGAAAACGATCGAGGTCCTGAACAAAATCGATTTGCTGGACCCGGAAGAACAGGCAGCTGTCATGGAGCGCGCACGCCGCAACGTTGCTGCCATTCCCCTCTCTGCGCTCTCCGGCGACGGATGCGATCATTTTCTCGAAAATATTGAAGAAGAAATTACGCAGGGGAGCCGCGTACTGAAACTAGAGCTTGACAGTTCAGAAGGTGCGGCACTCGCATGGCTGCACCAGCACGGTAACGTTGTCGACCAGAAACTCGAACATAGTGGCGAGATGCGATTGTCTGTGATTTTAGATGAAGCGGATGAAGCACGATTTTATCATCGGTTCGGCAGGTCAGTCACGAGGTACGGTTGACAGGGGGGGGCAGCAATCCTATCACCCGTAATTGAATTTCGTGCCCGAAGTAGGAGGAAGTTAAATGTCACTCAGGCCACTGCATGACCGTGTTTTGGTAAAGCCGCTCGAGGCTGATACGAAAACTGCTGGCGGAATTATCATACCCGACACAGCGCAAGAAAAACCACAGGAAGGCAAGGTTGTTGCCGTTGGAGCTGGTAAGCGTGGAGACGACGGATCAATCATGCCGATGGACGTTAAGAAGGGCGATCGTATTCTCTATGGGAAATGGTCTGGTACGGAAGTAAAGATCGACGGTAAAGACATGATGATCATGAGCGAATCCGATATAATGGGTATCGTCGGCTAGCGTAAATCTATACCGTTACCGGCTGTCGGTGCCGCGCACGTTAGGCGGAGCCATTGTTTTGCCCTTAAGCTATGCTCATGGTGCGAGCGTAAACAGGTACTAATGCCTCCTGATTTCGACCGCGTCGCTGACTATATTCGCGAGACTTCCGAAGCTGACATTATGCCGCGTTTCCGGTCCCTCGCAGCACATGAAGTAACGGAAAAGAAGCCGGGCGATGTGGTCACCATCGCTGATCACGATGCTGAAGAACGGTTGACCAAAATGCTGGAAGGCTTGACCCCGGGTGCTCTAATCGTGGGTGAGGAAGCCGCGCACACCAAACCCCATTTGCTGGACCGTTTGGACGAAGAGCAAGGGCCGCTCTGGATTATTGATCCGGTCGATGGGACTGCTAATTTCGCGGCGGGTCGGCCGGTGTTCGCCGTGATGGTAGCCTATGTCGAATCTCGCGAAACGCGGATGGGCTGGATTTACGACCCCGTCCAGGAAGTTATGACTGAGGCTGAGTTGGGGTCGGGTGCGCGACGTGATGGAAAACCACTTCGCGTTAATTATCAGCCGTCCCGGCTTACGGGGCGGGTCAATTTTGGCCTGATTGACCGGGGGGAACGGCTTTCGGTGCGTCAGCAGCTAGAAGAGCGGTTTAATCTCGAAAAAAGCATGAGTTGCGCCGGTCAGGAGTTCATTTCAATGGCGCGTGGAGAGTCGCAATTCCGACTCTACAACAGACTTTGGGCGTGGGACCATGCGCCAGGTGTCCTGCTTGTTCGCGAAGCTGGCTTTCACGCTGACCGTCAGGACGGTAACGCCTATCGGCCCACCGAACGTACGCGAGGACTGCTGTGCGCGCCGGATATCGACTGTTGGAACCGGATCAATGAAATTGTCCAACCCGATTGAAGCGGATATGGGCCTGCAATATCATGCGCGTTAATTTAATCAGGGAGTGCGTAACATGTCGAAAGTAGCGTGGATCGGTCTTGGCGTTATGGGCTATCCAATGGCTGGGCATCTGAGGGCGGGTGGTCACGAAGTCACTATCTATAACCGCACTGTGACTCGTGCCACTAAGTGGAAGAAACAGCATGGCGGCAAGGTTGCCAGGACCCCACGAGAAGCGGCGAAGGGCGCTGAAATGGTCTTCTGCTGTGTTGGCAATGATGACGATCTGCGTAGTGTCGTATTAGGTAAGGATGGTGCCTTCGCTGGCATGTCGAAAGGTACAGTCTTCATCGACAACACGACCGCCTCCGCTGATGTCGCACGGGAGCTCTATGTTACCGCGAAAGAGAAAGACTTCGGCTTCATTGATGCGCCGGTCTCCGGTGGTCAGGCTGGTGCGGAGAACGGTGCCCTGACCGTGATGTGCGGCGGCATCCAGAAGGATTTCAAACGTGCCAAGCCGGTCATTGACTGTTACGCGCAGTCATGTGTTCTGCTCGGCAAAGCGGGCAGCGGGCAGCTGGCGAAGATGGTCAACCAGCTCTGCATCGCCGGTGCCGTTCAGGGACTCGCGGAGGGACTAAATTTCGGGTTGCGTGCGGGTCTCGACATGGAAAAGGTCTTGGCCGTGATCTCAAAAGGAGCGGCACAGTCTTGGCAAATGGAAAACCGTGGTACCACCATGGTCAAAGGTGAGTTCGATTTTGGCTTCGCAGTTGACTGGATGCGCAAGGATTTAGGCATCTGTTTTGACGAAGCAAAGCGCAATGGCGCTCGGCTCCCCATCGCTGCTGTCGTCGATCAGTTTTACGCCCACGTGCAGCGCCGCGGCGGCAAACGCTGGGATACGTCGAGCCTGATTGAACCGCTGATGGAGGATTGATGCGTGATGCTCGGTCCTGTCAAAAGTGCAATACAACTATTCATTATCTGGGCTAACCCGACAATCCAAGTGTATGGCGGGCGGCCATTTGGACATGGGCTATAGGTTCGAAGCCTGAGGTTGACTTTTTAGAGAGTACTTTACTGCAAGCTGTCGTTAAGTGATTAGATCGCCCAAAATTCCTGAGCGGTGCCGCAAAGGAGAAATGCCCGTAAGACTGGAACCGTCAAAACCCTTTCACCCTCTGTGCGCTTCTTGCCAAGTTTCAGTTCGCAGCAAGACAGTTTCGAGAGGCACCTAGCGCTCCTGACGGTAGCGTTTACCACCTTCCTGCTGTGCGCCTTCGTAGAGCACACGGCTTTTAATTGCCACGTCGGCGCGGCACAGGTCGAAATCCTCATCCTGTAAGCGGTCCTTCGGCACTTTCCCCACGGTGAAGTGGCCGTAGGGGTCTTCGCCAGCTACGTGGGAGACTAGTGATTTGTCGCCGGACCGCTGTTTCATCGAAGGTTTAATGTAGCGGATTGCTGCGCCCATGCGGCGGTCGTTAGTCGCATTTGGCCCGGACGAATGGAACAGGTGCCCATGATGCAATGAGACTTGGCCTGGCCTAAGAATCACGTCAACAGCCTCAGAATCGTCCACCTCAACTGCGATTTCCTGGCCCCGGGATAGCAAATTGTCGTCGGCGAAGGTGTCCCGATGCGGAACGAGCCGCTTTTTCTGGCTGCCCGGTGCGAAGCGCATGCAACCGCTCTCGACGTTTGAATGTGACAAGGCAAACCAAGCGGTGACCTCATCGGTGTCGTCTAGGCCCCAATAGTTCAGGTCCTGGTGCCATGTGACATGGCTCTCAGTATTCGCCTCTTTTACAAACAGCCCGCTGCCCCAGACCAACAGGTCAGGGCCGAGAATTTGCGATACAGCATCGATTAATTTTGGGTTGCGTACCAGTTTGGAGAACGAGGGTAGCAACTTGTCTGGATAGCTCAGCAGCATCGAAAGTTTGTCCGGTTCATCTGCCAGTGTCTTTTCACCCGCTTCCAAATCGTCGCGTAACTCCTGGGTTTCTGCCTCGCTAACGATATCGATGGGAAAAACGAAACCGTCGCGGTTGTAGGTTTCAGCGATTCTGGAGGTGGCGATAGACATGCGTAAAATCTCCAATCCGGTTCCGTTTCTTGTTTCCATAAACCAGCTAATATATCAGCAGCAATAGAATAATCACTTATGGGCGTTTGGCGTATTGCCAGCGGATCTCCATTTCGTCTAGCGGCGCATCAAAAATATTGAGACCGTCGCGAGTGTAACTCTTTTCGACTGCGCGGAAGCGGCGCTCGAACTTAGCATTGGTATGGCGGAGCGCTGCCTCTGGGTCGACACCGAGATGTCGGGCGACATTGACTACGCTGAACAGCACGTCGCCGAGCTCATCTGTTAGCCGCGCATTGTTTCTGCCGTTCATTTCCGCTTTTAGCTCTGTCAACTCTTCATAGACCTTGTCGAGCGCGCCGGTCACATCCGGCCACTCGAAGCCTACCTGTGCGGCGCGTTTGCCGAGCTTTTCGCTACGCATAAGTGCTGGCATAGCGCTGGGGATGCCGGAGAGGGCACTTGCTTTTTCCCCCTTTGACTCTGCCTTGGCGGCACGCTCTTGCGACTTCTGTTTTTCCCAGGCTTGCCGCTGCTCGGTTTCTCCTTCGAAGGTGACCTCGGCGAAGACATGCTGGTGGCGTCGCACCATCTTGTCGGCGATCTCGCCTGCGACCGCGTTAAAATCGAAATGGCCGCCCTCCTCGGCCATTCGTGCGTGGAAAACGACTTGTAGCAACAGATCGCCTAACTCCTCGCGGAGCGCTGCCATGTCGTTCGCCTCTATGGCATCGGCGACCTCATAGGCTTCCTCAATTGTGTAGGGGGCGATCGTCGAGAAGGTCTGTTGCACATCCCATGGGCAACCGGTATCCGGATGGCGAAGCTGCGCCATGATGTCGAGCAAGCGGGCCAACTGGATTGTCATAAGGCGATTCCGTAGAGTTGAAATTACGATTAGATCCTATCATTGGTGCGTGCTCATCTGAACAGAGTTTGCGTGTCTAGGATGGTTAATTAGGCTGATCTACAACTCTGTAGAGGAGGACTGGTATGCATTCGCGCTGGATCCAGGAACTGAAATGGCCGGAGATTGCGGACTATCTTGAGCAGTCTGACATAGCTCTTATCCCAGTGGGTGCGACGGAACAGCATGGTCCGCATTTACCGCTCTATGTCGACACTGGCTGGGCGGTAGGCATGGCGGAAGGTGTGGCGGAACGAACCAACTCTCTTATCGCGCCGCCGGTGCATTATGGCTGGGGACCACATCACATGGCCTATCCGGGAACGATTACCTTACGCTCTGACACCTTACAGCAGCTCTGTCTCGATATCGGCGAGTCGCTAATTTACCACGGTTTCAAACGGCTCGTTTTCATCAATGGCAATCGGGCAGCGAACCTGCCGCCGATGGAAACGGCAGCTTCTAAACTTCGCTTCCTAACCGGAGCATTTGTGGCTGTCGCCGATGCGGGTTTGATCGCTAAATCTGCGGTGCGCGCAGTCTGTGATTCACCGGACGGTGGTCTGGGCCATGCTGGTGAATCCGAGACTGCATATACGCTCTATCGCAATCCCGACCTCGTAGATATGAGCCTCGCTGTCAACTCGGTGAAGCACCAGGGCCGGTTCGGCCTGTCCCATAAACCTTTTGAGCCACCCTGGGATGGCGAGACTGTCTATGTGCCCCGAACAGATGCCGACATGCGCAGCAGCACAGAAGCGACGCAGGGGATCGCCGGCAGCGCCTCGTTCGCTACGCGGGAGAAGGGTGAGCGTATCCACGGTATCCTGAGCGATGCGTTGGTAGACTTCATTGAGACCTATGTGAAGCCGGCGCCCGTGGCAGTCAAGGGGGTGAGGATACCAGTCTAGGTGGTGCGCGCCATTGGGCCCTAGCTGCCGACTAGGCAGTTCACATCGAATAGTAAGACCTGATTTTTCACGTCTACGGTGACGACCGTCGCGTCGAGCGGTTTGTGGTAGTCACCGTTCGTATTTTAGCGCCATAAATTTTGAGGGGCGGCTCCACCGAAGTCCTTGTCCGGACAAAAGGGAATGGTACCGCCATGCATGAGCAGAACCAATTTTCTGAATTGCGTAGTATGTTTGATCAGCAGTGCCCGGAAACCAAAGTAGGCGTCGCAATTCATGCGATTGTTGTGCCGCCAGCGGTATGGCAACAGTGGTAACGATGTCTAGGGAGAGCGACGTTTGGATAAACTGTTTCTCCTATTTTATTTGTATGTCTTCTTCGCAGCCTGAACTTTTCCGGAATGCTTCCATGGTCTAGCCTTCTCCAAATTATCGAGTGGAGGATTGGAGTATGACGACAATTCTGGGTCGCGGCGAGTATACGTACCGGGTAGAAATGGATTGGGCCAAAATACCGGATGGCTGGTCTTTTCAGGACGCCGCAGCCGTCGCGGTAGACGCCAACGACAACGTCTACGTCTTTAACCGTGGTGAACATCCAATATGCGTGTTCGACCGCGAGGGTAATTTTCTCCGTTCTTGGGGAGAGGATTTGTTCTCCCGCGCGCATGGTATAGAGGTCGGCCCAGACCAGACGCTCTATTGCACCGACGACGGCGACCATACGGTGCGGCACTGTACCCTGGACGGAAAAGTACTTATGACCCTTGGTGTTGCCGGTAAACCTGCTCCTTATATGAGCGGCGACCCGTTCCATCGCTGTACTCACACCGCGCAATCGCCGAAGGGGGATATCTACGTTTCGGACGGCTATGGCAACTCGAGGGTCCACAAATATTCACCAGACGGTAAGCTGTTGTTTTCCTGGGGCGAACCAGGCACTGATGAAGGACAGTTTAACATCGCGCATAATATTTGCTGCGACGCAGATGGCTGGGTCTATGTCGCCGACCGGGAGAACCATCGTGTTCAGGTCTTCGATGGCGATGGCAGGTTTGAAACGCAATGGTTCAATATGCACCGACCTTGCGGTTTATGTATGGGGCATGGTGCCGATCCGCTGTTCTATGTCGGAGAGCTCGGCCCGGCGATGAACGTAAACCGTAACGTTCCAAATCTCGGGCCCCGACTGTCGGTTTTGACCAACAAGGGAGAAACGTTGGTCCGCCTCGGCGACCTGCACCAAGGCACTGGTCCCGGCCAGTTCATGGCGCCGCATGGCCTTGCTGTGGACAGCCATGGTGATATTTATGTCGGCGAAGTCTCCTTCACCAATATGCGGAACGTGGGCGAGGAACCGCCAGACAATATGACGACGTTGCGAAAGCTGGTCCGTATTAATAATTAATGACCAAATTAGCATTGAAGCTGCTCTCTAAAATAATGGGCGCAGTCAATAAGTAAATCTGGATCACGCGCCGCGACGGTGGAAAAAATTGCGATATCGCCACCGGTGACGCATCCGCTGGTACGTACCCATCCGGGCAACGACCATGAGTCGCTGTATCTTGGTGTGCACGCGTCGCACATCGCGGGCAAGGATGAAGCGGCGGGCAGGGGAAAGTTTTCGAAC
>CAYYUG010000064.1:0-24936 GCA_964474755.1 uncultured Rhodospirillaceae bacterium | reverse complement strand
GACGACGCCATCTCGCGCCCTCTTTTCGCCCGATGTGTGATGATCGCGAAACGATGCGCCTCATCGCGTAACCGTTGGAGAAAATAGAGCAGCGGATCACGAGATGGCAATGTGAAGCCACCACCACCCGGCACGTAAAACCGCTCTTGTCCGGCATTGCGGTCGGGTCCCTTAGCCACGCCGAGCAGGTTCACGTCATCAATACCCAGTTGGGCGAAGACTTCCTCGGCGATGCCAAGCTGACCGCGACCGCCATCGACGATCACTAAGTCAGGCCAGTTTCCTTGGGACCGATCGGGATCATCTTTCAAGGCACGTTTAAAGCGGCGAGTTAGGACTTCTCGCATCATGGCGTAGTCATCACCAGCTTTAGCTGTTCCATCACCACCAACTGTCCGAATGTTGAATTTGCGGTAGGCGTTTTTCATCAATCCGTCCGGGCCACTGACTATCATAGCACCTATGGCGTTGCTGCCCTGGATGTGACTGTTATCGTATACCTCGATCCGCGCCAGCGTAGTGTCAAGGTCGAGCCGATTGGCCAGCGCCTCTAGCGCACGATGATGTGTCGTGCTTTCTGCCATACGCCGTCCAAGAGCTTCGCGCGCATTGGCTAACGCGTGCTCAACAAGCTTGCGCTTGTTGCCACGGCGCGGCATCAGCAACTGCACCCTGCATTTCGCCCGGGTCGACAAGGCCTGGGCGATTAAGACATCCTCCCCCAGTATATGGCTTACGTATACGATTCGTGGCGGTGGTTTGTTATCGTAAAACTGGCCAACAAAAGCGGACAATACCGCCTCAGGCAAAATATTTCGGTCGTGAGTGGGGAAGTAAGCGCGGTTGCCATAATTCCGGCCTCCACGAAAGAAGAAGACCTGGACACAAGACTGCCCACCTTCCTGGTGCAAGGCGATGACATCGGCGTCTTCCAGGCCAGATAGATTTATGTCTTGATGCGCTTGCACCTGGGTCAGTGCCCGGATGCGGTCGCGGATACGTCCCGCGACCTCAAACTCCAGCGTTTCGCTGGCCTTTTCCATGCGCTGCGCTAAACGCGCCTGCACCTTACCGCTGTGCCCAGTCAGAAACTCATGCGCCTCGCTGACCAAAGCTGCGTAATCCTCTTGACTTATCCGGCCGACGCAAGGTGCGCTGCAGCGCTTGATATGGAACTGTAAACAAGGCCGAGTCCGCGCCCGAAAGATATTGTTCGAGCAGTTACGCAAAAGGAAAACTCGCTGCAGCGCTGCAATCGTCCGATTCACGGCACCGGCCGACGCGAACGGACCGAAATAACGTCCGTCGCGCTTGCGTGGACCGCGGTGCTTCATCAATTGAGCGAAGTCATGATCGTCAGTAATTAAAATGTGGGGAAAGGTCTTATCATCGCGCAGCAAGACGTTGTAACGCGGCCGCAATTTCTTGATGAGGTTCGATTCCAGCAGTAGCGCCTCGACTTCGGTATGCGTGGTCACAAACTCCATCGAACAGGTCTCGGCAACCATACGTTGTAAGCGGATAGGTAACTTCGTTGGGCTGGTATAAGCCGCCACGCGCTTGCGCAGCTGATGCGCCTTGCCGACATACAGCGCGTCACCACGCTGGTTGAGCATGCGATAAACGCCAGGCACACTTGGCAAGGTCTGCAAGTAAGATTGAATGACGTCCGCACCGGACGCAAGGCCGCCATGACCTTCGCTGCTTTCGGGAATGGCTTCGTGCTCAGTTCTTACGCGCTTTTTCATCCCTGTGCCGTCTGCTGTTCCGGCGCCCCTGGCGCTGCATTAAGATGGCTTCGATACACGCCGATTGCGTGGGCTTTAACGATATCCACGCCTTCTGTGGATAACTTTGTTGAAAATTCCCCTCTCGCAACGCAACGATCAACGAAAGCAGCAGCTTGTCCTTTTTGCCTAATAAATAGGCATATCGCCCAACTTATTGAAATATCGCAATTAACGGCAAGATTAATATTACCGAATTGTAAAATCAAATTTAAATAGGGAAATTGGCCAAGTGAGCAATATGGGGTAGGGGGCTGTGCACAACTGCCCTCGCTTCAACAGCTAATATTAGTCCTTTGTCATCAAATAGTTGGCGGGCACCGTTGTCGCGCCGGATTGATTTGGCATGCGAATCATTCCTCTGCTTCCGCACCGGGTGGTGGCTGCGCCCAGCCAAGATGTTGACCGCCATCCAGCGCGATCATCTGTCCAGTCATAGACGGCGAATCAATAATGAATCGAACTGCCCGCGCTACCTCCTCCGACGACGCGCCCCGTCGTAACGGGACCGAATCCTGTTGTCTCTGAAATTGTGCTTCAGTCTGCCGTACATTGCGCAGGGTGGGGCCGGGTCCGATCCCGTTGACCCGAATTCTCGGCGCAAGCGCCAAAGCGAGTGTTCGGGTCAGGGTCCAGAGACCGGTCTTACTCAAGGTATAAGACAAGAAATGTGGCGTCAGGTTCCAAACCCGCTGATCAATTATGTTAACAATGACACCGTCCTTATCCTCCGGCAGCGCCGCCGCCATATCCTGGGATAGGACAAAGGGTGCGCGAAGGTTGGGTTCGATATGCGCGTCCCAGCTGGCCCGCGTCACGGTGTCGAACTCGTCGCGGTCGAAAGTCGAGGCATTGTTGACCAAGCAGCCGATTGGTCCAAACGCAGTAACCGAATCCGCCACCAATTGTCTTGTCTCTCCCTCGATTGCTAGATCGGCTTTCAGGGAAACCGCCATTCCTCCAGCGGCCTTGATCTCGTCGACGACCGTTTCGGCCTCTCCGGCCGACCGGTTGTAATGCACCACAACCGACCAGCCCGATCCGCCGAGATCGCAGGCTATTGCGCGGCCAATACGGCGCGCGGCGCCAGTGACAAGAACAGTCTTCGGGATAGACATACCGTCAGGATAGGTGGGCGTCGTTACGTCGATCAAGACGGTTCTCCCGCGCTCAAATTCCACGGCGGGCGCTGCGCCGTTTGCGTTTGCCCTTCCCGCGGCCTTTCGGCAGCACGTCACTCGGTACCGACTGAATGCTGGCAGCGATCCTTTTGTTCACTGGAGCGGTATCAACCGGCATGTCAAGGTCACAAGCTTCAATGCGCTTGATCTCATCGCGCAACTCGGCAGCGTCCTCAAACTCCAGGTCAGCCGCCGCGGCGCGCATACGTGCCTCGACCATGCTGATATAGGTCTTGATGTCCATACCAACGAGATGCTTTAGCTTCGCATCTCCCGTATCAACGGTAACGTGGTCACGCTCGTATACGGAATCAAGGATGTTGGAGATCTGCTTGCGGACTGACTCCGGCGTGATGCCATTCGCTGTATTGTAGGCATGCTGGCGCTCGCGCCGCCTGCCGGTCTCGGTGATGGCATAGTCCAGCGACTCGGTCACTTTGTCGGCATAAAGCAGAACCCGACCGTCGATATTACGCGCCGCTCGTCCAATGGTCTGAATTAGTGAGGTGCGCGAGCGCAGATAGCCCTCTTTGTCGGCGTCCAGGATTGCGACTAACGCGCATTCTGGAATGTCAAGCCCCTCACGCAGCAGGTTTATACCGACCAGTATGTCGAAGACACCGAGTCGCAGGTCACGAATGATTTCGATTCGTTCCAGAGTATCCACATCGGAATGGATGTAACGGACCTTCAGCCCTGCTTCAACCATATAGTCGGTCAAATCTTCCGCCATACGCTTGGTCAGGGTTGTAACCAGCACCCGCTGGTCAGCTTTAGTGCAGACCTTGCATTCCGCCAGCAGGTCATCGACCTGGTTCTCGGTCGGCCGGATATGGCAAACGGGATCGATCAGGCCGGTCGGCCGCACAACCTGTTCGACGAAGACGCCGCCGGTTCGTTCCAACTCCCAGCCGCCCGGCGTCGCCGAAACGTATATCGTCTGCGGCCGCATCGCCTCCCACTCCTCAAATTTGAGAGGCCGGTTATCCATACAAGAGGGCAAACGGAATCCATGCTCTGCCAAGGTCGATTTACGCGCGTAGTCGCCCCGATACATACCACCGAGCTGTGGCACCGTGACATGGCTTTCGTCAACGATCAGCAAGGCGTTGTCCGGCAGATACTCGAACAAGGTCGGCGGTGGTTGGCCCGCCTTGCGGCCCGACAGATAGCGCGAATAGTTCTCGATACCAGCACAGGAGCTAGTCGCCTCAATCATCTCCAGATCGAACATCGTTCGCTGCTCGAGCCGCTGCGCCTCTAGAAGCTTTTTTTTGTCGTGGAGTAGCTTGAGATGCGTCTTTAGCTCTGCCCTTATACTCTCAACCGCCTGGAGCAACGTCGGCCGCGGTGTCACGTAATGACTGTTGGCGTAAACTCTAACCGATTCGAACGACGCCGTCTTCTCGCCAGTCAACGGATCAAACTCGTGAATGGCTTCAACCTCGTCGCCAAACATCGATACGCGCCAGGCACGATCTTCATAGTGGGCCGGGAATATTTCGATAGTATCGCCACGCACCCGGAAAGCGCCACGCTGAAAGTTCGTATCGTTTCGGCGGTACTGCAACTCGACTAGCTGCTGCATTAACCTGCGTGGGTCGAGTTGCGCGCCGGCGTTTACATTCGCGGTCATACGCGAATAAGTCTCAACCGCGCCGATGCCATAGATGCAGGAAACCGAGGCGACGATCACCACGTCGTCCCGTTCCAAAAGCGCCCGTGTCGCCGAGTGCCTCATGCGGTCGATCTGTTCGTTGATAGAGGACTCTTTCTCAACATAGGTGTCGGTCCGCGGGACGTAGGCCTCGGGCTGGTAGTAGTCGTAATAGGAGACAAAATATTCGACGGCGTTGTCCGGAAAGAAGCCTTTCATCTCGCCATAGAGCTGCGCTGCCAAAGTCTTGTTGGGAGCCAATACCAATGTCGGGCGCTGCACATTCTGGATGACCTGCGCGACCGTAAATGTCTTACCGGAGCCGGTGACCCCAAGCAGTACCTGATCGCGCTCGCCTTGGATCAACCCGGTCGTTAACTCGCTGATCGCCTCCGGCTGGTCACCGGCGGGTTCGTAATCGGAGTGCAAGTCATAGCGGACACCGCCTTCGGTCAGCGGTCGCCTAAATGCTGGACGCCTTTCCAGTTGAGTAAGGAGTGCAGGCGATATTTCGGCAAATTCAGATGCGTCAGCCATAGATCTTTATATATGAAAGCAGGCCCAGAAATCGATTAGATGTGTCGCGCTTTCACAACATTGTATTTGCAACGCCGCGCCCTCGACACTTCGATCGATCCCAGCGCGCGCATTAAGGCCAATTGGTATAACTTTTTTCAATCTGCGACAGTAGGCTCACTTGGCCGGCGCGATACTGACGATGTGTCTTGGCTCTAACTCACGCACGGGGTCAATTTCGCCAGAATGTTGCGCATGCAACGCACTAATATTCCCAACCTCTGCAAGGCTGGGCCGCTGCAGGTGTGTTGTTTCAGCAGCCACAAGACTGGCTTCTTCAACAGGGATCAGGATGTGTACCCACTGGTGCGTCAACAACGGCACCTTCCATCTTGAGCTGCGGCAATTGGCTCTATTCGACCATATCATGCCCTATCAACTTGCGAAGGTGATAACAGCGCTGGACCGCCTTCTTTATACCCCACTCATACGCAAACACGCGACTTGCACTGGGCAGTAAGCGCTTGAGCTGGTTGCTGCGAGATAGCAATTTCAGCGCGGGAATATGATAGCGTGTGTGCCCATGCGGTCTGCTAAGCCCCTAGCCTACTCCCTTATGGCCTGTGCCGCCCTACTCTGGGCCGGTAATATCGTGCTTGGCCGCGCGGCGAGCGTTTCGGTACCGCCGATTGGCCTATCTTTTTGGCGCTGGGCGATCGCTTTCGCGTTCTTTCTGCCCTTCGTCCTGCCGCTGATACGCCAACAATGGCCGGTAGCGCGCCGCGAGTGGCGGTTGCTCGTTGTACTCGGCCTGCTCGGCGTCGCTGTCTTCCACACGTTCCTCTACATTGCGGTCAACACTACAACAGCGATCAACGTGTCGGTGATCTACGCCGCCACACCGGCGCTGGTCCCCTTGCTAGCGCGACTAGTGCTGGGCAGCCGAATCGGCGGACTTCAGGTGGGCGGGATACTGCTCTCATCCTTCGGCATAGCAATAATTGTCACACGGGCAGACTTGGATGCAATGCGAGCACTGCAATTTGCCACCGGCGATTTATGGATGATCGCCGCCGTAATCGGATGGAGTCTGTATTCCGTGCTGGTAAAGCGACGGCCCGCGGATTTGCACCCGAATACGATGCTTGCTGGCATGATGGGCTGGGGCCTTTTGATGATCTTGCCATTTTATCTATGGGAAACTCTCGCAATCCGCACTATGCCAATCGATTGGAACACCGCATGTATCATCGGCTATGTTGCCCTGTTCGCATCAATCATCGCCTACCTCTGTTATAACCGCAGCATCGAACTTATCGGACCCAACCGTGCAGCGCTCACAGCCCATATGCTACCGTTGTTCGCGGCCATCCTCGCCGTCATCTTCTTGGACGAAAGCCTACACTTCCATCACTTGGCGGGCGCCGCTGCAGTCCTCGTCGGTATTCTGTTGGCCGGTTCAAGCCGTTCCACTATAACCACGTAGCGCAGCAACCCACCCGTAGTGATTGCATCGAAAGAAAAAAGTGACCGGTGCCAGACTAAGCTGATCCAAATTAAGCCGCGCAGGGTCCTTATCATCATATGATGCGAACATACTACGTTTTTGGCGGTACTGCCGTTGCAAGTGGCGAACCGCAGGCGGTACTCCGGCAATTAGGTTACGTGAGACCTGGAATTGCGTTTCGCGATGTCCAGTGCGCTTAGATGCCTAACAACATCGCGATTATAAATGCAATCAGTCACATGGCGCTTCTCACAAACCAATTTGGAGGACAGAAGAACAGGCAAAGAATGTGCAACTAGGTCGCCATCGCGCTGTTTCACAGGCAACACTGTGACAATTCGAGGGCTCTCTCTATAGCGCCTTGGCGCAGACCGGACCTTTCAGCACGTTGACCAGCGCGTCGGCAGCTTCGGTGCCCTTAATTTTGAAGTGCTCCTGAAAGAAGCGGACGTGTTCGCTGTGACCGTGAAATTGTTGCGGCGTCAGTACCATGGAGATGATCGGCACTTCAGTCTCTAGCTGCACCTTCATCAACCCGTTGAGCACGGCGCGGGCGACAAACTCATGGCGGTAGATCCCACCATCCACGACGAAACCGGCGGCGACGATAGCAGTGTATTCACCCTTCTTCGCCAGAAGTTTCGCCTGTAATGGGATCTCGTAGCTGCCGGGCACGTCAAATACATCGACCCTATCTTTGGAGCCACCCTCGGCTTCGAAAGTATCGAGGAAAGCCTCACGTCCCTGATCAACGATGTCCTTGTGCCAATTTGCCTGAACAAAGGCAATACGGCTGATCCCTATACCTGACGGAAGCGGGGTAACGTTGGGTTTCGAATTGCTCTGGCTCATAACGTTCCTCTCGTTTGACACGATTCCAGTGGCCTGGAAAAGACGATGCATCGACAAACGATCAATTAAAGATTTTTATATGAGAAAACCTTATGAATTGAAATAACATGTCAGGATAGCATTTCCGCACTCCGTTGAACGCGGAGCGCACCTTCGAATGCGCAGCGCGTCTGCCAAGCTATACACGCGCCGCGGCGGAGCTGAGCGTGACCCAAGGGGCGGTGAACCGGCAGATTGCCATCTTGGAATCCAACATAGGCCAACACTTGTTCCGCCGTGTCAGCCGTGGCATTGCGCTGACCTACGTTCGGTGAGCGCTACGCCTCGGATGTGCGTGAGGCGCTGGCTCGGCTCGACCCGCATCATGCATCGTTCAGACGAATAGGTGCTAATCGTCGGGGCCACGGCAGCAGTAAGCCGCCGGCTAATCGGTGGGCTGGCCGATTTCCAGCTCGCACACCGGTCCTTGTCTCTGCATCTGCATGACATCACTGCAGCCACCGAACTACACGGCATCGACATCGCCGTGCTGGACCAGTCAGCGACAGAGCCTAGCGTCGAGTTCCCGGAGATCCTGCACGAAAAACTGACCCCGGTCTGCAGCCAGGCTGGCGTGATACCGAACAGCCATGCAGCGCTGGTGAAAAGCACCCTTTTGCACCTGACCGCCTATCCAGACGCCTGGATAAATTGGTTCGCGGCAGCCGGCTTTACCGGCAGCCCCGACACCCGGTGGCCCGTGTCCGACGATGTGAATCTAGCCATCGAAGCGACGACCCAGGGTCCAGGGATCGCTATCGCGCCGGCGCACACAGTCAAGACGAGTCTTTGCACCGGCCGCCTCACCACACCCTTTCCAGTAAGCGCTTTGAGCTGCTCCCGCTACCATCTCGCCTGCCCTGAGGCGAACGGCCGGCTGCAAAAAGTGTAGACGTTTCAAAATTTTTTCTTGCGGCACCCTGAGCCGAGCACATTTGATTGGGGTGACGCTAGTCTAATGAATTTAAGTTCGTCTCATTGAACGGAACGAAATTTAAAAGCTCAATCATACTGGAAACTTATGATTAGTGTGCTGATACACGTTAATTTAAATTCTTGATGTTCGTGATCAGGAAACTGGGACCTATAGGGGAGTTAACTTGCCGCAATTCGACGAAACATTTGAAGGACCTCTGGCGGGCATAACGGTTCTCGACCTTTCACGCCTGGTGGCCGGTAACATGGTCAGCCTGCAGCTCGCCGACTATGGCGCTGAAGTGATCAAAATTGAACCGGTGGCGAAGGGTGACCCGCTGCGCCATTGGGTGACTGAAGGCCTTTCCCTCAGCTGGAAAGTCTATAGCCGCAATAAGAAGAGCGTCTCGCTTGACCTGCGACAGGACGACGCTAAGGACATCCTACTGCGTCTGGTCGAACGGGCCGACGTGATGATCGAGAACTACCGGCCGGGCACACTAGAGAAGATGGGCCTCGGCCCCGACGTGCTGCACGCGCACAATCCGGGCCTAGTCTTGGTTCGCGTCTCCGGCTTTGGCCAGACGGGCCCCTATAAGCACCGACCGGGCTTCGGCACCCTGGTCGAGGCAATGTCCGGCTTTGCCTATCGCAACGGCTTCGCCGATCGCGAACCAGTGCTACCGCCGCTAGCAATGGCCGACATGATCGCAGGACTGTCGGGCGCTATGTCGGTGCTGATTGCCTTGCGCGAGCGAGAGGTGAAGGGTGGCGACGGACAGGTCATCGACTTGTCCTTGTTGGAGCCCATATTTTCCATCCTGGGCGCCGAGCCGGCCTGGCATCAGATCACCGGCAAGACCCGCGCCCGCGTTGGCAGTGGCTCAACCACCGCCTCGCCACGCAATGTTTACGCGACCAGAGACGGCAAGTGGCTCGCTATGTCCGGCTCCATGCAATCGATGGCTGAGCGCATCTTTAGGGTCATCGGTCGCGCCGACATGATAGACGACCCAAAATTTCTCACCAACGCCGACCGGGTAGAAAGGCGACTCGAAGTGGATGAGGCCGTAGGCAGCTGGATCAGTGCACGGACGCTGGAAGAGTGCATGGAAATATTTGAGCGCGAGAGCGTGACCGTGGCGCCGGTCTTCGATATTGAGCAGATCATGAACGACCCACATTTTCGCAAACGCGAGGTCATCGTCGACCTGCCGGATGAGGAGATGGGCGCGGTGGCAATGCACAACATTACGCCGCGAATGTCAGGAACACCCGGCGGCTTCACGCGGCCTGCCCCAGCGCTCGGCCAACATAATGCGGAGGTGCTCGGCCGCATCGGAATAAACGCGGGTGATTTGGCGAAACTTAAAGACAATGGCGTTATCTAAGGAGAAACGAAGATGAGCAATGCGGTGAATAATCGGCCGGTGTGGCGGTCCCTTCTATATGTCCCGGTGAATGTCGACCGCTATGTCGACAAGGCACACACGCGTGGCGCGGACGGTGTGATACTCGACCTGGAGGACAGCGTACCACCGGCGGAAAAGGCACACGCTCGTACCCTGATCAATGTGGCCGCGGACAAGGTATCGCGTAATGGCGCCGACGTGTTGGTCCGTATCAACCGGCCCATCGAGTTGGCAATTCGCGATATCGAGGCGGCGGTGTCGCCGAAAGTCACCGCGCTGAAGCTGCCAAAGATCCAGAGCGCCGACCATGTAAAGATAATCGCCGAGCTAGTCGATGAGCTCGAAACCGCCCGCGGAATGACAGTCGGCGCGACTTGGCTGCTACCGATGGTCGAGACGGCAGACGCGTTCTTTTCAATTGATGCAATCGCCAAGGCACACCCTAGGGTCTACACGGTTCTGCTTGGTGGCGAGGATTTCGCGCTCGATTGCGGCTTCGTGCCCGACCCCGCCGTATACCAGTACCCCAAGCAGCAATCGATCTTCGCAGCCCGCGCTGCCGGCCTAACCCCGATGGGGCTAATTGGCACCGTAGCCGACTACAGCGACCTCGACGGGTTTCGCGGAGTGGTGCGCAACTCGGCCCGCTTCGGCTTCGAAGGCGCATCCTGCATCCACCCCGCAAATGTCCCAATCTTGAACGAGGAGTTCAGCCCGAGGGAAGAGGACGTCGCCTACGCCCGCAAAGTGATCGAAGCAGACAAGGCGATGGCGGCGGAGGGCCGCGGCTCGTTCGAAATGGACGGCAAAATGATCGACATCCCAATTGTCATCCGCGCCGAACGCCTGATCTCTCGAGCCGAACGAATTGCAGCTAGGGGAAATATTTAGCGTGGATTTTTCCAAGACAGAAAGCAACCGAGCCGCCCGAAACCCTCGCCGGTCTATCGATTCCAAATAGAACCTTACCGGCCTATTCGTTGGTGTTTTCCTCAAGCCACTTGTCAAGGGGTGGCACCCGGGCGTCGACAAGGCGGAGATTGTAGTACGGTATGGCCGGGCGGAAGACATCGAATACCTTTCGCAGTTCTCCAACCGGTTCCGCGTGCACGTCGACACGCAGATCGACGCGCGGGAAAGACTTATTGTCGTAGACGAGCAGCGCCGCAGACTGTTGCCCACCATGCTGACCACCCGCATCGCGTCCAGATTCTAAGGCACACATTAGCCGACCCTCTAGATCGTCGTTGGGATCGGCCAGAAAACCTTCCTCAATCGCATCCAGTACGCGTTCGCCGACAAGCACGTTTCCCAGGGCTATGTAACTGTCGCCGACATGATGGCCGGCATAGTCGCGGTTCATCTTACCAGTGCGGGCAGCAGCGAAACCGTCATCATCGATAACGCCGAGCTGGCGATATTCCGCATAGGGGTCCATTGCGACCAACTGGTCGATGACAGTGGGGGCTTTATAGCCTTGTTCAAGAAATTGTAGTGCAGCCGTCCCCAGTCGCGGGTCCGCGATCGCCATAATTGCAACCGCGCCAGTCTGGGACTTTACATGCGGCACCCGCGCGCCGACGGCAAGTGATCGGGTTGCAGTCGCAATACCGAACATGCCGGTGCGCTCGCACCGGCCAACGATGGTGAAAGTGTGAAATTCAACGCCTGGCGGCCTGTCCATTTCTGAATCTCCCGTTAAGTCAGTTATCCCGCCGGTTATCCGTCCCAGAGTAGATGAAGCCCTCACACGTTTCGGTAATTCGCGTGTGACGGGCAACAACATCCGGGGTCGAATCAGCAACCAGCGATCGCTCCTCATCGAAATAACCATAGCGGTTTTCGCCACCCGCCAACAAAGCTCTATCTGACACACCGATGACCTGGCGCACATTCGGCAAAACGTAACGGATTGCCAGGCCAATGCTGCGGTCCTCGGCATGGTTCGGTTTGGATGCGTGCACGAGACGGACATGATGTAGTGAAATTTTGCTAGGCGCAAAAACCAGATTGACGGCCAGTTCCTCGTCTATCTCCGCATCGACGACTTGACTCCAGGTCAGAAGATTATCCGTATCAAAACTGCCCGTGTGCGTGACCTGACGCCATTCATGGGTAGGCGGCAGAACGCGTATCGCACCACTCCCCAAAGTTGCCAGCGACAGGACAACCCAGGCGGTGCACACATCAGGTTCGCTCAAACCCCAACAGGTCAAACCCTGGTGCCAGAATAAGAAGCCTGGGTCATAAGCGTTCTTGATGAAGAGGCTTATCTGCCAGTATAGGATATTGGGACCCAGCACAACTTTGACCGCATCAAGGATCGCCTTGCTACGCACCAGGTTGTCCATCCAGGTGAGCAATAAATGTAGCTTCGCCCACATCCGGCCTACAATCCTGCCAATTAGGCTCATCTCGAAGGTTTCCAGCCTAGCATGGTTATCGTATGCCTTCGCTGCACTCGGCGCGCGTATCGGAAAGTAATAACCGTATTCGCTATAATGCTTTTGGGCCGCTTCGTAGAGAGAAGTCGTTATGGCGCGATTATCCGTTTGCGTCCGCGGGGCCGTCAAACGCATGGCACCAGAATGAAGCGGGCTGAACGTAACATTCGCCTTTTTGATCCAACCAAACACTGTCGAAGACGCAGACAAAACGATCAAAATGCGCAACTGCATTCGGTCCAAATGGGCGGCGTAAAAGGGCGGATAGTGAGCGTTGAACCGAACCCGCCTTCAGCGTAATGTCCGGATAATTTCAGTGGTCGCGTACCGCCGCCCTTTCACGAAACGAAAGACAATATCATGGCGTTCTTTGCCTCACGTCTCTCCCGGATTAACCCTTCTGCCACAGTTTCTATCAACACCAAGTCACAGGAAATGAAAGCGGAGGGTAAAGACATCATCGGGCTTGCCGTAGGCGAGCCAGATTTCAACACGCCGAGCCACATCCAGGAAGCGGCGATTAAGGCGATGCGGGAAGGTAAGACCCGCTATGCCGCGCCGGCCGGCATTCCGGAACTGCGTCAGGCAATCAGCGACAAATTCAAGCGCGAGAACGGGCTCAATTATAACATCGACCAGATTGCAGTGTGCGCCGGCGGTAAGCAGATTATTTACAACGCCTTCACAGCAACCGTGGACGAAGGCGATGAGGTAATCGTACCTGCGCCATATTGGGTGACGTATCCGGATCTGGCACTGTTGAATGGCGGCACACCGGTGATCGTCGATTCCACAGTTGGGATGGACTTTAAGATTACACCTGAGCAGCTGGAAGAAGCCATCACTCGAAAGACTAAGTGGTTGGTGCTGAACAGCCCGTGTAACCCGACAGGATCGGCCTATTCGCCGGTTGAGCTTAAAGCGCTTTCAGAAGTTCTGTTACGCCATCCGCATGTTTGGATTCTGTGCGACGATATCTACGAACACCTACTCTATGACGGCGCCCAGTTCGCAACCATCGCCCAAATTGAGCCGCAGCTATACGACCGCACCTTGACCCTCAATGGCATGTCCAAGAGTTTCTGCATGACCGGCTGGAGAGTTGGCTATGCCGGCGGCCCGGTCGAGCTGATCAAGGCTATGAACATGCTGCAATCGCAAAGCATCACCAGCACGTCGACGATCAGCCAGTGGGCGGCTGTCGAAGCTCTGAACGGCGACCAGAGCCACATCGCCAGCAACAACGAAGTCTTCAAGGAACGCCGCGACCTGGTCGTATCCATGCTCAACCAGGCAAACGGACTAGCCTGCAACACGCCAATCGGCGCGTTCTACGTCTACCCGTCGTGCTCCGGTGTGATAGGAAAGAAGACGCCAGATGGCGCGGTAATCAAGAACGATGAGGATTTCGTCATCTATTTGTTAGAAACCGAGGGGGTCGCGGCGGTGCATGGCAAAGCGTTTGGCCTTTCGCCCTTTTTCCGGATTTCCTACGCCCTGTCGACGGACGTGCTGGAAGACGCCTGCCAGCGTATTCAACGGGCTTGCGCCGCTCTGACTTGACGGAAACACCAAAGATGCGAATTGTCATTTTCGGAGCCGGCGGGGTCGGTGGCTATTTTGGAGCCAAGCTTGCGCTCTCCGGGGTCGATGTCACCTTCGTTGCGCGGGGTGTGCACCTAGAGGCAATCCGCACAAAGGGGCTCACCATCCGGTCGCCCGAAGGAGAAATAACCGTCAATCCAGCAACCGCCACCAACGATGTCGCCACGATCGGCCCGCCGGACTATCTGTTCTTTGCCGTCAAGCTGTTCGACACAGAAGCGGTGGCGGAAATTTGTAAGGCAATCATAGGGCCCGAAACGACCGTCGTGTCTCTGCAGAACGGGGTCGAGGCCGTCGATATCTTAAACGGGATCTTCGGCCACGATCACGTCATGGGCGGAACGGTTGGGGTCGCCTCTGTGATCAGCGAACCCGGAGTGATCACCCAAACCGGCACGTTTAATTTTATCACCGTCGGTGAACAGGACGGAACACGATCCGCGCGCGGGATAGCACTCGTCAAGGCCTGCAACGAGGCAGGGACGACCGCAACCTTGTCGGACGATGTCGACGTCGATATCTGGATGAAGTTCGTAATGTTGTCAGCCCTGAGCAACATGACCTGTATCACACGCCTGCCAATCGGCTGCTTACGCGACACGCTGGAAACGAGGGCAATGCTGCAACGCTGTGTGGCTGAAGCGGTCGCGGTCGGCCGTGCGCGTGACGTAGCGCTGCCGGCCGATGCAGTCGAACAGTGCATAGCCCGGCTCGACGGGCTACCCGCCCCGATGGTCGCCTCAATGTTGCATGACCTTAACGCCGGAAAGCGGTTAGAGCTAGAACGACTAGGCGGTGCGGCAGTCCGGCTTGGCGCAGAAGTGGGCGTGCCGACCCCCACCCAGGCTTTTTGCTACGACGCACTGAAGCCGCATATTGAAGGGACCTAAGAGCCGAACGACGATTTTGCTTGCGTCATTGCACGTAGCTCTAAAAAATTCAGTTGAGTTCTGTCGAGGGAGCGGCGCCTCGCCAAAAAGGGGGCGTCGAAAAAGTTACGAAAATCCGCAAAGGAGTCGAACATGCCTGCAAAATCGGTTTCCGCCCCCCGTTGTGTCGCCCTTGTTGGCCCCTATTTAAGTGGCAAGACAACGTTGCTCGAAGCACTTTTGAGCACCTGCAATTCGATACAACGGCGAGGAACGGCGAAAGAAGGAAACACGATCGGTGATGCCTCACCTGAAGCCCGCAAGCGAAATATGAGCACAGAGCTCTCCATCGCGTCGGGCGAATTTCTTGGCGAACGCTGGCATTTTCTTGACTGTCCCGGCTCGATCGAATTCCTGCAGGACGCGCGCAATGCCTTGATGGTGGCGGATGTCGCTATCGTCGTCGTCGACCCGGAGCCGAACAAGGCGCTCGTCGTCGGGCCAACCTTGCACTACCTGAGGGAAACCGGGATCCCACACATGATCTTCATCAACAAGGTGGATCATCCCCATGTCCCGATTGCCGACGTCATGGAAGCTCTGCAGTCGGTTTCCACGCAGTCGCTGATCCTACGTCACGTACCAATCCGCGATGGCGAAAATATCAGCGGCTATATCGATTTAGTATCAGAGCGGGCCTACGCCTATCAGCCGGGAGAAATTTCCGCGTTGATCGAGGTGCCCGAGGATATGAAAAATCAAAACGACATAGCCCGTCAGGAATTGTTGGAGGAATTATCCAACAACGACGACGTTCTTTTGGAGATGCTGCTGGAAGATGCAGTCCCGCCAAAAGAGGATATCTACGGATACCTATCTAAGGATTTACAGGAAAATACTGTGGTGCCTGTTTTTATCGGTGCGGCCGAACAGGTATCGGGCGTCTTGCGGTTGATGAAAGCACTGCGGCATGAGACCCCAGAACCGGTCGTAACACTGGAGCGGCTCGGCGGAATCAATGGCGATCCGGCCGCTGAAGTCTTCAAGACCTTTCACATACCCCGGTCCGGCAAACTTTCGGTCGCGCGGATTTGGAGCGGCACCGTGAAAGACGGCATGAGCTTTGGTGAACACCGGGTCAGCGGTCTCTACCGCCTCATGGGATACGAACAAGAGAAGATTAATGAGGCCAAAGTCGGCGACGTTGTCGCGATGGGCCGGATGGAAGGCGTCAATACTGGCGACGTCCTGACCCCCAACGGGGTAAACCCAAAAGCAATGCCATGGCCGGAGACACTAACGCCCCTGTATTCTGCAGCGATCCGTTCCGAGAAAAGGGAAGACGAAGTCAAGCTGTCAGCGGCGATCTCCAAAATGATCGACGAAGATGAATCGCTCAAAATTTCGCACGAAAATGACACTCATCAGATGTTGCTTTGGGGCCAGGGCGACATCCACCTGCAGGTCGCGGCAGACAAGCTGAAGGAACGTTATAATGTAGCCGTTATGACCGAGCGGCCGGAAGTGCCCTACAAGGAAACCATCCGGAAGCCAATCAAACAGCATGCGCGCCACAAGAAACAGAGCGGAGGGCATGGCGAATTCGGCGATGTCCACGTCGAGATTAAGCCAATGCCGCGCGGCTCTGGTTTCCAATTTGACGAGACCATTCACGGTGGATCCGTTCCGAAGAACTACATCCCCGCGGTCGAAGCCGGTGTGAAAGAATACCTCACCGAGGGGCCGCTGGGCTTCCCGGTGGTTGATCTTTCAGTCAACTTATTCGATGGCCAGCACCACGCGGTCGACAGCTCCGATATGGCATTCCGCCGGGCCGGCATCCTGGCAATGAAAGACGGGCTGCCGCAATGCGCGCCAGTTCTGCTCGAACCAATCTGCAAGGTTACCCTGTCGGTGCCGAGTGAATTTACCGCAAATGCGCAGGGTATCATCACCAAACGACGTGGCCAGATTTTGGGTTTCAGCCCCAAGGAGGGTTGGGACGGATGGGACGAGGTCGGTGCGTTCATGCCGCAATCGGAGTTGCACGATCTAATTATCGAGCTCCGTTCGCTGTCGCAGGGTGTCGGCACCTTCGAATGGGAGTTCGATCATCTTAATGAGCTTGCGGGCCGTGAAGCGAACATAGTAATCGAGGCGCGCAAAGCAGCCGAATGATCAATATCGAGTCAGTACCCAGGCACTGATGCAGAAGTGGTTCGATAAATAGCTCGCGTCAGACGCATACTACCCGCTGATCCTCCTGCGCTAAGAAGGGGGAATTGACAATGATCAGCTACTTAGAAATAGGCTGATCCCAATTTGGTTTAGTTGGCAGGGGCGAGCATGCTCTCAAAGCGCTTGGTCAGACGTTCGCCACGATAGTTTGCGACCCGATAAACCCACCCCTTTGTGCTTTCGGCGATTGCCTTCGCCTCACCGTTTGCTTGACTGCCATCTGCCGTTGTCACCTGGAAACGGGCCCAGTACTTGCCGTCGATCACCGTCGATTCTACGGTGACCTGTAACCCGTCGAAGGTTTCGAACAAGGTGCTGACCGTGCGCATCGGATAAAATTTGATCGCACCGGCGCGCCGCACATCTTCAAGCTCAAAGGCTTCGAGGTTGGTGGCGATCAACTTTGGTTCCTCGTCATATCGCACCTTATAGCCAGCGGGTACGCCATGCAGGCTATAGACAAGTGTCTGTGGGTTGCGCTTGGTGATGACGATGGGCGGCCCTTGCGGTTGGCTAATTTCTACACGCTTGATGCGCTCACCAGCGATATGCATCACGAGAGGTTCCAGCCATTTTCCTGGGACGCCACTTATGTTCAACCCGCCGGCCGCCAGCCAAGCCTGCTGATCGCCAGGCAGCCGCAGATAGATTCCACCCATTTTCGTGCCGGGCAAATTGAACTTGCTATTGCCAACGAGCATTTCGGCCAGCATTGCCCCTTCGTTGTCCTTGACGGTCACGCGCATGGATCCGGATCCCGGCAAATCAAATTCGAGCAAGTTGAGCTTAGCGTATTTCTCGGAACGTGCCGTCTTCGGTTCGTAGAAGCGCAAAGTTGCAAGATCAAGAATTGACCCGTTGGCCTTCACCGGGATGACCGGATAGCCATCGCTTTCCTTCAGCGTCCAGTTACCCTCTGCCCGCTGCAAGGTAAGTACTCCGTAGCTGCTCTCGACCTTGAGGGTTGCGACGTCGTTCGCCCGATCGTTCAGGCCCGGAAAGACCAACGTTCCGATACGCGGGTCGAGAGCGGCACTCCGGTCGGTGCCAAGCGCGATCGCCGCCGAAATAACAGCGACTGCCGAAAGCAGTGCCAAAATCAAGATCGTCCGGACGCTCATCAGGGCACCTGTGTCTCGGATGCGAGACGGTTTGCCATAATCCGAGAGCGCCTCCGCATACGGCCAACGACAGTAAATATCAGCGTGGCAATGCCGAGCAAGAGGGGAACCGCCGCAATATTAAAAAACTTCATCCAGCTTTCGAGGCGCTCTATATCTTTGCGCAACGCATGTTGAACGTCCCGCAATTCAGTGCGGATACCGACAATTTCGGTACGCGACTCTTCCATCGCCCTCTTCTGATTGTTCTGCAGGATTGTATCCGACTGGTCGGCCTCACGGCTCATCAACTCGTTCAACCTATTCTGTGCGCCAACCAGTTTTTCCTGCAGTTGCGCCTCTTTGTCGCTGAAGCGCTGCTCCGCCTCTTTGCGGATTTCTTGTACCAGGGTGAAGGGACGGGTCGACTTGCCGCGGGCACGCAGCCCGATAAGCGCGTCGCTACCGCTCAGATAATCCAGCGCGTTCACGACAAAGTCTCCATTGTTGGCATTTGGAACCATGACGCGTTGGCCCATCGATTCGTTAACCTCCAGCCAGAAGCGCTGATGCAGCATGTCCACATCGGCGACGATGATCGCCGTCATGGACTTCTTTGCGTCATTGAGGTGCGCGGCCTTTTGTTGCGCCTCTGCAGCGCGTGGCCCAGGCGCCAAATTTTTCGGCGGCGGGCCCTCCGGAAAGGCGCTCACGCCCTTTCCAGAAACCCGAGCGGCCAGGATCAGGTCCTGGTCTTCCGGCTTGAACTCGCGAAACAGAGCTAAGACATCAGCGCCGTTGCGGATTTTCAACGCGTCGATCTTTTGCGCGCGATGCCCCGATTTAACCAGCGGTGTCAGCTGGATGTTTGTGTCCTTTGCGGGTTCAAGGACACCAGCAGAGGCGACGTTCAACAAGCTCATATTGCCGGTGACGACATCGCCAATATCAAAATTCGATTCGGTGAGGGACAGCCAAGCGACGTAATCCGCAACCTTGATTTGTGCGCCCTGGCGAACGTTAACACGCCGCGCAGCATCCAGGTCAGCAGCAACCCTACCAGGCACCATGCGTACGCCCCATCCTTCCAATATTTTGTTAAAATTCGAACCCCGTGGCCGGAAGCCCTGCTGCCGGGTGCTTGCAGCCTCTGCTTCTACGACAGGATCAACGAACACCAACGCCTTGCCGCCCTGCAACATGTACTGATCGATCGCATACATCGTGTGCGGTTTCAAGCCAACCGGATGGACCAGCATCAGTATATCGACTTCTTCCGGGATTTCCCGGATCTCGGTCGGCAGTGGCATAATCCTGAAGAACTCCATGATCCTCTCGACCACTGGCCAGCGTTGTGTCGTGCCAAATTCTGGCACGTAACCGCCGGCAATCGGCATAGTACTCAAAAGTCCGACGGTCTTCTGCGTCGGATTGAATAGCCGCTGCACCATCTTGGTTAAATCGTATTCCAGGAAAGTTTCCCGCTCGGTTGCAAAGAACGGGATGATGACTTGATCATCGGTGCTGTTGGTCCCGGCCAGCCCAAAAAAACCTTGGTCGCCTGCTTCGTTGACCGGAATACCTTTCAGCCCAAAGGCGACTGCACGATCCTCGCTGCTAGAAAAGGGCTCCGGATTTTCAAATGTCAGACGAATCTTACCACCAGCAATTTTAGTGTATTGCAGCAGAAGCTCGCGCACACGGTTGTGATAGCGCGCATTATCCGGACTGCGTTCACCAAGCGCGCGAGAGAAAAATAAGCGAATGTCCACCGGCTCATCGAGCGAGACGAGAACACTTTTGGTGCCGTCGGATAGAGTGAACAGCTTGTCCGCAGTCAAATCGAGCTGCAGCGACTTAAAGGCCGTGTTGGAGAAAATGTTGGCGGCAAAAAATAAGACGACTGCCAGGCCAAGCCCAATCATCGCGCGACTGGAACGATCAGTTGAATTCAGCTTGCCCAACATCGCTACGCTGCCTTCCGCAAATCGACAACGACCACATTGGCGAACAACCACACAGCGATCATCGACGCGAAATAGATAATATCTCGGAGCTCGATCACGCCCTTGGTCACGGACGTGAAATGGGTCAGAAAGCTGAGCGACGCGATGGTGTCGACAAACAAATCGGGCGTCCAGAGCCGAAAGAAATTCAACACTAACTCGAGCCCAGCCATGGTGAACAGGAAACAGACTGTTGCGCTAATGATAAAGGCGATGACCTGATTTTTGGTCAGCGCCGAAATACAGGAGCCAATGGCTAGGAAAGCGCCAGCCATAAACAGGCTGCCAACATAACTCGCAAAGATCACACCATTGTCCGGATCGCCCAGCAAATTCACCGAAATCCATACCGGAAACGTCAACGCCAGAGCCAACCCAGCGAAACCCCAGGCGGCAACAAACTTGCCAATCACCGCTTCGACGGTGGAGACCGGAAGGGTCATCAAATTCTCGATCGTTCCGGTCTTGCGCTCCTCCGCCCACAGGCGCATTGCGATCGCTGGAATTAGCATCAGATAGAGCCAGGGGTGGTAGTCGAAGAACGGGATCAAATCCGCCTGTTCGCGCGACATGAACCGGCCAATGAAAAACGCCAGGGCACCGCTGAGCGCGAGGAAAATTACAATGAAAACATAGGCCAGCGGCGTGGCAAAATAGCTGACTGTCTCCCGCTTCACGATAATCCAGATGTTACGCATAGGGTGTCTCCCGATGCGCAACATGGGCGGTGATATCGTAGAACACGTCGTCTAGCATACCGACTTCGTTGATCAACTCTTCAACTTCGATACCGTCAGCCCCCAGCATGGCGACAATCGTCGTCGCCTTTAGCCGGGCATCTGACGGCACTCGCAATAAAACAGCGCCATCGCGGCGTGTCACCGTCTCGACCGAATTTACACCATCTATCGACTGGATTTTGGTGCGCGCCAACTCCAGCTTATCCGGGGCGATACGCAACAGCAGCGCGTTATGATTACGCGCGCGAGCGCGCATTGTACTGGGCGTCCCATCGGCAAGAAGACGCCCGCCCGCGATCATCACCACCCGGTTACACACTGCATCGACCTCTTCCAGGATATGAGTGGAGATGACGATTGCTTTGTCGATCGCCATGTCGCGGATCAGCGTTCGGACCTGGCGTTTCTGATTCGGGTCGAGCCCATCAGTCGGCTCGTCCATGATCAAAACTTCAGGATCATGCAAAATCGCCTGCGCAAATCCAACCCGTCGCTTATAGCCTTTGGAAAGAGTTTCGATTGGTTGCCGCAAAACCCGTTCTAAGCCGAGTTTTTCGACGGCAGCGTCGACGCACTTTTGTTTTTCCGCCCCAGTGAACCCCCGAATTTCGGCAATAAAGCCGAGATAGGAAGCCGGGGTCATGTCGCCATATGTCGGCGCTCCTTCTGGCAGATAACCTATACGCCGTTTCACAGCCACGGGTTCGGTCATTACATCGTGTCCGCAGACCACGGCACTGCCCGAAGTCGGCTCCAGAAACCCGGCAACGATTTTCATAGTTGTGGATTTTCCTGCTCCGTTGGGGCCAAGGAACCCAAGCACCTCGCCACGCATGACCGTCATAGTCACATCGTCGACGGCGACCAATGCACCGAACCTCTTAGTCAACCGATCGAGTTCGATCATGGCGGACAAACGGCATACCTCTCTTAATAGCAAAGGAGTTTTATCTTAAAAACAAAGGGGTTATATAGATTTTATGCTAAAATTCCCAGCCAAAAGCATAAAATTTTATTCTAATAATGTTAGCCACCCACCAATTAAAACGAACGCTGAACGTGCGGCTGGTTTATTCCTTGGCGCCTGCGACCGGCTCTCCGATAACGTGAGCCTCAAAAACCTTTATACCCACAATATCTCCAAGTTACATGTTGTTTCGTTTTACGTTTTGGTTGCGAAAATGCGTTTACTGTAGCCATTCCATGGCTGCTATTTACTTGCTCTAAACTACGTAATTTATCGCTAGCCTTCGGCACATTTCTCCTATCAAAAAGGTTCAAAGAGAAGCTTAAAAGCCGATATTACATTAATCACTCGATAGACAAATTCTCCACAAAACATTCGCGGACAATTACCTTAGCAAGTAAACGGATTAGCAGCCCCTTCGCGAACAACACTTTGACACGATACAGTGTCGGCGATGGCGCGCGCATACAGCAAAGGCCACATCAAAACATTCGCAATTCAAGCCAAGGGTTCAGCTATGACCGACTCCACGCAACCGCTCAACGGCGTAAAAATCGTCGATATTGCAAACTTCCTCGCCGGCCCTATTTCATCGATGTTCCTTGCCGATTTCGGGGCCGAAGTAATCAAGGTCGAGCGACCAGATACCGGTGATGAGCTGCGATTTTGGGGCAATGATAAAAACGGCATCGGCCTGATGTACAAAATGGTCAATAGGAACAAGCATTCAGTCACTGCCGATTTGCGCACGCCACTAGGCGTGGAGATCGTCAAACGCCTCATCGCGGATGCCGATATCGTTGTTGAAAATTATCGCAAGGGGACCTTGGAAAGGTGGGGGCTTGGCTACGATGTGCTGAGCGCTATTAATCCAAGCCTAATCATGTTGCGGATGACGGGCTTCGGTCAAACCGGACCTAACAGTCACAGATCCGGTTTCGGAACCTTAGCGGAAGGATATTCCGGTTACGCCTATATTTCCGGCTACCCTGACAGACCACCACTGCTCCCCGGCTTCGGCCTCGCTGACGACAGCGCGGGACTGATGGGTGCATTTTTGGCCATGATCGCACTGCAGGAGAAGAACCGGTCCGGGAAAGGGCAGGTCATCGACTTGGCAATTTATGAGCCGCTATTCACGCTGCTCGGTCCTCAGGTGGTCGACTTTGATCAGCTAGGTCTCGTCCAGGAGCGCAACGGCAGCCGATTGCCTTTCACCGCCCCACGCAACACCTACCAGACAAAGGACGATAAATGGGTTTCAATGTCCGGCAGCGCTCAATCGACCTTCGAGCGGATGTGTGAAGCACTGGGGGTCTCGAAACTCATCGAAGACCCACGCTTTCTCGACAATCGGCGGCGCATTCAAAATGCCGTCGCTCTCGACGAGGCGTTGCAGGCGGCGATCAAAAAATTCGATCGTGACGCACTAATTTCCTTGTTCGATGAATTTGGAGCTGCCGTCGCACCTTGCAACAGTATCGCGGAAATTTTTGAAGATCCACATTTTCAGGCCCGCGAAAATATCGTCGCAGTCGAGGATACCGAGCTCGGTGGACCAATTCGCATGCAGAACGTCGTCGGCAAGCTTTCGCGAACTCCGGGTGAAATCCGCCACGCCGGTCCGAAATTAGGTTCCAGCAATCGGGCAATCTTAATTGAAAAGCTTGGCTTCGACGCAACCGAACTTAAAACCGCGGGATTACCGCTCGATTAACTGGGGTGACGGCGGCACCTCAATCCATAGAGTAGAACACGAATGGTGATAGAGGTTCGAAGAGAAACTTCAAACAAAACGCTCGGCGCCGAGTTGACTCGCGGCGACATACAAACGAAATGGTGGGCCCGGCAGGACTCGAACCTGCGACATAACCGTTATGAGCGGTTCGTTCTAACCAACTGAACTACGGGCCCGCGATGCCTCTATAGCAGTGTCCGGCAAGGGGTACAATCGGGGGTGCGGTTGAACCCAGCCCTCCTGGTGTGATTTGCTGTCGTAGCATGGCAATAAAAGGGTTTTCGCGATGAAAATCGATGACATCACACTAACCTTGTTTGCCTGGGACGGAATCCCAGAAACACAGTATGGTCAGCACACCGGAAAATTTTCTGGACAGAGCCAACTCGGCTTGTTGACTATCCGGACTGATGACGGCGTCGAGGGGCACGCTTTCCTGGGTGCGTCGAGCCGAGGTGGACATCTTGACGCCCATTCTCTGATCGATCACTTAAAGCCACAGCTTATGGGACAAGACCCGCTCGATCGTGAACGGCTGAACCGAGAGATGCACAAACGATCGCGAGCGACAACCTTGCGAGCCATTGGAGCGATGGATATCGCGCTTTGGGACATCGCCGGCAAGACCGCAGGCCTGCCAATCCATCAACTGCTCGGCAGCATGCGCTCCAAACTCCCCGCCTATGCCAGCTCACCCACACTGTCTTCAACCGAGGCGTACGTGAACGAAGCGCTTTCGATCAAAGACGTTGGCTGGGCTGCCTACAAAATTCACCCGCCAACCCTTTGGAAAACCGATATCAGTGTTTGCGAAGCCGTACGCAAAGCGGTCGGCGACGACTATACACTGATGCTCGATTCAACCTGGGCTTATAATTTTCCGCAAGCCCTGAAGGTCGGTCAGGCAATTCAAGAGATGGGATACTATTGGTACGAGGACCCGCTGGCCGAGCAAGATCTTTACAACTACATCAAACTGCGCAACTTACTCGAAATCCCAATTTTGGCGACCGAGTATGCGCCGGGCGGATTCCTAGGCTACGCACCGTGGATCTTTCAGCAGGCGACGGACTTTCTGCGCGGCGACGTGGCCGTGAAGGGCGGCATTACTGCCTGCATAAAAGCGGCGCACCTTGCAGAGGGGTTTGGCATGAACTTTGAAATCCATCATGGTGGTAACTCACTGAATAATGTTGCCAACCTGCATATCTCCGCGGCGATTGCAAATTGCGAATTCTTCGAGGTCTTGCTACCGGACGGCGCGCAGAAATATGGTCTCGTCGAGGACATCGTGGTCGATGCCGATGGCATGGTGCACGTCCCAATGGAACCGGGTCTGGGCGCCCAAATAGACTTTGAGATC
>CAYYUG010000063.1:0-25728 GCA_964474755.1 uncultured Rhodospirillaceae bacterium | reverse complement strand
AAATGCTTGAGGACGACAAAACCCACCAGTACATCCTGGATAACACGCCGATGCACCGGTTAGGCGAACCAGACGAGATTGCGGCGGCAATTCTGTTCCTAGCGAGTGATGCCGCGAGCCTAATAACCGGGCACACATTGCCGGTCGATGGCGGCTGGGTCGCTCGCTAATTTGGTGACTTAGCACGAGGTCTCTGCTTCGTCTTTGCGGTCCAAGATCCGCTGCTTATTACTGTCACCAGCAGAATTTGCCGCAGCAACTGCCTTATGGAATAGATGTCCCTAGGCGTAAACGCGGTGGATGCGTCTTGCACCAATGGTCAGCGATCTCTATCCGCTTACAAACCCAGACATCGTCGAATCCAACGATATAGTCAAGAAGCCGCGCAAGGCCCGCCGCCCGCGCTGGGTGCCCGATGATCCGCATATGGAGACCCACAGACATCATTTTTGGCGCTGTAGCTCCTTCCTCGTAGAGCATGTCGAAGCCATCTTTGATGAATTGAAAGTAGTCATCAGCTGTCGCTAGATAGCCACGCATGAACTTCACGTCATTGTTCGTCAACGAGTAGGGCACGATGAGATGCGGCCGACCAGCGACATCGGTCCAGTAGGGAAGTTCATCGTTATAAGCATCGGAATCGTAGGTAAAGCCTCCCTCCTCGACCAGCAGCCGACGCGTGTTCACGCTGGGTGCGTACCGGCAATACCAGCCGACTGGACGCTCGCCGATCGTCGTCTGGAGCGACTCGACCGCCATTCGTATATGATCCCGCTCCGTTGCCTCGTTAAGCTTGTAGTGCTCGACCCAGCGCCAACCGTGACAGCAGACATCGTGCCCCGCCTCACGGATCGCCGCCGCAGCTTCCGGATGGCGTTCCAGGGCTAAGGCGCAGCCGAAGACCGTCAGGGGCATCTGCCGTTCTTCGAACAACCGCATCAAACGCCAGAAACCGACCCGGCTGCCATATTCGAACATTGATTCAGCACCTAAATTTCGCGACCCTGGAGCGAAATCAACACTCGAACTCTCCGTCAAACCAATCTCCGTCCGCTCCTCTCCATCAAAGATGGAGCCTTCCGACCCTTCCTCATAATTGATTACAAAATTGACCGCTACGCGGGCGCCGTTAGGCCATTTCGGATCCGGTGGATGTTTGCCATAACCCACCAAGTCTCTGGGATAACCGGATGCCATGGAAAACTCCTTCCTTGGAATTTCAGGAATTTGCGCCGCATTCAGCCCGGTTTGTCAATCCGCCTGGAGACACCCTTAGAGTCTTGCTAGCGGGCTAGCCACACTGAAACGATCCCGCTTGCAGCTACTTAAGGGAGCAGCGCCATAAAACCGACCGTCTTCCTCTTCAATCGCCCGTATCGAGCTTTTCGCGCAGCAACTGGTTTACCATTTGCGGGTTAGCCTTGCCGCCACTTGCCTTCATGATCTGGCCCATGAACCAGCTGATCAGCTTCTGATTGCCTCCGCGATAGTCAGCGACACGACCTGGGTTGCTATCCATCACCTCGGCGACTGCAGCCTCGAGTGCTCCTGTATCGCTCACCTGTTTGAGCCCCTTATGCTCGACGATATCCACAGCTGATTTACCAGTTTCGAACATGTCCGAGAAAACATCCTTAGCGATGCGTCCAGAAATCGTGCCATCGGCGATGAGATCAACCAGACCGCCAAGTGCCAGCGCTGTCACTGGAGACTCTGCGACCGAAATTTCAGCCTTGTTGAGGTTACCAAACAGTTCCGAAATTACCCAATTAGCAGCCAACTTGGGGTCCCGCCCCTCAGCCACTGTCTCAAAATATTCCGCCGTCTCGCGTTCGGCAACGAGCACGCTCGCGTCGTAGGCAGACAAACCGAAGCTTTCCATGAAACGTTGCTTCTTCGCTTCCGGCAATTCCGGCAACGACACCCTCAATTCGTCGACATAACTTTGCTCCAGACGCAACGGCAGCAGGTCCGGGTCGGGGAAATAACGATAGTCGTGCGCATCTTCTTTGGAGCGCATTGACCGCGTTTCTCCGCGACCTGAATCGAACAACCGTGTTTCCTGTTCGATTTCACCACCTTCCTCGAGGATCTCTATTTGCCGGGCTGCCTCGTAGTCTATGGCCTGACGCATAAAACGAATTGAGTTCAAGTTCTTGATCTCGCAGCGAGTGCCGAGCGACCCTTCAGGTCGGCGCACCGAAACATTGGCATCGGCGCGCAACGAGCCTTCCTGCATATTGCCATCGCATGAACCGATATACCGCAGGATCGCGCGGAGCTTGGTCACATAAGCGGCTGCCTGCTCAGCCGAACGCATATCCGGCTTAGACACTATCTCCATCAGGGTTACGCCGGACCGATTCAGATCAATATATGTCTTGCCCGGATAACGGTCGTGTAACGATTTTCCGGCATCCTGCTCTAGATGTAATCGCTCGATCCCAATCGTACGCGTCTCTTCATCTGGGAGATCTATGACTATCTCACCCTCACCGACGATCGGCTCTTCATATTGAGAAATTTGATAGCCCTGAGGCATGTCGGGATAGAAATAATTTTTCCGGGCGAAAATTGACTCCAGTTTGATCTCAGCATTCAAAGCAAGGCCGGTTCGCACTGCTTGCTCCACGCAGGCTTCGTTTAACACAGGCAACATGCCGGGCATGGCCGCATCGATAAAGCTCACCTGCTCATTCGGGTCCGCACCGAAAGCAGTCGCCGCCCCAGAAAACAGTTTGGCTTGTACGATAACCTGTGCGTGCACCTCTAACCCAATTACCATTTCCCAATCGCCGGTTCGTCCTTTCAGAATATCGGACATCAACGGTCTCCCGCGATCAGTTGTGGCGTTTTAGTAAAGTTAGCTGCCTCTTCGATCACATGGCCAATTTTGAATACAGTCTTCTCGTCAAAGGGCCGGCCGATGACATGCAACCCGAGCGGTAACGCGTCGGCAGATAGGCCCGCCGGCACGGAAATTGCGGGTAAGCCCGACATCGACGCCGGTACCGTCAACACGTCGTTCATATACATAGCGATGGGATCGCTCATTTTTTCGCCTTGCGCAAATGCCGCGTTCGGTGTCGTCGGGGTTAGGATGGCGTCGACTTTTTCCCACGCTTCGTGAAAATCTTGCGCAATCCGAGTGCGAACCTTCTGCGCCTGTAGGTAATAGGCGTCGTAATAGCCGGCTGACAGCACGTAGGTGCCAATAAGAACACGTCGCTTCACTTCTGCGCCGAACCCTTCGCCGCGTGTGTTCTCATACATCTCTTGCGGCGTATCACCATCAACGCGCAGACCGTACCGCACTCCATCATACCGCGCGAGGTTCGACGATGCCTCAGCCGGTGCAACGATGTAGTATGCTGGCAGCGCGTATTTTGTATGCGGCAAGCTGATGTCTACGATCGCCGCACCCGCATCTTTAAGCCAGCCGATCCCTTTTTCCCATAGCGCTTCGATCTCCGCAGAGAGCCCGTCGAACCTGTACTCTTTCGGGACACCAACTTTTAGGCCCTTGAGATTGCCGCCGATCGCCACCTCGTAATCCGGCACGGGCACATTTACACTGGTAGAGTCCTTTGGGTCATGCCCGGCCATCGCACCCAGCATGATGGCAGCATCCCGCACCGTCCGAGTCAGAGGACCCGCTTGGTCTAGAGACGATGCGAATGCGATTATGCCCCAACGGGAACAGCGGCCATAAGTCGGCTTCATTCCAACAATACCGCAGAATGACCCTGGCTGCCGGATCGAGCCTCCAGTATCCGTGCCAGTCGATGCCAACGCACCCCGAGCCGCAACGATCGCTGCCGACCCGCCAGACGACCCGCCGGGGACAAGCTTTGCAGCAGGGTCTCCCGCCCTTTGCCATGGGTTCATTACCGGGCCAAAATAACTAGTCATATTGGAGGAGCCCATCGCAAACTCGTCCAAATTGGTCTTGCCTAACATGACGGCCCCGGCGTCCCAAAGCTGACGGGTCACCGTTGATTCATAAGGGGGGATAAAACCTTCTAGGATGTGGCTACCGGCAGTTGCCTGCACACCCATCGTGCAAAACAGGTCTTTGATCGCGATCGGCATGCCGTTGAGCAATCCGACATCGCCACACCCGCGTCGTATATCGGCGACTTGAGCCATCTCTCGCGCCACTTCCGGCGTTTCCAGGATGTAACAGTTCAGATCACGCACTGCCTCACTCGCCGCTATATGCGCTTCGGTCAGTTCAACGGACGTGAACTCTCCTGCCGCCAACCCGTCGCGGGCCTCCGCAAGTGTCAAATCAATCAGCGCTGACATCACTCAATTACCTTCGGCACAACAAAGAAGTGATTTGTTTCTTCCGGCGCATTAGCAAGAACCTGCTCGACGCGATTACCATCGTCTACCTGATCGGCTCGCTTGAACGGCTCCGTCTCAACGACGGAGGTCATCGGTGGCACACCTCTGGTATCCACCTCATTCAGCTGCTCCACCCATCCCAATATTTTATTAAGCTCGCTCGCCAGCGGCTCGAGGGCGTCTGTTTCCACCCGTATGCGTGCCAACGTAGCAATCTTACGCACCGTATTTTTGTCGAGCGACATATGCTGGTTCTCCGGGTATTGGCGGCGCGGAACCTATCATCGGCCCCGAACGGCGACAAGAGCCGCAGCAGCGTGCATTATGCCAATGCCTACTGCTAACAACCCCGTCCAATTAATCAACCGCAACATGCCAATCTGCTGCTTAGAAAATTTGCGATCGGAGATGCTCCCTGGTAGCCGCCTGCTAGGCCTCGACCTTGGCTCCAAGACGATTGGACTTGCCCTGTCCGACCCGGCCCTCATAGTAGCCAGCCCTATCGACACGTTTCACCGGACCAAGTTCGGCAAAGATGCCGCCAAACTCCAGTGGTTGATTGAGGACCGTAGCGTTGGAGGAATTGTGCTTGGTCTGCCGATAAATATGGATGGCTCGGAGGGACCGCGCTGCCAATCGACCCGCCAGTTCGCCGCAAACTTGATCCAAACCGGCATGGACCGACCGATAGCATTCTGGGACGAAAGGTTATCAACAGCAGCTGTCGAGCGCGTGCTAATCGACGAAGCTGACATGTCGCGCCGCAGACGAGCGAACGTAATCGACAAAATGGCCGCGGCCTACATCTTGCAAGGAGCGCTCGACAGACTTCGGGGGATTGCCAATGAGGCCTGACCAGGTCGCCCGTGCCGCCGATGCCTTAGCCCAAGCAAGGCGGGACGGCGTGCGTTTCGATTACTTACCTGTGGCCTGTCAGATACCGGATATGCCGGCAGGATATGCCGTGCAGGAAGCGCTTCACGAAAAACTCGGGATCCCAATCGCTGGTTACAAAATCGGCTGCACGACTACGGTGATGCAGGAGTTCCTTGAGATCAATCAGCCCTGCGGCGGGAGCATACAAGTAACCGACGTTCACAAATCTCCTGCGATGTTGCCGCATAACCGTTTTCACCGCGTAGGTGTCGAGTGTGAAATTGCCGTACGGCTAGGGCATGACCTGCCACCGGACGAGGCACCCTTCACCCGCGTCGCTGTCACGGGTGCAGTTGCAACCTGCATGTCGGCGATCGAAATCGTTGACGATCGCTATGTCGACTACTCCTCGCTGGATGCCGCGACCTTGATCGCTGACGATTTTTTTGGCGCAGGATGCGTTTTAGGACCCGCACTGACCAATTGGCAGACGCTAGACCTAGCGAACATCAGTGCGACAATGCTCGTCAACGAACGAGAGGTCGGAAGCGGCAAAGGCGCCCAAGTAATGGGGCATCCCTTCGAGGCGTTAATCTGGCTCGCCGACACGTTGGCACAAGTGGGCCAAGGATTAAAGAAAGACCAGATCGTTCTGACCGGTAGTATCGTGGAAACGCAATGGGTCGCCCCGGGCGATACAATCACCGTCACGGTCAACGGCCTTGGCACGGCCAAAGTTTCTTTTACCTGAGATTAGCCTTCTGGCCTCTCGATGAACTCGATGGTAACGCAGTAGGGACAATCTTCATCACAATGTCTTGCAGCGTTCTCGAATCGCTCCCTATACTACCGCTTTAATGACCAGCGCTCAGCCAGCGCCCAATCTTGCGCATTATCGCTTCCCGCACCGGCATCTGCTCGGCATCGAGGGGCTTTCCGCTACCGAAATCACCGCGATCCTGGACCTAGCCGACGCCTATGTTGCCCAGAACAGGCGGCCAGACAAAAAGACGGATGTTCTGCGCGGCCGTACCATCATTAACTTGTTCTTTGAAAATTCGACACGCACCCAGGCCTCATTTGAGCTGGCCGGCAAGCGGCTCAGCGGCGACGTCATGAACATGTCTGTTTCGACCAGTTCGATCAAAAAGGGCGAAACTATGATTGACACTGCTATGACGCTCAATGCTATGCACCCGGACGTCTTGGTCGTCCGACATCCCGATGCCGGCGCGGTAAAGCTGCTGTCGGAAAAAGTAAACGCCGCGGTTATCAATGCCGGCGATGGTCGGCATGAACATCCAACGCAAGCGTTACTCGATGCGCTTACGATCCTGCGTCGCCGCGGACGTCTACAGAACCTGATCGTCGCCATCTGTGGCGATGTGATGCACAGCCGGGTCGCACGCTCAAATATTCACCTGTTAAACACAATGGGTGCTAGGGTCCGTGTGGTCGCACCTCGCACTTTGTTGCCGACAGCAATCAATCGTTTCGGGGTCGAGGTTTATCACGATATGCGCGAAGGTCTGACAGATTGCGATATCGTGATGATGCTGCGACTGCAAACCGAGCGAATGCGTGGTACTTTCGTGCCTTCAATCCGGGAATATTTTCATTTTTTCGGTCTCGATAATGAGAAGCTTTCCTATGCAAAAGACGATGCTTTCGTTATGCATCCCGGCCCAATGAACCGGGGTGTCGAAATCGATTCCCAACTGGCAGATGATATCGACCGATCCGTAATTCGTGACCAAGTGGAGATGGGCGTCGCCATCCGTATGGCGTGCCTTGATCTACTGACTCGCACAGAATTCCCCGACTGACGCCTCGATGACCAAGCGTACTGCTTACCTCAACGCACGATTACTCGATCCGGCTAGCGGATTGGATGTGGTAGGAGACCTTTTGGTCGAAAATGGAAAAATATCCGATATCGGGCCTGGTGCGTTCAAAGCCGGCATGCTTAGCCCCAGCCAAACAATCGATTGTAACGGTCTCTGCTTATCGCCGGGCCTATTCGACATCCGCGTGCAGGTGAGAGAACCGGGCGAAGAACACAAGGAATCCATCGCAACGGCAAGCGAGGCTGCCGCAGCCGGCGGTGTGACGGCAATGTGTTGCCTGCCTAACACGGACCCAGTGATAGACGATGTCTCAGTGCTCGAATTCATCGCTCGCCGTGCGCGCGAAATTAAATCTGTAAAGCTGTTTTGCTACGGTACCCTAACAAGAGGGTTGGAAGGACAGGAGCTGACCGAAATGGCGCTGCTGTCGGAAACCGGAGCCCTTGCCTTCACCGACGGTGTCAAATCGGTCCACGACCCTCTCGTCTTGCGCCGCGCCCTGAGTTACGCCCGCACCTTCGACCTTCTGATCGTTCAACATCCTGTGGATGAACGGTTAGTCGATGACGGGGTAATGAACGAGGGTGAAGTAGCTACTCGTCTAGGATTGCCTGGGATCCCGGCGATTGCCGAAGTGATGGCGATCGAGCGCGATCTACGTATCCTTTCCCTGACCGGCGGCCGCTACCATGCAGCCCATATCTCCACTGCTGCGGCCATCGATGCAATCCGCAAGGCGAAGAGTAACGGTTACAACGTCACCTGCGATACCGCGCCGCATTATTTTGCACTAAACGAAACCGCAGTCGGCGACTACCGTACTTTTGCCAAAGTTTCGCCACCGTTACGCGATGAAGCGGACCGCCGCGCGGTTGTGGAAGGGCTTGCGGATGGGACAATAGACATAATCGCAAGCGACCATGCACCGCATGACGAAGACTCCAAGAGGCTACCATTTGCACAGGCAGAATTCGGCATCATTGGCCTAGAGACCCTGTTGCCTCTAACGCTGGAGCTCTATCACAATGGCGAAATGTCTTTGCTCGATGCCTTGGGAAAGGTCACCAGCAACCCAGCCGACCTCCTCGGCTGTCCATTTGGTCGACTGGAACTCGGCGCGCCAGCCGATTTGCTCCTTTTTGACCCAGACAAGCCGCGGCAGATAGACGAAAATACCTTCCGAAGCAAGTCGAAGAATTCACCTTTTGATAAGCGGCCCGTGCAGGGTGCCGTGATTCGTACAATGGTAGAAGGACGCATGATTTTTGGAGCGGACTAATAATTATTCATGTTTGATAGCGACCCAACCTACCTTGTAACCGCCGTGGTTCTTGGCTACTTGCTGGGCTCCATTCCTTTCGGTCTTTTGCTCACACGAATGGTCGGCCTGGGCGATATCCGAGATATAGGCTCAGGAAGTATCGGGGCGACAAATGTCTTGCGGACGGGCAGCAAGTTGCTAGCCCTACTCACGCTAGCCCTCGACAGCGGCAAAGGGGCTGCAGCCGCCCTGGCTGCATGCTATTTAGCTCCATCATTGGCACCAGTCGCCGCTGTTGCTGCAGTTGTTGGACATCTGTTCCCTGTGTGGCTCCGGTTCGACGGCGGAAAAGGTGTCGCGACCACGTTAGGCGCCCTAGTGATACTGTCCTGGCCTGTAGGCCTTGCGACCGGCCTGACCTGGCTTCTGTGTGCTGTAATATTCCGCATATCTTCCCTATCATCACTTAGCAGCATCGCGCTATCACCGGCCTTTGCCTGGTATTTAAGTGAGCCGCCGGTCACTATCGCAGCGGCAATCCTCGCCGTATTCGTCTGGTACAGGCACAAACAAAACATCCAACGCTTACTGGCCCGCAAGGAACCCAAGATTGGTAAGAAGAAATAAAACCAAACGTTGAAACAAATATGAGCAAAAAATTATAGCGTCCTTACGACAGAGAGTATTGACGAACCGAACTCACAGTGCCAAGTGTGCTACTCGGCACTGCACAAACGTTAACAGCGTCGTAATTCCTGACATAACATTGAGTATTCTGGAACTATAATGAATGTCGTCGTTGTAGAATCGCCGGCGAAGGCGAAAACGATAAATAAATACCTGGGTTCCGACTTCCGCGTCCTTGCCAGTTACGGTCACGTGCGGGATTTGCCGCCTAAGGACGGCTCCGTGCGCCCTGAGGAAAATTTTTCAATCACCTGGCAGATAGATCCGAAAGCAAAGAAGCGTTTAGACGAAATTGCCGCTGCACTGGAAGGTTCGGGCAATCTCTATCTCGCGACGGACCCAGATCGCGAAGGCGAAGCGATCTCCTGGCATGTCCAGCAGTTACTCGCTGACAGGAAAGTTCTGAATGGCGTCAAAATCAAGCGCGTCGTCTTCCATGAAATCACCAAAGACGCCGTCCTAACAGCGATGGCCAACCCGAGAGAGCTTAATCGTGAACTAATCGACGCCTATCTGGCGCGTCGTGCGTTGGACTACCTCGTCGGTTTCACACTGTCGCCCGTTCTTTGGCGTAAACTTCCGGGATCGCGATCCGCCGGGCGAGTACAATCCGTCGCGCTGCGCCTGATTTGCGAACGCGAAGCGGAAATCGAAGCGTTTAAATCAGACGAATATTGGACGATTGAGGGACAATTCCTGTCGTCAGAGGACAAGCCCTACACGGCGCGTCTCACACACTTTAATGGACATAAGTTAGGCAAGCTGGACCTCGCGACAGCCGCTGCAGCAAACAATGCTTTAGAGGCAGTAAAGGCAAATACCTACAACGTCACCAAGGTCGAAAAGAAAACTGTAAAGCGCAATCCTTCGCCTCCTTTCACAACATCAACCCTCCAACAAGAGGCGAGCCGTAAGCTTGGTTTCGGCACAAGCCGGACCATGCAACTGGCACAAAAGCTATATGAAGGCTTCGATATCAGCGGTGAGACGGTCGGCCTTATTACCTATATGCGGACGGACAGCGTTACGCTAAGTGGCGAGGCCATCGCCGGGGCGCGCGGGCTAATCGCAAAAGATTTCGGCGACACCTATTTGCCGGGGATACCACGCGTTTTCAAAACCAAGGCAAAAAACGCCCAGGAAGCGCATGAAGCAATCCGCCCAACAGACTTCTTTCGGCGTCCCAGCGAATTGACCTACATCCTGGATGCCGATCAATTGAGGCTTTACGAACTTATCTGGAAACGGGCAATCGCCAGCAGCATGGAAAGCGCACTGCTGGATCAAGTGGCAGCGGACATTACCTCACCAGACAAAGCTATCACGCTGCGGGCGAATGGCAGCACAGTAAAATTCGACGGTTTTTACACGCTCTATCGCGAGGGGAGCGATGACGCGGATACGAGCGAGGAAGGAGACAGACGCCTGCCCCTTATACAGGAAGGCGAGACAGCCTCCCTCAAGGATGCCGCCGCCGAGCAGCATTTCACACAGCCGCCGCCGAGATACACGGAAGCAAGTCTCGTCAAAAAAATGGAAGAGTTGGGCATTGGGCGGCCCTCCACCTACGCCTCGATCCTCAAAGTACTGCAAGATCGCGATTACGTGCACCTGGAAAAACGGCGCTTTACACCTGAAGACCGCGGACGGCTGGTGACCGCTTTCCTGTCGAACTTTTTCCAACGCTACGTTGAATATGGCTTCACTGCGGATATGGAGGAGCAGCTCGACGATATCTCTGGTGGACGGATCGACTGGAAAAAGGTCCTGCACGATTTTTGGACTTCCTTCTCTGGTGCAATCGATGGCACAAAAGATCTCACGATCACGCAGGTTCTGGATACGCTCGACGAAGATCTAGGGGCCCACTTCTTCCCTGCCGACGAGAAAGGCGATGATGCTAGCGCGCGGAAATGTCCCGGCTGCGAGAACGGCCGTCTTAGTCTCAAGCTGGGCAAGTTCGGTGCTTTTATCGGTTGTGCGAACTATCCGGAATGTCGTTACACGCGGCGCTTCGGCGTAGCCGGTGACGAGGAAGATGACATTCTTGCAAGCGGCCCTCTGGTTTTGGGCCAAGATCCGGATACCGGATTGGACGTAGCTTTGCGCAAAGGGCCCTACGGCATTTACCTGCAGCTCGGCGAACAGCTTCCCAAGGAAAAGGGTAAAAAGGCCCCCCCCAAGCCTAAGCGTTCGTCGCTGCCGAAAGATATCGTTGCAGATACGGTCACACTGGAAATTGCGCTTGAGCTTTTATCTCTCCCGCGAGAAGTGGGTGTCCATCCCGAGACGGGCGATATGATTACAGCGGGTATTGGCCGGTTTGGGCCATATATCAAATTGGGACCAAAATACGCTTCGCTCAAGGATGGTGACGACGTTCTCTCGATCGGTCTCAACCGGGCCGTGACGCTTCTCGCGGAAGTCAAGACGCGGACAAGTGGACGCGAACTGGGCACCCATCAGGAAAAACAGATTACCGTACGTAAGGGACGCTTCGGTCCTTATGTAAAATGGGATAAGATAAATGCGACACTGCCATCCGGACTGGAAATGGATACAGTGACCCTCGAAGAGGCGGTTGCCTTGGTCGAAGCTAAAGCCGCCAAACCACCGGTGAAGAAAGTCGCCAAGAAGAAAGCAACCAAGAAAAGAAACACCCAAAAGTCTGCGGCCAAACGGAAGTCCGCGAAGAAGGCCAAAGCGGAACCGGCGGATGCAGGTGTGGCGGACTGACGGCATTGGCCCAAAACCCACCAATCTCGAAGCGGCAAATTCTCGAATTTATCAAGGAAAGCCCAACACCGGTTGGCAAGAGGGAAATTGCCCGCGCCTTCAATATTCGGGGCGGTGCACGGATTGCCTTAAAGGCGATCCTAAAGGAATTGCTGAACGAAGGACACCTGAACCGTAACGGGCGGCAGGTCAGAGCCGTGGGTGATCTGCCGCCAGTTCTGGTAGTCAAAATTATCGGTACTGACAGCGACGGCGAAGTTCTATGCCGGCCTACACGTTGGGAGGAAGACGCTCCTCCTCCGGTCATTTATCTCAATCACGGACGACCCCAGCCTGCTGCCCCAGGACTGAATGATCATGTTCTGGTCCGAGTAAAGAAAAGTGCGCCCAACGTCTACGACGCCAATACGATCCGCTTACTGGGCAAAAGGCCAAACGTAATCGTCGGTGTATTTGAGCGCCGCGGCACTTATGGCACTATCAAGCCGACAACACGTCGCCGGCAACGTGACATCCGCGTTGCTATGGAGGACAGCGAGGGCGCCAAGGACGGCGATGTCGTCGTCATCGAATATATGCAACGCCGAAACGGCACCGCCCGGAAGGCGAAGGTCGTCGAATGCATAGGACCGATATCCGACCCAAAGACCTATAGCCAAATTGCTATTCACAGTCACGAAATCCCAGTCAAATTCAACGGAGAGACGCTGGCGGAAGCTGAGTCTGCGGGCCCGATGCCGCTGGGCAAGCGCACCGACTTGAGAGACCTGCCGCTGGTGACAATCGACGGCGCGGATGCTCGCGACTACGACGATGCTGTATGGGCCGCGCCGGATGAGAAAATTCCCGGTGGCTGGCATCTAATAATAGCAATCGCTGACGTCGTTAGCTACGTCACACCCGGTAACGCACTCGATAGGTCGGCAGAGGAGCGAGGGACATCCGTTTACTTTCCAGACCGCGTCGTCCCCATGCTGCCAGAGGCCTTGTCAAACGGCTGGTGCTCACTGGTTCCCAATGAAGACAGACCATGCCTTGCCGCCGAAATCAGGATCGACGCACAAGGGAATACACGCAGCCACCGTTTCCAAAGGGGACTGATGCGGTCCGCAGCACGCCTGACTTATGAGCAAGTCCAGACCGCTCAGGATGGCCATCCAGATGAAAAAACGGAGCCGCTTCTCAAAGCCGTAATCCAGCCGCTTTACGGTGCCTACGAGGCGCTGGCGCGCGGCCGCGAAAAGCGGGGCACGCTCGATCTCGACCTTACGGAACTACAGATCTCGCTTGGCGAGAATGGCCATGTTTCCGCAATAGAGCCACGCATTCGCCTGGACAGCCATCGATTAATAGAAGAATTCATGATCACGGCCAATGTCGCCGCTGCCGAGAGCCTGGAAGCCAAAGGGGCACCAGTCATGTACCGCGTACATGAGCCCCCCTCACCCGATAAGCTCGAAGGGTTGCGGCATTCGCTGGCCTCTCTAGGCTACAAATTGCAAGCTGGCAATGCGATCCGTCCACAACATTTTGCTGGCATCTTGCGCCAGGCCACAGAGAGCGGCCATTTGGATCTCGTTAGTAGCCTAGTGCTGCGCAGTCAGTCTAAGGCGATCTATAGTCCCGAAAATGATGGTCATTTTGGTCTCGGGCTTCGGCGCTACAGCCATTTCACCTCGCCGATCCGCCGATATCCCGATATCCTTGTCCATCGCGCCTTGATAACGGCACATGGTCTTGGCACAGGCGGACTTCCCAAAGATGCCGTATTCCGGTTCGCTGATCTTGGTGAAAAGACATCTATGACCGAACGCCGCGCCGAAGCAGCGGAGCGCGAAGCGAAGCACCGATACATCTCGGCCTTCCTCTCAGATCGTGTCGGGGCCCAATTCAGGGGACGAATTTCCGGAGTGACGCGCTTCGGCCTTTTCGTGACCTTAGATAAGATTGGTGCGGAAGGGCTCGTACCAATTAGGACACTAGCACATGATTATTACGATCATGACGAGACGAAACACAAACTGATCGGTCGTGATAGCGGTCTAACCTTTACGCTTGGCGAAACCGTTATGATTGATCTAAAGGAAGTTAATATTGATACCAGCGGTCTCGTTTTCGAGCTAATTGAGGGTGGCTCCCAACGCCAACTCGACAAACGCACAAAGGGGAAAAGCCGGCATCTACGGAAGCAGAAATCCCGCCGTAGGCGTCGTTAATGTCAGCCTATGGAATTTCCGTGACCGACTGTCTAATTTTAAAAGTCAAAGTGGATATATTGCACGATGTTCCCGGGACAACATGTTGTCGAAGCATCATAGATTGAGCCTTGTCTATTACTTGATGGGTACAAAGCTTCCACCGAGATGCTTGGTTGTGGTCGCGTTTCTCGCTCTCGCAGCCTGTGCGTCCCAGAAACCGGTGCCACTGCCGACTATAGAGAAACCCACTGACAAATCCGAAGTCGCGCAGATGTATGCAAAGGTCCTGGACAAAGTCCATAAGATGTATCTTGACGAATACTCTGTAGGCAAACTAGCCCTATCCGGTCTTGCAGGCCTATCAAAGCTAGAGCCAGGAGCGACCGTACAGCGCAAAGATGATCGCGTGAGCCTGCAGATCAACGGGACCTCGGTTGGCATGGTTGCAGCAGCGCCAATAAATGATCCTTATGCTTGGGCATCTGCAATGAAGGACCTTATCGATACCGGAAGAAATGCATCGACCAAGCTCGCAGAAGCCAAGGTCGAAAAAATCTATCAAGTTACGATTGATGGCATTCTCGCCGACCTCGACCGTTATACCCGCTACGACGGGAAAAAGGCTGGCCAGCGCAACCGCGAATCCCGGGAAGGATTTGGGGGTATTGGCGTCTCCATCATCAACCACGCCGAAGGCATGCTCGTCGATACGGTCACCTCGGGGCTACCGGCAAGCAAAGCGGGCGTTATCAAAGGAGATATTATTATCAAAGTCGACGACATGCTGTTGCACAGGGTCTCATTGCAGCGCAAGTTGCGACTGATTCGGGGGCCACTTGGCAAACCAGTGCGGGTCACTTTGAAGCGAGCCAGCCAACCCAAACCGCTCAATTTCCTCATCTCCCGCACGCGTATCATTCCGACAACCGTGTTTTACCAAGCGCGACCCCACTACGCTTATTTGAGGATAACCAGCTTCAATCAGGACACCACAAGCGAATTGCGCGATAACGTTGAGAAAGCAGTTCGCGAGTTCGACGGCACACTCGATGGAATTGTTATTGATCTACGGGGGAACCCAGGTGGATTGCTCGACCAAGCCGTCAGCGCGGCTGATCTGTTCTTGCAGACGGGGCGCATCAGCACGACCAGCGGCCGTCATCCGGACAGCCTGCAGCTCTTCGACGCGTTGGAAGGCGAAATTGCGCAAGATATCCCCATAGTCCTGCTAATGAATGGCGCTTCCGCCTCCGCTTCCGAAGTGCTTGCGGCCGCCCTGCAGGACCACGGCCGGGCGGTCCTCGTCGGTAGCAATAGTTTTGGCAAGGGGACGGTGCAGACAGTTATTCGCCTACCCAATGAGGGCGAATTGATCCTGACTTGGGCCCGTCTCCACTCGCCTCTAGGCTTTGATCTCAGCCAGACCGGGGTCATACCGACCCTTTGTACCAGTGGCGCAAAGGATATTACTGCGGTTCTGAAGCGAAGCTTAGGCAACCAGAAACCACCCGCACCAGCGATAGTCAGTAAAGCGATAACAAACAACGCACGCACGACAGCGGATCAGAAGTGTCCATGGCAACCTCAAGAGGGCGTTGATGTTGACATAGCGGTTGCTAAACGGATCCTAGAGAAAATAGAACTCTATAAACACGCGTTGAGCCAATCCGTAAAGACTGCGGGAGGCTAGCCCATGTTAGACCGCCGGTTGTTGGATCGGTCAAAGCGTCCTGTTCATCCAAAAGACGCCGCTAGCGTCGTCTTACTCCGTGGATCGCGAAAAGACCCCGAGGTGTTGCTCGGACGGCGACGCCTGAACGCGCGCTTTATGCCTGGGATTTATGTTTTTCCCGGAGGGCGGGTCGATCGCGCAGACTACCGACACGCTACGTCGGCATCGATCCAAGCAACCGTGCTGAAGAAACTAATGCGCCGTTGTCCCACAGACCGAGCCAAAGCATTAATCTGGGCGGCACTACGTGAAACCTGGGAGGAGACGGGTCTCCTCATCGGCCAACAAGGCCAGATCAAACCCACTGGCAGCTCAGAACTGCACAAGGCTTACACAAATTCGGGGCAGGCTCCCATCCTCAATGGCCTCGATTATATCGCACGCGCCATTACACCTGCACGTAGCCCGATACGTTACGATACTAGGTTTTTCCTGATTGACGGCGACAAAGCAACGGGCATGCTACGCCAAACAAGCGAATTAGAAGACATCGGGTGGCGACGCGTATCGATAGCCCTAGACTCGCTCGACCTCATGAACGTCACCAATTTTGCATTGCAAGAGGCCATGAAACTTTGGGAGAGAAATGTCGCGCCAGACGCGGACCGGCGGGTAGCGCGGCTGTCGACCAGGTTGAACGCAAAATTGATCACAATGGAATAGTCTTGACTCGCAATCGACGGACGCTAATGTGCGGCGATAGCTTAAAGAATTTCTAGGGATATTACGGGACGATCTAATATGGCGAAACCGAGCACAATCCTTATTAAAATGGTCAGTACTGCAGACACAGGCTACTACTATGTTACCAAGAAGAATCCGCGGACCCAGACGGAGAAAATGGAGATGCGTAAGTACGACCCTGTTGTACGTAAGCATGTTATCTTCAAGGAAGGCCGTATCAAGTAGGCATCCTGTAAATAGATAGCAATAGCGCGAACTAAAAAACAGCTGCTCTTTGGAGCGGCTTTTTTATTTATCGAATTTGCCGTCTCAAGGACAGATTATGAAGAAAATCTGAAGTTTCACCAAACTACTATTGTCTCTCAATCACCTAGTAACCGCCGGCTTCGGTAATCAACGGCCAGGAAACTTCAGGCAGCTAAGGATTCACCAGCTTCAGATCCGATTTTTAGGTCCGGGTAATTTTTTAAAACTTCCAAGCCACAGCGCGGATGGAAGCACACATACGGATGCGACTTGCGAAGGTCATGAAATGGTTTCGTGTTCAATTAGATTTAATCAAGGGTCAGAGCACACTTGAAATGAATTAATTAAAGCGAATCCCTTTATAGTTTACTTTCACGCCAGAAAGCTAACTATCAAAAATAACTGATATTCGAAAATCCCAAATCTCCTTTTGTTAAATTAATTCGCTCCATACAAATTCTGTCATATTTCTTCGGATCTATTGATAAATTTTAATCTTTAATCGAATACTTTGTTAGGCTGAATTTAATTAGGTCTGGATCGGTGAGGGTAATGCTTTATGCGTATAGGCGTTGATGTCGGGGGAACAAAAATAGAAGCAGCGGTTATAAGCGCCGATAGCCGCCTCTTAGCCTCTAAGCGCATTCCTACACCTACAAACGACTATCCAGAAACGGTCGAGGCAATCGTATGCCTCATCGAAGATATAGAAGCACAAATTGGGGTGAATTGTTCCGTCGGCATTGGGATTCCAGGCACACTTTCACCTGCTTCGCAACGGGTCAAGAACGCTTATAATTTATCCTTCAATGGTTACCCTTTGGACACAGATCTTGAGCGACGTCTCAACCGGCCTATCCGAATTACCAACGACGCAAACTGTTTTGCATTATCAGAAGCAATTGACGGAGCCGCTATTGGAGCTGGGACCGTATTCGGCGTCATTCTTGGAACCGGATGCGGAAGTGGTATTGTGATCGATGGCAAGGTCCTTATGGGCGCCAATGCGATTGGCGGGGAATGGGGCCATAACCCCTTGCCCTGGATGACCCCGGATGAACAACCAGGACTGTCTTGCAGTTGCGGATTAGCGGGCTGCATCGAAACGTTCTTATCTGGAACCGGTTTTGCGAGACACCACAAGGCCGTTTCTGGCATCACCTTGACACCGCGCGAGATAGCTGCGCGGTCTGCATCCGGCGATGCGGTTTGTGCAGAAAGCCTGTCCCGCTACGAAAATCAGCTTGCACGAGCACTCGCTAGTGTCATCAATCTTATCGATCCGGAAATTATCGTGCTTGGAGGTGGCGTCTCAAATATTGAGCGCCTATACGAAACGGTGCCTAGACTTTGGTCCCATTGGGTTTTCTCGGACCGGGTTGATACCAAATTAGTACCGCCAACACATGGCGATTCGAGCGGTGTACAAGGGGCCGCATGGCGTTGGCCGGATGGGTACCTCCCGCCATGAAGATCACGTTCTGTCGTGACTGTTTGAGCGTATTTGAGGATGGCGCAACGATACGCCGCTGCACCAACTGCAAATCACCCCGCCTTATTGCTCATCCGGAGCTGTCGTCGTTGGCCATCGCCCACATCGATTGCGACGCTTTCTACGCTTCAATCGAGAAACGCGACGACCCCTCACTAAAAAATTTACCGGTCATCGTCGGCGGCGGTCATCGCGGCGTCGTATCAGCGGCCTGCTATGTCGCCAGACTGTATGGCGTTCGTTCCGCCATGCCAATGTTCAAGGCGCTCAAGGCCTGTCCCAACGCCGTCGTCATTCGTCCAAACATAGCAAAATACAGCGGCGTCGGCGGCGAAGTTCGTGCCATCATGAAAGACTACACACCACTGGTGCAGCCTTTATCAATCGATGAGGCCTTCCTCGACCTATCAGGTACCGAAAAGCTGCATAATGGCCCACCCGCCCTCACTCTGGCACGGATACTCAAACGAATTGAGGATGAGGTTGGAGTTACCAGCAGCGTTGGCCTAAGTTACAATAAATTCTTGGCCAAAGTCGGTTCGGACTTGGACAAACCCCGCGGATTTTCATTAATTGGCAAATCAGAAACAAAGTCGTTTCTAATATCACAACCGGTCAAAATTATCTGGGGTGTCGGCCGCGCTCTGGAAAGCAAACTCCGGCGCGATGGGATCACCACGGTCGGCCACTTGCAGAAAGTCGACGAAATCAAGTTAGTCGCACGATACGGCTCCATGGGTCACCGGCTATTCAACTTCTCGCGCGGCCGGGACAACCGATCGGTAACCCCTTCTTCTGCGCCAAAGAGTATCTCGTCTGAAACAACTTTCACTAATGATATTTACAATCTGGAAACCCTTAACAAACGCATGTGGCCGCTTTGCGAAAGCGTAGCGGGGCGGCTCAAAAAGCATTCCCTGGCAGGACGCAGCGTTACCCTCAAGCTAAAGCGCGCCAACTTCCATGTCCTCACACGAAGTCGAACCCTGTCCAACCCTACTGCATTGGCCGAGGTGATCTATCGAACTGTCGTATTGTTGCTAGAAAGAGAAGCGACCGGACCGGCGTTCCGTTTAATCGGCGTTGGTGTCACCGATATCGTCGACGCAGAAGAGGCGGACCCTCCCGATCTTCTTTACCAGGATACGTCGAAAGAACAACAGATTGAAGAGGCGGTCGAAGCCGTACGTGCTAAGCTTGGGCCCGACGCCATCGTTAAAGGGCGTCGTTTGCAGTAGCTACCTTAAGCGGCGCATGACGAGGCTGGTTTATTTCGACTTATTGAAACTCACGATACGGATATCAGCACCCGGTCTCCGGAAGCGTCTCTATCTTTACTAGCTTCGCTTTAAGTTTGAAGGCGCCGTAATCGACTACGAATTCCGTAACTATCCCATTCTGTTGTACATTGATCGAAAACTCGGTATCGGCACGACCATCTGCATTATCAGTCGAAAAGTAGGCCACATACATCGGCCAAATTTTACTAGATCCCAACGGAGGTTTTAGAAGCTCCGATTTCACTGGAGCGCGAGATGGCAAAAATGTAGTGGTCACGGTTTGTGGACCCTCAACCGCCGATCCTTCAAATACAAGGTCGCGCACTATCCGAGCGCCCTTTGCCGCCGATCGCATCTGGCTAATCATAAATTTGGTAGGAAATTTTGTTCCAGCGGGCAGCAAGATGGTATGTGATTTCGGCCTAGAGAACTGGACGGTCCCGGTCGAACCAACCGCCTCTAGCGTGGCATCACCACGTAGATCCTCTGTTAACGTGCCGTTACGCCGCCGCCTTGTACTGAAGCGATAGCGAAGCCCATCTTTAGCCTCCCAAGATACATTGCTGGTACTGAAGTTGGTCTCCGATCCATCACTGTCAGAAATCCGTAACAAATAATGCTGGTCAAGCGCCCATCCCTCGCAAGTATCCGCCCATTCGAACGTCATTCCACCAGTTACGTCCGTAACATTACCACCCTGTGCCACCGAAACAGTCTCAAAGACATAGGCCGCCTTATGTGGAATGATTGCGGTCGACACAAGTGCTTGTGCCGACGTATTCATCACAAGAAGCGCCAAAACTGATAAGGTAATGAAAATCTGGCATTTTTTCATATCATAAGCTTGGCTAACCCAGCGAATTTGTGAATCATAATGTTGCGCTATAAAGGTTCGCACGATTTTCGAGGAATTTTTCATGTCAGACCGTCCCGTTCTCCTTCTCACCCGCAGATTGCCAGAAGCCGTCGAGAAGCGCGCGTCCCGCGACTACAATGCACTGCTTAACGCCGACGATTCACAATATGATGCCTGCGCCCTGATTTCTAAAAGCAGACAAGCGGACGCGATCTTAACCTGCTCGACGGAAAAGTTCTCCGCGGATGTTATAGAGCAGCTTGACCCCCGGGTGTGCGCCATCGCCTCTTTCTCCGTCGGATACGAGCATATTGACGTCACCGCCGCCTCAGCGCGCGGTATCACTGTAACTAATACACCAGACGTCCTGACCGATGCGACAGCGGATGTTACTTTGCTTTGCCTGCTTGGGGCAGCGCGTCGACAGCACGAATCTACTGCCATGTTGCGCGAAGACCGCTGGGGCCGCTGGGATGCGACAAGCTTACTAGGAGTTCATATGTCCGGGAAGCGACTTGGCATTTTGGGCATGGGCCGTATTGGCCGCGCTGTAGCGAAGCGAGCCCGCGCCTTCAATATGGAAATCCATTACAGTAACCGCTCACGGCTATCAGAGGAACTCGAAGACGGTGCGACATTTCACAAAAATCCAGAAGATATGCTGCAACGAGCCCAACTCCTATCATTCCACTGTCCTTCGACACCGCAAACCCGCCATTTTCTTAATGCCAAAAGGATTGCCCTCCTGCCCGACGGTGCTGTGGTGGTAAATACAGCGCGAGGCGATGTCGTCGAAGATGACGCCCTGATCGAAGCCGTCAAGTCTGGTAAAGTTTCTGGTGTCGGTCTTGATGTTTATGAGGGGGAGCCAGATTTCCACTCCGGCTATTTGGATCTGCCAAACGCATTCCTCCTGCCCCATATAGGCAGCGCAACTAAAGACACACGGGACGCTATGGGCTTTCGTGCGCTGGATAATCTCGACGCCGTATTCGCAGGCGAGGATCCGGAAGACAAACTAATATGAGACGGTGGTAGAAGGTTCCTGTCGCTATCGTCAGTGAATTCTGCGGCCATAGGCATTAATCTTATGTTAAGTATCAAGTCTAATTGGAATCAGCGATGAACCCCCTAGCAGATTGCTTGCGGCTCGGTCCTCATACACAAAGAAAATATCGACACGTGTCACAAACGCTAGAGAATAAATACCGATCTTTCTGACGCAAGTCAGCGCAAAGAGAAACGGATCTCAAACGATGGAAGCCTTTTCTATTTAGGCAATTTAGCCTCTTGCACCGGCGCTTTGCATGGGGGCAATGTCAACCTCCTACTGCATAATTTTACTGCCCAACTATGGCGAATACCGGCGTTCGCCAAACCAACGCGAATGCCTTTCAGCGAGGCTTTCTCGATAGGCCCTGTAAGCAGCCTATACATTGTGTGGCCATCTCGGTCGACCTTCGAAATATTAGTTTTGATGCCTGGGTGCTTAGAACCGAGGCGTTGCGCATTCGCTTTATCACGAAAACTTCCCATCACGAGATAAATGGTCGGTTTGCTCAATTGAACAGCCGATGTTTTCGTCTTTGTGACGGCCAAAATATTCTCAAAAGGCTGCGCCTTAACCAACCCGCTAAGACCAGACCCGCTTGCCGGGATTACATTCTGGTGTAAAGCAGATTCCTGCATGGCCGACGTCGCCCTGTCCCGTGAAAGCACTCCATCGAGTTCTGCAGACTGTGTAGGCTTGCCGGATTTTAACGTGCCTGTCTCCGCAAGATTGACGGGGGTTAACGAGGTTCCGGCAACAGTTTTCTCAACTGTCTGTTTCATTGCGACGGACCCCGGCAAAGTCTTGTCAAAGCCTATAGCCACAACGTCTTGATCAGTCCCCGTCAATTGCTCTGGCAGTTCCCAGGCCGAAGCCATAGCCGCCCAGGAACTTTCAAAATCGCTACCATAGTCGACACAAATTTCTTTACCCCTGAGCATACGAAAAGTTGCGCAATTCTGGTTCATCACAAGTGATAGTGCATGATCACCGATGCTCTTTCCGGAGAACATGTAGCTAACACCTGTCGCTGTCCAGGACGCAATTTGGTATGTCGACAGAAAACATCCACCCGTCGATAAGCTAAGCAAAACTACTAGCCATACCCTCCAAGGCATTATTTGTTTCCCTGTGATATCCGCGATCTTGTACACCGCAATTTTCTACCTAAGACGAACTAATGCGCCTTGGCAAGTAAAGTCCTTAACTTACTGTTTATTATTATTCAGCCGGCGGCAAATTTAAACGGATTTGGAGCTCCTTTAAGTGACGCTCATCAGCAGCTGCTGGTGCACCCATCATAAGGTCTTCAGCCTGCTGGTTCATTGGGAATGCCACGACCTCTCTAATATTCGGTTCATCTGCCAAAAGCATTACAATACGGTCGATCCCGGGCGCCGAACCACCGTGGGGTGGCGCGCCATATTTTAAAGCGTTTAGCATACCGCCAAACTGGGCCTCCACCTCTTGCTGTTCGTATCCTGCAAGCGCAAAGGCTTTAAACATAATTTCGGGGCGGTGGTTCCTGATTGCACCAGAAGATAGCTCCACGCCGTTGCAGACTATGTCGTACTGATAGGCCTTAATGGCCAGCGGATCCTCACCTTCCAAAGCATCCAACCCTCCTTGAGGCATCGAAAAGGGGTTGTGACTGAATTCCAGTGTTCCGGTTTCGGTGTTCATCTCATACATGGGATAATCAACGACCCAGCAAAAGCGGAAGGCATTCTCTTCTACCATGTCCAGTTCGTCACCGAACTTGAGACGGGCCTTACCCGCAAGTTCCGCCGCATCGGCCGGCGAACCCGCGGCGAAAAACACAGCATCCCCGTTGGACAGCCCAGTTGCCTCGCGGATAGCAAGCACACGTTCGTCATCGAGATTTCGGGCGATCGGGCCTTTCCCACCGCCCTCTTCAAAGACGATATAGCCGAGACCCGGCGCTCCTTCTTTGCGAGCCCAATCGTTCATATTGTCGAACCAACTGCGCGGTTTGGCACCTCCACCGGGCGCTGGTATCGCACGTACAACTGACCCTTTTTCGATAGCTCGCGCAAAGATTTTAAATTCAGACCCCTGGAATGCCTCGGTCACGTCAACAATTGCGAAAGGAATTCTGAGATCTGGTTTGTCTGATCCATATTTTAAAATCGCTTCATCGAAAGGGATCCGAGGAAACGGCGGCTTGGTAACGCTACGACCATCGGCAAATTCCTCAAACACATCTGCTAACACCGGCTCCAACGCGGCAAAAACGTCCTCCTGCGTCACGAACGACATCTCGATGTCAAGTTGATAGAACTCGCCGGGAGAACGGTCAGCCCGGGCATCTTCGTCTCGAAAACAAGGGGCAATCTGAAAGTAACGATCGAAGCCTGCGACCATTAAGAGTTGTTTAAATTGCTGCGGCGCTTGCGGCAGCGCGTAGAATTTTCCTGGATGCATACGACTGGGCACCAAAAAATCGCGCGCACCTTCCGGTGATGTCGCCGTTAAGATAGGCGTCTGGAACTCTGTGAAGCCGGCCTCCACCATACGCCTTCGAATCGATGCAATCACGTTCGAGCGAAGCAAAATGTTCCGATGCATCTGTTCACGGCGTAAATCGAGAAAGCGATAGCGCAAGCGGATATCTTCCGGATACCCCGCATCCTGATTAACAGGCATTGGCAAAGTATCCGCGGTCGATTGGACTTCTATACGCTGGATCTGCAACTCGATCTCTCCGGTCGGTATACCAGGATTGATCGTCTCATCGCTGCGGCAAACGACCGGCCCCGTCACAGTAATTACGGATTCGAGCGGCAAACTTTCGATTTTGGGAAACAGAGGACTGCTTACGTCGATGACAGCCTGTGTTATCCCAAAATTGTCTCTCAGGTCGATGAACAGCAGATTACCATGGTCCCGTATTCGGTCTACCCAACCGGATAGCCTAGCATCGCTCCCGGCATGTTCGGCGCGTAATTCACTGCATGTGTGTGTGCGATAAGTGTGCATTTATTTTTTTAAACCGGTAAGGCGTAGATTTTGGCGCGCAAAGGGCACGCATTCCGCTTCCTTGTCAAGATGGGGCGTAACAAAATAGAGAAACCCAGCGCTTGGTCCTTTTTGCTTCTGGCGACTCAGTGTATTTTCCCTGGCCATGAAAATTATACCCATCTCGACATCGGACGCTCTCGCCGAATTCTGTGAAAAACAATTAAAATCCGACTACATCGCCGTCGATACTGAATTTCTGCGGGACCGCACCTATTGGCCGCAACTCTGTTTGGTACAGATTGCCGGTTCCGACGAGGCTGCTGCAATCGATACCTTGGCCAAGGACATCGATTTGGCGCCACTTTACGAGCTGATGTCCAATCGCTCACTCCTGAAGGTTTTCCATGCTGGTCGTCAGGACGTGGAAATATTTTTTCACCGCATGGGCTCAATCCCGGAACCGCTATTCGATACGCAGATTGCAGCGATGGTTTGCGGGTTTGGCGATCAGGTTGGATATGAGACACTGATATCAAATCTCGTTGGCGCACGTATTGACAAATCTTCCCGTTTTACCGACTGGGCACACCGGCCACTCTCGCAAAAACAGCTGACATATGCCCTGGCCGACGTCATTCATTTACGCCCAGCCTACGAAAAACTGGCGAATAAATTGGAAGAAAGCTGCAGGACGCACTGGCTTGACCAGGAAATAGATATTCTGATGGATCCTGAAACTTATCGCCTCGATCCGGAGACCTCCTGGCGTCGGATCAAAAGCAGAAACAAAAACAATAGATTTCACGCTATTTTACGTGAAATCGCGGCTTGGCGAGAACGTGAAGCACAAAGCCGCGATATCCCTCGAAACCGTATAATGCGCGACGAGGCCATCCTGGAAATTGTCGCACAAGCACCCAAATCTATCGATGATTTAAAGCGAATGCGCGCGGTGCCCAAAGGCTATCTACTTGGTGACAAATCCATCGATATCCTTGACGCGGTCAAACGCGGTAGAGAATTGCCTGAAGCCAGCCTACCACGACTTGAAAAAACCAAACCACGCCCACCCAAAATCGGTCCGGTCAGCGATTTGCTGAAAGTGCTGCTTAAGCATGTGACTGAAACTCATGATGTCGCACCTCGCCTCATCGCGAGCGCAGACGATCTCGACCGTATCGCTGCGGATGATAATGCCGATGTCCCGGCCTTGAAGGGCTGGCGCAGCGAATTGTTTGGCGAACAAGCCCTTGCTCTAAAGGCAGGCCGCATCGCGCTGACCGCGAAAGGTAGCCGAACCAAGATAATCAAAATTGAAATTGGGAAAAACTAGTGGGGTTGGCTCGTCTCTTATACAATTTTTATCTTTCTACCCCTGTCAAACTGAGCCAATCCACATCGTTTCGCCCAATTTATTGATTGTGAGATTGGACCACACGGCTTTATTCAG
>CAYYUG010000062.1:11217-26030 GCA_964474755.1 uncultured Rhodospirillaceae bacterium | reverse complement strand
GGGCTATGCCTTGCCGCCGGGTGATGACATTTTGCATATAGAGAATACGGGACCGGTTGAGGTGGCAGTCGACCGCTTTACTAATTGGCTGCGCGAAACGGTTTAGTGCAGAGCTGCTTCCACATGGGGGTAAGAAAATTTTAGTGACAGGGTTGCCGTGTTCATGTCTTTTTCCTCGTCCTAGCGGTACAATCGCACTCCATCATCTGCATGTGGCTGCTTGATAAATGCGGCGGCTCAATCACCGTTAAAGAGGCTACCTTGGCCCTTCAAGGTTTGCACCGAACCTTTTCATGAGCCGGCTTAAATAGATTGCGTCTGCGGCGGTTAGTTAACGTTTCTCCGGCATTTTCTGCCTGTGTAGCGCATGCTGCAACTGGGTTGCCGACCTAGCGTCTCTGTATAAATTTTCGTCTTTTTTGCAGAGTGCCGGACGGTTTGTCTACCGTGTTATTCGTTCCAACTAATTTGTCCCAAAGAACCATTACAGTATGACACTAGCATGACTAGTTGCAGGTTGCCGGATTTGGCTCTGACCGATCTGATATGCGAAATATTACGTATCTTGGAATTAACAAAATTTGTGGAGACATTATGACGCAATCGGTCACCCGCTGTTTCGGATGGAGAAGCTGCTCATGAGCATGATCCGTGTCGACAAGGAAGGTGCTATCCGGACGGTGACCCTAACCCGTCCGGCAAAGCGCAATGCAATGAATTTGGAAATGCTCGCGGCACTAGAGGAAGCTTTTTCCGAAATTCCGTCCAAGGAGGAGCGGGTCGTCGTCCTACGCGCCGAAGGACCGGTGTTCTGCGCCGGTATCGATCTGGCTGAGCGCCAACGTAAGCCAGCCGGAGCGGGCGTTAGCCCCGTCGAAGGAATGTTGGACGCAATGGAGCATTGCCCTCTGCCGATTGTTGGTGTGGTGCAAGGCGCAGCTATTGCGGGTGGCAATGAACTAGCGCTGCATTGTGATTTTGTTGTCGCCTCCACCAAGGCCCGGTTTGGTATGTCCTTGTCACAAATAGGCTTAGCGCCAACTTGGTTCCTTGCTAAGAAACTGGTCGAGGTGTGCGGTCCGGTAACAAGTCGCGAGATACTATTGCTTGGCGATCCGCTGCCAGCGCAACGTATGTACGATTTGGGTGTCATCACGCGGATTGCCGAGCCGGACGAATTGGAGGATGCAGCACAAAAAATTATCCAGAGGCTGGCGGCCAACGCTCCTTTATCGCTCAAGGCGATGAAGGCGCTGCTGGTGCGTGAGATGCAGTTCCGTGACGGTATAAATCATGCCGATGTGGACAAGCTTATAGAGGAGGCGCGAAACAGCGCCGATGCGAAGGAAGGTATTGCTGCGAAGCTGGAGAAACGCCTTCCAGACTTTGTTGGGGAATAGTGATGGCTGTTCGGCTCGACAAACCTTGGCAGCCCTTGAACGCGGGCGCTATCGCTCTGATAGCAGGCCATCTTGGTGTTTATCAACTGGCTGATGCGGCCGGGGAGATAGTATATATCGGCGTCGCCGACGCGCGCAGCCTCTTTGGTCTCAAGGGTGAGTTGCAAAAAGTTATGACGGATCCGCCGGCCGGCGCGACCCAGTTCCGGGTCGAGGTCAACATGGCTTACCGCACGCGTCACGTTGAATTGTTGCAGGCCTATTGGAGCGACCACGATGCCCTCCCAAAGGCTAATACCGATGTGGACACACGCAGCCTAGGCCGATTGCGGCCAGGTTGAGCACATCGCGTAATCATAAACGACAGATAAGAACGAATGGAAGGAATTGGCGATGGATCTCGCCCTCACTGACGAACAAAGAATGATCGTTGACATGGTGCAACGCTTCGTACGCGAGGAAATCGTGCCATTGGAGGATACGCTGGACCCGGATGCGGACACGGTTGCGCCCGAACAGCTTGAAATTCTGACGGAAAAAACAAAGGAGATGGGGCTATACGGGTTGGATACACCGCCAGAATATGGCGGGCCAGAAATTGACTTGGTGACCCGCTGTCTTATTGCGATCGAATGCAGTCAGCACAGAGCCGGTCTCTATGCACCTTGCTACAACGCTTTTGGGGGGGCACGTCAAGCACAGCTTTTCGAAGCGACTGATGAGCAAAAGGAGAAATATCTCTATCCAATGTTGGAGGGGAAAAAACGTGTCTTCTTTGGACTATCGGAACCGTCTGGCGGCAGCGATCCAGCTCGCGCAATTCAGACACGTGCTGTGCGGGACGGTGATCATTGGGTGCTGAACGGCACAAAACTGTGGATAAGCGGAGCTGATCGGGCTGACTATGGGCTGCTGTTCGCCCGTACAGGTGGACCGGGTCGAAATGGTGTAACTGCTTTTATCGTTGAGACCCAATGGGAAGGTTTTAATGTGCGACGGATCGTTCACACTCTTCGGTCGGCATTATACGCAACGGAGATACAGCTCGAGGACCTTCGGGTTCCGCACGAGAATATTTTAGGCGAGGAAGGCGGCGGCTTTGCAATTGCAAACGATCGATTGTCGCGTCAACGTGTTCCCTATGCTGCGACCTGTATCGGTGTAGCTATTCGGGCGCATGAGATGGCCATTGAATACGCCAAGATCCGTGAAACCTTCGGCGCGCCGCTGTCGCATCGTCAAGGCATCCAGTGGATGCTGGTCGAAAACGAGATCGATCTGCGGCAAGCAAAATGGATGGTGCTCGACGCCGCGGCCAAGGCGGACCGAGGAGAGCCCTTCCGCACCGAATCCGCGATCGCCAAACTTGTTGCCTCGGAGGCGAGCGGTAGGGTTGTCGACCGCTCGATGCAGATCCATGGTGGGCTTGGAGTGGCCAAGGACCTGCCATTGGAGCGCTGGTACCGCGAGCTGCGCATCCGTCGCATCGGCGAAGGACCAAGCGAGGTGCAGAAGCATGTTATTGCGCGCGACATTCTTGGTGCAGGCCTCCGTTAGCGATGGGGCAAGGCTTGCCTACGCCGCCTCTGCAGGGGGTTAAGGTCCTCGATCTGGGGCAAATCTATAACGGTCCCTATGCGGGCTTCCTACTTGCTCATGGCGGCGCCGACGTGGTCAAAGTCGAGCCGCTAGGCGGCGAGGCGCTGCGCAAGCGCGGTGGGCTCGGTGTCCCGCTATCCTTCTCCGCTCTGAACACCAACAAGCGCGGCATCGCAATCGACCTGAAGACGGAAGGCGGTAAGGTACTGCTTATCGATCTGGTCAAGCAGGCCGATATTTTGTTGGAAAACTTTGCGCCAGGCGCGATGGATCGGCTTGGTGTCGGGCCGGATGTTCTGATGGATGCTAATCAGCGGTTGATCTACGCATCGGGCACTGGATACGGTCTGACCGGACCAGATAAGGACAATTTGGCGATGGATCTCACGGTCCAGGCGGTTGGAGGCGTGATGGGGATTAACGGGCCGGCTGACGGCCCGCCGCTCAAGACTGGTCTTGCCATTTGCGACTTCCTGGGCGGGGTTCATCTCTATTCTGCGATCGTAACGGCGTTGTATGAACGCTCTGTGACAGGACAGGGTCGGCTGGTCGAGGTTGCCATGCAGGAAGCACTTTATCCCGCCCTCGCAAGTAACGTTGCGGGCATGCACAATAATGGCTGGAAGCAGCCGAAACGGCGCGGCAACAGGCACCCAACGCGGGGCTCTGCTCCATATAATGTCTACGAATGCGCTGATGGGCACATCGCAATAATCTGCGTTAACGAGGGACACTGGACTAATTTGCTCGATGTGATCGGCCGCCAGGAATTAGCTGACGATCCACGTTTCGCGACCCAGGCGATGCGGGCCCAGCATGAGGACGATGTCGATGCGGCGTTGGCCCCCTGGTTGCGCGAACGTTCGAAATACGACATTGCAGCGACGCTCAAGGAAAATCGCATCCCAGCTGCGCCGGTGCGCGACCTCCTAGAAGTGACGGCAGATGTCCATATGCATGAGCGCGGTATGCTGCACGATGTAGACCATCCGGAGATGGGTAAGGTCGTCCTACCTTCGAGTCCGCTTCGTTTCGCGGGAGGCGCGCCGCCGGTGCTCCAACTGGAACCGGATATCGGCGAGCACACTGACATAATTCTGTCCGACTGGCTTGGCATGAATGAGATGGCAATCGTCGCCTTGGAGGCAGAAGGGGTGATTGGCCGAAAGGGCCAACGCGATATTGAGCGACACTGAGATTGAACATTTTTATAAAGCAGTTCTCATCATCCCGCAGGGTTTTAGGCTGCCGGGGTTCGATGTCGCTCGGCTAAGCGCGGCGGTCGATAAAGCGGTTTGCGACAACCCCGATACGCCGACGGATCATCTCTACAACCTTCATCTCGACGGGGCACCTCCTTTCGGTAATCACGGCAATTCGGCCTTCACAGATTTGGTCCGAAACCCAGACTTTTTTAGCGTCTCTGAAATATTTATCCATGTGACTGAAGGAGGCGTTCGGTCAAGACTGGTTAAGATTTCCGCCTCTATGTATCAACCAGAGGCCGATCATGGCCAATCCGAAACCTACAATCGCGTCTCCCGATAATGTTTCGTCCAATATCAACCATCCGAGGACGGCGGTGAAGCCCGGTGTGATGTAGAAATTTGCGGTGACCTTGCCTGCGGTGCCGGTTTTCAGCATATAAAGATAAAGTCCCATACCGCCGAGCGAGACCCCGAGCGTCAGATAGACGAAACTCAAGATCGCCGATCGGGTTGGCGAAATAGCGATGTCTTCGAAGCCGAGTACGACGAGCCAGCAAAAGAGGGCGGCGGTGGCCAGTTGCACCGCGTTTGTCGTGATCAGGCCGGAATTTTTGCAGTAACGAGCGTAGTAGAGAGTGCCTGCTACGAAGCTGAAACAGGAGAGCACACCCCAGATAACGCCGTGCGTGTGGCCGAGATCGACAATGTTTATGCCTGCCACAAGGGCGACGCCTACGGTGCCGAGTAGGAATCCAGTCCATTGCAGCAGACGGAACCGGTCACCCAGTATCGGCCCGGATAGGAAAGCGGTCATCAAGGGTTGCAGCGATCCGATCAGCGCCATGCTGGCCGCTGAGATATCGGCCATCGCCCAATGGGCGGCCGACAGATATGCGCCGTTGAGCAAAATTCCAGACACTGCCAAATGCGGCCATAGGCGGCGCACCTCCCGCCAGTCGCTCAATTTGTGCAGAACGAAGCTCGCCGGCAGTAGGATCATTGCTGCCAAGGTGAAGCGGCTCGCCAGGAAGGTGATGGGCGACACATCCTGTACGCCAGCACGCACAGCGATAAAGGCGCCGCTCCAAAGGAATACGAACAGCAGGGGTGCGAGCAGTTTCAAGGTGCCCTAAAGACTGATTTGCCCCACTGTGCCGGTTCTACGGCAGCGTTCCAAGGTGAATTTGTTTGCTTCTTCCCAGGCCTGGCGGTGGTCTTTGATTTCAGTGGCGGCAAAGCGGCACAACGTTTCGCGAATGGCTGCGGTATCCGCGTTATACAGGGGAGGGTGAGGCACGGTTTTTCTCCTCATGTACGGGGTGGCGGAGTGTGCCCGATAGCGCCGTTGGCGACAACGGATGGGCTGGCGTCGAAGGGCAGATCGGGTAAGCTTATGGCATTGGGGTAAAGACAAAGAGGGAGAGATCATGCGCGGTGTCGTATTTACGGGCGATCGTAAGCTGGAGATCATGGAGTTTCCGGATCCGGAACCAGGCCCGCGTGAGGTGGTCTTGGAGATCAAGGCGTCGGGTATGTGTGGTAGCGATCTGCACCAGTACCGGCGATCCAGCAGCGGCGAGGCCCAGGCCGGCGGTATAAAGCGCAGTACGGAGCCAACCATCGCCGGCCATGAGCCCTGCGGCATTGTCGTGGAGGTTGGCGCGAACGTGCTGGAACACGAGGCGCAGGTCGGTCAGCGGGTGATGGACCACCATTACGAAGGCTGCGGCACTTGCAAGCACTGTTCTGCGGGTTGGGCGCAAATGTGCTTGGAAGGTGCGACCGTGTTCGGATCTGGTGGGCACGGGGGACACGCGAAATTCATGAAGGTGCCGGTCAGCACGCTCGTGCCGTTACCGGACGAATTGTCCTTTGAAGTTGGCGCCGCGATCTCCTGTGGGACAGGCACCGCTTACGGCGCGTTACGCCGCCTGTCGTTGCATGGCGATGAGACGATTGCGATATTTGGGCAGGGTCCAGTCGGGCTATCGGCGACGCAGCTCGCTGTTGCCATGGGGGCCCGTGTTATTGCGCTTGATACCTCTCCGGAGCGCCGCGAGCTTGCTAAAGAATTTGGTGCGCACGAGGTGATCGGGCCGGAATCAAACGATCCGGTCGAGGCGATCCGCGACCTAACCCATGGCGAGGGTGCCCACAAGACGCTTGATTGTTCTTCGGCCCCACAGGCGCGCCGCGCTGCGGTTCAGGCAGCTCGCTCTTGGGGTACTGCCTGTTTCGTCGGGGAACGCGGTGAGGTCACGTTCGATGTCAGCGCCGATCTTCTGCGCCGGCAGATCACACTAGTCGGTTCTTGGACATTCTCGAAGAATGGTCAGTCCGACTGTGCGGAGTTCGTTGCTGACCGTAGGATCGATGTGGGCAAACTATTCACCCATCGCTGGACGCTGGATAAGGCAGAAGAGGCCTACAAGCTGTTTGATACTCAGTCGACTGGCAAGGGCGTCATCACTCCTAATTAGTTTGCTGATCACGAATTTGAACGAATAAATTTTGTGTAAATCTGCACATAAACTTTATGAAACGAGTGTGTTTCAGCAACCAGAATTTGTCGCATCGAATGCGACAAATTTTGAAACTAGCTTACTAGGAAGGCTGAAAAAATGGTCGATCGCCTCGGATATCGCGTAAAATTTGGCGTTATTGCGCCTTCGACCAATACGATTGTGCAGCCAGAGTTTGACGCCATGAGCCCCCATGGCGTTACCAGCCATTTTTCCCGTATCCATATTCCAGACGATCCGCTAGGCGGTGATGACGATTTCGAACTTCTGATGGAGCGCATCCGTGCGGAACTGATGCAAGCGGTTGACAGGGTAATGACGTCGCGACCGGGGCATGTGGTGATGGGCATGTCGTCGGAGACGTTCTGGGGTGGACTTGAGGGATCGATCGAGCTCAAAGCCAAGCTAGAAGAACGCGCCGGTATGGAGGTGACTATGGGCTCCGACGCCTCGCAGGCGGCGCTTCGCTGCTATGGTAACATCAAACGAATTGCTGTGATGACACCCTACATGCCCGTTGGAGACGAGGAAGTACGCAAGTTCTTCACGGAGACGGGTTTTGAAGTGCTGGCGATCGAAGGGTTCAAATGTGAAAGCCCGACAGCGATCGCCCATGTGACAGGCGAAAAAATGCGCGACGCGGTTCAGCGCCTCGACGACCCGCAAGTCGAGGCAATTTTGCAAGTCGGTACTAACCTCGCCTTCGCCGACCTGGCGCCAATGGCCGAGTTCTGGCTCGGAAAACCGGTACTGGCGATCAACACCGCAACCTACTGGTATGCGTTGCGTGCGAACGGGATCGAAGATCGGATTGCCGGTTTCGGTTCGCTTTTGGAGGATTACTAATCGAATGGCTGTAAGTAGTTCAGGCCCGTCCTGGCGCATCGGCGTCGATGTCGGAGGTACCTTTACCGATCTTGTGATGATCGGCGATGCTGGCGAGACCTTCGTCTTTAAAGCGCCGTCGGTGCCGTCGGATCCGGCGAGCGGGGTGATCTCTGCGCTGGAGCTGGCGGCCGCACAGTTTGGCGGTGCGGTCTCGGATATTCTCACATCTTGCGAACTGTTCGTGCATGGCTCGACGATTGCGACCAACACACTGATCGAACGTAAGGGTGCCAAAGTTGGCCTTCTGACCACAGATGGGTTCCGTGACAGCCTGGAAATTCGTCGTGGTTGGCGCGACGATGTCTGGGCGCATCGCGAGCCAAACCCACCCGTCCTGGTGCCGCGGCATTTGCGTCTGCCCGTGTGCGGACGGATCGATGCGGATGGCAGCGTATTTCAGCCATTGGAACGCGAAGACATTGCGAGGGCTCGATCCGTATTCGAGCAGGAAGGTGTTGATTCTGTTGCGATTTGCCTGTTCAACAGTTTTGCTAACCCGCGGCACGAACAGGTCTGTGCCGAAGAACTTCGCGAGCATTGGGATTGGGTATCCGTTTCGCATGAGATTGCTCCGGTTATAGGTGAGTATGAGCGCAGCTCGACGGCGGTCGTAAACGCCTATGTGGCGCCGCGCACCGCGACCTATCTACAGAATTTAAATGCGCGGTTGGTGGATCTGGGCCTGTTACGCCCGATCCTGCTGACCCAAAACAATGGCGGTGTGATACCTCTGGAGCGTATCGCCGCCCGGCCGGTATCGCTGCTGCTGTCCGGGCCAGCCGCCGGTGTCGGCGCGCTTGCATTTTATCGTCAAGCGATCGGATCGGACAATTTGATTTCCATGGAAATTGGTGGCACCAGTTGCGACGCGCTGCTGATGCATCGTGGCGTTGTCGCAGTCAGCGACGAGATCAAGATCGAGGGTTATCCACTCGCCTTGCCGTCGGTCGATATCCACACGATCGGAGCTGGCGGTGGTACTATCGCCGGTGTTGACTCCGCAGGACTTCTGTTCGTCGGGCCGCGTGGCGCCGGCGCCAATCCTGGACCGGCCTGTTATGGACTGGGCGGCAACGAGCCAACGGTCACCGACGCGCTGCTCGTGCTCGGCCGGCTAAAGCCGGGTCCCTATGCGGGTGGTGCGGTAAGCTTGGATGAAAGCCGGGCCAAGACTGCGGTAACAGGAGGGGTGGCCGCAATGCTTGGTATCGATCTCGACGCAGCAGCATCCGGTATCATCCGTCTGCTGGAGCAGAATTTGCTGCACGCGTTGCAGCAGATCAGTATCCAGCGCGGTTACGACCCTCGCGAGTTCACGTTGGTCGCGTCCGGCGGGGCGGGACCGATGCACGGCGCGTCCGTCGGCCGCATGCTGGGTTGCCGCGCGGTGTATATCCCGCGCCTGTCTGGTGTTTTCTGTGCGCTTGGGATGCTGCACACCGATCTGCGACTCGACTTTGTGCGCACCAGATACGGCAGGCTCGACGATGTGTCTGGAGAAGAGCTGGAAACAATATTCGCTGAGTTGGAAGTAGAAGCCGGGTCGCAGCTGGAGGCCAGCGGTGCGCCGCGGGTCGAATGCGCGCGGGAAATGGACTTACGTTATACGGGGCAGAGTTGGGATGTGCGCATTCCCGTGAATACGGCTGACAAAACGCAAATTAGGCAACGTTTCGAGTTGGAATACGACCGGCTCTTTGGCCATATCCAGCCGGATGGCATTTTGGAGATGACGGCGCTGCGGGTCGTCGGTGCCGGCATCCTGCCGCGTGCACAAGCGGCACAGGCGGACCGTTCGGGCAATCCGCCTGTGCCAGTCGAACGCCGTTCGGTCTATCTCGAAGATGGTCGTGTGGAGATCGATGTCTTTGAAGGCGCCGATTTGCGGCCGGGTCAGAAGATCACCGGTCCCGCTTTGATTTCAGAACATACGACTACCGTGCTGATCGAGTTAGGTGACCGGCTGGAGGTCGACGGGGCGAATAATTTCATGATCCATCTGGGAGGCACGGATGTCTGATAAGGCGCTCGACTCGGTCACACTGGCGTTAGTGCAAAACCGGCTCGACCACATCACCAAGCAGATGGGCTGGGTCATGACCCGGACGGCGCGCAGCCCAATTTTCAACCACGCTCACGATTTCTCCTGCTATCTCACCGACCGTGTGGGCGTAATTGTCGCGCAAGCCGACGGTATCCCGATCCATACTGGCGGCGGCGGTTTTGCGGCGCGGGCGCTGATCGCGGCATTCGGCGATACCATCATTGAAGAAGATGCCTTCTTATTGAGCGATCCCTACGTAGCTGGCGGCAATCATCTACCCGACTGGGTCATCCTGCGGCCGATTTTCTGTGATGGGAACCTTGTCGCTTTTTCCTGCATTCGGGCGCATCAGTCGGATATCGGCGGCGGCGCCGCTGGCACATACAATCCGGAGGCGGAAGAGATCTTTCACGAAGGCATCCGTCTGCCGCCGCTCAAGCTCGTCGACTGTGGGAAAATTCGTGAAGATGTCTGGCAATTACTGCTTATCAATTGCCGTACGCCACATTATCTGGACGGTGATCTGCGCGCTATGCTTGGCGCTACACGGATCGGCGCAGAGCAGGTCGCAGAGCATCTGTCTGAACTCGGCGTTGCGGAAGGGCTCACCTACATGGATGGCATCCTTGACCATGCTGACAAGCGGTTGCGCGCTGCCATCGGGGATCTCCCGGATGGCAGCTATCAGGGGGAAGATCGGTTCGACAATGACTGTTTCGAAGCGATGGATATCCCAATCCGCGCGACGGTGACGATCAAAGGCGAGGCGATGACCGTCGACTTCACCGGCAGTCACGAACAGATACGCGGCTTTAAGAACAGCTCCTTCGCCAACACTTATTCGTCAGTATATATGGCGCTGTCTGCCTTTTTTGACCCTGCGATCCCGCGCAATGAGGGCACTTACCGCAACGTCACCATCGTCGCGCCGGAAGGTACCATCGTGAACCCACGTCCGCCGGCGCCGATGACCATGAACACTGTTTTCCCCGCCTGCGAGATCATTCACGCGGTGTGGCGCGCGCTCTCTAAGGCGGCCCCAGAACATAGCTGCGCCGGGTGGGGTAAGAATGCCTTCCCGATTACCTCCGGTATTGGGGAGGATGGTAATACCTTTGTTATGTATCACTGGTTTGGCGCCTCTGGCGGTGGTGCCGTCGATGGGCGCGATGGGTTTCCGCAGCAGGGAGGTCTGAACAGCTTGTGCGGGCTGCGAATACCGAACGCCGAGACCTTCGAGCAGCTCTTTCCTATCCGCTTTATACGCCAGGAATTGCGTCAAGATGCAGCTGGTGCCGGTAAATTCCGCGGTGGTGCAGGTGGTAACTATGCCGTCGATATTTTCTCGCCGGTACAATACGCCTTCCGCGGTGAGGGCTATTCAATGCCAACTGGATTTGGGATGGGTGGCGGCGGCGATGGCGCCATGGGTAGCATGAGGGTAACGCCAGACGGGGAGGAGCCGCTAACGCCACCGACCTACGGCGTGCGTCACATCGCACCGTCGCGCTTGGAAATGTTGGCACCGGGCGGCGGCGGGTGGGGTGATCCGTTTGATCGCAATCCCGAGCTTGTGCTGACCGACGTTAAGGACGGCATTGTCAGTGAAGCCAAGGCGTTGGAAGATTACGGCGTGGTGCTGAAGGGTGGTGCCGTTAACATTGCTGCAACAGAGAAGCGGCGCGCCGACGGGCGACGGTGAGGGAGGTAGTCATGGCACGTATCGCAATCGGTGGATTTAGTCACGAGACCAACTGTTTCGTGCCAATGCGAACGGATTACGCTTATTTCGAAGCTGGTGGCGAGATGCCGCCCCTGGCCCGGCGCGCGGAAGTCATCGAACGCGCTAGAGGCTCAACCTTCGGCATGTCCGGCTTTCTTGACACGATCGATCCGGGCCACACGCTGGTGCCGCTGATCTGGGGACAGGGCGGTGCCGGCGGCTACATCACCGACGATTGCTTTGAGCGCATTACCTGCGAGTTAGTCGCCATGCTGTCGCAGGCGATGCCGGTTGATGCGGTTTATCTCGATCTGCATGGGGCGATGTGTTCGCTGAGCCATGAGGATGCAGAGGGAGAGTTGCTTCGGCGCGTGCGCGCTTGTGTCGGGCCTGACATTCCAGTCGTTATTAGTCTTGACTACCACGCTAACATCACCGAAGACATGTGCCGCCTGACCGATGGGATGGCGGTTTATCTGACCTACCCCCATATTGATCGTCAGGGCACCGGCAGCCGCGCTGCGGTCATACTCCAACGGGTTTTGGAGGAAGGCAAACCGGCTGGCCGTGTGATCCGACGGCTCCCGTTCCTGCTACCGCTAAATTTCCAATGCACGCTGATAGAACCATCTAAGGGCATTGTAGATGCATCGGTGTCGGGCGAGGGTGATGACGTCCTCAATCTCTGTTATGCAGCTGGTTTTCCACCCTCCGATCTGCACGAATGCGGTCCGGCTGTGGTTTGCCATGCCTACAGCCAAGCAGCGGCGGAGGCGGCCGCTGACCGTCTCGCGACAATGGTTATAGAGCGCGAGAAAGATTTTGCTGAACCGCTGATGCAGCCAGACGAAGCAGTCGTCGAAGCGATGCGCATTGCTGAGACGGCGGCCAAACCGGTAGTGCTGGCTGATACACAGGACAATCCAGGCTGCGGCGGCACATGCGATACGACGGGATTGTTGGAGGCGCTTGTTCGCCATGATGCGCAGAGTGTCGCAATGTGCGTCATGTGGGATGCGGCCGCAGCAGCGGCCGCGCATGCGGTTGGCGAAGGGAGTGAAATCACTATAGATCTTGGCGGGAAACACGGCCCCGAAGATGTACAACCCTTCCATGGGACCTTTCGCGTCACAGCGCTCAGCGACGGATGCTTTGTGACCACCGGGCGCAGTATCGGCGGCCGGCGCATCGATATTGGTCCGACCGCTCTATTGACGATCGGTGGCGTTAGTATCGTTACTGCCAGTAAGCGCATGCAGGCCTACGATCAGGATATCTTTCGCCACATTGGTGTGGCTCCGGAGAAGCAGAAGATATTGGCACTCAAGAGCACCTGCCATTTCCGGGCAGACTTCGATCCGATTGCGGAAAAAACCCTGGTGGTTTTGGCTCCCGGGGCACATATCGTCGATTCGACACAATACCCGTTTCAATATTTGCGCTCGGGCGTGCGGCTGCTGCCGGAAGGCCCAGAATTCAAGCGCGCTGTTTAGTACGAGTATTCCTCGTAGATCTTGTCGATGTCGCCCTTCCAGTGGCCTTTATAGGCGTCGAGCATTTCTTCGGCCGGTGTGATGCCACTGCCGGCGATCTCGTCCAGTATGTCAAGGAATAGAGTTTCATCGCGGTTGCGCTGGTCGCGCCGGGCTCGGTTTGCGAGACCGTTGCGTGCGATCTTGAGAACCTCTTGGGTGATCTCCTGCAGCGTTTCGCCGCGGAAGGGCGTCTTCAGACCAAGACGCGGCACTTCGGTGCGCAGATATTCGCGTTCTTCATCGGTCCAGTTGCGGCAGAGGTCCCAGGCTGCATCGAGTGCTATCTGGTCGTATAGCAGTCCGACCCACAAAGCTGGCAGAGCGCAGAGCCGCGCCCATGGGCCGCCATCGGTGCCCCGCATTTCTATATAATGCTTCAGTCGCACTTCGGGGAAGGCGGTAGTCATGTGGTCGGTCCAGTCGGCCATGGTCGGGAACTGACCCTCGAATCCTGTTAGTTCGCCGCTCATGTAATCGCGAAATGACAGGCCGCTAACGTCGAGATAGTTGCCTCCGCGATAGATAAAGTACATCGGCACATCGAGGATGTAGTCGATCCAGCGCTCGAAGCTGAATCCATCTTCGAAGATGAAGGGTAGCATGCCACAGCGATCTGGATCGGTGTCGGTCCAGATATGGCTGCGGTAGCTCAGATAACCGTTCGGCTTGCCTTCGCTGAAAGGCGAAGCGGCGAACAGGGCGGTTGCGATTGGCTGCAAGGCAACGCCGACACGCATCTTTTTGATCATGTCGGCTTCGCTATCGAAATCCAAATTGACCTGAACCGTGCAGGTCCGCAGCATCATGTCGTGGCCAAGATTGCCCTTGGTAGGCATGTAGGCGCGCATTATCTTGTAGCGACCCTTCGGCATCCAATGGATATCTTGGCGGCGCCATTTTGGGTTGAAACCGAGGCCGATTACACCAGCACCTATCTCTTGGCAGACTTCCGTGACCTGTTCAAGGTGCGTGTTCACTTCCCCGCAGGTTTGGTGCAGTGTTTCCACTGCCGCGCCAGAAAGTTCGAATTGGCCACCGGGCTCCAGCGTCACTGAAGCACCATCTTCGGCTTTCAATGCGATAATGTTCTCGCCTTCTAGCACTGGTGCCCAGCCAAAGCGCTGCATCCCTTCCAGTAGCGCACGGATACCCGGCACGCCGCCATACGGAAGTGGGCACAAGGTACGGATATCGTACGCAAATTTTTCATGCTCGGTGCCGATACGCCAGTCGGTCTTGGGCGTACAGGCATTTTGCAAATCTTCGACGAGTTGCGTCTTGCTGGTGACGAGTGGGCTGGCCGGCTTTTGCGATGCGGACATGGGCGATAAGTATCCGGTTACGTCATGCGTGTCGATGTTTCATGGATTTATGGGCGCCTGTCATGCCAGTCCCCTAACACGCTCTGCCAGCAGGTCAAGGCTGCAACAGCTGCTGTTTCCGCCCTTAGGATTCGGGGGCCGAGACTGACCATTCGAGCGAAGGGCAGCATGCGAAGCTGTTCCAGTTCGGACGATGCGAAGCCTCCCTCGGGACCAATGAGAATTCCCCAAGCGCCGTTTTGCGGCGCGGCGCGCAGCATGTCATTGATCGGCTGTGCAGGCCCATCTTCGGCACACACCAGCAAATAGCGATTTTGAGGCCAGTTTTCCAGTAAAAAAGTGTGTTTCTCAATTTCCCGCACTTCGGGGACGGTCAGACGCTCGCACTGTTCTGCCGCTTCGATCGCATTCGCCATCATTCGGTCTCGGTTAATTCGGTCTGTATTTGTGAATTCCGTTCGCACCGGCTGCAGAACGGATACGCCGAGTTCCACTGACTTCTGGATCAAGTAATCTTGTGGACCCCGTTTCAGTGGGGCGAATAGCAACCAGGGACCTGTCTCCGCCTTTTG
>CAYYUG010000062.1:8476-11117 GCA_964474755.1 uncultured Rhodospirillaceae bacterium | reverse complement strand
CGAAAGCGCCAGCGATATCCGCTCCGATCATTGGGTTGTGCGGCACGCTCCCCACGCCGTGCGCCCCTATCTGCGGCTGGCCCGGATCGATCGGCCTATTGGAACATGGCTGCTTCTAATCCCCTGCTGGTGGGGCGTCGCCTTCGCAACTGCCAGCCTGCCGGACCTGACTTGGCCGGACCCCCTACTATTGCTTTGGTTCGCCATAGGCGCGACGGTCATGCGGGGAGCTGGTTGCTGCTGGAACGACATCATGGACCGCGGTTTCGACGCTAAGGTGGCGCGGACGATGCAGCGGCCAATTGCTAATGGCGACCTCACGGTTCGGAAGGCGCTAATGTTCATGGGCCTACTGATGTTGACCGGCCTCGCGGTGCTGGTGCCGATGGGCCCGTTTGCGGCCATGGTCGCTATCGCTTCCCTTGTGATCGTCGCCATCTACCCGCTTATGAAGCGCGTCACCTATTGGCCGCAGTTTTTCCTTGGCCTCGCGTTCAATTGGGGCATCCTGGTCGCTTGGGTCGCGGTAACCGGCGGGATGGCTTTGCCTGCGGCTTTGCTCTACGCGGCGGGTATCGCCTGGACATTGGGCTACGACACGATTTACGCCCACCAAGACAAGGAAGACGACGAGCTGATCGGGGTCAAATCGACGGCGCTCAAATTTGGCGCCAACACCAAGCCTTGGCTGCTGGGTTTTTACACAGCGACGGTTGCTCTGTGTGCGGCGGCTGGATGGGTGGCGGGACTAGCCTGGCCGTTCTACGCACTGCTCGCCCTGGGGGCTATGCAACTCGTCTGGCAGGTGGTCGGTCTCGACTTTGGCGATCCGGCCGACTGCCTCGCTAAGTTTATATCAAACCGTTACTTCGGCTTTATCATGCTGGCGGGGTTTGTGGCGGGATAAGGGCATGCTACTCCACAACTTGGTAACGTACTCCAAACGGCTTCGCGTCACGCATCAGGTTATCGATGACGTCTTTGCGAAACCGATCATCCTCAATTAGCCGTAATATGAAGTTGTCCAAATCGTGGTCAGGAGCGACCCGGTTCCGCACGTGCGCCAGCATTTGGCCGCAATCGCGCGCTGGGCGGGCCCGGTTTTCGGCGAAGATGGAGGCCAAGGCGACACCGTCGCCATCATGGGTCACGTGACCGCGCCTGCTAAAATAGCCGTGCACGGAGGCGAGTATATCACCGCCCTCGAGCTGCACTGCGATATCGTCGAGGCGGCCGTAATGGTAGTTCCCGTGGCTCAGCTCTGTCTCGTGCATGGCGGTGAGTTGTGTGTCGTCGAGCCAGTTGACGAACAGGGTCACGGTGGTGCCGGATGCAGCCTGCAGCATCGCGGGGACCGAGCCGTAGCGGGCGATGTGCGCGGAATAGACCACGTCGAAACCGGCGAGCGTGCACCGTTGGACCGGTATCTCCCAGCCTGAGATATGGCCAAATTTTCGGGTCAGTTGCTCAGGTGACTGGTTCGAGCCAACAGCCAATACCGGTGTGCGGCCCGCCGTCTTTGCGAATTCGAAAGACTCCACTTCGCCGCCCTGCCAGTGATAGGAATAGCCGGGGATTGCGTAGGGGTAACTGCGCGCGCGCGTGAGCGCGGCCTGCCGGTCGCTGGTGTTGGGGGCGTAGGCGGACATAAGCTCTTGAATAGACGACTACACCGTTCTTGTCATTCACTGTCCGATCATTAGTGTAGCCGTGCTATGCCGTACGGATCGCTGCGAGACTTCATCGCCCGCCTGGAAGCGGAAGATCGGCTGGTGCGGGTTTCCGCGCCGGTTTCGCCTGTGCTGGAGATGACGGAGATTCAGACGCGGCTTTTGGCCGAAAACGGACCCGCGGTGCTGTTCGAGAATGTCGTGCACGAGGATGGTACGCGCTATGAAATGCCGGTGCTGGTCAACCTGTTCGGCACGGTGGAGCGGGTCGCCTGGGGCATGGACCGCTTGCCGGAGCAGCTGCGCGAGGTAGGGGAGACCCTTGCTTTTCTGCGCCAGCCGGAACCGCCGGGTGGGTGGCGCGAGGCGATAGGCATGTTGCCCCTCCTGAAAACCGTGATGGCGATGAAACCGCGCAGCACGGGCTCCGCGCCGTGCCAGGAGGTGGTGCTGCAGGGCGACGAGATCGATCTGGCGCGTCTGCCAATCCAGACTTGCTGGCCGGGGGAGCCAGCGCCGCTGATCACTTGGCCGCTGGTGGTGACGCAGGGCCCGAACCCAAAGGGCAGCCGGTCCGACAATTTCAATCTCGGCATCTACCGTATGCAGGTGACTGGCCGTGACACAACACTGATGCGCTGGCTGCGGCACCGCGGTGGCGCACAGCATCACGCGCGCTGGAAAGTGGAAAAAACCGAACCGCTGCCCGCAGCCGTGGTGATAGGCGCCGATCCGGGAACGTTGTTGGCGGCTGTGACGCCGGTACCGGATACGCTGTCGGAATACCAGTTCGCAGGCTTACTGCGTGGCAAGAAGCTAGATTTGGTCGACTGCAAAACCGTGCCGCTGAAAGTTCCGGCGGAAGCGGAGATCGTGCTGGAGGGCGAGGTGTCGCTGGAGGATTACGGCGATGAAGGCCCCTACGGCGACCACACCGGCTACTACAATGCGGTCGAGCGCTTCCCCGTCTT
>CAYYUG010000062.1:0-8376 GCA_964474755.1 uncultured Rhodospirillaceae bacterium | reverse complement strand
GCCCCTACGGCGACCACACCGGCTACTACAATGCGGTCGAGCGCTTCCCCGTCTTTAAAATTACGGCGGTCACCATGCGGAGTGACCCGATCTATCTTTCGACCTTTACGGGCCGGCCACCAGACGAACCGTCGGTACTCGGTGAGGCGCTAAACGAAGTTTTCGTGCCACTGCTACAGCAGCAATTCCCCGAAATAGTCGATTTCTGGCTGCCGCCGGAGGGCTGCTCCTACCGCATCGCAATCGTCTCGATCAAGAAGGCCTATCCAGGCCATGCCAAGCGGGTAATGATGGGCGTTTGGTCCTATCTGCGCCAGTTCAGCTACACAAAATGGGTCATCGTCGTCGACGGCGATATCGACCCGCGCAGTTGGAAGGACGTGATGTGGGCGGTCTCGACCCGTATGGACCCCGCACGCGATATTACCGTGATCGAGAACACACCGATCGATTATCTTGACTTTGCCAGCCCAGACAGCGGCCTCGGCTCTAAGATAGGCCTTGATGCTACCAATAAATGGCCGCCAGAAACGAGACGCGAATGGGGAAAAAAACTAGGCATGTTAGATGGTGTGATTGAAAAAGTCGACACAATGTGGGCTGGATTGGGGTTGCCAGGCAGCGGTAAAAGCGTCTGGGATAAATGACACTGTTCAAGGCCGTCGAAACCTTAGCGGACAACGACACGAATCCAGCCTACTGGAAGATCAGAAGATGAAGTCGGCACGCTGCCGAAGCAGCAGGGCTCTCACGACAGCTGTGTCGCCGACGATCGCAGCGATTGGTGTTAGGTTCTGAAATGCGGCGATATTGGACTACTGCAGGAACTGATATCGTATTGGTGCAATAAGGGAACTAACTACGAGTTCTTTTTGGTCAACCTTAGTAAGGGTTTCTAGGTCTTAGTTGTTCCATATATTGCAGGATGATGGGAGAGCGGGAGTGCATGGTTGTATATGCATACGCGTCAGTGGCTACTTGACCGTATTCCCTGCAACACCTACGTTTTCCGCCATGGTATCGAATGGCAACATAACGCTTCTACGACTTATTGGCCCGGCCGCCTAGCGCGCGCCGGGACTTCGCGTATCTGCGTTTCTGTTTCCCGAATCTAAGAGCGAACCATGATTTCCACCATACCTGAGATCTCAATTCTGCAAATAAGTTTTCCTGTGTTGTTGCTACTCAGCCTACGACTCAACGTCGTTCACCAGGCTTAAGCGGCAGCCAGCGGCTGTATGTATGCTGCGAACCCTTTGAGACATCAGTAGAATTTGGAGGTTCCGCACCCTATAAAGGGGGCGGGCAGAGTGGAGAAGACAAATGCCGAAGAAAATGCCGTTCGAAAAATATCAGCCCTTCGAGCCGATACGTTTGACCGATCGAACCTGGCCTGACGCAGTCATCACCAAGGCGCCGATCTGGTGTAGTGTCGATTTAAGAGACGGCAACCAGGCGCTTATCTCGCCGATGGATAGTGAGCGCAAGAAACGCATGTTCATGACGCTTGTCGATATGGGATTCAAGGAGATCGAGGTTGGCTTCCCGGCTGCTTCGCAAACAGATTTTGACTTCGTGCGCATGCTAATTGAGGAAAATTTGATTCCCGATGATGTGATCATCCAGGCGCTGACACAAGCGCGCGAGGAGTTGATCTACCGCACCTATGAATCGCTGGAAGGTGCGAAACAGGCGGTCGTCCATCTCTATAACTCGACGTCGACTTTGCAGCGCCGGGTAGTATTTGGCCTCCCCAAGGAAGGTATTACTAAGATCGCCGTCGACGGTGCCAAGCTGGTTCGCGAACTGGCGGAGAAGACGGATACTCGGATCGTCTACGAATATTCGCCGGAGAGTTTCACCGGCACGGAGCTCGACTATGCGATTGAGGTATGTGAAGCAGTGATGGATGTCTACGAGCCAACGCCGGAGAACAAGATCATTCTCAACCTGCCAGCGACGGTCGAGATGGCAACGCCGAACATTTACGCCGATCAGATCGAGTGGTTTTTGCGCAACATCAAAAACCGCGAGTCTATTATTCTCAGCCTTCATCCTCACAATGATCGGGGCACTGGTGTAGCGGCAGCGGAACTTGGGGTGATGGCTGGCGCGGACCGGGTTGAGGGTACCTTGTTTGGTAATGGCGAGCGTACAGGCAATGTTGACGTCATCTCGCTCGGGATGAATATGTTCAGCCAAGGCGTGGACCCGGAGCTCGACATGTCAGATATGAACGGTCTGGTGCGGGTCGCGGAGCACTGTAACCAGTTGCCAGTACATCCGCGCCATCCCTGGGCCGGCGAACTGGTCTTTACCGCATTCTCCGGGTCGCATCAGGATGCAATCAAGAAGGGCATGGCATCGATCCAGGAGAGCAACAGTGGCATCTGGGAGGTTCCCTATCTGCCAATCGATCCACAGGATGTTGGTAGCACCTACGAAGCTGTCATCCGCATCAACAGTCAGTCCGGCAAGGGCGGTGTCGCCTATATCCTTGAACAAGATTATGGGTTTGTGTTGCCACGGCGGTTACAGATCGAGTTCAGCCAGGTTATCCAGCGTATCACTGATGATACCGGTGACGAGATTATGTCGGAGGATATTTGGGACACCTTTAATCAAGAATACCTCAACGCCACTGCGCCGTTTGATTTTGTCGAGCACCGCACGGTGCCGGACACCCACGCATCAGAACGTCGCAACATGACTGCGGTTGTGCGTGTAGACGGGGTGGAGAAGGTGATCTCCGGCAAGGGTAACGGGCCGATTGACTCCTACGTCGATGCGCTAAACAGTCAGTGCGATGTCGACTTTAAGGTCATCGATTATCGTGAGCGGGCCATCGGGGCTGGAGCGGACGCGAGGGCTGTCGCTTATGTAGAGATTGAAACGACGGAAGGTACTCTGTTCGGTATAGGTGAACACGTCAACATCGTGACTGCCTCTCTTCGGGCAGTGACCTGCGCGGTAAACCGCGCGATCGGTTTGGGCCGTGGAATTCGGACCGAAAGTAGCGGCACCAGCGCTGCCTGATTGAATTAAAGGCCTTTATCGGGATTCCTTTGGAAAATGCGTTCTGTTGTGTTGTCTGGTGTACGACAGTGAGCGTGGAAAACGCTACCGCTGCTTTAGAAAGCGTGTTCTATCTAACCGAGATGAGGCCCAGCTCGTGCGTTCTCTTCGGCTAGATAAGATGGGCGACGTGGAATCGGTCGGCCGAGGCAGTCGGCAGGGCGCTCTCAGAAATAACGAGGATCCTGAGCCCAGCCAACAACGTGCCAGAGCTACTGATGATGGTTCAGTCCGAAATTTGGGCGCCAGAGCCGTCTCTGTTGGGCGAATGACGCGACTATAGACTCGCAAATCGCCATTGCCTGCTTCTAACCCCGAATAGTGTTTGTCGACAATGTCGCGCATGGCGATTTCGAGGCGTCGACTGCAGGGTATTAGCGCGACATGATTACCGCGTATGGGTTTCCCTATTGTTATGCATTTCTGGGTTGCAGCTCGAAGTTCGACGGCTGAAGGCCTGTCGAGCTCTTAAACGGACTTCAACTGCATACTAGATAAGGTATCGCGGGCAACGTGCATGCCAAAATTCTGCGCACGCGGAAAGTTTTTAATTTGATCATCGTCTTTGTCACTGGCCTAATCGCGATAGAGATGTGGAAACTATACTTCTACCTGGAATACCCATCCGCCCTCCGGTAAGAAGGCGCGACAACTGCAGTGACGGAGAGACACTTTATGAATGATGATGACGCGCGATCTCTGCTCGACGATTTGATTGTAAAGGCTAAGAAGCGTGGGGCGAATGCCGCTGACGCCCTAGTGGTGAACAGCACCGCGATTTCTCACGCCGAACGACTTGGTCAGACAGAGCGGCTCGAACGGTCTGAAGCGCGTGATTTGGGACTACGGGTGTTCTTCGGCAAGCAACAGGCGATGGTATCGTCGAATGATTGGGAAGCGGAGACACTGGATGATCTGGTGGACCGTGCCGTGGCTATGGCGAAGGCTGTGCCGGAAGATCCCTATTGTGGTCTAGCCAGTGCTGATCAGCTGTTTACTGGTAATATGCCCGAATTGGATATTTTTGATAGTACCGAACCGGTACCCGAAGCGTTGATTGAACGGGCTAAGGCTTCTGAGGAGGCCGCACGGTCGGTTGATGGTGTTACCAACTCAGAAGGCGCTGAAGCTTCCTGGAGTTTGAACTACGTCACGCTGGCGGCGTCGAACGGGTTCTTCGGAAGTTACGAGATATCGCGGCATGGTGTTGGTGTATCTGTGATCGCGGGGGAAGGCACCGCGATGGAACGCGACTATGAATTCTCTAGCACAGTTCACGAAAGTGATCTCGACGATCCCGTCGCAGTTGGTAAGGCGGCCGGAGCGCGCGCTGTTAAGCGCCTTAACCCGCGTAAGGTGGCGACGGCGAAAGTCCCCGTTGTATATGATCCACGGGTCAGCCATGGGCTGACTGGCCATCTGGCCAGCGCAATCAATGGATCTTCGATCGCTCGCGGTACGAGCTTTTTGAAGAATTGTATGGACACGAAAGTGTTCGCCGATGGGATCACGATTACTGACGATCCGCACCGCAACCGCGGCCTGCGGTCGAAACCATTCGACGCGGAAGGCTTGGCGAACCAGTCGATAAATTTGATCGAAAACGGTGTTTTGACTAGCTGGGTCCTCGACCTGCGGTCGGCTCGGCAGCTCAGTCTGACCAGCACCGCTCGGGCGTCACGCGGTGTTTCTGGTCCGCCTTCTCCTTCTGTGACTAACCTCTATCTGGCCGCTGGAACCGAAACGCCGGAGGCGCTGATGGCGGATATCGATAGCGGCTTTTACGTGACGGAGCTCATGGGATTCGGCATCGATATGCTGACCGGTGATTACAGCCGCGGTGCGGCGGGTTACTGGATTGAGAAGGGGGAAATCGCTTATCCAGTGAGCGAGATGACCGTAGCGGGTAATCTGAAGGATATGTTTCTGAATCTCACTCCGGCGAATGACCTGACTTTCCGCTATGGCACTAACGCACCGACAGTGCGTGTCGACGGTATGACCGTCGCTGGAGAATAGGCAGATGGACCAGTTCGTCTATGCTGCCAAACCGATGCAGATTGTCTTCGGTACCGGACAGGCTGCTGTGCTGGACGACGAGATCGTGTGGCAAGGATAATCCCGCGTTCTGGCGGGCGAACTGCAGGCTGGACCGTGCCGACATAAAAGCAAAACTAAGCGCGTCGTTTTAGAATTAGTAGGTAGCGGTCTGCGCTTAGGTACGCGTGCTCGCGCCTAGCGAATCCGCGAAAATGGCTTCATCCGCGGCGCGGGGGCATGTTGTGGACTCGGTTGTCCCGATTGGTGGCGTAAGAGATAACCCTTGGTAAATCCATTGCATTGGAATGTGATATCCCGCTGATCTGAGTCGTAACCAACTATTCTGGGTCGGGGATGCTGGCCGCCTCCGGCCTAGTCGACGACGGTCGTAAGGTGCAGCATTATTCGCCTAGAATATTACCAAAGGCACTAATATACGATCCCGGACACACCGTCGGACTTCTGGCGTCAATGCGATAGTGCGAGTGGTCGGCTCGTTTTACAGGAAGTTGAGTAAGCCGATGCTGCGACTGTCTCCGGTGAAGAGTTCGCGTGCAGTGGCCAGCGCCTTGCTGCATATCGACACCAATCCAATAATTTTGAGGGGCGGGGCAAAGCGCTTTACGACGTCTAGCGGTGCAACATAGCTGCCAGTGGAAACTTGCGCATAATCCATAACGAGCTGGCCCTTATGGCCCATGGCCTTTTGGGTCTGTTGCATACTGAAACACGGGCTCGACTGGACGGCCGATGAAATAGTGCTGAGGCGCTATCTGAACTTTTGCTCACTTTGACCGAGTTTCTAGCTGTTCCTTGATAAACAACGCTTAGTGCGGCCGCCGTCCGTTATGCGTTTGAAGCAACAGTGGCAACAAAATCACAGAGGCTGCCCCTGATCGGAGCCGAATGTGGAACCGGGGTCAATTTGCATGAAAATAGCCTCGCCTTTTAATAGTTCTATGAAGTCAAAAAGTCAGTTTTATATGGATTAAAAATTTTGTGTCGATAAGGCCGATTTCCGTACTAGCCTAATTTTGCTAGTTTCGTGCCATGGCATCGAAAACAGTCCAAACACCGGAAACTGTAACCGGTCTACTCGATATGGCGGCGGTGGTGGCACCGGAAATTCCAGCGCTAATATATAACGGAGCGCCGTTGAGCTTTGCTAGCCTGGCGGCACGTGCGCGGCGAGCGGCGGGTGGCCTCTCGTCGCTAGGTGTTAAACAGGGGGACCGGGTCGCCTTTTGGCTTCCCAACACACCCGCCTATGTGACGCTGTATTTCGCCTGCGCCCGGCTGGGTGCGATCGCGACGGCTGTCAACACTCGGTTCCGTGCGAGCGAAGTCGGTGACATTGTTGGGCGGTCCGGAGCGAAGGTGCTAGTCATGTGGCCTGATTTTCGCGGCATTGATTTTCCAGGCATTCTGGCGGATGTTGATCCGGAAGCGTTGAAGCGGGTCGGGACTGTGATCGTATATTCTGAAAGTAGTTCGGTTCGTAACATTCCGATCCAGGGAGCGCGGAACGTTGCATGGGAGCGTGTCGCGCGTCATTCTCGATTCAATGGGGATTTTAGTGCACCGGAGAGAGGGTGCAATATATTCACCACGTCGGGGACAACTAAGAAACCAAAATTTGTTCTACACAGCCACGCCAGCATTACGCAGCATGCGATAGAAATTGCGACGCAGTTCGGATTGCGGGAGCCGAACACTGTCGCATATCTCGGTCTCCCCTTTTGCGGTGTGTTTGGGTTTTGCCAGTTGATGGCGGCGCTTGCTGCCGCCAAACCCACGTTGTTGGAGAGCGTCTTCGACGCTGAGACTGCGGTCCGGCTCATGGGTAAGCATGGTGTCACTTACTTCAATGCCAGTGACGAAATGATCGATCGCATGATCGCCGTGAAGGGGGACCGGAAGCCGTTCGGTAATGTCCAGTCGGCTGGTTTCGCAAACTTTAACTCTGAACTCGCTGATATTGCGGAACGTGCCGATAGGGAGGGCCTTAGACTAACCGGATTATGGGGGATGAGCGAGTTACAAGCTTTGGCCGCACGGCGTGATCCGCAGGATAATGTATCCGCGCGCAAGATACCGGGCGGTAAGCTAATTTCGCCGAGTGGGAAGGTTCGTGTGCGGGATCTGGAGAGTGGCGAACTGCTTGGTGTGGGGGGAGCCGGCGAGTTGGAAATCGCTGGGCCGAGCCAAATGGTCGAGTATTACCTGAACCCGGCAGCAACGGCCGAGGCAGTAACCGAAGACGGTTTTATCCGAACCGGAGATCTCGGAAAACTGGAGCCAGATGGTGGGTTTGAGTTCCTGTCGCGTATGGGTGATGTTTTGCGGCTCGGGGGCTTTCTCGTCGCGCCAGCGGAAATTGAGGCTGAAGTCCAGTCTCATCAGACCGTCGAAAGTGTACAGGTAGTTGGTGCTGCTAGTGCAGCTGGTAATAAGGCGGTGGCCTTCGTTATTCCGGTGGAAGGCTGCGCTGTCGACGAAGCGGCCATTCAGGCGCACTGCGCGCGCAATTTGGCGCGGTTCAAGGTGCCTGTGCGCGTGATTCCGATCGAAACCTTCCCGGTGACGGAAAGCGCCAACGGAATAAAGATTCAGCGTGGCAAGCTGCGCATGATGGCGGAAGAGATTATACGGGGGTTGTTCTGAACGCCTCTAAATAAATTCTGTGCGATGCCAATTTTATTTAGCTGCGCTGGATTTATACTTTTGCCTATGTACCGTCCCGAAAACTACTTACAAGGGACGGTCTGGTATGCTCAGCTTAGTGAGGCCAAGGCTGCCCATTTGCAAGGTTATATCAATTAATTCCTCGACCCTGTTTTCGTCAAGGTGCAAACCAGAGAGGTTCTATTTCGCGCAGGTGTAGCTTTGTCTGCAGCCTTGTGCTGTTACATGACTGCTTTCAAATTTTCTTGTGGGTTATTCTTTGGTGCGGTCAAGTGGTTCTTGGGCTCGCTTATATTAGACCCATATAACGTTGCGCATTAGCAGTCTCCTAATTCCTCATCCAGTGCCAACACGTGCAGGGCTAAATTTTAATCGTTTGGAGATATCGGCGTCTCCTGCTGCAGCTGCCAGCTCGTAGGGAGAACGAAAGTATGGCTGCCATGAGGGGTACTGCTCGCTTCAGGAACAGTGCATCTGTTAGAAGCCAGAGGTTCGCACAGAATGGAGCGGGTGAGGGGAGTTGAACCCCCGTCTTGAGCTTGGGAAGCTCCTGCTCTACCGTTGAGCTACACCCGC
>CAYYUG010000061.1:19639-26543 GCA_964474755.1 uncultured Rhodospirillaceae bacterium | reverse complement strand
GACCGGCCTCGACTAACGGATGAACCAGCGCGATCGTAGCGACAGGATAACAGCCAGGATTGCTGACCCGTCTCGCGGTGGCAATCCGCGTCATTTGGTCCGCATCATATTCGGCCATGCCATAGACCCAATTGTCGGCCACCCTGTGTGCTGTGCTGGCATCGACTACCCTGGCATTAGGGTTTTCGATCATCGAAACTGCTTCACGTGCGGCATCATCCGGCAGGCATAATATCGACAGATCAGCATTGTTGAGCATCGCCTTCCGCCGCTGCGGGTCCTTGCGCTCGGAGTTATCCAAATGCAAAAGCTTCACATCCTTGCGGTTCGCAAGCCGCGTGTGAATTTGTAAACCTGTTGTGCCGGCTTCGCCGTCGATGAATACCGTGGCCGTCATCTTCTTATTCCTATTTTAAAAACGAATAGGGCGCTTCCCCCGGAAAGGTGCGCCCTATTCGTCGAACTATCCGTTTTGTAGACACATTCGTAACTTTACTTGTCACCTCGCATACGTCGACATATTTGAAACATAGATATTCTCCATTTTCCGACGATTATACAGCGCTATTTAGATATAGAACGCAAATATCCGCGTAATCCCCAAGCTACGAGCCACACCATGAGAACTGCCATAAAGATCTCAAGCCCCATCATCGAGTGCATCGTAAAATGCACAGCGCTCTCCGCCATACCAGGATGGGAGAACGCCGGCGCCGCCAACAGAGCAGTCGATAGGAATACAAGTAGTGCTTTCATGTTTTCTCCTTCAAACACAATGCCCTCCAGGTCAGAGCAAGGGATCGTTTACCAGTATCTTGGCTTCAAACATTTTTGCTGCAACCTTCCCAACTAATCGCCAACGCACACAGACCCTGTAATGTAAGTCATACGGGCAACGGGGAAGCAAAAATCCCACCGGTTTCTAACCTTTAAAGACACCGGCTTTATCAAGCTAAGGAAGAGAACGCGCCGCAGCAATTTAAAAAGGAGACAAAACCCCTTTTCAAAATAATCGGCTATAAGCGTATTAACGTTTCGAGAACTGGAAGCTGCGACGAGCCTTCGCTTTGCCATATTTTTTTCGCTCCACAACCCGAGAATCGCGAGTAAGGAAGCCACCAGACTTCAACGTCGGCCGCAACGTCGGCTCGAAGCCGGTCAGCGCCTTGCTAATGCCATGCCGCACCGCACCGGCCTGCCCTGACAGGCCGCCTCCTTTGACCGTGCACATAACGTCATACTGGTTCTCACGATTGACCGCCGAGAAGGGCTGATTAATCACCATGCGTAATACTGGACGGGCAAAATAGGTCTCGAATTCACGGCCGTTAACGGTGATACGACCAGCACCAGGCTTAATCCATACACGAGCCACCGCATTCTTCCGCTTGCCAGTCGCATAAGCACGCCCCTGGTCATCGATTTTGGCCACTGCAGGCTCATTCGACGGTGCCGTATCAGCCTCTGAAGCCGCTGGCGTCAAACCAGTCGCTACACCAAGGTCGGCAAGATCGCGGATAGGCTCCGCCGGGGCCGACGGAACAGTGTCGGACAGCACTTCTTCTTCCATCCCGGCAGCGGGTTTTGACTGCTCGACCGAGATGGACGGACCGGCTTCGGACAGCCCTACTTCTTCCACCTCAGCGGCGGTTTTTAGCTGCTCGGCAGGGGCCTCACTGACCTCTGGTGATACCTTCTCTTGGTCCTTCTCGTCGGCCATTGTTAGGCTCTCCGCTTGTTCTTCGGATTCATCGAGGCGATATCCAGAGCTTCTGGATTCTGCGCCTCGTGGGGATGTTCGGCACCGGCGTAAACACGCAAATTACTGAGCTGATTCCGCGCAAGGCGATTCTTTGGCAGCATGCGCAACACCGCCTTGATAACAACATCCTCCGGCTTTTTGCCTTCCAAAATTTCGCCAGCAGTGCGCGACTTGATGCCACCGGGATAGCCAGTGTGCCGATAGTACGTCTTATCTTCACGCTTGTTGCCGGTCAGTTGCACCTTCTCGGCATTAACCACGATTACGTTATCACCGCAATCGACATGGGGCGTAAATTCTGGACGATGTTTACCGCGCAGGATCTTGGCAATCACGGCCGCCATGCGCCCCAACACCAAACCCTCAGCATCAACGACAAGCCATTTTTTTTGGACATCCGCCGGTTTCATGGAAAATGTATTCATCTCAGTACACCTGTTGTGTTGCATTCCCTGAAAGCAGGTACGCACAAACGGTGGCGCAGTATGCCCTTTTCGCCAGGCCAGTCAATAACTTTAACAACCAGTTTATAATTTAAAATCAATATGTTGTATCTATGGTATTATAATACCGTTATACAACTATATGATTATATGGGTGGTATTGAGTACGTCGCTGTAACATGTGCGACCGGCCCCATAACGTTCCCAGCAAACACCGCCCCTTCACCTACAGCCAGCCGCTTTCCGACCTTAAGGACCTTAGCTTCGCAGACAAGGTCATTAAGCCCAGCCGCACGCAATAAATTGATGTTGAGACTGGTCGTAACAGCCATCTTTGCCATCACTCCATATGCCCCAATAACCGCAACCCAAATTGCGTAATCGCCAATCGCCATCATTGATGGACCACTAACCGTCGGCCCAGGACGTACATGCTTCGCATCAAAGGGCAGCCGTACCGTAGCGATTCCATAGGCGATCTCCTCCACTCTGAAATCGAAGATCTCAAGGAAATTAGCATCGGCCGCACAAATTTCATTAAATTCAGCGATGGTCGCTTTCGAGGGCTGTTCAGCCATTTGAAACACTTCGCAAGTGATTAAAGCGCTGATACAACTACAGCCTGGATACCGGAAGACAAAGTGAAACCGGAGGGATAATGGCTCAAACCGCTACCACCGCTGAGAATGATGGCCCGATGCTGCTGCGCGAAGACACTGGAGGTGTCGCTTATCTCACCTTAAACCGACCTCGGGCACGCAACGCACTGTCTCTGGAGATGTTGGGTGAAGTGAACCAGACATTGGACGCAATTAAGGAGGATCAATCGGTACGTGCCGTAGTCATCGCCGGCAACGGTCCTGCCTTCTGTGCTGGACACGATATACGCCAGCTTCGGTCTAATCCAAAACGGACCTATTATAAGGAAACCTTTGCCGCCTGCGCCCGAATGATGTTGGGCGTGATGCGGCTACCGCAACCGGTGATCGCCCGTGTGCAGGGCATCGCAACGGCTGCCGGCTGTCAGCTTGTCGCCACTTGTGACCTTGCCGTCGCCACAGAAGACGCGACTTTCGCGACACCAGGCGTTCATATCGGCTTATTTTGCTCCACCCCCATGGTGGCACTCAGCCGCAATGTCGGCCGCAAGGAAGCGATGGAAATGCTGGTCCTCGGCGAACCAGTAAACGCCGCGCGGGCCAAGGAAATTGGGCTGGTCAACGCTGTCGTTCATGAAACTAAGCTAGATGAAAAAATTTTGGAAATGACCGACAAAATCACATCCAAATCTTCACTCACTATCGCCATCGGCAAAGAAGCATTTTATCGCCAACTCGAAAACGGTGTAGAGGACGCCTATGTTTATGCGAGCGAGGTGATGGTGCAAAACATGATGGCAGAGGATGCCGAGGAAGGCATGAGCGCCTTTATCGATAAACGCCAGCCAGTCTGGCGCGGAAGGTAATTGATGGAAGCACCTAAATACACAGATTCTTACGTCAAGGGCATACTTGCCGACGTCAAGACAATCGCCATGGTTGGCGCTTCGACTAACTGGAACCGGCCCAGCTACTTCGCCATGAAGTATCTACAAATGAAGGGTTATCGGGTTATCCCGGTCAATCCTGTCTCTGCCGGACAAGAACTCCTTGGCGAAACCGTTCGAGCTAGTTTAGACGAAATAGAAGAAACAATCGATATGGTTGATATCTTCCGCAATGCCAAAGCGGCCGGGCCGATTACCGATGAAGCGATTGAGATCGGCGCCAAGGTGGTATGGATGCAGTTCGGCGTCATCAATCCTAAAGCGGCCGAGCGTGCAGAGGCGGCGGGTTTGCGCGTCGTGATGGATCGTTGCCCCAAGGTCGAATATGCTCGCCTCAACGGCGAGTTGTCCTGGAACGGATTTAATTCCAAGGTTATTTCAAGCAAAAGACGAAAGTTATAAGTAGGGTCCAGCAATTTTCGAAGGCAAACCTCTAAGCAAACAACTCCCCTTTCATCCCACCTTGAATGATCATAAAAGGCATTCATTTCGAAGGAGAGAGTTATCATTAGAGCATAGATATTAATTCCCTCATTTAGAAAAGGTTGAAGTAAGGGAATAGGTTTCTAGTTAAGGCGACAAGGTTGGAAAAATTTGGTCCAGCCGAAAGATTGAATAGTCGCCGCATTAAGTTACTCCAAGGGAGGCACAAAATGTCCGATAAAGAACCCGGCTTCGAAACTCTGGCGGTACATGCCGGTGGCACACCCGACCCAACTACCGGTGCGAGACAAACGCCTATTTATCAGACGACGTCCTTTGTGTTTGACGATGCAGACCACGCTGCCTCGCTGTTTAACCTGCAGGTTCCCGGATTTATTTATTCACGCTTAACTAACCCAACCGTTTCTGTACTAGAGGAACGCTGCGCGGCGCTGGAAAATGGTGTAGGTAGCACCGCGACTGCGTCTGGCCACGCGGCACAGATCCTCGCCTTGTTCCCATTGATGCAGCCTGGCGATGAGATTGTTGCCGCTAACAAGCTCTACGGCGGATCGATCAACCAGATGGGCCACAGCTATCGCAAGTTCGGTTGGAGCGCGAAATTCGTCGACCCCGATGATCCGGAAAACTTTCGGCGCGCCAGCACCAACAAGACCCGAGCCTTCTTCATCGAAAGCCTGGCTAATCCAGGTGGCGTAGTCACGGATATGGAGGCTATCGCTAAAATTGCCCATGACACAGGTGTACCGCTGATTGTCGACAATACTATGGCGACCCCTTATTTGTGCCGTCCATTTGAACACGGCGCTGATATCATCGTCCATTCGACGACCAAATTCCTGAGCGGAAACGGCACGGCGATCGGCGGCATGGTCGTTGACTCCGGGAATTTCAATTGGATGCAGAACGACAAGTTTCCCAGTATGTCGCAGCCGGCGCCAGAATATCACAACCTAACATTCGCGGAGACATTCGGTGAGTTAAGCTACACGATCTATGGCCATGCTATCGGATTGCGCGATTTAGGGGCGGCTCAGTCGCCGATGAATGCCTTCCTCACATTACTCGGTATTGAGACCTTGCCGTTGCGTATGGATAAGCACTGCGCCAACGCACTGGCTGTCGCACAGCACCTGTCCAACCACCACGCGGTCAACTGGGTCAGTTATGCAGGACTGGAAAGCGACAAATATTACGCCCTCGGCCAGCGCTATTTGCCAAAGGGTGCTGGGGCAGTGATGACCGTGGGACTGAAAGGCGGCTATGATGCCGGCGTGAAGCTAGTTGAGGCTGTTGAATTGTTTAGCCATCTGGCCAACATCGGAGACAGTCGGTCGCTGGTCATTCACCCTGCCTCGACGACGCATCGCCAGTTAACCGAAGAGCAACTGTCGGCTGCTGGTGCCGGCGCAGAGGTCGTTCGCCTGTCGATCGGCATCGAAAGTCCCGCAGACATCATTGCGGACCTGGATCAGGCTTTGGCGAGAGCATAAAATCGACTGGATAGATGATGTCCTCTCCGTTTGGTAATCAGTGCCAGATATCGTACGGATAAAATATTTTGGTTACTGATATTTTATCATCTTTCAAACGAATTTAGAGCAAAAGTGACCAATCGTTTAGACTAAAGGAAACTGGACTAGCTTCATAGGAGACGTTTGATGGACGCTACCGCCCTCGCGCCAAAACCCTCACTGTCATCAAATTCGATTATCAAAGACCAGATTGCGGCAACAGAGACCTCGAAGCCAACCCTCTTCAGCATGCAGGCGCAGATGCTAGAGCAAGGTCGTACCGATACGGTACTGGCGGCGACGGAGGACCTATCTGTTAGGCTCAAGGTCTACGCGTCGGGCGGCGAAAACGAGTTACACGCCCATCCTGACGAAGATCACGTATTCGTGTTGTTGCAAGGCAGTGCACGTTTCTACGGTCCCGAAGGAGAAACGCAGGACGTTTTAGCTAACCAGGGTTTTATGATGCCGAAGGGCATGCTCTATCGGTTTCACGCGACCAGCACTGATGAGTGCCTTGTTATGCTGAGAGTTGGCACACCGAACTTCCAGGGCCAAGCGAGAGACGACCGGATCGGAACCGACGGTAAACCGCTGATCGGCGATTCAAAAGCGAACCGGACCGTCCCAGTAGTGTTTAAGAACGGTGTGTATTTTGGAAATTGAGGCTGGGTAACCAAATGGATCTGACGAAACTTTCAGCGACCGAGATTGCGACTGCCATTGAAGCAGGCGACACGAATTGTGAAGCGGTAACCTCCGCTCTGCTAGATCGCATCGAGGAACGCGAGCCAATGGTTGAGGCCTGGGAATATCTCGACCCGGACGCTGTGCTGGCCGCCGCCCGGAAACTCGATGGCCTCCCGTCTAAAGGCCTGATCCATGGCGTTCCAATCGGTGTGAAGGACATTATCGACACGCATGACATGCCGACAACACACGGTTCACCAATCCATAAGGACAATCAGACCTGTATCGACGCACCCTGCGTTGCCCTAGTAAGAGGCGCCGGTGCGCTGGCATTGGGCAAAACGGTATCATCAGAATTCGCAGCGCAAAAGGCGGGAAAAACTAAAAACCCCCACAACCCTAACCATTCGCCAGCTGGATCCTCGAGCGGATCGGCAGCTGCAGTAGCTGACTATATGGTACCCGTCGCTTTCGGCACACAGACTGGCGGCTCGATCGTGCGGCC
>CAYYUG010000061.1:0-19539 GCA_964474755.1 uncultured Rhodospirillaceae bacterium | reverse complement strand
GCTTACGAAATTTCCCGCACACTCGCCTATGAATGGTTCAATTATCCTGACGATTTGAGCGACAATATGCGGCTTAATCGCGTGCCCAATGGATTGAAGGTCACACCGTCAGAATACCAGGCGGGATTGTTTGCGCTCAATGACTATCGACGGCGTTATGCCGCGGCGCTAGAGGACTGGGACGTGCTAATTACCCCTAGCGCACCTGGGGAGGCCCCAGCAGACGTAACGACGATCGGCGAGCCGCCATTTAACCGTATATGGACCGGCTTATATGGCCCGGCAATCAATTTACCGCTATACATCGGTCCACATAATCTGCCGATTGGTTTGCAGGTTATCGGGCATGCAGGACAGGATGACCGCTTTTTGGATGCAACAGACGCAGTCTATCGAGCCCTGCGGTAACTTACTCAAACCGCACTGACTTGTATTTCAGTAGTGATCGTCTCTCGCGTCGCAGCATCCCACACAGATACCCGGCCTTGCTAAACAGTTCCTGGCGTCTTGATACCCTGATACAAGGTTAGCCTGCTCCGGGACAGCTCAGCACTGTAATCGATGATCGTCCATACCGGGGGGTCAGTCTGCGGCGTCAAGGCCAGGACGATGTAATTCGCGGCGGCCTCCTCTGCGCTCATATTTTCGGGCGGGTGTGTTTATAACGTCACCCAATACATCGGCTTCAAAGGACGTCGCATATCTCTCTTTTGAAGCGTCATCGTAAAGCGTCGTGCGTTGCCGGGGTGTGCGACCAATCTCGCGAATTAGGCGTTCCATGGCATCCGGAGGCATCTCTTGGCCATGTGCGGCACCAGCGGCCCGGGTGATGGTTTCATTCATAAGAGTGCCGCCGAGGTCGTTCGCTCCAGCATTGAGACAAGCTTGAACACCCTCCGGTCCCATCTTAACCCAACTGGCCTGTATATTGGTGATATGCGGATGCAGTGCGAGACGCGCTACAGCGTGCATCAGCACCGCTTCGCGGAATGTTGGCCCGCAGCGGGCTTGCCCCTTCAGGTATATCGGCGCTTCCTCGGCAACGAAGGGTAACGGAACGAATTCAGTGAATCCGCCGGTGCGTTTCTGCAGATCGCGCAGCCGCAGCAAGTGGCGCGCCCAGTGCACAGGCCGCTCAATGTGCCCGTACATAATGGTCGATGTGGTCTTGATGCCGGCCCTATGCGCAGCCTCCATTACCTCGAACCATTGCGCCGTGTTGACCTTATCGGGACAAAGGATAGCCCTTACCTCATCATCGAGCACCTCCGCTGCCGTTCCAGGCAAGGATCCAAGTCCCGCTTCGCGCAGAATTTTGAGGTATCTAGAGAGATCTATTCCGATGGTCTTTGCACCTTGCCAAACTTCTAGTGGTGAAAAGGCATGCACATGCATGTCTGGGGTAACTGCCTTTACTGTGCGGCAAATCTCTAAATAGGTTTCGCCGGTATATTCGGGGTGGATACCCCCTTGCATACAAACTTCGACCGCACCGCGATCCCATGCCTCTGCGGCGCGCCGCGAAATTTCGGCGATATCAAGATCGTAGGGACGACCTCGCAAATTTTCGCTTAGCTTGCCCTTAGAGAAAGCGCAGAACTGACATTTAAAGTAGCAAACATTGGTGTAGTTGATGTTGCGGGTGACAACATAGCTAACTGTATCGCCATTCACCGCGCACCGCAGCGCATCGGCAGCGTTACAAATCGCCGCAACTTCTGTGCCGCGCGCCTGGAATAAACGAGTGACCTCCTCTTCAGAGAGATCATCGCCATCCTGAGCCTTGTCAAGAATTGCCGTTAAAGCGTCGTCGACTGGTGCTGACGGTCCATTGCTGAGCGCGGGCGGCGCCATCGGTGTGCCAGTCTTCCAGCTATCAGTGCGGGGCAAACCGTTCGCGTCAATCATGCGGAGAACAGGTGTCCGCAAACTCTTATAAAGCCAGCGATCGCCATCTAACGCATAAGCAGGATAGATAGCCATACGTTCGATTAGTGTCTTGCCGCACGCCGCAGTCGCTTTCCCCAATGCATCGAGATGCGGCCACGGTGCCTCCGGATTAACATGGTCGGGTGTCACTGGCGACACGCCGCCCCAATCATCTAACCCGGCTGCGACAAGTTCAGAGAGCTTGCCTGGACTGAGGTTAGGCGGCGCCTGGATAGTCATCAACGGTCCAAAGATCAGCCTAGCGACAGCGATGGTCCAAAGCAGTTCCTCAATCGACGGCTCCGGCGCTTCAGCCATTTTGGTGTCTGGTTTTGCGCGAAAATTTTGGACAATTATCTCCTGAATATGCCCAAACTCTTCGTGCACGTCGCGGATCGCCAGAAGCGATTCGATACGCTCGCGCCGTGTCTCACCGATGCCAATCAGAATGCCTGTCGTATATGGCACCGCCTGACGGCCCGCTGCCCGCATGGTCTCAAGCCGCACTTCAGGTTGCTTGTCGGGTGAGCCGTAATGCGGGCCGCCTTTTTCCAACAAACGGGTGGAGGCGGACTCGAGCATCAAGCCCTGGCTGACCGATACCTCTCGTAACGCGGCAATTTCCCTATCAGACATAACACCTGCATTGATATGCGGCAGCAGCCCAGTTTCCCGCAAAACGACACCAGACATCTCCGTGAGATAGGACAGGGTTGACTCATGGCCCAATTCAGCTAATTCCTCCCGGGCGACGCGATAGCGTAGTTCCGGCTTGTCACCCAACGTGAATAGCGCCTCCTTACAGCCAGTCGCAGCGCCCGCCCTTGCCACATCCAAGACTTCGTCTCTTGTCATGAAGGCCCGTTGCCCCTTGCGCGGTGGATGGGCAAATGTGCAGTAGTGACAAACGTCGCGGCACAGTTGCGTAAGAGGAATGAACACTTTTCGAGAATAGGTGAAGAGACTGCCGTGGCCTTCGTCGCGTAGTACTGCAGCACGCAGCATTAAGCCACGTGTATTTTTCTCCTTGGCAAGCGCTAGCGCTGCCGCACGATTGAGATAATTGCTCATGCCACCGCCAAGCGTTGTGCTATTCCCGTTTCGCGTAACCATTTCTGAGCGCAGGTATTACCTTCTGCCTCTATCAGAGAGGCCAAATCGTCTGGCCGGTCGATGTCAAGTCCTATACCTGGCAACCGAACGATCTTCGGTGTCACGCCGGCTTCTTCAGCCGCACGTAGATGTGGTTTGAAACTATTATTCCCAAAATGGAAGGAAATTAGATCCGGTGGAGAGACTGCGATGCAGTTCGACCCAAGTTCATCCTGCGCAGGCACAATGGTAAGGCCGCGACTTGTCTCGTGCACTGCCAAAACTTGCTCAACCTCCGATAATGGGACCAAAGGTATGTCACCTGGCAGCGCTATCATGCCCTCAACCCTCTGCCTCGCGAGCCAAGTCGCCGCAGCCTCCACCGCTGCGGTTTGACCTCGATTTTCATCTTCGCGAAGGACATGAGCGCCATATTTCGCCGCCATCGCGGACGCTGTATCGTCACGGGTTACGACGAGAACACCTTCCAGTTCATCAACCCCACAGAGAGTAGAGAGGACATCCTCAAACATCGCCTGAAACAATTCGCGCCGTGCCTGGGCATCTAGCACGCTCGCGAGCCGCTGCTTGGCGTCATTGAAATTTTTTGCTGGCAATACGGCCCACATGGTTCTGGCCAATGTTATTTCAACTGTTCAGAGAAGGCGATAATTTCACGCGCCAACATTACACGATCATCTAGGGATTTCATCAAAGTATTCGTTACAAGTACATTCATACCAAGGTCCTCGACCTCTGCGGCTGCATCCTTATCCACTGTATCGAGCACAAAACCGTCAATTAGACCAGCATAGTGCCGAGCGACGCCAGCTGCCGTTACGTCCATTCCCAACTCGTCCATCATTTTCGCCGTCGGCCCCTTGATCGCCTTGCCGCCCACAATCGGTGATACAGCAATAACAGGCGCACCGAGTCTTAAGAGCCTATCGCGGATACCCGGCACAGCTAAGATCGGGTCGACACTAATAAAAGGGTTGGATGGGCATATCACCACCAAATCTGGGCCCACGCCTGAGAGTGCAAGATCGAGCGCCGAACTCGGTGTCGCCTCCGCAGCCCCGTTAAAGCGAAAACCAGTCACAGTTGGTTTGCAACGATCGCGCACAAAATAATGCTGAAAGGCCAAAGGCCCTTCTGGCGTTTCAACAATTGTACGGACATCACGGTCAGCCATGGGTGCGATTGCAGCCTTGATCCCTAACCGGTTTGCCATATCCGCAGTTACATCGCTCAACGTCTCGCCAGTCTGCAGGCGCCGGGTGCGTTCCACGTGCAATGCCAGGTCGCGGTCGCCAAGGTTAAACCAGGTCTCACCGCCAAGAAGACTTAACGTTTCCATGAAAGCCCAGCTTTCATCCTGCCGGCCCCAGCCCAATTCCAGATTAGATATCCCACCCAGTGTGTAGGTCACTGTGTCTATATCCGGACAAATTCGCAGCCCGAGATGTTCAAAATCATCTCCCGTATTGGCAACCACTAAAAGTTCCGTCGGGTCTGCTATCGCTTTGTAAAGGCCAAGCGCCAGTTTCGCGCCACCCACACCGCCAGACAACGCAACGCAACTCACATTAGTCACCGGAATAGGTCCTCGCTCTTATCCCGGATCAACTCCTGTCCAGTAGTATGTTCACCTTCAACTGAATAACCCCGGATCAAAACTGCTGGCGCTCCTTCTGCAGCCTGTCCTTGCAGGATAGATGCGGCTGCGGCCAATTCGTCTGCTATACCAACAATCGAAACCTTCAGCGGTCGACCAAACAGGTCGTTGTCCCCGCGTAAATCTAGGATCGCCGGCAAACCAGCAACGCCGATGGCGATGCCCGCCGTTCCGCTACGCCAGGCACGACCTACGCTATCGTTCATTATCACCGCTACTTCGATGCCGACCCGCGCCTTTATCTCGTCTCTAACACGGGCACAATCACTGTCCGGGTCGACTGGCAGCAATAGTACGCGTTCATCACCTTCACTTCCCGCCGCAACATTAGACGCGTCGATACCCGCATTTGCCATCACGAAACCCAACCTGTGAGCTACGATTAGGACACCTGGTCGGTGACGCACAATCTCGCTCGACTCTGAAAGGATAAGTTCAACGATACGAGGATCCTTGTCGACTGCTTCGGCGAGCCGTACTGCGTCGGGCGACGGCGAAACATCGTCAATCGACACATAACGATCCTGAGCTTTGGAGAATATCTTTTGCGCAATAACTAAGATATCACCATTTTCTAATCTATCGTCTGAAGAATTTAACCCATCAAGAAGCAACGATGTCACGTCATCGCCTGGCATTACCAAGGGTATGCCGTCGATTGTGCTGAGGGTCAGTCGCCGTGCGCTCACGGGCGTATAACTTAAAAAGACGCGTTAGACGGCGTAAGACGCCATGATGCCGCGATATGCATCAAGATGTTGCGCCGGGTTCAAATCCTGATCCGCCATCGATGGCGGTGCTTCTTTGCCAACCGCACTTTCGGCGCGATAAATGATCCCCGCAGGCATACGGCCTTCCACATCCAGGGCAACACCTCGAGAAAATGCCATCGACAAATCTGTCGGATCGTAATTCGGATCGTCATCAAGGTTGTCGAGCATAGATTCCCAGCTGGCATAGGTGTCGTTGTAGGTGACACATGGTGACAACACTTCCAAGAAAGCAAAACCTTTGCCCGCTCTGGTATGTTCCAACGCAGCCAAAGTCAGTTCATGTAACTGCGCCGACCATCGCGAAAACCCACGAGCAATGAAGCTGGCACCCGGGATAGACATAGCTAAGCGTGTCGAGTCCAGACCTTCGGCCGCACTAGAATCCATTGTCGGGGAATCTTGCCCCTTAGTGAGGCCGTAGACACTATTATTCATCACGATATAAACGAGATTGGGATTACGCTTCACCGTGTGAACGAAATGCCCAGCACCGATTGCGAAACCATCACCGTCACCGCCAACTGCTATTACCGTTAAATCAGGATTGGCAAAGGCAACGCCTGTAGCTGCCGGCAGCACACGGCCATGCAGCGCATGATAGCCGTAAGTCCCGACATTATTCTGCAATGTTCCCGAACAGCCGATGCCGGCTAGGATCATTACATCATGCTTTGCAATATTTAGATCTATGAGCGAGCGCTCCAGCGCACCTTGCACCCCAAAATCGCCACAACCGGCACACCATATTGGTTCAGCGGGTTTATAGGTCTTGGTCATTCGGAGGCCTCCCTTTTGAGGACGGTATTCGCAATATCAACGGCGCGGAAGGGTGTCCCATCATATTTGAGCACACTTATCATTTTTTCTTTCGGTGCACCGGCGCCACTAATGGTGTGCGCGAGTTGTCCGGCTTCGTTGTATTCGATGACGTAAACACGTTCGCACTGGCGAATGAAATCTATCGTTTCATCTAAAACCGGCCAAATCGTGCGCGGGCGGAGCACCTGGACATCTGTCTCAGCTTCTGCCAGCCGTAACGCTGCCCGTTCAAGGATTGGTCCCGCGGACCCAAAACCAAGCAAGCCTATTGTTGCTTTGGCATTGCCCCAACGCCACCCTTTCGGCAAGTCGTCACGCACAGTGTCGATTTTACGCGCCCGCTTTTCGATCATCTTTTTGCGGTTCACCGGTTCTGCTGACACGAGGCCCCATTCATTGCGCTCATTGCCCGTTACGAGGTTCTGTCCACCTGGAGTGCCAGGCACAGCCCAAGGAGAAACGCCATCATCGGTGACTTTATAACGCCGGTATTCCTCAAGCTTGAGGACTTGATCCCGTGTCAGGCGTTTTGCGTTATCGACAAAGATACCTTCCAAATTAAAAGGTTTAACCGTAGTCGAGTCTTGAGACATCGCTCTATCCATAGCGATGATCACCGGTGTCTGAATCCTTTGCGCGAGGTTAGTTGCGAATACGCCAATATCAAAACTGTCGCCTTGGTTCGCTGGCGATAGCACGACCTTTGGATAATCGCCATGGCCACCATTGATCATGGTACCGATATCGCTCTGCTCGACCTTGGTCGGCATGCCCGTGGATGGACCGGCGCGCTGACAATCAACGACAACCAGGGGAATTTCCGCTGACCCCAATTGACTGACGCCTTCCTGCATTAAAACAAAGCCCGGTCCGGACGAGGCTGCCATCGAGCGGGTCCCCGTCAGTGCGGCCCCCGTCGCCATATTGATGGCCGATAACTCGTCTTCCGCCTGAATAGCCATCCCACCATAATTCGGCAAGTGTCGCTGCAACCACCCGAGGATTTCGCTTGCCGGCGTAATCGGGTATCCCGCATAGAACCGTCCGCCAGCCGCCAAAAAACCAAACGAGAGGGCTTCGTTCCCGGCGATCATAAGGCGCTCTTCTCGCTCACTTTTATCAACCGTCCAGGGGCTTACCCCTTCGGAAAGGCCGATTTCGTCAGCATTTGCAAGGCCGATCCGAAAGGCATCGACATTACTTTCCACCACAGTTGCCGGCAACCGCTTGAAGCGTTGCCGCAAACTAGCCTCCGCCTCGTCATCGACTATACCCAAAACGCGAGAAACCAAACCGAAACCTAGGCAATTCTTCAGAAGATCACGACCGAGATCACGAACCGCGAGACGTCCAAATGGAACGGCAAAGACTTGAATTGTATCTGCGAGAACACCCTCTGGCGGTGCACCTTTTGAAGCGTCAAAAACGACGATACCGTCAGGTGCCATTGCTGATGCGGCTTTTTCTACAGCTTCGTCATCAAAGGCAACGAGCAAGTCAATATGGTCACCCATACAACCTGTAGGCACGACGGAAGCGCGCAGAAAAGCGGCCGCATGCCCCCCCTTTATACGAGACGCAATATTACTTGTGGAATAGAGATGTAAACCACGAGAAGCGAACTGTGCCGAAAGGAGCGAGGCAATTGTCAAAGAGCCGTCTCCACCCTGCCCCGCAACCATAACACTAATATCGGAAAGCAAACGCTGCGGTGTTGAGGCAGCTTCATCTCGGCTAGCACTAGGCTTGATGGCTACGTTCATTATTTGTCCCCTTCGGGCACGACTTCCACAATCGGTGCACCAGGCCCCTTGGTATAGAAGGTCTTGGGATCAAGATAGTCCAGCGCCAGCCGTTCCTGGTAGGTGGGCATATGAGCTGGCAAGGGACGGTTCTTACGCTTATCTGCCGATAGTTTTTTGGCTAGGAACTCACCCTTTGGTTCATCTTCAAGTGGGCGTGTCTCAATCTTACCGTCGTCGATTGCCTCCTGAAACGCCTCATGACCAGCTTCTGTACGAATTACGGTCATGGTCCAGTCGTCCATGCCAATGCCACCGGCTCCGATATCAGCATTCTCCGCACCGTAATCAAGGCAATAGAGACAAGCGGGACGCGCCCACTCCCGATATTTTTTGAGCGACGTATTGACAATTTCGCCATCATCTAAACGGATTACGACCTTGCCTTTAATATTAATATTATCTATCCGATGAGGTTCAACCTCGATAATCTCCGCAAGCTTCTTAATACTTTCGTGAGTGAAGCTTTCCGAGCAAAATAAACCAATCGTAAGCGCAATATTATCCCGATACCACTGGCTTATTTCAAGCTGGATGCTCGAAGTCTGCTGAAGCCAAACACCATCGATTTGACAAGGCACGCCCACCACAGCAAGCGGCTTCACATTAAGGCGCATCGCTTCCTGAAGCGCCAACGTGTTAGGCGAGTAAGTGTATCGTGATGCCGCGCATTCAAGGACATCATTCCGGTTCGTCGCCAACCTAGGGCGGCCAATCTGTTTTGCTTCAGGAAAAACATCACCCAAGACAGCGCCGCCTAGGCGTCCAGTCTCAAGGCCATGTATTAAAAGAGCAGATGTCATGCCACCATCTTGGCCGCGTACCACCAATTCCGGATCGGTAGCGCGCGCATAGACGCCATAACTATAAAAGCCATAACCATCGTCCTTAGCCGGCGCACGAAACCGGGTCCTGGTACGTTCATTGTCATCGACCGGGCGTAAAACGGGGCATACTTCGACACATAATACACAAAAAACACAGGCCTCAGGTCGAGCATTTACAGGTTTTTCCTCGGCATAATCGAAAACGTCGGCGGGACAAATGGTCAGGCAGGAAGCACAACCAATGCACTTGCCCGTATCCACGATTTCATCCATGAGGAAGTCCACCGCGCGGAAGCCGCCGCGGTTGATTTCCGTGCGCCAGGCATATGGCCATTCGCGCGGATCTACATCATCCAAAAGGTAGGAACGGTAGCGGGCAAGAACCGCTTCCGTTTTTGGATCACTTGCAGAAGACCCGTTATTGTTTGCTGAATCTTTAGACATTCAGGTTTTCCCAGCTTCCTACCTATTACAGTAAAGAGGTGTAGTTCAAAACATACTACTTTCCAACACCCACATCATCGCATGCACAACCGCCTCGTTTTAAACGCCGCGCGCCAAATTATCCGAACAACCTTCGACACGGGGTGTCCTAACTTTCGCCAATAATACTGTGGGTTAAGCGTATGCTATACTTTACTACATCCCGCCGCGACGGTCGCGAATTATCCACTCTACATCAGTAAGGTCAAGTAGGCCCTCGCTACATTCAGCAGAACAGATCTTCACGCTCCGTAAACCGATTGTATTACACTTATTCCTCGCCGGTTCGGTGACCGTGCGATACCGCAACGAAACAGCGAGAACCGCCATGACTGATCGACCGAATATCATTCTAATCATGACGGATCAACAACGCGCCGATTCCATCAACGCGATGGGCGCTACGTGGATGCAAACACCGCATCTGGACCGGCTTGTCCGGGAAGGTACAGCGTTCAACAAATGCTTCGTCAACTCACCGGTTTGTGTCGGGGCCCGGTCGAGCCTGTTCATGGGTAAATTTCCGCACGGCACCGGAATATTCACTAACTTCCAGCCTTGGGTGCCCACATGGGTCGCAAGCCTGGCAGAGGTTGGCTACCATTGCGCAAGTATTGGCAAGATGCACATCAATCCCTACGACCAACTAGGTGGTTTCCACCAACGCTTTCCCGTCGAGAATAAGGATCGTCCCTTGTTCCTGGATGAACATGACCGAGCTTTCTATGACGAATGGGACAAAGCGCTGAAAGCACGCCAGCTGACCAAACCCAGCAGATATCAGCGTATCGCCGAGGATCCTGAAGGATACCGGGAAGCGGTCGGCTGTTTTCCCTGGGAACTCGACGAAGATATGCATTCCGATATGTTTATTGGCAATACTGCCTTATGGTGGCTTGAAGACCGTAAGGCTGACAGTCCGCTCTTTCTGCAGATAGGCTTTCCAGGACCCCATCCACCCTACGATCCGTGTCCCCGCTATCTCGACCTATACGCCAATGCCGCAATCCCCGTACCAACGGTCACCGACGAGGAAATAGCGCAACAGCCCAGAGCACACCGTATTTTTCGGCAGAACCTAATCGACAACAATTTTGATTCAGTCGCCTGGCGAAACGACGTCACGGCAGATGAAATCCTTAGCATCCGCCGGCACTACGCCGCTAACGTCACCATGATCGACGAGAAGGTCGGCCAGATAATGCAGATGCTCAATGCGAAGGGCTATCTAGAGGACACAGTTGTCATTTTTACCTCTGACCACGCGGACGCGCTGGGCGATCACGGCCATATTCAGAAATGGACTATGTACGACACCGTGTCGACAGTGCCCTTGATCTTTTGGTCGCCTAATCGCATCCCGTCAGGAAAAATTGATGACAGCCTGGTTCAACTGACCGACATCGCACCGACGATCCTGGAATTCGCCGGCATCCCGATACCAGACAATTTCGAGGCTACCACATTGTTGCCAAAACTCGTCGGCGACAGCGAAACGTCATCGGATGAGGTCGTATACTCTGAACTTGGCCGGGACCATATTCAAAGTGGTGCCGAATACATCGTGATGCGGCGAGACCGGGATTGGAAACTCGTCTATTACCAAGGCGAACCAGACGGTGAACTTTACGATCTCAACGCCGATCCCGACGAGATAAATAATCTGTGGATGAAGCCGAATTACGGCGAACAACGAAATTTGCTAATCGGCCAGATACAAGACTGGATTATCGCTAACATGCGCCGTGCTCATATGCCATCAGGCCGAAAACCACAGCCACCATTAAAACTATAGCGCCACTCTCTCGATTCAATGACAACCGCAAGCAAAACAACAAACGAATAGTATATCCTATGCCCCGCATCGCAATACTGGGGCCGAGAACCAACCTGCGCCTTCGTTCCAACTGCCTGAAATTATATCGTCGACCCATCCCGGGTCTTCAAAATCGACTAGGGTCGCATTGTTTGGATAAATCCAGTCGCCATTACCTTAAGACCCATCGACAGCCTGAAGTAATTAAGGTCGCGATAAATTTTCCACAAACTCAGAGATCGCAAAAGGCCGTCTGTCAGACCATGCAGACTGTGTTTGGAACAATAGAACCTAAAAATCGCTATACCTTTTTCGTCCAAGGGGCAAACGCACACCGCGACAATTCATCTCTCTCTGCAAACATAACCAAGCACAACTTAACTTCCCGGTCTGATTTCAAGGTCAACGGAACGCGGCAATCCCGGTAATTTCCCGTCCTTGAATAAGCGTCAGAATTTCATCGGTCGCATCCGGAACTGTTAGCATGCGGGCATCACGCCACAGCTGCTCCAATCCGACTTCTTCAGTCAGCCCCATACCGCCATGGATTGCCATAGCTTTCGAGATCGCATCAGTACAGGCATTGGTCGCAAAGCGCTTTGCCATCGCGGCGTCCGCATTATTCCGCGCGCCCCGGTCCATGAGATTAAGCGCGCGGTAGCACAGCAATCGACTAGCAACAATGGCGGTCTGCATATCTGCCAGGCTCTGTTGGATAAGCTGGTGCCCGGCGATTAGTTTGCCATGCTGCTCGCGAACCCCTGCATATTCGACCGCTGCCTCAAAGGCCCGCTCCGCCAACCGCGCCGCAACCAATCCTACTAGCGGCCGGTTACCGTTCCATGTGATTGTTAACATACGCGCTGCGTCGCCGCCCGAAGACAGGATGTTCGCCGCCGGAATTTCACAATCCGCAAATACCGCTTCGGCAAGATGACCCTGTTTCAGACCTGTGGTTTCGATTTCGCGAATCTCAACATTACATTCAGAGGGTTGAACGATGATCCGCTTGAGCGTGTTCCGTCCCTTTTCATCGACACCATCGATGCAGGTCACGGCCAGAATATCGGCCACCGACCCATTTGTGATCCATAGCTTACGGCCATTGACGACGGCTGTATCGCCCTCGACGGTCATGCGGGTCGATAGACCGCGTGGATCGGAGCCTGCGTTTGGCTCGGACGTCGCGGTACCGCCGATCTTTTCGCCAGAAAGCATGCCTGGCAGGAAGCGCTCACGCTGCTCCGGCGTCGCCTCGGCGTGGATACGTGCAAAGGTTACGTCATGCCCCATGATCGAGACCGACAGCCACGCCGGCAATTGTTCGTATATCAAGGCGTAATCTAACATCTTCATGCCGCTCCCACCCTGATCCGTTGGAACGCGCGGCGCGGTGATACCCTGCGTTGCCAGGACGGGATAGATCTTCGCCATAGCCTCGCGCGGTAGAGACTTCTCCGCCGGATAAGCGTCTAAAACCGGTTGTATATCCCGCTCGACCATTCGTTTGGCAGAGTCCTGAATCATTTGCTGTTCATCGGTAAAGTCGAATTCCATAGGCGAACGAGCCCCTTTGCAAAATATTCAGCGCTCAACCTATCACGAGGCGCCAAAACTCGTCATGTCCAGCCAATTTGCGGAGGACGACGCATGTTGTACAGTTTCGGCAATAGCAAACAAGCTGGAGCGCAGCATGCAGGTCGCACATTCCGTCGCAACAGAAGCCTATCCCTTTGAGATCAACCGGATAGGCGACGTCGCCGGAGCAGAAATTATTGGCCTCGACCTGTCGGAACCGATCGACACAGCAACCCGGGATGCAATCATTCGGGCGTTTCTAGAACATCACGTGCTCGTCTTCCGCAATCAGTATTTAAGTAAGGATCAGCAGGCAGCATTCAGCGAACACTTCGGTACCTTGGAACATCATGTCGGGCGCCTGCCCAATGGCGAACCTTTTCCCATAGTTCACACGGTTACCAATCTTGGACCGGACGGCAAACCGCTCGGAGAAAAAATGGGCAAGGGCAATTTCCACTGGCACACAGACAAATCCTATCACGAGGTTCCGTCTCTGATGACGATGCTTCATGCCATCCAAGTTCCCCTAGGAGGTGGTGACACACAGTTTGCCAATACGCAAATGGGCTACGCAGCGCTTCCGCAAGAGACAAAGAAGCGCATCGCGGAGATGAAAGCTGAGCACAGTTGGGAAGCAAGCCGCCGTAATACTAATTCGCCGCCGGCGACTGAAGTTCAGAAAAAGGAGCGCCCGCCAGTCACCCATCCGGTCGTGCGCACCCATCCCGATACAAAGGACAAGCTCCTTTATATCGGCTGTCACGTCTCACATATTCACGACATGCCCCGCAGGGAGAGCAACAGTTTGCTAGCCAAACTTATGAAACACACGACACATTCAAAATTTGTGTATAGCCATCGTTGGCGCAAAGGTGACTACGTGATGTGGGATAACCGTTGCCTGCTGCACAGGGCAAGCCCAAACTTTGACACGGCGAACGAAGCACGAGTCCTTCACCGAACAGTCATCGTCGGCACCGTGCCCTACTAGGCGAGGAGAACGTCATGCAAACCGCGGTCCTATCTAACACCTATGACTACCCTTTCAGTATAAAACCGATTACCCATATCGGGGGGGGTGAGATCACGGGCTTGGACTTGTCGAAGCAGATAAGTTCGAACATGCTTGATGCAATTAAACGCGCTTTTCTGGAGTTTCACATCCTGGTTTTCCGCGACCAAGATCTCACCAAGGACCAGCAGGCAGCATTTAGCAAGAATTTCGGCACGTTGGAGCACCATGTCGGACGTCTGGCCAACGGACAGCCATTTCCGATCGTGCACACTGTCACCAATTTGGGCCCCGATGGAATGCCATCAGAGAAATCCGTGTCGCGCGGCAATTATCATTGGCATACCGATAAATCTTATCACGAAGTCCCCTCACTCATGACCATGTTACACGCCAAGAAAGTACCCTTAAACGGCGGCGACACGCAGTTTGCCAACACACAACTTGGTTACGAAACACTTTCAGATGAAATGAAAGACCGTATTTCCGGGTTGAAGGCGGAGCATAGCTGGGAAGCAAGCCGCCTGAATGTTGGCGCCGAACCGGCAAGTGAAGAGCAAAAACGAGAGAGACCGCCAGTAACCCATCCAGTTGTCCGCACCCATCCGGATACCGGGCAAAAGACGATCTATTTGGGCCACCACGTCTCGCATCTGCACGACATCCCTCACGACGAAGGGGCCGCACTCATTAAAGAGTTAGAGGAGCACACAACTCAGGACCGGTTTGTATATACCCATCGATGGCGGGCAGGAGACTACGTCATGTGGGATAACCGTCTACTGCTGCATCGCGCGCTGCCGAACTATGAGGTTGGCACTGAGCAGCGTCAGCTGCACCGTACGGTCATTATCGGCACCAAACCATTCTAGAAGAGATCCGAATGCAAATCGCTTATAACAATTCCAGGAATGCCACTCAGCCCTTCGCCACAACTCAGCTAAGTGACCCACTTGGTGGCGAAATATACGGCCTCGATCTGTCAAAGCCTATCGATGCTGAGATGAAGGAAGCAATATATAATGCACTGCTTCAATATCATGTGCTGGTCTTTCGCAATCAGATGCTAACGCGCGAACAGCAAGGTCAATTTGCGGAAAATTACGGCGAGTTGGAAAGCCATGTGGGCCGTTTGCGTAACGGAAAGCGCTACTCAGTTATCAACGACATCACCAATATCCAACCAGACGGCAAGAAAATCCCTAAGCTGGTAAATCGCGGGCCCAACCATTGGCACACCGATAAGTCCTATCACGAGATCCCTTCGGCCATCACCATGCTGCATGGCAAGCAAGTGCCGTCAAAGGGTGGCGAGACCCTATTCACCAATATGCGGCTAGCGTATGAGGCACTATCTTCCGATATGAAGGCGAGGGTCGACGGACTGAAAGTCGTGCACAGTTGGGAAGCAAACCGCAAAAATGTCGGTGAAACGCCTGCAACCGAAGCACAAAAACGGGAACGCCCACCTGTCACTCACCCGCTGATCCGCACACATCCAGATACCGGTACCAAGGCGCTCTACATTGGAACTCATATCGACAAGATCGTCGACATGTCGCGTGAAGACAGCGATGCACTGGTCGAAGAGTTGATGGAACATTCTATCCAATCCCAATTCCGGTACGATCACACATGGAAGCAAGGCGATTTAGTGATGTGGGATAATCGCAGCCTGATGCACCGGGGCAACACCAACTATGACATGGCGAACGAGGCACGAGTGCTGCAGAGAACTGTAATCATCGGAACGAAGCCGTTTTAGGCCGACAGCACTTTGTAATTAAACGCCCGATCGATCAGGTCATTGTTGCCAATTAAGAAATCACGCGATTAGCTATCGCAGCCGTACAAGTCACGCAAATTGACTTGGAAAATATATATCAGCGTACGCCATGACGTTTGGTGCAACACGCACAACTCTGTTTAGGCATCGCCAAACATCTTGAAATTACTATAGCCAGTACGGCTCTCAATGCATCAGCCAAGACAATTGTATGCTTTCGTATCCATCCCAACACATGACTTCCTGCAATGCAGCATCAAAAACTGCGTGCGTGATGATCCATTCCGCCGCACCCCCTACCCGTCACGGATCTGATGCTCATGCGATGATGGCGTTATCAAAACATCCAGCAAGTTTGGCGTAGCCTGGCGGAATTAGAATACCAAATTCTATGCGAACAAATTTTACCCGCCAGTGATTAATCAGACCGGATCTGCGAAATCCCGGAGCAATTGTCCCGGCTTGCCGCAACCCGGCAGATTGTCGCCGTTCCCATCCACCGTACGGACACCATTGACCCAGACGCCATGAAGTCCTACTGCCGGCGTATCGACCCGCATCGCTCCAGCGGGCAAATCCTGTACTCGACGTTTTTCGCCGCGCGCCACAGTCTTCGGATCGAATAGCATCAGATCTGCCCAACCCCCGACCTTCAACCTACCACGATCCTTGATGCGATAAATATCTGCCGCGTGTGATGTCAGCTTCTGGACCGCCTCCTCCAAGCTCATATCGCCTCGGTCGCGCGCCCAGTGACCCATCAGATGCAGCCCAAAGCCTGCATCGCAAAGGAAGGAGAGATGCGCACCCGCATCCGACAAAGTCACAGCCGCCGCTGGATGGCGCAGCAGATCGATGACCCTATCTTCGTCCACGTTGAAAAGCGCACATTCAAATTCGGCCTCAAGATTATCGGCGAGACCGAAATCAAGGAACCAATCCCACGGATCCTGACCCGCGTCGCGGGCCAGATGTCCAACAATCTTGCCAACGAGGTCCCGATGCTCGGGTTTACCGGCCGACATAATCTTCATGTGATCCCAATTATTTGAGGAAAAACGGTTAGGTACACCCTTAGTGTGCATCTCATCCTTCAAGGCCTGCCGGAACGAAACGTCAGCAAGCACCTTGCGGTATTCCTCGCTGCCCTCTGCTTCGATTGCGGGCCGCCAGTTGATCAGCGCTTCCAGCGGATAGGGATGCGCCAGAGTGAATTCCATACCGAGAGGGAAGCAGCCCACCTGCGACCACAGCTCTCGGCCACGTTCGCGCGCGCCTTCTATCTCACCAATCTCGCGGAAGACGCGCTCCGGGTCACCGGGATCAACAAACATAGCGGCAATCATCACCGGGCGAGAATTCTTAGCAGAGATATTCTCAAGCCACGGCACCGTCGTTTTCATGCCCTTAGTAAGCATAAAAGAACCCTTCCCGGCCTCTCCTAGCGCACCCGACAGCTCCATCATCTCGTGCTCATCGGCCAACCGCGACGGCATTGGGATACCAGCATGACCGTTATGCTGTTCGAGGGTGGAGGTAGCAAAACCACAAGCACCGTGGTCAAGCGCCTCTAGCACGATCTTCTTCATTTCGGCGACCTCTTTATCGGTCGCAGCACGATCCGAAGCCTCTTCGCCGAGCACCCATGTCCGTACCGAAGAGTGACCACAAAAAGCAGCAACATTAGGCACCATACCGCGCCGCTCTAGCGAGTTCATGTAGTCCGGAAAAGTCTCAAAATCCCAGTCAATCCCCTCGACCATTGCTTCCAACGACATGCCTTCAACATGGGTCAGATTTTTTAAAATTCGATCACGATCGCGCGGCTTGCAGGGGGCGATAGTGAAACCGCAATTGCCTATCACAACAGTCGTTACACCGAGCCGGTTTGATGGGGTCGCATATGGATCCCAGGTGAGCTGCGCATCGAAATGGGTGTGCAGGTCAATGATCCCCGGCGCCAAAGTTAGGCCCTCTGCATCAAATGTATCCAGCCCTTCGCCAACATTCTCTCCTAAGGCGGCAATCTTACCTCCAGAAACGGCCACTTCACCTTCTGTCGCCGGATTGCCCATCCCGTCCACCAGAACGGCACCCCTAATGACTAGATCGTGCATCGCTACCCCTTTCAAAATCTTCTATAAAAAAAGACTACGATACTAGGTTACGCAAAGGAATAGCTGGCCCTTGCCGCAATGCATGCAATTCGCCAAAGTCGCGGTCGCGTTTTGCAGAACAAGACTGCGTTGAGCTACGGGAGAACGAAATGGCAGGACAACTCGAGGGTAAAACCGTGATCGTCACCGGGGCAGCCCGTGGGCTCGGACGAGAATATGCCGAACGGATGGCAAGCGAAGGGGCAGAGATTGTCGTCGGCGATGTGCGTGACTGCACGGATACAGTCCAATCGATCGTTAATGCTGGCGGCCGCGCTACGAGCGTTGCCCTCGACGTCACTGATATGGACAGCTGCACTACCATGGCAGAGACCGCCATTTCCGAGTACGGTAAAGTTGACGTCTTAGTCAACAACGCAGCTCTCTATGGCGGCTTAACCGGCGGACGATTTGAGACCCTCGATCCAGCAGAATGGCAGCGGGTGCTGGACGTCAATATCACCGGAGTGTGGAACTGCTGCAAGGCAGTGATTGGCCCGATCCGTAAAGTGGGCGCCGGCGCCTCGATCATTAATATCGCCTCCCTCGCCGCAGTATACGGCCTGCCATTCTCGTTGCATTACGCGATGTCAAAGGCAGCGGTAATTGGGATGACCCGCAGCCTGGCGCGTGAGCTGGGCCGAGACTGGGTCCGTGTGAACGCCGTCGCACCGTCCGCGGTAATGACGGAAGGTACGGAAGAGTTCTTCGGCGACAAACTCGATCGCGCCAAGGAAATTATCGCCAGCGGTCAAACCCTGCAGCGCAATTTGGAAGTTGGCGATCTCGCGGGCACGATCGTCTACCTCGCCAGCGATGCCAGCAATTTCGTCACCGGCCAAACAATCATGGTCGATGGCGGAACCGTTTACCTTTAGTCGACGATGCCAACACTGGATGGCATAAAGGTCATCGACCTGACCCGCGTCGTTGCAGGGCCGTTCTGCGCTTCTTTGCTGGCTGACATGGGTGCTGATGTTATAAAAGTCGAGCATCCGGCTAAGGGCGATCAGGTGCGCGGCCAGGGCATCATGCTGAACGGTATAAGCACCTATTTTGTGCAGTTTAACCGCAACAAGCGATCGATCACGGTCGACCTTTATACCGAACAGGGCAAAGAAATACTAAGCGATCTTATCCGAGGCGCAGATGTCCTTTTGGAGAACTTTCGGCCCAGCGTATTGGCCAATATGGGGTTCGACGAAATACGGCTAAAATCGCTCAACCCAAAGTTGATTGTCGGCAGTATAAATGGCTATGGAAGTACTGGTCCCTATAAGGACCGTCCCTCCTTTGATTTCATCGCCCAGGCGATGAGCGGCTATATGAGCGTCAGCGGTGCAGCTGACGGGCCACCGATGAGAGTCGGTCCACCGCTCGCCGATCTGGTTGCTGGCCTTTATACCGCATTCGGTGTTGCCTGCGCGCTAGTCAATCGGAAGACGACGGACGGAGATGGACAATATGTCGAGTCGAGCCTGATGGGCGGATTAGTGAGCATGTTGGCTTATATGAGCGCAGACTATTTCGCTACAGGTAACGAGCCACGCCGCACCGGCAACGACCACCCGGTTCTTTGCCCGTACGGTCTATTCCATGCCAAGGATGGTGACGTTGCCATAGCACCGGCAGGCGAAGTTTTTCTGCGCCGTTTTTTCGAAACTCTCAACCTAACACACCTCTTTGATGACCCTGACTTTGCCAATAACGACGCGCGGGTCCGCAATCTTAAGCGCATGAACGCGATCGTTGACGAGAAGATCGGTCAGAATACGATTGATTACT
>CAYYUG010000060.1:3903-27544 GCA_964474755.1 uncultured Rhodospirillaceae bacterium | reverse complement strand
GTACCACCGGAGACGATATCAAGCCCACCATCCAGAAGAGTCTCCGCTAGAACGCGCGCGTTGTCGGCAACCGCCTGGGCATAGGCCTTAAATGACGGCCGTAACGCTTCACCGAAAGCCACCGCCTTAGCCGCAATCGCATGCATCAACGGCCCGCCCTGCAAGCCAGGAAACACCGCGCTATCGATCTTCTTCGCGATCGCTTCATCATTTGTCATGATCAATCCACCACGCGGACCGCGCAACGTCTTATGCGTAGTCGACGTCACGACATGGGCTTGCTCGAACGGCGTGGGATGCACACCACCAGCCACGAGGCCTGCAAAGTGAGCCATGTCCCCCATGAAATAGGCGCCTACAGTGTCTGCTATCTCACGGAACCGGGCGAAATCGATTATCCTGGGATATGCGGATCCGCCAGCAATAATCAGGCGCGGCTTGTGTTTTCGCGCCAGTTCAGCGACCTCGTCGAAATCGATCAGCGAATCTTCGCGGCGCACGCCGTACTGCACTGCATTGAACCATTTTCCAGACAAGTTAGGACGGGCACCGTGGGTCAAATGTCCACCAGCCGAAAGCGACATACCCATGATAGTCTCGCCAGGCTTTACCAGTGCGAGGAAAACTGCCCCGTTTGCCTGTGCGCCGGCATGCGGCTGCACATTGGCAAACTGGCAGCCAAACAGTGCCTTGACCCGATCGATCGCTAATTTCTCAGCTAAATCTACATGCTCACAGCCCCCGTAATAGCGGCGCCCAGGATAACCCTCAGCATATTTGTTTGTCAGAACCGATCCCATCGCTTCCAATACCGCACGACTGACGATGTTTTCGGATGCTATCAGTTCAATCTGTTCTTGCTGACGCCTGCATTCGGCAGCTAGAACGGCCAAAACGGACGGGTCCGATTTTGACAGGTCGCCGGAAAAGAAGTCTTCCGGATCCCTCTCCTGTTGTTCATCGCATTTTTGGAACATCAAGCTAATCGATTCCCGGATTACGACACGTCCTGGCACGCGAACGTTAAGACATTTTCGCGACGCGACGCGCATGGCGCGGGTTCGTGTCGCCTTCGAATTCGGTATCGAGAAAAATACGGACGCAATCTTGCGCTACTTCAGGACCGATCGTGCGTGCACCCAATGACAGGACATTGGCGTCGTTGTGCTGCCTCGCGAGGCGTGCTTCTGTAGTATCGTGGCAGGCAGCAGCCCTCACATGACGATGCCGATTCGCCGCCATCGCGATCCCAATCCCGGTACCACAGACCAGTATGCCGCAAGACACCTTCGCTTCGGCGATCGCATCGGCGAGGGCGTTGGCGAAATCGGGGTAGTCAACGGAGTCGGAGTTGTCCGTCCCGAGATCCACAACCTCTAGCCCTCTCTCTCGCAACATCCCGATGAGGGACGCCTTTAGCCCGTACCCCGCATGATCCGACGCGATACCTATAGCGTCTGCTGCGCTTTTACTGGCTGCCATGTTGCAAAATCCTGCGCCGTCGCTCGGCGCTCTATACGCGCTTCCTCGTTTCTTTGAGTTACCATATGTCGCTTGTGCATACCAGCCTTCCCACAAGCTATGCCCCGATCATTGCGCAGACACATAATGGAAACTCAATCTGCAATATTCAGCTCTATAACCCGAGTCTGTATATGTAATCAGAAATTTTTAAGAGAAATTATAGCCATATTCTACAGCATATTGATATATAAAATATGTAAAACGCCATATGTGGTGCACGCAATAATTTATATTATTATTCGTTACTGTACTTAAATATTGCTAATAATATTGAATATTATTGCTATATTAGACTTTGATTGACAATTTTTGAGCCTCATGTATATTTTTTGTTCTAATGTGCGATTGATTGACGGGTGGCTTCAATGGTCGACAAGTCTGAACACGATAAAATAAATAATGTTATTTCAAAATTTGATATGATGCGAATGACGACAGAAGTTGTCTCCGCCTATGTTGGCAATAACAGCCTGCCACTGGCAAAGATCCCGGATGTTATTAACTCTGTATTTGGCACGCTACAAACACTCGACAACGGTGATCGCATGTCAAATAATCGGCCGAAGCCCGCCGTTCCAATCCGAAAATCGGTGACGCCAGACTTCATCGTCTGCCTTGAAGATGGCAAAAAACTGAAGATGCTCAAACGGCATCTCCGCACCAATTACAGCATGACGCCGGAAGAATACCGGGCAAAATGGGGACTCAACTCCGATTACCCAATGGTCGCTCCCAATTATTCCGCTCAACGTTCCAGTTTCGCAAAGCGCATCGGCCTGGGACGCGACCGTTCTAGCGAAGCATCATCATAAGCGTTTAATACGCACGACCAGTAACGCGATACCATAAGTAACTTTCACATTAAATAGACTACGACCAACAGTTGCGCGTGCTAGACGTTGCGTATGCCGGCTGGGGTCGTTGACACATGGAGCTACATAACATGGTGCCCATAAACAGCGCGTTTGTCGCTGGTTTCTGCGTGGGTCGCTCGCGGCATTTATCGCTGTCGCGGCGTCCAAGCCATCCGCAACGTGGGGGTCGAGATATGGCAAACCAACGCCCAAGGCCACTAAAAGCATCCACAGGATAGAAACTTCAGACTGAAGCTGGTCTCAAATTTTGAAGGCCTTGGCCACAACAAAACAGACGCTTCAGGCGCCTATAGGTTTCGAACAGTCAAACCACTCCCTACCCGGATTCACCGCCTAGAAACGACCGCCACATATTCACTACGCAACCCTTTTTCGCCAGTTGACCTCTCGTGGGGCACACAACTCTATGTCACTGCCAACCATCTTACAGAGACCTATCCTCTGCCGCAGAATCTGTCGTCTGACGCAGACCGCAAAAGCGTGACCATCAATCTGAATATACCACCACCGAACGTGAAACCAAAGTCTTGCGGCAACGCCTTCGTCATCGCCCTCGTATGCCCGATGTTAACCGAAAAAAAACTAACGAGTATGCCCAAAACGGCAGCATTCGGTTATCTTGAAGGTATTCTGATTAAGCGAAAAGGAAACGCACGGTGTCTGAAGCCATCACCCAAATTAACCCGCAAACGCTGAAATCCTGGCTGCATGATGGCGAAGAGGTCGCACTTCTCGACACGCGAGAGGAAGTACCCTTCGACGCTCGCCATCTACTTTTCGCCTCCTGCGTGCCACTCAGTCAGCTGGAGTTTCTGTTGGATGCGCTGGTGCCGCGCCGCAGCACGCGGATTGTCTGGTGCGATGACGGCGAAGGGTTAGCTGAAATGGCCGCAATACTGTCTATATCCTTCGGCTACGCGAACGTACATCTGCTAGAAGGCGGCGTCACAGCATGGGAGCAAGCGGGGTATCCGGTCTATAGCGGTGTCCATGTCCCCAGCAAGGCGTTCGCTGAAGTCGTCGAATACGAAGCCAAAACGCCGCATATCTCGGCGGACGAGTTGAAAGCGCTAATCGATGAGAATGCGGATATCGCAATCTACGACACAAGGACCTACGAGGAATATAACGATAACAGCATTCCCGGCGCGATCAGCGTACCGGGTGTCGAGCTCGTCTACCGCTTCGCCGACCTGATGCCATCGGCGGACACTATGGTCGTGGTAAATTGTGGCGGCCGGACCCGCAGCATCATTGGCGCACAAGCGCTTATCAATGCCGGCGTACCCAACAAAGTAGTCTCCCTGAAAAATGGCACCCAAGACTGGCATCTATTTGGCTATGAAGTGGTTGAGGGAGCGACGCGCCGACATCCTGAAAATTCACTCATCGGATTGAAACTTGCCCGCACCGCGGCGGCTGCAATCGCCGACAGGTTCGATATCCAAACCATCGATGCGGCCGAGCTAGCCACATGGCGGGACGAAACGGATGAGCGAAACCTCTACGTGCTAGATGTCCGCACGCCAGAGGAGTACGAAGCAGGACATTTGCCGGACACACGGTCAGCGCCGGGCGGGCAATTAGTGCAGGAAACCGACAAGTATCTCGCCGCCTGGGGCGGTCGGGTCGTCTTGGTCGATAATGACGGTGTGCGGGCGACCGTTACCGCATCATGGCTTCTGCAAATGGGCTGGAAGGACACAGTTGTCCTGACCTTCGATCCAGCGGCCGGCGATTTAGATAAGGGTACCTTCGTGCCCATCGCCCTTGGCTATGACGAAGCGGTAATTCCAACGATCGATGTTTCGGAAGCGAAAGACCTCCTCGCGGCAGGCATGGCCCAAATCGTCGATCTAGCGGACAGTAAGCAGTTTCGGCAAAACCATATTCCCGGCGCCTGGTACGCCATACGCGCCCGTCTGGCTAAGGCTATGACCAAACTGCCCGACACGGAAACCGTCATCTTTACATCACCCGACGGAACGCTTGCTGGCCTCACCGCCCGCGACTGGGGCGGCAACGCTCGCGCTCTATCCGGTGGCACTGCAGCATGGATCGCTGCAGGTCTGCCAACGGAAAGTGGCGCCAATCGCTTGGCGAGCGCACCCGACGACATCAGATTGAAAGCGCGCGAAGCTCCCGACGGCGATATAGAGAAGGCGATGCGTGCCTATCTCGCCTGGGAAATCGACCTGGTCAACCAGATGGCAAGGGACGGGGATCACCGCTTCCAGGTGATGACCGACTAGAACAGCCTACCGCTCGCTCCTTCTATAGCAGCCGCTCTAGCTTGGCGCCGCTGCAAGGCGGAGGCCAACTTCACGCCTGCGCGGACCAACAACGATCGAGACTTCCATCTCGGTCTGCATATCAATCACAGAGGTCTAGACATAATCGTCAATCGATACGGACTTGAAGGTTAAGCTAGTTCGTCGTTCCACTCTCTCGGCACTATTGTACCCGCTTCACGTTTCAACCCGAATATCTTCCTGGTCGGCCACAGCGTAGTTTGAGTCGTACCACCACGCGACGTAGTCAGCATAAGTAATCGGCGGGTATTGTGGAGGCTGACTAGAGTCGCAGCAGGTCGGCAGGCACTCGATCATAGTGTCGAGATGTGGTCCTAAAAAATAAGGAATGGCGTAGCGGTGGCCGTCTCGAGGTGGCATTGCCCGATGCGCGGTCGACCGAAATCGGCCGTTGGTCCAACGATGCAGCATGTCGCCAGTATTCACCACAAACGAAGCCGGCACGTAAGGCACATCGCACCATTCGTCAGCGCCAAGCTGTATCTGCAAACCAGGTACATCAGATTGTGCCAGAAATGTCATGAAGTTAGCATCGGTGTGCGGTGCGATACCGTATTGGCCGTCCTGTCGCTCCACCGGCGGGTAGTGCGAAAGACGGAAGGAGAACTGACTTTCCTCAAAGGCTGCAGCGAACGTATCCGCTGGCAGATCGAGCGCCAGCGCGATCGCTGGCAACATTCTCCGGCCAAGCGCGTCAACAGCATCCGTATATGCAAGCAGCGTTTCTCGAAAGCCGGGCAAATTATTGGGCCATTCATTCGGCCCAGCAAAGCGTCGACCCGCACGAGCCAGTGGATCGTTCGCGGCGCGCTCCCGCCTGGTGAAAAACGCCTCGTTCATATCTGGCAGCGCTGCATCCTCGCTGACCCGCGAGGTACGCACATTATAACGCGCCATCGCCATGTAGCCGTTGTTATGTTCGTTCATCCGCACGGCCAGCTTGTCTTCAAGGTTCTGATCGTGGAAACGGCGCGCTTCATCAAATGTAGCGTCAATCAGATCTTGGGGCACACCGTGGTTGATAATGATGAGAAACCCAACCTCTTCCAGCGCCACCCGCAGAGCCGGCGCGATTTCGCGCGCACCAGATATGCCCTCGGTCAGAGGCGCCAGGTCGATCAGAGGAAAGGTGTCAGCGGAATGCGCTACCATGATGCGCCTATTCGTTTGCCATGAATTTGAGATCATACGATGCCCTCAGATGACGTCAATCAGACATTCCAAACGCATACCAACGACGGAAAATTCCATCCTGTTGTTGCACACTAACGTCCGGAAACGCGATATTCCACGGGCGCGATCCGATTCAACCGGGGGACCCGAGCGATATGCCACTAACACTTTTTGAGCCTTTCCGTGCAGTGTTTTACACCCCTTTCTACGCAGCCCACGCGCTGGATGCCTATGGCGCGGAAGGCGTTGAGGTAGACACGGTTACCTCGGGTGCTGAAATCACAGTCAGCGGTTTGATCGCTGGAGACACAGACGTCACTTGGGGTGGGCCAATGCGGATCCAATACACCTACGACCACCAGCCCAATTGTGGCGTCGTCAGTTTCTGCGAAGTAGTCACCCGCGACCCCTTCTTCCTGGTAGGACGAACTCCGAACCCAGATTTCGAAATGATGGATCTCATGAATATCCGTCTAGCAACCGTATCAGAGGTCAACACCCCCTGGCTCTGTTTGCAGGAAGACTTACGCCGCGCCAATCTCAACCCTGACCAAGTCACGCGGGTCGAGGGAAACACGATGGCCGAGAACGACGCATCATTGCGGGCCGGTGAGATCGACGTCATCCAGGTCTTTCAGCCCTTTCCGGAACAGCTCGTAGCCGATGGCGCAGGTCATATCTGGTACGCCGCCGCAACGCGGGGCGCCGCAAGCTATACGACGCTCAGCACACTGCGCCCCACCCTGGAAACGCAGCGCTATCAGATGCTGCAGATGACCCGTGCGCTCTACCGAACGCAAAAATGGCTACACGCGACAGCCGATGTGAACATCGCCGATGCGATCGCTGACTTCTTTCCCAAAATTCCGCAAGATATTTTGACAGCGTGCATCGCCCGATACCAGTCGCTCGGTTTGTGGGGCGTAAATCCTATCCTGCCGCGCGATGGATTTGACCGGTTGCAGGCAAGCGGCTACTCCGGCGGTCTCTTCGCGACCGGGGCCACGTACGAAACCTGCGTCGACAACAGTCTCGCTGAAGAGGTGATCGCCGAGGACCCGCCGTCCATGTGACCTATCCGCTCACAAGGGATTGCGCCGCAACCTCAGGATCGAGCGCCAGGCCGAGGCCAGGATGCTGTGGCGCCCGCATGAACATACCCTCGTCCGTAACCACCTCTTCGACAACAGGCCCAATAAACAGCTTTGTCTGAAATTCTAACAATGCATTATCGGCCATGAAATATTCGATCCATTGCACGTTAGGGAGACCGGCAGCCATGTGTATATGCACCATCTGCAAATCCCATGGAGAAACCGGTACCCCCTTCGCAGTAGCATAACTATGGATACGCAACCAATCAGTGATGCCACCGGTGACAGCCGCATTCGGTTGCACCATGTCGACCTGCCCATGCTCAATTAGACTGCGAAACTCCAACAAACCAGCATGCTGCTCCCCACCGACAATATTAGTGTCGCCGGCCCGTGCTCGAACGCGGGCGTAGCCAGGAATGTCGGACGGCGGGACCGGCTCTTCTAGCCAATAGACGTTGTAAGGCTGCCACCGCTTAAGCTGCTGGATGGCGGTATCCACATCCCAACTGCCATTTACATCAACCATAAGACGAATGTCCGGGCCAATCGCCTCGCGCACCTGACGCACCCTATCGAAGGCTTCGTCAGGCGTAACGTAGCCGCGTGTGCCGCGGATTTTCAGTGCCTTATGCCCATTGGCGACATATGCAGCGGCGCGTTCAGCTAAAGCTTCTGGCGGCATATGGTGAGCACAATTCGCGTAAGTCGGTATAAGCTCGCGCCAGCCGCCCAGCAGTTTTGCGACAGGTAAATCAACCACCTTGCCCTTGATATCCCAAAACGCCATGTCGAGCGCCGAGATGCAGATGCGCACGATACCCTCTCCGCCACGCCGAGGTACCGCTTCATAATACATCCTATCCCACAGTTCGGTGGTAAGCTGCGGGTCTGTATCGACAACCTTCGGTGCCAAAACGTTCTCAATAATCTGTTTTAACAGCACCCCCACACCCGGCGGCGCACTAGCAAACCCCTTACCTTCGACGCCAGCATCCGTGTGCACAGTCACAACAACGATCTCGGCCACATAGGCGGCCTCCGCATCACCGCTATATCGACAGGCTTCAACTTTTTTGATTTTCATGACGTTTCCAAATTAATCTTGACGACTTCAACCCTAAATGCACCAGCCTCAGGAATATTTCGTTGCAAGAGGGCAATAATCAGCGCCGACATGCCGCACTGCAGATTCAAATCAGTAATACACCGAGGATAAAATCGCCACTCAAAGATCTTTCTGTGACGGGCCGCATTAGCCCACTCAATGCAGGCTCTCAATATACCCATAAGGCCCGGAATATTCGAGAACGATTTTTATTAGAGGCCTGTCTCACTACATTTTTGATCGCATCGGCTGTACTGCTCTTTTACTGGGGATTAGGCGGCTCGGCATGAGCCGTGGCACTCTCCCAACAATAATTAGAAAGGAATAAACATGGCTGCGTCAGTAAAACCCGCCCCCTATTGGTGGGAGGCCTCACCACGGCCTGAGACGAAACAAGCTGATCTACCGGCGACAGCAGACGCGGTTATTGTAGGTGCCGGATTTACGGGACTTAGTGCAGCGCTAACTCTGGCTCGGGCCGGGCGCAATGTAGTCGTGCTAGAGAAGGACCGACCAGGCGAAGGCGCATCCAGTCGCAATGGCGGCATCGCCAGCGGCAATCTTAGGCTTGGCTTCGGCGGGATGATCAAGGCGTTCGGGCTGGAACGCGCAAAGCAAATTCACATGGAGGGGATGGAGGCACGGCGCGACCTCGCCCGCTTCATAGAGGCCGAGAAAATCGACTGCGACTGGAAATTGGTCGGACGCTTCACAGGTGCCATGCGTTTAAAGCACTACGACAATCTCGGCCGCGAGGCTGACCTAATGAACAAGCATCTGGAAATTGGTGCGCAGATGGTACCAAAATCCGAGCAGCACAACGAAATTGGCAGCGACCTGTATTTTGGCGGGCAGGTGCGCCCAGATATTGGCGGCATCCATCCGGCTAAGTTTCATCAAGGTATTCTAGACCGGGCATGCGAAGCTGGCGTAACCGTCTTGGGCCACACGCCTGTTTCCGGCATCCAGAGCGATGGCAACAGTCAGACTGTGGTGACCGAGCGTGGCACAATCCGCGCCCGCAATGTCATCGTTGCGACCAACGGCTATACCGGGCCGGCGACACCTTGGCTAAGAAAGCGCATCGTGCCTATCCCAAGCCAAATCATAGCTACCGACCCTATCCCAAAGGAGACAATGGATAGACTTATGCCGAAACGCCGCATGCTGGGCGAGACGCGGAACCTCTACCATTATTTCCGTCCTTCCCCGGATGGTACCGGCATTGTCTTTGGCGGCCGTGCCGGGGCCTTGACGGACGATCCAATGAAAAAGCTCGGCCATCTCAGCCGCAACCTTATCGAGATTTTTCCAGAATTAGATGGCATCGGCTTCACGCACAGTTGGTGGGGCTATACGGGTTTCACATTCGACTTCATGCCCAAGCTAGTAGTCCGGGAAGGGATCCATTACGCGGCTGGGTTCTGCGGCTCCGGGGTCATCTGGGCTCGTTGGCTTGGCACCAAAGCAGCGCAAGACATTATCGGCAATGCGCCGGTGGATACCGCTTTCCGCGCCGACGATTTTGAAACACGACCTCTCTACTATGGGCGCCCTTGGTTCTTACCTTTCATGATCGGCTGGTACGAGTTCAAGGACAAGATGGGATGGTAGACCAAAGCAGCAGCAGTTCGAGATGCAGCAACCGTCTCGATTTGTGACAAAGATGGTGACTACACAACGTTAGGGCCTGAGGCCCGACAGCTCCGCTCTGATCCGTATAGGTGAACCATATCATAGCACTAACACCACACAGCGATTTAAGACGCGCCGCTCTTGTCTAAAGATATGTGGAACTTGAGCTGAAATAGGCGCCGAACTAACGGATGTTACTGCACCCGTTCAAGAACAGCCTGACAGAATTCCTCAGTTCTGGCGTCACCACCCTGGTCTGGGGTCAGCCGGTCTTCGTCTGCATACACGTTATCGATTGCCGCTTCCAAGCGATCCGCCGTCTCTCCGTAGCCGATATGGCGTAGCATCATTCCAGCGGTGCGGATCGTCGCTGTGGGGTTAATGATATGTTGACCAGCGATATCGGGCGCAGTGCCATGTATCGGTTCGAAATAGGCGTAGTCCTCACCGAAGCAGCCGCTCGGGCAGAGGCCAAGCCCACCGATCAGCCCCCCAGCCGCATCCGAGAAGATATCGCCATACAAACTGGGCAGTACAACCACATCCATTGTTTGTGGCTCAGCGATGAGGCGACGGGCGAAATCATCGATCAGCCAACTCTCATATTCTATATCCAGATAATCTTTGGCGACTTGATTGCAAACCTCCAGAAACAGACCGTCAGGCTGCGGAATCAAATTGTGTTTCGTACCGCAGGTCACCTTGCCACGCTTACCGACAGCCTTACGCTGCCGCGCCAGTTCAAAGGCGTAGCGCGCGATCCTTTCTGTGCCGCCCTCGGTTATCACCTTGACGGCATATTTTCCGGAACCAAATTCCGCCGCAATCTCGTTCAAAGTGCGGCCCGCCCGCTTGCTCGGCAGATTTAAAGGAAACAGCTCCTCCAGATCCCCGCCAATGCCCAGCGCCAAATCCTCGAGATTTTCGCGCAAGACTACCAGGTCGATATCCTCAGGTTTCTTGAGCGGGCTCTTACAGCCCGGCACCCAACGCGCTGGGCGCACATTGGCAAACGTGTCCTTGCCCCAACGGAGATACTGCACAATCGAGGTCGAAGAGCTGCTGCCCGCGCCGAACAAAGTAGCGTCAGCATTGTCAATGGCTTGGCGCGTCTCCTCAGGGAAGACAGAGCCATGCGACTTGACGGCACTGTCACCATAGGGTGGAAAAGTGAAATCAATTTCGAGGCCAAGCTTCCGCAAAAGGTCCACTGTCGGATAAACCGCTTCCGGTGCGGCATCGTCGCCTGGGATAACTACCACCGTCTTATGGTTAGACCCCTCGTTCATTTCAAGCTCCCCTTAGTGCATCAGCCTGGCACATAAGCTTCGCCGTATTCGGTTACCAGCGCAACTTGGTCGTTGTAGTTTGCCCGATAGCGCGTATAGCTGTCGGCATGCATCCGGGCGGCCTCTGCTTCCAAGCCTTTGCGTGGTGCCGTTTCCAAATCAAAATGACCAAATCGGTCGACGCCAGAGACCAACATCGCAGGTGCGCGGCGGGTCTCGCCCAAATGGCGGCATCGCGTCGGTATGTAGCTAACAGCGAATCCAATCCTTCGGTCGTTCGAATTGTTGAACGGAGAATGGTGGATGGTCAGGGTGTGATGCAGCGAGAACTCGCCAGGCGCCAGCGGGGCCGAGACGGCAATCTCTTTATCATAGGCGCCGGTCAGTTTCTGGCTAGCGCCATTCAGTATTGTCGAATCCACATGTGCACGATGGTCCAATTGGCCCAGCGCCTGACTACCTGGCAAAAACTGCATGCAACCGCTTTCCGGTGAGGCGGGTGATAGCGCGATCCAGGCAGAGACATGCTCGTAGGGTCTGAGCCCAAAATAGGTCGCATCCTGATGCCAGCTAGTGACAGCACCGGTTTGCGCCTCCTTGATGAAAAACGTCGTCATATAGATCAAAATGTCGGGCCCGATGAGGCTCTCAATCACAGCAAGAACTTGCGGCAGGGTTGCCAACTCATGCGCCCAAGGCAAGAGTGTATGAAGGCGATAGCGGTATTTCTCATCGACTGCGGCAGATGTGACCTTCCCACCTATGTTCACCTCGAATGCCTCCAACTGGGTACGGTTTGCCACAGCAATTTCAGGCGAGAATGCTACCAACGGAGACAAATAGCCGTCCCGCCGATACTGTTCCGTCTGGCATTCACTGAGGCCGGTCATTCGCTTTATCTTCCCCATCGTTTCCAGTTGTAAGCGTAACTGTCGGGCCTAAGCGCGTCGAGTTTGCCCCGCACTTAGATTGTGAGCCCAATTGCTCTACACTAGTTGCATGCAAATTGAAGATGCCACTCCGGTCGGACGTATCCTGACCGATGTCACCGTATCCCCCCGCGAACCCTGGTCGGGTGTGATCCCCAAGGATTATTATCTGCGCATCGTCGACCTGAAAGGGTCCCAGGCAGTCGATTTTCTGTGCTACGACGCTGCCGACTCGACGGAACGCTATTGTGCCGCCGACACGATTAAGATCTCTGGCAAGATTTTTTTAGAGACGGATACGGTTCTCTACTCCAATTTCGCGAACCCACTTTTCACAATCGTGAAAGACACGTGCGGCCAGCATGACACGATCGGCGGCTGCTGCAGCATGGAAAGCAACCGGCGGCGCTACGGGATCGAAGGGCAACCGAACTGCCGTGACAACTTTCTCGCTGCGTTGGCCCCGCACGGGCTGGGCGCCAAGGACATTGTCGCTAACATCAACTTTTTTATGTATGTGCCGGTTGGGGCTGATGGCACTATGGCGATCGTAGACGGGGTATCAAAGCCCGGCGACTATGTCGATCTGCGCGCCGAGCGCAACGTTTTGGCCGTGCTGTCTAACTGTCCTCAAATTAACAACCCAGCCGCCGGCTTCAACCCAACGCCGATCCGCGTCGTCGTATGGGCTCCAAGCGAAGGAAGGTAACTATGCAGACGCCGAGCCATCCGTTCGACCCGCGTCGATTTGAAGAGGTACGCAAACCGCTCGATCAAGCATCGACTATGCCGCCATGGGTCTATACCTCCGACGAATTTTACCGGCGTGAAGTCGACCGCATCTTCATGAAGGTATGGAATTTCATGGGCCATATCGATCAGGTGCCAAACCCCGGCGACTACGTGGCACTTGAGTTTGTTGGCGTGCCCTTCATTATTTGCCGCGATACGAATGGCAACCTTCGCGCCTACGCCAATTCTTGCCGCCATCGTGGGTCCAAGATCGCCATCGGATCAGGAAATGTTAAAGAGTTCATGTGCCCCTATCACGGCTGGTGCTACGGCCTTGACGGACGGTTAACTGCGACCGTCGACATGGACCGAACCTCGGGCTTCTGCAAAGACAATTTCGGTCTGATCCCGATCAATATTGATACTTGGGGCGGATTTATCTTTGTCAATTTCGACCCGGACTGCGAAAGCTTGGCGGAATATCTCGGCGACCTACCGGACAATCTCGCCTCGCACAGACTGGCGGACATGACCAACGTCCGGACGGTCGAATGGGAGCTTAACCACAATTGGAAGCTGTTCGTCGAAAATGCAAAGGAAAGCTATCACATCGCCGTCGTCCATCGTGAAACAATCAATCAAGTAGCGCCGGTAAAGTCAGCGGATTACACGGTGTCCGACGCGGCTGGACAATATTGTACAACCTTCGCCTCACATGATGGCAGCATGGCATTACTCAAGGATGACCCCGGTTTTCCACCCATAGAGTCCTTGAAAGGGCGATACCGGCACGGAACCTATGCGCCAATGATTTATCCGATGACCTACATGGCCTGTACTATCGACACGGCTTGGTTTCTCCAACTTTTCCCGATGGGTCCGAACAAGACGAAGCTGCTGCACGGAGCCTGCTTCCCGCGTGACCGGTGCGACCGGCCGGATTTCGAAACTTTGGCAGCAAATTACTACAAGCGATGGGACCGCACGATCCTGGAAGATATCGAGGCCGGCGACCAACAACAGGTGGGCATCGCTTCGCCATTTGCTCGGCCCGGCCGGTTCTGTTTCCGCGAACCGCTGGTACATCAAATCGACAATTGGATTCTGGACAGGGTACTCGACTGATGGCCACAAAAAAACGCATCCGCATGCCTGCTAACTGGGCTCCGCCACCGAAGCGAATCCGACTGCACATCGAAAATGTCCGCGAGATGGACCTGGTCTACAAGATCACGCAGGACCGCTACGACGCGACCGCCGCGCGAAATAAACGTCTGGCGCGGCGGATCGATGCAACCGTGGCGGAAGATACGAAGCGTTTCGACAATGCAATCGCTGATGCAGATGTGCTGGTCGGTTGGCGCTTCAATCGAGAGAATTTGGCGGAACGCGCACCGAATTTGAAATGGATCCACCTGACCGGCGCCGGCATAGAGCACGTTCTTCCGCTCGACTGGCTTCCGCCGGACACCGTGTTAACTAACAATCGCGGGGTCCATCGGCCTAAGGCGCAACAATTCGCCATGACCGCGCTACTGATATTAAACGAACGCATCCCGGCTCTGATCACTGAGCAACGTAAAGCGAAATGGACACGGCTCTATGCCACGGCGATCGAAGGCAAGACGGCCCTGATTATCGGTGTGGGCATGATGGGCGACGCAGCGGCCCGCGCTGCACGAAAGCTCGGGCTGAAGACCATCGGCGTTCGCCGCAGCGGTGCGCCCAATCGCTATATCGACGAGATGTACACGCCCGACCGTTTGACCGAGCTCCTGCCACGCGCCGATTTCGTGCTGGTCAACGCGCCACTCACCGACGAGACGGAGGGCATGATCGGGAGGCACGAGCTCGACCTGATGCTGCCGTCAGCCGGCCTGATCAATATGGGGCGTGCCCGCGTCGTCGACTACAAAGCGCTTGCCACCAAGCTCCGCAAAGGCGAAATCAGCGGCGCCGTGCTCGACGTGTTCGACCCAGAACCATTGCCAAAATCTTCGCCGATGTGGAAGGTACCCAATTTGATCATGACACCGCATGTGTCCTCAGACGACAACGACAATTACGGCCCGTTGACCGCTGATCTCGTATTCGAAAATTTCGGCCGTTGGATTGCGGGAAAGATGCTGAAGAACGTCGTCGATCGGAAATTGCAATATTAAGGCATGGCACTCCATTTCAAGCGCACGGAATTCGAAGAACACATCGTTGCGGCGCGCGCCGAATTGCAGGTCCGCGGTCTTTCCGCCTTGCTGCTTTTCGCGCAGGAGAGCCATTATTACCTAACTGGCTACGACACCAGCGGCTACGGTTTCTTCCAGTGCACGGTTCTGACGGCAAACGACCAGCCAGTCACCTTGCTGACGAGACGGCCGGATCTAGAACAAGCGCGCCGCACCTCGATCATCCAAGACGTTCGGGTCTGGTACGACGCGGAAGGTGCAGCACCGACAGACAATTTGCGAGACATCCTCGCGGAGAAAGGCTTGCAGGGCGAACGCATTGGTATCGAGCTCGACAGTTACGGCCTACGAGCACACCAGTACGAGGCTCTCAAGACAAGTCTGGAGGGCTGGTGCCAGTTCGAAGACGCATCCAATCTGATTTGAACCCTGCGGCTGGTCAAATCGCCAGCGAAACTCTCTTATATCCGTCGGGCGACAGAACTGGCCGATGCTTCCCTTTTGGCGATGCTGGAGGCGGCCGGACCCGGCGCCTTCGAAGGAGATATCGCCGCGGCGGGCCAGGCAGCGATCCTGTCCGGCGGCAGCGATCCCGCTCCCTCCGGCCCGGTCCTCGGATCGGGCGAGCGGGCGCTACTGATCTGCTCTGTGACAGGATTTCGGACCCTGGATCCCACCGATCAGTTGACGCTCGAATTCGCCGGCAGCTACCGGCATTACTGCGCCTGCCTGATGCGCACGGTTGCCATTGGCACGGGGGGTGATACGCATCGCGCCATTTTCGGCGTCACCGCCGACGCGCTTACGGCGATGACCGACGCGGCGCGTGCCGGCAAACCGCTCGGCGACATCGACGACGCGCACCGCCGAGTCTATGACGCGGCCGATTATGGCGACTCGCGCATGGCCGCGTGCGGTTACTCGCTCGGCGCCAGCTTTCGACCTACCTGGATGGACGTGCCACCGATGCTGTACAGCGGTAACCCGCTGGTGGCACGTCATGGTATGGTGCTGTTTCTACACGCGATACTGATCGACGCGTCCAAAGAGCTTGCCATGAGCTTGGGCCACACCATTATCATCGGTGAGAACCGTGCGGAAGTGCTCGGGACCATTAAACCCGAATACACCGTATGCCTATAACGCACTCATCCCCCTCCAAAACGCTATTGCACGACAATTAAAACCTTTAATACCAGCGGCATCTCTAAAATTGTTGACAATTTACAGTGTCCGCGCTTCACTCTACCGGTATCAAAGGATACCAGCGACGATGAGTGCACAACTCGAAACCTTGCGCGTCTTGCGCTCACAATCCCTGCCCAGCGCGGTGCAAAATGAGATCGAGCGGCGCATCCTGTCGGGTGAGGTTCCGGCAGGCATGCGTATAAACGAAAACGGCCTAGCGACAGAGCTTGGCGTTTCCCGCGGCCCGATTAGAGAGGCTTGTCGGGGCCTAGTCGAGATGGGGTTGCTGATCACCATCGTCAATCGCGGCTTCTTCGTTCGAGAGGTCACGGACAAAGATGCAATCGACGTTTATAACGTCCGAGCCAGCCTGATGCGTCTCGCCGGCGAAACTCTGGCTGGCCGCATCACCGATGCGCAGCTCGGTCTTCTCGGTGATCTTATTGAGAAGATGGACTGGGCAGAAACGGAGGGCGAATTCGAAACGTTCTATGGGCTGAACCGAGAATTCCACGACCTCATCGTCGATTTTTCCGAAAACGACCGTCTTCGAGCGCTGTGCGAAGGACTGGCCAAGGAATTGAACCTTTACCGGCGGCGAAGCCTGTTGCAAGGCGGCGGCCTCACCGTCTCCAACACTGAGCACAAGGAAATTTTAGAAGCGCTCCGGTCTCGCGATCCCGCCACGGCCGGTGCCGCACTCGAACACCATATCCAGGCCGGCAAGGTGCGTTTCCTCGCAGCCACCGCAGAAACTTTCGACCAAGGAGATACACCGTGAAGTTCAGCAATTTTCTCTTCCCGCAAGCCGACACACCGGAAGACGACGAGCGCGTCATTGACGAAGCCCTCGCCGAAGGCATTCTCTGCGATAAACTGGGTATGGAAGTGCTGTGGCTGGCGGAGCATCATTTCGATGGGAACTGTGCCTATGTCGACCCCGTTAGCTTCGCGGCAGCACTGGCGACAACGACAAAAAATATCAAGCTGGGCTTCGCGGTGGCTCAGATGTCGCTCCACCATCCGATCCGCATGGCGGAGCAGATGTCCATCATCGACAACCTATCGAAGGGTAGGTTGATAGTCGGTCTCGGGCGTGGCACTTCACACAATATCTACGACTATCGCGGCTTTGGTTTAAACCCGGAAGAAGCGCAAGAACGACTACTCGAATCTGAAGAAATCATGATCAAGGCTTGGACGACGGAGAATTACGAGCACAAGGGCAAATTTTGGAATCTCTGGCTGCCCAAACTTCGGCCGGAAACCTACACCAAACCCCACCCATACATGATCCGCGCCTGTTCCGGCGAAGAATCGATGCTCGGCATGGCACGCGAAGGGCGTCCTTTCATGATGAACGTACAGACCGACGAGGTGACACAACACCGCATGGATTTGTATCGCAGAACAATGGCCGAAAGCGGTTTCGACGAAGCACATATCGCCCAGGCCGTCGATGAGACATGGGTATGGCGCAACATCTTCATCGCCGATACCGATGCGGAAGCGGAGAGGATCGCCATCCCATTGTTCGAGGCGCAAAGGGAACAACGTGGCAAGATGCGTGCCCAGATATTGAAAGAGCGAGGCGAAAGCATGGCCAAAATAGGCGAAACTGGCACCGCTCCGGCAGCCCCTTTAACGGCGGCACGCAATGTAATCGAGCACAGTTTGATCTGCGGCTCGCCGGCAACCGTCGCAGAACGGCTAGCCAAGATCAACGCGATCGGTGTCGGCGGTATCATCTTCCAGTTCCGCATCGGCCCCTCACCCTTCGAAATCACCGAGAACAATATCCGCCTATTCATGGAGAAAGTGGCTCCCGAGTTCGAAGACCGGGTCGCCGCAGCGGCGGAATAGTGTGAGGGGCTTTTGACGTCCACGCCTATTCGGCCGCTTGTGGCACCGCACTTTCGTCGTAAACGGTATTGTACTGCCGGTCCATGGTTATCGGCGCCTCGTAGAAGACCAGCTCTGGTGAATGGTTGTACTTCTCCGTCATATAGGCCTTCCACTCATCGCTATAGGCCGCCTCTGCTGCCTCGCGCGACTCCCATAGATAGACGCCGCCACCAACGCCTTCCTGGTAGATCACATTCTTCCGCAACAGCCCCTCCGTCGCCATGTAACGCGGAATAGAGTCGCGGAACATCTGTAAGGCAGCCTCTCGGTCCGTCCCATCCGGCAGACGATAGGTCACAACGGCAATGGTCTGTGTCATATAGGCCTCCTTCGATACGTGTACTTGTAGCTTCCACGAGTTGGCGCAGGACAGCAACCGCTACATCGTGAACCTACCCTAGCACCGATACGCCGCACTTCGTATGGTTCCGGTAGCGACTGATTAACTACGAGGCACACAGATGGGCACGAATGACGACTGGCTGGCACTGACGACCGAGGAGACATACGAACCCGAGTTGCCGATTTGCGATCCGCATCACCATCTCTGGGATACCGGTTACGAACCCGGCGTCGCTTTTCGCACCGAACAGGTCGCCAATCGCTATCTGCTGGACGAGATCCTTGCGGACACGAGCAGCGGACATAATATCGTTTCAACCGTTTTCATCGAATGCGCATCCATGTACAAGTCGACGGGGCCGGAGTCGTTGAGACCCGTTGGCGAGACCGAGTTCGTCAATGGTATCGCGGCCATGAGCGCTTCAGGACAGTACGGCAAGACGCGTATTGCTGCAGGCATCGTCGGTTTTGCAGACCTTAACCTTGGCGATGCAGTTGGCGAAGTGCTCGATGCGCATATAGCCGCCGGCTGCGGCCGTTTTCGTGGCATCCGCCACGCCGGCGGATACGACGAAAGCCCGGACGTCCGCAATTCGCATACCCATCCTTTCCCGGGCATGTTCGCCGACACGATTTATCGGGAAGGGTTCGCCGAACTGGCGCCCCGCCAAATGAGCTTCGAGGGCTGGTGTTATCATAAGCAAATTCCAGAACTGACCGATCTAGCGCGGGCCTTCCCCGGCACCACGATTATCTTGAACCATTTCGGCGGCCCGCTCGGCATCGGTCCCTATGAAGGCACGCGCAAGGAATATTTCACGCAGTGGCGGGCGGATATCGAAGCGCTGGCCGAATGCGAGAACATCGTTGCCAAACTGGGTGGAATCAACATGAAGGTGAATGGCTTTGGATGGCACAAGAACGACAAGCCTCCAACGAGCGAGGAACTCGCCGCCGCGACGCGGGACTACTACGACCATTGCATCGAAACATTTGGTGCTAACCGATGCCTGTTCGAATCAAACTTCCCGGTCGATAAGGTAACCTGCAGCTACAACGTACTGTGGAACACTTTCAAACGCATCGCCAGCGGCTGTTCGGCGGACGAGAAAGCCGCACTGTTTCACGACACGGCAGCACGGGTTTACCGGACCGAAGGCATCGGCTAAGCAATCTTTGCAAGGTGCTTGTCGACCGCCTCGGCCACCAGTTCAGGATGGGTCAGCGGGCACATGTGCTCGGTGTCCGGGAGGGTTATGAACTCGCAACCGGGAACCGCTTCAGCCACTAGTTCGACCATGCGTAAGTCGAAATGTGTTGGTCGTTCGCTGCGTATCGCCAGGGTCGGCACATCAATCGTCACCAGTTCCGCCATGGTCGTCGGATTGCTTTTGTTAGCGTAGATGTTGGCGACATGCCCTTCGGTACGGTTGAGAAAATTATTCCGTGTCTTTTCGGGATACCCCTCCCAGGTGCCGGGGCCGTTACGAAAGTCCAGGAATCCCTTCCAGGCCGCCTCTGGGCCTCCAACCTCTAGGTTTTTAAGGAAACCATCCCACATTTGATTAATTTCCGATATGGCCTGTGTTTCCTCGCGCTCAAACAACAGGCTTCCTATCATCGGCTCGATCATGACCAGGCTGCGTACCGTTTCCGGCCGCTCTAACAAGTGTCGAAGACCCGAACCACCGCCATACGAATGAGCAATCATGTGGACGCGATCAATACAGAGTTGGTCCAACACAGCACCGATTAGGTCCCCTTGATCGTCATGCGTAAGTGTCTTGGGGGTGGGCCAAAAATCGGTTTTGCCATGCCCGTAAAGGTCCGGCGCGATGACCCGGAACCTGTCCTCAAAATGAGATGTGAAACCGCGCCATTGGCCACTCGTACTCCCCGCCGCATGCAGTAGAAGCAGGACATCGCCTGCCCCAGATTCCCGGTAGTTTATGGTTGCGCCGTTGTACTGCAGTGTGGGCATCGCAAATTCTTTCCAGTAGTGGGGTAATCAGGAGGGGCACTTGACCCTAGCGCGCCGATTTGCCGCCAATCCAATACCAGCGTCAAGCAGTAGGAGGAATTTTAAATGGATGATCGAAGTAGGATTGATGCAAATTTCGGCAAGAAACAATCGATCAAAGATCGTCGCACCTCGGCCCGTCGAAAATGAGGTCCGCAAATTTGACTGCCACATCGACTTGACGCTGCACAGGCTAGTGAGCTTTGCCGAAACCAACCTAGCTGCGCGCCGCACGGAAAACAACAACACGAGCAGAACCGCGTGTTATCTATGACGTGCCCGCGAAAACCAATTATGGCCCCCAAGGAAATGAAGCGGCCGGTGGCAACGACGGGTCTACTACGTCTGAAATCCGCAAGCCTTCGTTCCATTTCGCCATCCGCTCTGACCGCGCGAACGACCCTACCTTGAGCTGCAGCGCACCCCATCCGACAGCCAGATGGACGATCGTGACATCTTCCGTTTCGCCAGATCGAGCCGAAATCACCGCCCCCCAACCTGAACTCATCGCCAAATCGAATGCAGCCTTAGCCTCGGTCAACGTTCCCGCCTGGTTCGGCTTCACCAACACCGCGTTGCACGCGTGTTTCTCAACAGCCAACCTGACCCGCTCCACGTTAGTCACGAGAAAATCATCGCCAATGATTTGCACACTATCACCGGCTGCCCGAGTGAACGCGATAAGACCGGCTTCATCATCTTCTCCCAACGGATCCTCAACCGATAAGATGGGGTAACGATCAAGCCAACCTAGTAACATCTCCGACAACTCGTCACTGTCCAGTTCCCGCTCTTCCAGGCCAAGCCGGTAGCAGCCCTCGCTCCCGAATTCGGAAGCCGCAATATCTAGCGATATATTTACCTGATCGCCAGGCACCAATCCGGCCGCCTCTATTGACCGAACAAGCATATCCAGAGCGGCCTCATTCGTATCAAAGGCCGGCCAATATCCTCCCTCATCAGCAACACCCTGCAGCTTGTCCTCATCCGCCATCAGCTTTCCCGCTGCAAGATAGACCCGCGCCGTCCAATCCAACGCTTCAGCATAGTCTTTGGCGCCAGTCGCCATAACCATGAAGTCCTGGACATCTACCCTTTGGCCGGCATGCGCTCCGCCGCCGAAAATTTGGATCTCGGGTAGGGGCATCTTGTCAGCAACGCCCTTGCTCAGATATTGCCAAAGTGGGACATCGTAAGCCGCTGCCGCAGCGTGCGCCGCGGCCATCGACACCGATACAATCGCATTGCCACCGAGACGCGACTTGTTCGGTGTATTGTCGAGAGCTATTAATGCTTTGTCGATGGCAATTTGATCCGTTGCATCCATCCCGACCAATGCCTTCGCGATCTCTCCATCGACCGACGCAAGAGCGTTGCGGACATCGAAACCCCCAAAAATCTGGTCACCATCTCGCAAATCAACCGCTTCACCGCTACCCGTCGAGGCACCGGCAGGGGCGATCGCCCGTCCGACCATGCCACCGGAGATATGCACTTCTGCCTCAACCGTCGGTCGCCCTCGAGAATCCCATACCCGTCGGCCGCACACTTTTCGAATTTCGTTCATAGGCTGAGTTCCTCCCGCCAAGCATCTCCTACATCAGACAGCAACGGCACAGGATTTAACAGCAACGTCCGCGCTACTCGGCGCACCTGCTGCTTATCCGCCTCTTCCGTCAGATACTCGACTGGCGACTTACCATCCACACGCGCCAGAAATAGGCCCGGCAAAAGCAGCGTGGTGCGCCGTTCCAAATCTGCCCTTGGCTCCCAGCAAACGTGCTCGAAATAGGCTTGGACCAAGCTTTCGTAACTGGCCAAAAAGTTACGTGCCGCCGCGGGCGTCCAGAGGCATTTTAACAGAAGATGGTTGAGGCAAAATGCGAGATCGAAAGCGGGATCGCCATAACAAGCGCATTCGGCGTCCAAGAACATTGGCCCTTCGGGTCCCAGCAAAATATTTTTAGGGCTTACATCACCGTGAACTAGCACGGTCTTCATTGCAGCAGTGTCAGATACGAGGTGTTCCAAAATTTCTGCTAATTCCGGATGGGCGCGTCCGGTGGCAACGAAGTAGGGTTCGAGCCGAATATCGTAAAAGATCTCATCGTTGGCGAACTGTTGCGCGACGACATTATCATTTGCCGTTGCTGCATGAATCTGGCCTAGCCTGCTGCCTACAGATTGAGCAACGTGGAGATCGACTTGGCCGTCGCGGAGTTCGTTCTTCCAGAGCTTGTAGTCTTCTGGCCCGTAATAAGGCATTGCAAAGAGGCCAGCCTCCACATCGTGACCCAAGATTTCCGGTGCGCAGGCTGACACGACTGCCGTGGCCTTCTCGATCCAAGCGACCTCCGAAGCGTTGCGCCCCACCGGCGCCCACCAATCCGCCGCAACCTTCAGCTTAGAGAGAGCTCGCTTGATGCAGATCTCTCCCGTCTCTAGCTCAACGCGCCAGATATCAGAGGAAACACCGCCAGAGAGCGATGTGAACGTGGCGTTGTCTCCCTCATTCACGAGGTTCATGCGCCTGAGCGACGCTCTCAATTTTTCATGGTCAGCAGTCAAGGTCAGCGGCTAAACGTTGCCTGCAGAGCGGGGCAAGACGCCGCCAAAGTGTCCGAACCGTTCGAACCAACCGTATGCATGATCCACCAGGCAGCGCACAGGTTGGATGAAAGCAGGGTCGCATTGATCCCATCCCGTAATTCGAGAATTGCCGGAATCGTCAGCATCCCCGTCCCTGTCATCACGACGGCTTCGCAAGCGTCACCATCGATTTGTGCAAGAGTATCAGCGACCTCATCGCTTTCCATCTCGTAGGCACGAAATTCCTCCGACATCTTCACCACCTGCGTCAGGTCGAACCCGCAGTCTTCCCAGTATTTCGCGGCACGATCAGTCAACCAGGCTGGATAGGGGGAAATCAGCGCGATGCGTTTTGCTCCCAAAGCCTCCAATGCTAAACGGATCGCGCGACAAGCTGTTGTCGAGACCGTTCCTGTCGCGTCACTCAACCTTTCGCATAATGCATCATCTCCCGCTTTCAGAAGACCGTAGGACGCGCCCGTCATCGCTGCCAAATAGGCGTTGAGTTCTATGGTGCCGAACGCTTTGGCGCACGCAAGAAATACGTCCGGATAGCGATCAACTCTCTGCGCGAGGTCGAGATTCGGGGTGTAGGGAAACCGTGCGGCATAGAGAGCAATATCATCGCCCACCAGATATTGCAGTTCCGGCTCTACGGTCGGGTTAGATGTCGGGACCAGCACGCCAACTCGTGCAGAAGGTCGTAACTCTTTAAATGAGGTCATCTATTTCAAACTCCCGTA
>CAYYUG010000060.1:0-3803 GCA_964474755.1 uncultured Rhodospirillaceae bacterium | reverse complement strand
AGGAACTTCCATTCCACATCGCCCAATACGTGCGTTTCCAGAGGCCAGCCGCTGCACCCTATGCTGTCCTCGAAATCACGGCACTCCAAAACATCCTCGCCCGTCAACTGATAAGGCCCGACAATGCGCCGTGTCTCGCGAATGCCAATCTGTGGCGCCAGTTCCAACATGTAGGAGTTGGCGAAGCCCGGAACCATGTCTTTCAGGAACCGAAAATACTCCACCGCCTGTTTTCGGCCCTCGACTTCTGCATACCCCAGATCGACCCAGTCTGAACCGTCCACCGGAGCACCGTCGCGGCTGATCTGTGTTAAGTTGGCTCGCCATTCGCTGTCATGTGTTTGCGGGCGAATTATGCCCGCCTTGCGAGGTAGCGTGTATTTCCCGCTAGCGGTGGCTTCCGCTATTAGCGCCTTTAACTGCGGCTTGCCCTCTACCATCGCCATATCACTATCGACGTCAGCGATACGGAACATCATGGTTGGATAGGCCATAAAACCATCCAAACCACCTTTCTCGTAAGGCACACCGACCCAGGCGGCCAAATCGGCATCCCCCGAGCAATCAATAAACATGTCTGCCGTAATTGCCGCACGACCTGATTTTGTTTCAATCAACACCGCTTCAATTTTGCCGCACTCGGTGACAGCATCCACCGCAAACGTATGAAAGCGGACATCCACACCGGCGGACAGTAACAGGTCATCAGCCGCGACTTTGTACGCCGCCGTATCGTATGCCTGCGCACCTGTCTTCAAGCCGTCAGCACTCGTCACCTCATGCGGCTCACGAAGACCGCCGAGCTTCGCCAGGCGACCCAAGATATCGTCTGCGACACCGTGTACGATCTGTTGGACCGTTCCGTTGATACAGGCATGCAAGCCACAAAAATTGGTTACCATCGCAGCCGTTCCCATGCCACCAAGGAAACCATAGCGCTCTAGTAGCATCGTGCGGGCGCCGCCACGCGCCGCTGCCACCGCCGCGGCGATACCGGCTGGCCCACCGCCCAACACTAATACCTCCGCTTCCGCGACGACCGGCACTTGTCGAGCCGGTTCACTAATCATACGCATGCAAACCTCTATCGCTTTTGTCATAATGCTTGCTATTCGAAGCGAAGAGTACCGAGAGGGATCCCATGAGCAAAGCCGTCTATCGTAATTACGACCAAAAAACATTGGAATTCCAATACGGTCCGCGCCTCGCTGTCTCAAATACCGACGAAATACTGGCGCGCTGGGCAGCAGATAGTGAGACCTACTATGCGGAAAGCGATTGCGTGCGCGATATTACTTATGGTCCTCGAGCGGAACAGACGCTCGACATCTTCAAACCGACGGATGTGGTTAAGGCGCCAGTTCTGATATTTATTCACGGCGGTTATTGGCGGGCACTCGACAAGAAAGACCATGCCTTCCTTCTAAAACCCTTCGTCGACGCCGGCGTTCTGGTTGTATCGATCAACTACACACTCTGCCCAGCAGTGGCTATCGACGAGATCACTCGCCAGGCTCGAGCGGCCTGTGCCTGGGTTTGGCATAATGCTGCGTCCTACGGCGGCGATCCGGACCGCATTCACGCCTTTGGTCACTCTGCGGGAGGTCATCTGACGGCCGCTGTGGTAACGACGGATTGGTCAGAGTATGAAGAGGGCCTTCCCAATAATTTGCTAAAGAGCGCAACACCAATCAGCGGTCTATTCGACTTGCAGCCAATTTTGCTAATCTCGGTAAATGACGATGTTCATCTCGACCCGGACAGCGCCGTTCGCTGCAGTCCCGCAAATTCCAACCCCGGCCACGACTTGCCAATGACCGTCGCCGTCGGCGGTGCGGAAACCGAAGAATTTCGACGACAATCACAGTATCTATGCGATCGGTGGGGCGATAAGCTGAGTTCGATCGAGTACATGGAATCAGCTGGTGGTAATCACTTCACTGTCATTGAAAAGTTGGTCGACCCGGACGACCCGCTTACCCGTAAAATCCTTGATCATATCGGCGTTTGAAAAGGTTCAAGGTGGTGAAGCTATCCAGCTAAGTCCTAGCGGGCAAAATCAACACTTACGCATAAAATTGCGGAGACTGTGTCCATGCCGCATCTCAACTCGCGCACATTCGACTTCATCAGGGATTTAGGCCTTAACAACAACCGCGAATGGTTTGAAGCCAATCGCGACAGTTACGAAGATGCCCGTGCCGATTTTCTGTCTTTCATCGGTGTGTGGCTGTTCGAAATTGAGAAGTTCGACGACAGCGTTATCGGGATAGACCCGCGCCGCTGCATGTTCCGCATTTATCGAGATACGCGGTTTTCTTCGATCAAGACCCCGTTCAAGACAAATTTTGGAGCCCGCATATTGCCAGGCGGCAGCAAGGCGCTGCATCTACGTACAGGTTATTTCCTCAATGTCGAACCAGGACTTTGTCGCATCAGTGGCGGCGCCTTCCGGCCTGAGCAGCAATGGCTGAAGGCCATCCGCGAACGAATCTCCCGGAACAGCAGTAAGCTGCGTGAAATTCTAAACGAGCACGAGTTCAAGGAAACATTCAGCTCTATACAAGGCGAAGCTGTAAAAACGGCTCCACGCGGCTATTCCAAAAGCCATACCGACATAGATCTAATTCGGCACAAAAGCTTTCTCGCCCGTCATTCCCTCGAGGATAATCAAATTTTGCAACCAGGCTTCCTAGGGCATCTAGCAAGGGTTTGCAGTGCTGCGAAGCCGCTTAAGGACTATCTCGACGAAACAAGATAACGATTTCTCCACCAAGAATTGCTCAAGCAACATTAGGTTCGCAGACCAAACTAGTTCGCTGGAGCTGCGTCTGAATTTTCGATTAAAACTCTATACCAGCCTAACTCCACGCCTATTTCACATGGTACTGCCGATAAAAACGGTAATTGATACCCTAACAAGAGGCGCTCAAGACATATCGCTATTTTCGACAGACTGGACTTCAACCGAGATTTCTATTTCAGCCAATATTCCGCAACAAACTGGGTAACTCGTTCCAACAGTAACGTCATCTGGCGCTAGATAAAGACGCTATATCGGATACACCCTGGGATCGCCCGTGGTTTTCTTTATCATGGCGATAGGGGAAGCAGGGAAAAGGCTTTTTCATTATGAGTAACAAGACCAAAATACACTTGGCCCAGTTCCTAGTTCACGGGCCGACCTATCACAGCCTCGCCATGTGGCGGCACCCGAAATCGGAACTAGCGAATTACGCCTGGGCCAGACCAGAACTATACCAGCACATCGCAAAAACCTGCGAACGTGGTAAGTTCGACATGGTTTTCTTTGCGGATCTCAACTACATCTCCGATACCTACAAGGGCACGCTCGACCCCGCGCTGCGCTATGCCGTGCAGGCGCCGGAGCACGACCCAATTCCCCTGCTGTCCTATATGGGCGCCGTCACCAGGCATATTGGCTTGGGCTCGACCCTTTCTATCAGCCATCATCATCCTTTTTATCTGGCACGGCTCTGGGCGACGCTAGATCATCTAACCGGCGGACGCGCCGCCTGGAACGTCGTGACTTCAGTCAACGACAATCAGGCGGCCAATTACGGCGAAGAACGCGAGCCGACCGACCGACGCTACGAGAAAGCGGATGAATTTATCGAGGTTTGCCAGCAATTATGGAACAGCTGGGATGAAGGCGCGGTCGTGATGGATCGCGAGAACGCGGTCTTTGTCGATCCCAGCAAGGTTCGGCGGATCGAATTTGAAGGCGAGTTTTATAAGTCGCGCGGCCCACTGAACGTCGTCCGATCACCGCAGAACGGCCC
>CAYYUG010000059.1:0-27551 GCA_964474755.1 uncultured Rhodospirillaceae bacterium | reverse complement strand
GTGCCGCGATGCATCATCGAGACATCATAACCCTGGGCGATGAGCCCGTTGATCAGATAAGGCCCAGTTGGCCCCGTGCCGCCGATGACGAGTGCTTTCAAAGGTAGGTCCTCAGATTGATGCGACCGGCCAAATGCAAGCCGTTCATATTGTGAGGCAAAACCTTATGACGTCGGCTTGATGGCGACAACAGAGGTACTCTTTAAGTTATCGCTCCCGGTGATCTGTCGCCAGGCCGGGTTTCTTTGGGTGTGGGTAGGAATGATGATAGTCGCGCACGTCATGGTCGATCGACGCCCATCGGGCGCTGGCCTCGCGGTAGACCGTGACAATATCGTCTTCCACGCGGTAATTTTCGACTAGGTCCGCAGCGAATTGCGCCGGCATGTTAGGTGGGTTGTCCTGGTACCACTGCACGGTGCGTTGTAGCGCCTCGATAGGGTCGACGAGGTCGCGGTAGCCGAGCTCCGCCTTCACCTTGTAAAGGTCGAAAACCTGGTGGTCGGCTGGACCGTAGAACATCATTAGACTGCGCGCTGGATAGGCGTAGCGGTCCGGCACACTGACGATCTCGATTGCGCGGTCCATCGTCTTACCTATTACTTCGATCCATTGTGCCAAGGTCAGTTGTCGCTCGTCACCGCAATTGTAGATTTGCCCTGCTGCTGTTTCGGGTTGCTGTGCCGCCAGCAGTACCGCATGCGCGACATTCTTAGAATAGCCGTGTGTTGTCAGCGTCAGCCCGCCTTCTGGCAGCACGATATATGGCCGCTCATCGGTAAAGCGCTGTATCAGTCCCCAAACATTGGGTGTCACCTGGCGCGGGCCGTAGACCACGGGGTACCGGAAGTGTGTTCCACTATAGCGACCAACGGCGTGACCCTCCATCACCGCCTCCTCGGAAATGCGCACCAGGTAACCAAAACGGAATTCGTCGATGTTCGGCACCATTTGTGCGTCTTCGGGCAGAGGTACTTGCAGCCCCTTGGGGAAAAGTGTTTCTGGCTGCAGCACACCGCGATAGCCCGGAGCCCCGCCGATTGTGATCAGCCGATCGCAATGTTCGCCTGCGATCTCCGCCACGTAGCGGATCCGTCCATATGTCGCGATGATCAGGTCGAACCGCCGGTCACCCAGTGCTTCAGCCAAGGTCTCGCGGAAGTGTGGGTCGCCGATGATGCGCGGCACGGTCTCTGGGATCTTGTCGCTGTCATGTGTGCCGCGATGCATCATTGAGACGTCGTAACCCTGGGCGATGAGCCCGTTGATCAGAAAAGGCCCGGTGGGCCCGGTGCCGCCAATGACGAGTGCTTTCAAAAAGAAAACCTCTGCAGTTTGCAGCTTATGTGCTGCGCAGGCTCGGTTAATCGAACATACCGATTGCGGTTACTGCTACCGGTTGAGTACCCGGTACCATTAGGCAAAACCCGCGAAAGGCCGCTGCAAGTGCAGCATTAAGATTATGTATTAGCTTTAGAATAATTTTACGTCGCGATAGACGATATTCCCATGCACAATAATGACTAACCAGCTAACTATTGCAACGTAGTTCGCCAAAAATTGACCCGATGCATATATCTGGCCTACAAAAATTTGCTTTACGAAGCCTTTATAATTTCTGCAGCCAAACCAAGCGCTGCTTTCGTAAACCTATCCATATTAGCAGCCCTATCATCGTCTTCCGTTTCGATCGTGCGGACGATTTCCGTCGCACCAGAGATTGCTATACATGTATGACCAGCGGCATCGCCATACCGATTGCCGGTTGGACCTGCCGCGCCGGTCTCGGCGAGCCCCCAATCAGCTCCAAGTCGTTCACGAGCCGCTCTGGCTAACGCCAAAGCGTGCGGTTCAGACGCAGATCTGTATTCGTCAAGAATAGCGTCAGGAACCGCAAGGAGCGTATTTTTTGCGGGCCTCGTATAAACCACTGAACCGCCCAAAAAATAAGCAGATGCTCCAGGAACTGCCAATAAAGCAGCAGAAACGAGGCCACCCGAAGAGGACTCGGCTACTGAAATAGTTTCGCCGCGATCACGAAGGCAGTTAGCGATCTCTAAAGCCAGTACTTCGACATTTGGCAAGGCCACGTTCAATTCCAATAGCTAAGATTTAGATAGTATTTATCATACCAGAAATTCAGTGGAAAATCAGCTACTGGTTGTTCAAATTTTACCTAACGATAGTCTGCGGGGAATTGAGGCCAATGTGATACCAAACGTTGTACACAACTATCGTCTTACCTTGACCAAGACGCTGCGAAACCGCAGCATTCGTGTTGGCATTTTAGTGAAATTAGAGGAACAGCTATGGATGCGCATCGCCCTGTTATCATGGGTGCCCAGCATGCGATTGCCACGGGGCATTATTTCGCTAGTCAGGCGGGATTTGAAATTTTAAACAATGGCGGCAACGCTATCGACGCCGGAGTGACCGCTGGGCTCGCGATTGGCGTTCTGCAGAGCGAATTTGTTAATGTCGCTGGTATCGCGCCGATCATGATCCGGTTGGCTGGGTCGGATACGGTACTAACGATCGATGGGGTTGGCGTCTGGCCTCGGGGAATCCGCCCGGAACTGTTCATTGAGGGCAACAACCAGCACATTCCAGAGGGAATCCAACGTACGTTAACGCCGGGTGCACCGGGCTCTTGGCTTTACGCTTTGGAGAAATACGGCACGATGCGGTTTGGCGATGTGGTCGCCGCCGCCATTCGGTTTGCTCGGGACGGCTTCCCCATGTACCCGCAGATGGCGCGCAACATCGCTTCGGATGAAAGTTCGTTGCGCCGTTGGCCCTCCAGCGTTGCAGTTTATCTGCCTCAGGGACGGCCGCCACAGGTTGGGGAGCTGTTCCAGCAGCCCGATCTCGCCAAGACGCTGCAATATATGGCCGATGAGGCGGCGTCACATGACGGCGATGGGAGGGTGTCCGGAATCCGGGCCGCCTACGACGCCTTCTACAAAGGCGATATCGCCAAGACGATCACAGATTATCACCGTGAGAATGAGGGTTATTTGACCATGGCGGACCTGGCGGCGCACCAGCCGAGGGAGGAACCGCCGGTATGCGTTGCCTTCCGAGGGCTCGACGTTTTCGGCTTTGGGCCTTGCGCCAGCGGACCTGTCCTGACCCAGGCTCTGATGCTGGCCGACGGGTTCGATATGGAGAAGATGGGGCATAATACGCCAGCCTATATCCACATGGTCGTGGAAGCGATGAAACTCGCCTTTGCCGACCGTGACCGCCACTGCGGCGATCCTAAATTCATTAACGTACCGCTAAAGGGGCTCTACAATCCGTCCTATCTAGAAGGGCGACGGGCGTTGATTGATCCGGACAAGGCTTGGCCGGAATTGCCGCCGGCCGGCAATCCGCGCACCGGCGAACCAAAGGTGCAGGGTGGGCATCTGTTCGCGCCTTCGCTCAATCCCGATCCACCGATGGGGGACACCAGCGCTGTCTGCGTCGTCGACGGTGATGGTAACGCCTTTGTCGCGACGCCGAGTGATATTCCGCGCGATACGCCGGTCATTCCCGGTACTGGCATTTGCCCTTCTTCGCGAGGTTCGCAGAGCTGGGCCGTTGAAGGGCACGCCGCCTGCCTGGCGCCGGGCAAGCGATCGCGCCTATCGTCTAATCCGATGATAGCGTTGAAGGACGGAGAACCCTACATGGTGTGGGCTACGCCGGGTTCCGACGTGCAGCCGCAGGCGACCTTGCAGGTCTTCCTCAATCATGTCGTCTTCGGCATGGATATCCAGGAGGCGATCGAAGCGCCACGTTTTGCAACCTACAGCTTTCCGGGGTCCTTTGAGCCGCATGATTACTATCCCGGTCGGCTAAATCTCGAGGCCCGTATCCCGCAGGAAACCGGTGATGCGCTAGCTAAGCTGGGCCACAAGATCGAATGGTGGCCGGATTGGATTTTTCGTGCCGGCGGCGTGTGCGGCGTGCAGATCGATCCGGAGACGGGCCTGCGTAGCGCCGGTGGCGACCCGCGCCGGCCCAGCTATGCGCTCGGCTGGTAGGGTATCATGGCACGTATCGCGATTGGTGGCTTCCAGCACGAGACCAACTGTTTCGTGCCACAAAAGACAGACTATGACTATTTCGCAGCGCACCGCGACCGCCCGCCTTTGTGCCGCGGTGATGCAATGGTCGACTGGCTGACCGATGTCAGCTTTGCCATGTCTGGGTTTCTTGCCGACATGCGCGCGGATCACGAACTGGCGCCGCTGCTGTGGACCAGCGGTGGGGCTGGCGGGATGGTAACGCGCGATGCCTTCGAACGGATATTGGGTGAACTTATCGGTGCCCTATCAATGGCGTTGCCGGTCGATGCGGTATATCTCGATTTGCACGGCGCAATGGTGACGGAAGATTTTGAGGATGGAGAGGGCGAGCTGCTGCGCAGGGTCCGCGCTGTGGTTGGGCCCGATATACCGGTTGTGATCAGCCTCGACTATCATGTCAACCTGACCCAGGCGATGGTGCAGCATTGCGACGGTATGGCGGTGTATTTGACCTATCCGCATATCGACCGAGCGGAGACGGGTCAGCGGGCTGCAAGAATTCTTTCGACCGTGTTGGAGCGCGGACAACCGCCCTTCCGTAAGTTCATCAAGCTTCCGTTCCTGATTCCGCTGAATTTCCAATGCACCATGGTGCCACCCTCTGCCGATATTGTGGCGGCCTCAGTCGCGGGCGAAGTCGGCGACGTACTGAATTTGAGTTACGGGGCGGGCTTCCCGCCCTCCGATCTTGCTGAATGTGGACCGGGCGTGGTGGTGCATGGCTACGACCGCTGCGCAGTGGATGCAGCCACTACCAAACTGGTCGCGGAGATTGAAGCGCGCGAGGCGCTATTCTCTGAACCGCTGCTCAGCCCGGAAGGCGCTGTCGCAGAAGCCATTTCGATCACAGCGAAGTCGTCCCGTCCCGTCGTGCTTGCGGATACGCAGGACAATCCGGGTTGCGGTGGGACTGGCGATACGACGGGGCTGCTGCGGGCGCTGGTCGAGGGCAACGCACAGGGCGCAGTGCTAGGCGTCATGGCCGACCCGGAAGCTGCTGCAATTGCGCACGAAGCTGGCGTCGGAGCCGAGATCACGATCGCGTTGGGCGGCAAGTCTGGCCCCGAGACGGTCGAGCCGTTCGAGGGAACTTTCTTGATCGAAAGCCTTGGCGACGGCCAGTTCACTTGCACCGGTCCTTGTATCCGTGGTCGAACGGTCGACATCGGGCCAATGGCACTTTTGACGATTGGTGGGGTCAAGGTCGTGGTAGCCAGCAAGCGCATGCAAGCCTACGACCAGGACATCTTCCGCCATCTCGGTGTCGAACCCGCGACACAAAAGATCCTCGCGCTAAAGAGCACCTGCCATTTCCGTGCCGATTTTGAACCAATCGCCGAGAAGGTGCTGATAGCCATTGCCCCTGGTGGTCACATTGCGGATTCGAAGCAATATCCTTATCGCAAGTTGCGTGAGGGCGTGCGCCTCGAACCGCTTGGCCCTGAATTTAAAGATTGGGGCCGTAATTTTCCCTAAGTTACTGGCCTGCCTGGAATTTTTCCAACGCGGCCACGGACCGCAAGGCTCGTGCGGCATTGGCGAGTTCATCATAAACCGGGATGCCGGCGTCATTTGCCCGGGTACGGTATTTGCGTTTGATCTCATCCAACGCCGCCTCGCCGTCGGACCGCAGCACCAGCATGAAATGCGCCTGACCGGGATAACGCTCCTGTGTGCGTAAAGCTGACTGAATAAGATTATCGAGGGGGTCGATTGGACCGCGCCCCTGGAACGACGCCAGGTTGAGATGCATGACCACCGCGTCTGCTTCGCCGGAAGCGTAGACCGTGTCTAGAATTTTTTCCGCAACCCGACCTTCATCAGTCTGCAGCGTCATGACTGGAGTGTCGATTGGGTTTACCACGCTGGTGCCAGGTGGCAGTTTCAACGCCTCGAGGGTTGCCAATGTGGCACCATCCAACGAATTGATCACTAGGCCAAGCTTCGCGAAATAGTCGGTCGCCAAGACGCTGGTACCGCCGCCATTACCGAAAAGCACGACCCGTTCTGTTGGCCGTTCGGCGCGTACGTTTAGCATCTGGAAGGCGAGCAGAGTTTCCAGGAAATCATCGAGGGTCTCGGTTAGGATGCAGCCGGTCTGTGTCGCCAGCGCGTCCCAGACACGATCGTCACCGGCGAGCGACCCGGTGTGCGAGGCGGCGGCGGCTTGCCCCGCTTCCGTCCGTCCGCCCTTGAGCAACACGATGGGCTTTTTGGATCCACCAAGGATGCGGGCAAAACGGCGACCGTCCTTGGCGTCCTCCAGATACAAACCGATGACCGTCGTTGCTGGATCGGCAAGGTAAAATTCTAATAGGTCGTTTGGACCGATATCAGCGCTGTTGCCCACCGTCAGCAAGCCGCTGAAGACAATACCACGGATCTGGCCTCGCCGAATGATGTCGGTGCCAAGACCGCCACTTTGCGAGATGATACCAACGCTGCCTTCGGTCATCGACGCGCTTTTGGCGAACGAAACGCGGCCGCGCGGGGTGTGCAGTCCGAGGCAGTTCGGACCTATTACGCGGCAACCGCCTTCGCGCCCGGCGGCGACTAGCTTGTCCTGCAGAGCTTTGCCTGCAGCGACCTCGCCGAACCCGGCCGAGATCACCTGGGCGAAACCGACCCGACCGTTTGCGGCTCTTAGCATTGGCGGTACCCGGTCGGCGCCGACGGCAATGAAGGCGTAGTCGACCGGTTCCGGTGTTTCGCCAAGGGAAGGGTAGACGGGTAGATTAGCGATGGTTTCCGCCTTGGGGTGGATCGGGTAAATCGTACCTGGAAACTCTGTCTCCCGAAGCCGGTCGATAAAGGTATTGCCGATGGTGATGCCGGTTGACGACGCGCCGACGACCGCGATGGTCTTCGGTTCGAACAGCGGCTGGAAAAGCGCTCGCGGATCGTCGAGGGCGGCGGTATGCGGCACCGTTTTCTGTTCCGCCAGGATGAAACGCGCATCCACAGCGATGGCACGGTCTTCAGAAACGATCAGCGGGTTGATGTCGAGTTCTTCGATCGCGTCGCCATGCGTCATCAGCAGCCCTTCTGCACCGCCGATGCGCAGCAGCGCGTCGACGATCGCGTCCATGGAGACCGGGTTACGACCGCGCACTCCTTGCAGCAGTTGGGCACCTCGTAATTCGCTCAGCATAGACCACGCATCGCGTTCACTTACCGGGCAGAGGCGAAAGGCGACGTCAGCCAGGACTTCGACAAAGACACCGCCGAGCCCGACCATGATCATTGGGCCGAATTGTGGTTCGCGGATCGCGCCAATGACGATCTCCTGGCCTGCAGGCGCCATTTCCTCGATGAGGAACCCGTCGATCCGGCTTTCGCTAATGGCGGCTGTGCCCTGCATGGTGCGGATTGCGTCGGTGACAGCGCTGGCATCGGGCAGGCTAATCGCCACGCCGCCGACGTCCGACTTGTGCAGGATGTCCGGAGACATCACTTTGACGGCGAAGGGGGGTGACAGGTCGGCGAGCGCCGCTTCCACGTCATGGGGTTCGTGTACCGTGACCGAATAGGGCACCGCGATACCGTAGGCTGCGAGCACCTGTTTACCAGCAGCTTCGTCAAGCGATCGACGTCCGGCGGCTTTCGCGTTGGCGATGATGTCCGTGGTTTTCATATGCCGTCGTCGAAATAGTCCGACATAAAACTAATAACTCGTCGGCCAGGTGCGCATCAGATGCTTGCCGACACCGTTGGTCATGCGCAGACGGTGCACCTCCAACATACGAATTAGGAAGTCGCGGGTTTCCGATGGCTTGATCACGTCATGGACGCTGTAAATCGAAGCCATGTCCCAGATCTCTGTATCTTTCTGCACGTCGGCGAAGGCTTCCTCAAACCCATCGTCGCCTTCCTCTAGCCCGTGTACGATCATGGTCGCGAAGCGCGGGTCCATGAAACTGACTTCGCCTGTCGGCCAGGCAGCCAGTGTATCGGAATGACGTCCACCTCCCATGCAGACATAGGCGCGACCGTAGCTCTTACGTAATATGATCGCCACGCGCGGAACCGTCACCAATGTCATAGCATTCATAAAGTTCATGATGCGACCCGGCGCCCGCATTCGTTCCGCATCCGTGCCGATGGCGAAGCCCGGCGTGTCAACGAGTTGAACGATGGGAATGTTGAATGAGTCGCACATAACGAGGAAGTCGACGATTTTTTCGCAGGCCTGTGTGTCGAGCGCCCCCCCGCGGTGCTGCGGGTTGTTGGCGATGACGCCTACTGACTTGCCGTCGAGCCGGGCCAGTGCGGTGATCGCTGGCTGACCAAAACGTTGTTTCAGTTCGAAAAGACTGTCCTTGTCAAAGACCGCCTCCAGCACTTTTTTCATGTTGTAAACTTGTGTCCGTTTTTCCGGCAAAACTTTGTGTATGTCCACCATATCTTTGCCCGAGTTGGGCGTCACGTCGCGTACTGGTGGTGCTTCCATATTGTGGCTCGGCAAGTAGCTGAGAAAGGTTCGGATCGCGTCAAGCGCTTCCTCATCCGTATCGACGACCATGTCGATTTGGCCTGTTGTCTCCGCATGCAGCTTCCAGCCACCCAACTCTTCCAGGTCGACGGCCTGCCCGATAGCGCGGCTAACAAGACGCGGGCTGGAGACGGCCATGGTCGAGCCTCGTCGCATGACGGCGAAGTCTGAACAGCAGGCGAGCCAGGCAGACGAGCCAAAGGAAAAGCCAAGTGCGGCAGAGACCCAGGGGGTGTCACGCATACGCTGGAACTGCGTGATGTCGTTACCAAGCAGCGCTCCCATGCCGCGCGAGCCCATCGCATCCGGTAGGCGGGCACCTGTCGACTCGCCGACGAAGACTATTGGCATGCCGCGTTCTGTGCCGGTGCGTTTGACCTGACCTACTTTCTTGCTGTTGGTGGCGCTGGTCGATGAGCCTTTAACGGTGAAGTCGTTGACTACGAGGGAAATGTCGCGTCCATCCAGTCGAGCATAGCCAGTGATCTTGCCGTCAGTTGGCGTTACGTCGTGATCTTGCGGGTAAACACCAGAGGTGCCGAGCAGGCCGGTTTCAAAAAAGCTACTCTCATCGACGAGATGCTCAATACGCTCACGCGCGTTGAGCTCGCCGGTATTGCGGCGTTTGGCGAGTTTTTTCTCGCCACCCATGGCCATCGCCTTGCGGCGCCGTTCTTCAAGCTCGCCGATTTTAGCTTCGATTTCGGTTAGGTCGTCAGTCATCGTATTAATCGAAGCTATCGCTTCGAATCCTCTGGTTCCTGGTTTCCCCCGTAAGGAGGAAATGGGTTAAGATGTGCGTTTGGTTCAGGTGTCTCCCCCTGGGAGGGGCTGAACGGCATAAAAGCCGCTCAGAGTTAAGGGCGAAATCACTCCCACCAATCTTTTCCGCAATAGCGTTAAACCACGTTGCTTTTGCGGAAGGCCGCGATCTCTTCCGCATTGTATCCAAAGCGTTCGAGTATTTCGTCGCTGTGTTCACCACGTTCTGGTGCGGCGGCGGCAATTTCGCTTGGCGTGCGTGTAAGTACGACCGGCTGTGCGTTAACTTCCAGCGGCCCGAGCTTTGCAGATTGTGATGTACCCGTCACGCCAAGCTGCTGCACATGTGGATCTGCGTACATTTGATCGATACTGTAGATCGGACCGCAAGGCACGCTCGCCTCTGCCAGTAGTTCGATCCAATGCGCGCTGCTCTTGTGCTTGGTGTATTCAGCAATTTTCGCATTCAGCGTGTCACGGTTTTTCGAGCGCGCTTCGCCGTTTGCGTAGTCCGGATCTTCGAGCCATTTTTCGGTGCCCAGTACCTTGCACAGCCGGCCGAAGATGACCTGGCCCGCTGCGGCGATATTGATATGGCCGTCACTGGTCTCAAACACGCCCTGCGGGATGACCGTGGGATGGTTGTTGCCGGCCTGCGGTGGAACTTCCTTATCGATCAGCCAGCGCGCACCTTGGAAGTCGAGCATAAAAATCTGTGCCTGCAGCAGCGAGGAATGCACCCATTGGCCTTTGCCAGATTTCTCTCGCTCGTACAGCGCTACCATAATCCCGTGTGCCAGGAACATACCGGCGCAGAGGTCATCGATCGGGATACCGACGCGCATTGGGCCGTGTCCTGCTTCCCCGGTAATCGACATCAACCCGCCCATGCCTTGTGCGATTTGGTCGAAGCCGGGTCGGTCACGATATAATCCGTGCTGGCCGAAGCCGGAAATGCTGCCATAGATTAACCGCGAGTTAACGGCGCTTAGTGTGTCGTAGTCGATGCCGAGCCGGTGTTTGACGCCGGGCCGGTAGTTCTCGATTACTACATCTGCGCCCTTAATCATGCGCTTAAGGATCTCGACTGCCTCGGGATCCTTAAGGTTAAGGGTGAGGCTACGTTTGTTGCGTTGCAGGTTTTGGAAATCGGAACCGTGCCGGGCGCTACCCATGACGTCGCCACCCTCGATCGCCTCCGGGATCTCTACCTTGATCACATCGGCACCCCAGTCGGCCAACTGGCGCACTGCGGTTGGCCCCGCCCGCGCCCGGGTCAGGTCTATGACTACAATATCTGATAGCGCTTCGGAGGCGGGTGTGTGCGCCATGGGGAGCTATCTCCTTGCGGAAATCTTACCGGTAGAACAATTCTGGGAGAAACAACGCGATGTCCGGGAAGAGTACTAAGATACCGATCATAACGAACATAGTTATGACGAACGGGGACGCTCCGATGATCACGTCGTTCATGGTGCCGTGGTCTCGCACGCCATGCACGATGTATAGGTTGACGCCCACCGGCGGAGTGATCAGGGCAGTTTCCAGTAGGATCGTAATCAGAATACCGAGCCAGACAGGATCGAAACCCATGCCTATGAGAATGGGCGCGATGAGCGGTGTGGTCGTAATCAGCATCGACAACGTTTCCATGAAACAGCCGACGATTATGTAAAAGGCGATGACCACCCAAAGCGTCTGCATCGGTGTGACGCCGAGGCCTTCGATTAACGTAAGTAGTTTACCTGTCATTCCAACGGCGGCGAGAACGAAGTTGAGGAACAGGGCGGCAAAGATAATCAACATGACCATCGCCGTCGTTCGCAAGGTGCCCTCGATCGCCTCACGGAGCATCGTCCAATTCAACGATTTGAAACAGGCGGCCAGTATTAAGGCAGCGCAAACGCCGACCGATGCGGCCTCTGTTGGCGTTGCAAAACCAGCATAAATCGAGCCGACGACGACAACGAAAATGCCGAGTGGCGGCAGTAAGTGCGGCAAGGAGGCCCAGCGCTGATCCCAGCTCGTTTCCACGGCTGACCCGCCCCACTCGGGCTTGAACAACACGGCGATCAGCACGGTCAGCATGAACAGGCTAGCCAGAACCACGCCGGGAATGAAACCAGCAAGGTAGAGTTGCGGCACCGAGGTGTCTGTGAGAAGCCCGTAGATGATCAGATTAATCGATGGCGGGATCAGGATACCAAGCGTCCCACCTGCGGCGAGTGTGCCTAGGAAGAGCGGTTCGTTATAGCCGCGTCGCGCTACTTCGGGGTAGGCCACTGTCCCGACGGTTGCTGCTGTAGCGACGCTCGAGCCGGAGGAGGCTGCGAAAATCGCACAGGATCCAATGTTGGAGTGCATCGTGCCGCCAGGAAGCCAGGACAGCCACTGTACCATCGCAGTGTACATGCGTTCGGCAATACCGGCGCGCAGCAGTATCTCACCCAACATGATGAAGAGGGGTATGGCCACCAGTACATATTCGATCGCATTTTGCCAAACGATCTCGCCAAGCGCGAGATGCAACGGCATGATGGAATATTTCCATTCCAGGAATAATCCGAGGACACCCAACGCCGCGGCAACCGGCACGCTCAGAGCGAGCAGACCTAGCAGTATGAAACCTGTCCAACCCAGCATAATTAGTCGTCCTCTTTGCCTTCCATGCGAGCATGTTCACGCTCTAGCTCCGCCATGGCGTGTTTGCGCTCTTCTTCAACTTCCTCCTCGATGCCACGTGGTCCGACGAGGGCTGCGATGCGGTTCCAATCACGGGTGAAGGCTGCGGAAATGATCCGCAGTAGCATTAGCGCGAAGACGATAAAGAAAAATACCATGCCCGCGAACCAGAAACCTTGCGGCAGCGCCAAGGGCGTCACTAATGGGGTGATGGACACGGAGGAATACTCAAAACTATTCCACCACACATTATAGGACCGCTCGGCCATCAGCAGGAGAAACCCACCCAGCAGTAGAAAACCGAAGACGTCCAGGAACAATCGGATCGGTTGTGGTAACCGTATGTAAAGCGCATCGATCCGGACATGCGCGCGATGCAGCGTTGCAAAGGCAAACGCGAAGGATGTCGAGATCGCAAATATATAGCCGGCGATTTCGTCTGCGCCGCCGAAGGAAAAGTTTGCAAATTTTCGCAGAATAACTTCCAGGGTCGTCATAACAGCTGCAAAGATCAGCATGCCACCGCCGATCCAAACGATGATTCGGGAAATTTTTTCTGCCTGTTCGAGAAGTCGATCGAGCATAATTCTAAAGGGGGGTGCGTCTGTCACAGACGGACGCCGTCCCTTTCAGGACGGCGTCCGCCGCGAAAGACTTGGTTGGATCTATTTGACTGCTTTTACGCCAACCACTTTGGCTGCGGTTGCATTCCAGTCTTTGATGCATTCTGCGCTGCAGCGTGCCGCCCACTTTTTGAGGACGAAGTCACGCAGGACGCGTTCGCGTTCTTTAACATCCGAGGCCGAGGGCTGCGTCAGCTTGACCGAACCCGGCGTACCTTTGCTACAAGGACCACTGCCGGACAGACAGTTAAGTGCTTCTTGGTCTTCTTTCTCCGCGTTGGCCCACTGGCGATCAGTTAGGTCGTCATACTGCTTCTGGATGAATGCCTGGGTTTCCTTGTTCAAGGTATTCCAGAGCTTGTTGCTCATTGCTACGAAACCAAGCCCGGCGCCAACTGGCATAACCATGGCGTGGGTAATGACTTCGTGCCATTTCGCCTGGAAGGCGGGCATCGAACCGGTAATACCGCAGTCCGCGACGCCTTTTTGCAGGGCGGGAACAACTTCCGCGAACGCAATCGTGACACTCGTGCCACCAACACCCTCTACGAAATCACCAAGCGTGGTGCTGTAGACGCGGATTTTCTTGTCTTTGAGATCAGTGACCTTGTTGATTGGCTGATTGCACCAGATGAACTGGCTCGGCCAGCGGAAGGTGCCAAGGTAATGTGCGTTAAAGACTTTGTTGAAACGCTTGCGGATCACAGGCTCATAGGCCTTGACCACTTCGCGGGCCTGTTTGAAGTCGGCCGATGCACCAGATAGATCGACGCCTTCCAGGGCGGGATCTTCAGAGGCGACGTAGCCGTAGACGCCGTGCGCGACGTCGAAGACGCCAAGTTTCAGGAGGCGCATAACTTCCCAGCCCTTCAAACCGAGCTCAGTGATCGGGTTAATCTGGGTCTGGATTTTGCCGCCGGAGGCTTTGGTCATATCGCCGCTGTAGAACGGCTTTTCAAAATCATAATAATTGGTCAGGTTGGACCAGGTGCCAACTGCCTTAATTTTCAGGCTCTGGATCTCGGCTGCGGCAGGTGCGGCCATACCCAAAGCCACTGCTCCTGCAATGGCTGCGGCCGCGGCCATTTTGTGTCTGGTTTTCAGCATCATGAAATCTCCCTGCTGTCCGTCTATCTATGAGTACGTTTGTCGACAAATTTGGCGGCAAACGTCTTGTTGTCGAAGATGCGATACGTTCATCGAACTAGCGCTCACCTTCCCCATAACTAGTGATCCAGATCGCGCCAAGGTGTAGTTAAACGGACTCTCACGCTCGCAGTCAATTACGGAATCCGCTACAGAGAGAAGGCGGACCACGACACAAGGCTCAAATTGAGCAAGTTGTTCGCTATTAAGGAGTGGTTAATGGTCTGGTTTATCGGTGTTGATGTTGGGGGCACTTTCACGGATTTTTATGCATTCGACGTCGAGCGCGGTCAGGAACGGGTATTTAAGACACCATCGACGCCGGACGATCCCGCAGAAGCCATTCTCGAAGGATTAGCTGCGTTGCAGGATATGGTGGCAATACCGCCGGTTGAAATTTCTCGCGTTGCACATGGCACCACGGTGGCGACCAACGCTTTATTGCAACGGAAGGGGGCACCAGTTGCGCTGATCACGACGGAAGGGTTTCGCGACCTGCTAGAGATAGGTCGTCAGATCCGACCGAAGCTCTATGACTTTAAGGCGGACAACCCACCGCCCCTGGTCGCGCGGCAGAACAGATTCGAGGTAGCAGAGCGGGTCGGTGCCAAAGGTGAGGTGGTTCGAGCTTTGGACAGTATGGCAATTGCCCGCGTCATCGAGGAGGTTCGGCAATCTGGCGCAGAGGCGTGTGCGGTTGGTCTGCTGTTCGCTTTCCTGAACCCAGACCATGAGCGTAGAATCGGTGCTGCGCTACAGGTTGCGCTTCCTGGCGTCTTTATTTCGCTCTCCTCCGCCGTGCAGCCGGAGTTTCGCGAGTTCGAGCGTCTGTCGACGACGGTTTTGAATGCCTATCTGCAGCCGCTAGTGACCCGTTATATGCAAAGGCTTCAGGCCGGGCTCAAACCGTTGGCGCCGAAGGCTGTGGTGGGGATTAACCAATCCTCAGGCGGGCTGATGTCGATCGAGCGGGCAGGCGCCTATCCAGTCCGCACAGCGCTTTCCGGTCCGGCAGCGGGTGCGGTCGGCGCCGTGCATACGGCGGCGTTGACTGGGCGAAAGGATGTCATCACGTTAGATATGGGCGGAACCAGCGCCGATGTTTGCTTAATCCGTGAGGGAGAGGCTGGAATCGGATTTGATCAGATGATCGCGGATTTTCCTGTCCGACTGCCAATGGTCGATATCAATACAGTCGGCGCGGGCGGTGGTTCGATCGCTTGGCTTGACCGCGACGGCTTGATGAAAGTGGGACCAATTAGCGCCGGCGCCGCTCCCGGGCCGGCCTGCTACGGGCGTGGCGGGGCGGAGCCGACAGTGTCCGATGCCAATTTGGTATTGGGGCGACTTTCATCTGCTGGCCTGTTGGGTGGCAAGATGACGCTCGATCTGGACGCTGCGCACAAATCGTTTGAATTCGTGTCAGAGAGGCTTGGTTTTGGAGTCGAAAAAACTGCGCATGGCGTCCTAGGTATCGTGGTGTCAAATATGGTGCGTGCCATTCGGGCCATTTCGGTGGAGCGCGGCCACGATCCGCGCGAATTCTCGCTGATGGCATTTGGTGGAGCTGGTCCTTTGCACGCGATTGACGTGGCGCGGGCTCTGGATATGAACGAGGTGATTGTTCCCCTTGCGCCCGGCATTCTTTGTGCGCAAGGGCTTGTGGTCTCTGATCTCAAGGAGGACTTTGTCGTTAGCGCACGAATTGTAGCTGATCACGCCGGGATGCAGACGGTCGCAAAACATGTCGAGACGCTGATGCGCGACGCGACGCGATGGTTTGCCGAAGAGGCAATCGATGCAGCTCAGCGTGAGCTCAAGCTGGGCTTCGACATGCGATATGTTGGGCAAAATTACGAGTTAAACGTGGCGTTGGACGGTGTGCCAGAGACGTTCGATTGCGATGGTCTGAAGCAACGCTTCTTCTCAGCGCATGAGATGAATTACGGATATTTCAATCCAGATGATCCGGTGGAAATCGTTAATTTTCGCCTTACTGCGCGCGGTCAGCTGCCGCGGCCAGTGCAGGCGAAGACCGAAAGGTCACAGGGGGCGCCGGTACCGGTGGGGCAACGGATGGTCTATTTCGAGGCAGAGAAAGAGGTTGAGGCTGTGCTCTTCGATAGGTCTGTATTGTTACCCGGACAGGTGATTGTCGGGCCTGCGGTGATTGATCAACTCGATTCGACAACCTTGGTCTATCCAGGCGACATAGCGCAGGTAGACGACGCTTTTAACATCATCATCGAATTGATGAGGCCCGTATGAAACCTACTCTCGATCCGATCACCTTGGAGATCATGTTCAACGGTCTGCGCTCGGTAACCGACGAGACATATATTGCGCTCACTCGCAGCGCCTATTCGACAAACATCAAGGAACGTCGTGATCATTCGACGGCCATCTGCGCGCCGGACGGCCGGTTGATCGTTCAGGCAGAGAATTCTTTGCCTATTCATATCGCCTCGATGACAGGCCTGATGTCCTGTATTTTGGCGAAGTTTGGGTCGGATGAAATCCACGAAGGTGACCTGTTTGTCGCGAATGATCCCCATGTAGCTGGCGGCACCCATCTGCCGGATATTAATCTCGCTCTGCCGATATTTTTCGAGGGCATGCTGGTCGCCTTCATGTGCAATATCGCGCATCACGCAGATGTCGGCGGCATGGCGCCCGGTTCCATGGCGGGTGGTATGTCGGAGATCTACCAAGAAGGGCTTCGAATTCCCGTCGTAAAACTTTTTCGGCGAGGCGAGGTGCAGCAGGATTTGTTCGACCTAATGCTGCTTAATGTGCGCTTGCCAGAGGAACGCCAGGGCGATTATTACGCACAGATCGCCGCCTGTCGGTTGGGCGATCGGCGATTGGTTGAGTTGATTGGCAAATACTCGGCCGCCGCGATGGCATCAGCGTTCGAGGAGATACTGAACCGAACCGAACGGCGCATGCGCGATGGCGTGCGAACCATCCCCGACGGCGTCTACCAGTTCGAAGACGTAATGGATGATGACGGGCTCGGGGCGGTCGACATTCCGATCAAGCTGCACATGACCATCGAGGGTGACCGGTTGCATGCCGATTTTACCGGCACAGCGCCGCAGGTTCAGGGCAATATCAACGTAACAATGAATGCGACCCAGGCAGCCGTGGCGTATTCGCTGAAGGGAATGCTGGATCCCGATATTCCTAACAACCAAGGCGTTCTTGATGTCTGTGAGACGACCGCCCCTGTTGGCTGCTTGCTGAACTGCGTTGCGCCGGCGCCGGTCGCCGCGCGTGCAAATACCAGCCAGCGTATTGTAGACGTAGTAATAGGCGCGCTGGCCGCCGCCCTGCCGCAATCAGCGGTTGGCGCTGCAAATGGAGCGAATACAACAGCTGTTTTCTCCGGTACCGACCCCGCTACCGGTAAGGGCTACCTTTATTTGGAAACGCTCGGTGGCGGGTTTGGAGGTCGTAATGATCGAGACGGTACGGACGGGATTCAGGTACATATTACCAACACTTCGAATCTACCGATCGAGGTGATCGAAACCGAATATCCATTGCGGGTCGAAAGTTATGGCCTGATAGAAGATTCTGGTGGTGCCGGACGCTATCGCGGCGGAATGGGCATTCGTCGGGTTATCGGACCGGTTGGGCACGAGTGCATTTTCAACGGCGCCGGCGAGAGATTCCGACATCAGCCCTGGGGCATCTTTGGCGGCGAACCGGGGGGGTCGGGCCGGTTTGTGCGGGTTGGTAATGATGGGTCAGAAGAAGGACTTGAAATCAAGCCTGCGGGGATAGTGATGGCGGAGGGTGAACGAATTATCGTCGAAACGCCGGGCGCAGGTGGATACGGTTCGGCGTCTGAACGGAATACAGACGACATCGCCGCCGACCGTTTAAGCGGCAAGTTCAGCGAGGAATATCTTCGTGAATGCTACGGTTCGGTCGATCGCAGCAATAAGCGCCCCTGATCTACCCATTATGCGGTGGGTTACAACTTTGGAGCCTGGTCCTGGCCATCATCGTCAGGCCTTTGAATGGACTTGAGCGCGTGCGGACGCCGATGCTGGGTCGATTGTCGACGTTCCGACTACTGATCGTAGAATTGAATTGGAATTAGCTAAAACGATTGGTTAAAGCTGCGCGTAACAGTGATTGTCTTTCGCTTGCTGCGCGAGGGATAAGGATGTGGGAGCGGCTCTAGCGCTGGCAACATCAGCGGAATTGCCGGGCCATCAAGTGCCCTTGCCAATATTGATGGGTCGTTAATCCGGATCATAGCATAAATTCGAGAGGTTTGCAGGCTCGACCAACGCGCAAAAATTGCAATACGGTTCGTGGTTATGGATGATTGTTTGAACGAAGGCGCGCCGCTCGTCACCATGGGAGCGTATGATTTTGATTAGTGCAAAAGGACCCAAGCGGGCTGCGGCGAATGGCGCGTATGTGGCATATCTGTTCGACTGGAGCATGGGACGCGCCGGCTATATTGGGTTAATCGACTGCGACATAAACCGCACGATTTCGCTCCTATAGACATGCTGGGCTGAGCAAAATAGTAACGCGGACACTTGACCACTTTTGAGCATACTCCTGACATACCTATATTTCGCGTAGTAACTTATGGCGATGGCAGGTTGTGAATTAGCCTTGGTGATATCTGCAGGAGGACACAGAACATGTCGGAAATTGTGATAGCGGGTGCGGTACGGACCCCGGTGGGTGCGTTTAACGGTGGTCTAAGTTCGGTGTCTGCATCTCAACTCGGTGCGGTTGCGATCAAGGAGGTGCTAAAACGCGCGCGGGTCGAGCCTGCTGAGGTCGATGAGGTTATCATGGGACAAATCCTGACCGCAGGTGCCGGTCAAAATCCAGCGCGCCAAGCAGCGGTTGAGGCCGGTATTCCGGTGGAGAAAACGGCGTATCAGGTCAATCAGCTGTGCGGTTCGGGCTTGCGTACGGTCGCGCTGGGCTTCCAAGCCATCAAAGTTGGCGACTGCGATATAGTCGTTGCTGGCGGCCAGGAGAGTATGAGCCAGGCGCCTCATTGCGCGCATCTGCGTGACGGTCAGAAAATGGGAGACTTGAATTTCGTTGATACGATGATCAAGGACGGTCTGTGGGATGCCTTCAACGGGTATCACATGGGCAATACGGCGGAGAATGTTGCGCAAAAATGGCAGCTGACTCGCGAAGAGCAGGATCAATTTGCTGCTGCATCGCAGCAGAAAGCGGAAGCGGCGCAGAAGGAGGGCCGTTTTGCGGACGAAATTGTTCCGGTCACAATCAAGACCCGAAAGGGCGAGACCGTAGTTGATACGGACGAATACCCTAAACACGGCACGTCCGCGAAGGCTCTTGCTAAGCTCCGACCCGCTTTCGAGAAGGACGGCACAGTGACGGCAGGTAACGCGTCTGGCATCAATGATGGTGCCGCGGCCGCGGTTCTTATGAGTGCTGCTGAAGCTGAGCGTCGAGGGGTGGTTTCGTTGGGTCGCGTTGTGTCCTGGGCAACTGCGGGTGTCGACCCGGCGATCATGGGCACAGGCCCGATCCCGGCTAGCCGTATGGCGCTGGAGAAGGCCGGCTGGACGGTTGACGATCTGGACCTAATTGAAGCAAACGAGGCCTTTGCCGCGCAGGCGTGTGCAGTCAATAAGGATCTTGGATGGGACATCGACAAAGTCAACGTCAATGGCGGCGCTATAGCGCTGGGGCACCCGATTGGGGCTAGCGGTGCACGAGTTTTAGTAACGTTGCTTTACGAGATGAAACGCCGTGCCGCGAAGAAGGGCCTCGCCACCCTGTGCATCGGCGGCGGTATGGGCATCGCTATGTGCGTTGAGCGGGACTGACGAATCACAAAATACGCGAAAGATCGGCCACGCGTAAACTCTCGGTATAGCGTTCACAAAATTCCGTAACAACATGCCGGTCTCTGTCAATGGATAGAGCGACGCGGATGTCAGTGACGTATACTTTGCTAATTTTGATGCCAAACAGAGGACAAAGTTATTACTCGGTGAGGATCGGGCCGGGTCCTGTTCAATTCTTACATCGTCTGCGCCTTAAGACGTATCGGCCAGTATACGAGAAATTCCTTTCAAAAATTGGTTTTGCCCGCCGGAGAGAGGAGTGACGGGGGCAGCACCGTGGTCGCGCACAAAGCCATCCAAGGCCATATCATCATCGTGGGGGTGTTGGTCTCCGAAGGTGATTAGTTCCCAATTCCTTTCGTCATAATGTCGGACATCCGCTGCGCGAACGCGGTGGGGTCCGGCAAAGGTTCGCCTTCGATTATCCGCGCCTGATCCAGCAGCAGGCGGGCCGCGTCGTCTATCGAGCCACTGTCCACTTTGGCTTTTGCGGCGAGCCCTTTAATCAAGTCATGGCTCGAGTTGATTTCGAGTATACGGGGAGCGCGCGTTTCTATTTGCTGATGCGCCTTTAATAGCCGCTCAAGGTTCATATCCATATCGCCATCGTCGGCGACGAGGCAGACTGAACTCTCGGTCAATCTGACGGAGACGCGAACATCCTTGACGTCCTCGCCGAGTGCCAACTTCATCGCGGCGATCAAACGATCGATATCTTCCTGTGGTGTAGCGTCCGCATCACTTTCGTCAGCGTCGGTTTCTGCATTCTCGGATTTGATGTCGTCGAAATCGGCACCGCCCTGGGTCGCTGATTTGAACGGCTTTTCTTCGAACGGCCCCGCCATCGGGACCCAAAATTCGTCGACAGGGTCGCTCAGCATCAGAACTTCTATGCCGCGAGAGCGGAACCCTTCGAGTTGCGGGCTGCGTACAAGCGCTTCTGCATCGCCGCCGGTGATGTAGTAGATCGCGCTCTGGCCTTCCTTCATGCGGGCGACATAGTCGCTGAGAGAGACGAGGTCATCGCCATGGGTCGAGCGGAACCGGGCGAGGCCCAGCAGCGTATCCTTCTCCCCAGACGGTTCGTACAGCCCTTCCTTCAGCACCGCACCGAAATTTTCCCAGAATTCCGCGTAAGCTTCTGGCTCCTTCTCGGCCTTGTTTTCCAGCTCCCGGATCACGCGGCTCGTCAACCCGGAGCGGATTTTGCTCAACACGGCGTTGTTCTGCAACATTTCGCGGCTGATATTGAGCGGCAAATCTTCGGAATCGATCACGCCGCGCAGGAAGCGCAGCCAGCGTGGGACCAGCTCTTCGCAATCCTCGGTGATGAAGACCCGCTTCACATACAGTCGCACCTTCGACGTGCGGTCCTGATTGAAGAGATCGAAGGGGCGGGACGACGGGATGTATAACAGACCCGTATATTCGATCACGCCTTCGGCGCGGAAATGCAATGTCGACCAGGGATCGCCCACCATGTGCGAGACGTGGTGAAAAAACTCAGTGTATTGCTCTTCCGTAATATCGTTGCGGGGCCGCGTCCACAGCGCCGACGCTGTATTAACGGTTTCCGGATCGTTCTCATCGCCGCTGTCTGCGACCGTGATTGGAAAGGCGATATGGTCGGAATACGTCTTGACGACGCTGCGCACGCGGAACGCGTCGGCGAAGTCCATCTCATCCTCCTTAAGATGAACCGTAATCGTCGTCCCGCGGCCATCCCGGCCTGCCTCGGCGACCGTAAAGGCTCCCTTACCGTCCGATGTCCATTGCCAGGCCTGCTCTTCGCCTGCGCGGAGGCTCACGACCTCGACCTTGTCAGCGACCATGAAGCTGGAATAGAAGCCAACACCAAACTGACCGATTAGCGAAACATCGTTCTTCGCGTCGCCGCTCAGTTGTTCGACGAAGGCGGAGCTGCCAGAACGTGCGATGGTGCCTAGATTTTCGATAATCTCGGCACGGCTCATGCCGATGCCGTTGTCAGAAAAGGTCAGCGTTCGTGCATCTTTGTTGGTGCTGAGCATTATAGCGTAATCCGCATCCCCTTCGACCAACTCGGGCTGCGTGATTGCTGCGTAGCGCAGCCGGTCGCAGGCATCCGCTGCGTTCGAAACAAGTTCGCGGATGAATATTTCCTTCTCGCTGTATAGCGCATTCGCGACGATATCCAGAAGCCGGCTCACTTCGGCTTGGAAAGTGAGGGTCTCCCCGTCTCCCTTGGCATTCGCGGTCGTTTCTTGGTCTGACGGCTTTTTTGTTTCTTCAGTAGTCATCGTTCTCAAGTTCCGCTCGTGTAGTGTTCTCTGTGCGCTATATGTGATGACGTTGCCGATGCTACAAGAGGGTATAGCGCCATATGGCGTTCAACAGCTGTTGTTGAATACTCCGCACGAAAGACGGCTTTCTCGATCAGCGCAAGCACTTGCCAACGAGCATCTTGCGCGACGTTTCGGAGACAAATCGCTATATGCTGTGGAAACATCTGGGTTCCGTGATCCGGCCGGCGTTTCTGGTGGTGTTGCGGCACGAGTTAGCTCCCACGGAATTGCGCGATTTCGTCTTTGAAAACCGATCCCTGCTGATTGGCGAGGAATAGACCATCTCACAGCCCTACATGAAAGCGATTATGACAGCCATGCTTTGTCTGATGCCGGCAGTCCGGGTGCCGGAGTTCGGGACCGGTTGTGGCTGAAAAGCTGCCCTGCTAGTTAAAATTGTCGACTGTGTGATAACACTCGAGAGGGCGGGACCCCTGGCCAATTTGGCGTGCTAACAGTTGAAGGGGCTGGGAACAAAAATTTTATTTGTTATTCACGCCAACGGTGGCGATGGCAGGGTGCCGAGGCGCCCTATGACGCGATAATCGTAGCTGCGGCGGCAAAAAGTGCCTAAATGTCTTGTTAAACCGACACCGTTCCGGTGGCCGTATAGTTATCTCGGTGAGGCGCCAGGGCTGGACCCAATCGCTTAATTTACTTGATAAAGACGCTGCAGTTTTGGTGACGGAAGGCTGTCACTTGCTGGCGGCATTCGTCCTTTTGGTCAACAAAACTGCGCCTGACGGCGACTTTATGACATGCGTCTGGTGCATCGAATAAGCCGGAGAGGTCTTGATCTTGCAAGAGAATCCCGCAATGTTCAGGGGACCATGACGTTGTTTGAGAAACGAGGCCGGATTCGGGCTGTTCTGGGTCCCACGAATACCGGCAAAACGTATTTGGCGATAGACCGGATGCTTGGTCACCACAGCGGCATGATAGGTTTTCCCCTGCGGCTGCTGGCGCGAGAGAACTACGACCGGATTTCAGCGTTAAAAGGGCGTCGGTCCGTAGCTTTGATTACCGGTGAAGAGAAAATTATTCCGCCGCGGCCGCGATGGTACGTTTGTACCGTCGAATCTATGCCGCTCGATCGCGAGGTTGATTTTCTAGCGATTGATGAAATTCAGCTTTGCGCCGATGCGGAGCGTGGCCATGTCTTCACCGACCGGCTGCTGCATGCTCGCGGCCGGGAAGAGACGATGTTGTTAGGTGCGGATACGATCAAGCCGCTTTTGAAACAGCTCGTGCCCGAGGCTAAGGTCGAAACTCGGCCGCGTTTCTCGAGCCTGTCCTACGCGGGCGCGAAGAAACTGACACGGCTGCCGCGACGAACCGCAATCGTCGCGTTTTCCTTGAACGAGGTCTACGGACTTGCTGAGCTAATCCGCCGGCAGCGAGGCGGCACGGCCGTAGTGCTAGGTGCCCTCTCCCCACGTACACGCGATGCGCAGGTCGAAATGTACCAGGCTGGTGAAGTGGACTACATGGTCGCGACCGACGCGATCGGCATGGGGCTTAACATGGAAATCGAGCATGTCGCATTCGCTGGAATGCGAAAGTTCGATGGCCGCGTGTCGCGCCGTCTGAAAGCGGTAGAAATCGGACAGATCGCTGGTCGTGCCGGTCGCTATCAGCATGACGGTACCTTTGGCGTGACCAATAACGTGGCGCCTCTGGACGACGAGATGGTCGAGGCGATTGAAACGCATCAATATGATGCGCTCGACCGGTTGAATTGGCGTAACCGAGAGTTTGATTTCCGCACACCGCAAGTTTTGCTGGAAAGCCTCTCGCAACAACCGTCCTCGCATCTACTATACCGGGCGCGGGAGGCGGACGATTTCCGTACCTTGAAGGAGCTGGTTCTCGATTCCGGTGTTGTCAAGTACGCGACTAACCCGGCCGCAGTGCGCTTGCTCTGGGAAGTTTGCCAGATACCTGATTTTCGAAAGGTGATGCCGGATATCCATGTCAGACTGCTTAAGCAGATCTATTTGCATCTGAGCACGCTCGAGGCTCAGTTGCCGGAAGACTGGGTCGCCGGCCATATCAACCGACTGGATAATGTCGATGGCGATATCGACACGCTTACCCAGCGAATAGCCTATGTGCGAACCTGGACCTATATAAGCCATCGTCCTGATTGGTTGTCCGATAGCCTGCACTGGCAAGGAGTGACCCGGAAGATTGAAGACCGGCTCTCTGACGCTCTGCATCAAAGGCTCCTGCAACGTTTCGTCGATCGTCGGGCATCAGTGCTCGCGAAACGCGGGCAAGGCGACGGGGCCTTGCTTTCGTATGTATCGCGGGCCGGTGAGGTTGTTGTCGAGGGCGTCGTCGCAGGCTCGATGGCCGGGCTCAAATTCGTGCGTCATGCCGCGCAAAGCCGAGAGGAAGCACGAACCCTCGTCTCAGCAGCGCGGCCGACCATCGCAATGGAAGTTGAAAAGCGGGTTGGGGCGCTGTGTGACGCACCGGATAAAGCATTTTCTCTATCCCGTACCGCTCGCATCCGTTGGCACAACGAAGAGGTAGCCTTTCTACAGCGAGGAAATTCGGCGATGCGCCCTAATATCAGTTTGCTGCGCAACGAATTCCTTGATGTCCGAGCGCGGTACCGGGTTCAAACGCGCCTTTCCCAATGGTTTAACTCGCATTTATGCCAAAAATTGGGGTCTCTGCTCGATGCGAATAAGGAGCCGCTTAGTGCGGCAGCCCGGGGAATAGTATTCCAACTTCTAGAAAATTTGGGATCTATTCGCAGAATTGCCGCACAAAACCTGGTCGCTGCGCTGGATCCTGTCGATAAGAAAAAATTGACACGGCTCGGTCTGCGATTCGGCGTGCACGCTGTGTATTTCGCACCTTTGCTGCGGCCAGCGGCGCTGCGGTTGCGGGCTGTGCTGGCTGCTGTATTTACCGGCCACCCGGCTCCGAGGGTTGGGCACGCCCGATCACTTCCGGTTGGCACCCTTCCTGAGCGCTTTTGGGAACTGGCCGGTTATCGTGTCCTTGGTGTTCGGGCAATTACGCTCGACAGTTCTGAACAGTTGGCAGCGGTGGTACGCAAGCGCTCAAAAAACGGGGAATTTTTTGAAGATGCCGAGCTTGTGGCAATTGCTGGGTGCGATGGTGCCGCTTTTGCAGGGGTGCTGCGCGGCCTGGGATTGGACGCGACTAAGTCTGAAGGTAGATATGTATTCCGGCAAAAGAAGCGTTCGAGAGGTAATGGCCGTTCCAGACGCGGCGGAAAACGGGCGCGAACGTTGGACTCCGCTTCACCTTTTGCCAAGCTGCATGAACTGGTTAGTATGAAATGACTGGCTCGACAATCGAAAAACTGCGCCTTGACAAGTGGCTGTGGCACGCCCGCTTCTTCAAGAGCCGAACACTTGCCGCGCAGCAAATTGCGCAAGGCGGATTTCGGATTAACCGGGTCGTGGTAAGTAAGACGCGTCATGCTGTCCAGCCAGGCGATGTGGTGACCTTTGCCAAGGGTCCCTATGTGCGTGTCATCGAAATACTCGCGTTAGGAACACGTCGCGGGCCGGCTAGAGAGGCGCAAATTCTATACCGTGACCTCAATCCGCCGGATTCGCAGCCAAAACCAGTGCGCCCTCTGAAAGCGGGTTGGCGTAACGTTGGTAGCGGACGGCCAACAAAGAAGAATCGCCGAGATATCGAGAAGTTGATAGGGAGACCGCAGGGCGGATAGGGGGCTATTGCAATCGTCTTTAGCGACCCAACTACCGCGTGCATTGTTTCAATCGCCCTAGAAATCTAATTTGAGGCCGGGTGGTGTAAGGACGATCGGGAGAAAACTACCGAGTAATTGTTCGAGGGCATGTCGATGACTTCGGTGGTTATGAGACCGCGTATTTTAGCTTCCGCTGTTACGGTGTCCAGATCCCTGATGCCCCATTGCGGATTTTGGGCCCGCAGCCTGCGGTCGAATGCGTCATTGGTAGGCGCTGTATGTTTTCCGCCGCGTTTGAATGGCCCGTAGAAATACAGTATTGCGTTATCGCCTCTTAGCGTGCGCGCGGCGCCGTCGAGTAAGCCAAGACAAGCTTCCCAAGGCGCAATGTGGATCATGTTAACGGAGATTATCGCGGTTGCGTTCTCTACTGGCCACTTTGCCCATGTGACATCCAATTCGACTGGGGGCAACAAGTTTTCCGTCCCGGCGGCAGCCACATGGGCAGCTATACTGGCGCAGGCGGCTGGATCTATGTCACTGGGTTGCCAAATTAGGCGGGCCAGCCTGGGTGCAAAATATGTTGCGTGTTCGCCGCTTCCGCTGCTGGTTTCTAGCACTAGTCCTTCTTGTGGCAATATGCGCTGCAAGACGACTAGAATTGGATTGCGATTGCGTAAAGTAGCTGGTGCATGGAGCTTAGGTTCGGACATTGCACGGGTTATATCCACGGATGTCTGCATCAACAAGTAGTGTCGATTGCGTGAAGGTCATACGAAACGATGTGACATGACGGCGGCAATGGTCTATGCCGCCACCATGCTTGCAAAAGTTCGAAGTTTTTTTTTGGAACGTGATGGACGCGCGGAGGCGACGGATGGTCGTCACTCCCAAGATGAACTGCAATTGGCGGCGGCGGCACTTATGGTTGAGGCCGCGCGTCTCGACGGTACGTTCGACGAAACGGAGCGGGTTTATATAGGCTCGGTATTGCATCAGCGTTTCGGGTTGGATAGCGACCAAACGGAGCTATTAATTGAAGCGGCCGCGGAAACAGTTGACTCGATCCCGGAGATCTATGGCTTTACAAAGACTATCCGCGACCATTTCAGCCATGATGAAAGGATAGTCATGCTACAGATGCTATGGGAAGTTGCCTATGCTGACGGTGAATTACACGATTACGAAGCTAGCCTCTTGCGTCAGGTTGCCGGACTTTTGTATGTCACAGATCAGGAAAGCGGGATTGCGCGTAAACGCGCCCGCGAACGCCTGCAAATTTAGAATCTAGAGTCTGTCCAGGGTAGGGCGGCACCAGCGTAAATTGAGAGTTTGAGGGAGAGTTCCATATGACCTATATCGTCAACGAGAACTGTATCAAATGCAAATATCAAGATTGTGTGGAGGTCTGCCCAGTCGATTGTTTTTACGTTGGCGAAAATATGTTGGTAATTCATCCTGACGAGTGCATCGATTGCGGTGTTTGCGAGCCTGAATGCCCAGTCGAAGCGATTCTGCCGGATACTGAAAGCGATGTTGAGAAATGGGTTGAAATCAATCGTGAGTATGCTGAGCAATGGCCAAATATCACCCGCAAAGGTGAAAGCCCGGTCGATGCGGATGATTTCAAAGATGAGACTGGTAAGTTCGAGAAGTACTTTAGTTCTAACCCCGGCGAAGCATGAGCCCAACTCGGAATTACCTCAAATTCGTGATATATTAGTCTTTCGATTATTGAGAAAGCTCGCGATAGTGGCCGGTGCGTCCAGGGGCGTTGTGGCTGGCTGAACTATAGAAGGGTGAGGGATGTTCCGGCGGAATAATACGGGTGCCGCCGCTTAGTGTTGGCGAATGAGCGCGAATTTTTGGGGTGTTATCC
>CAYYUG010000058.1:0-27719 GCA_964474755.1 uncultured Rhodospirillaceae bacterium | reverse complement strand
CCGGCGCACGATTTTAACGATTTTGAGGTTGGCCGCCGTCACGAACTCGAGATGATTAACATTTTCGATGTCGAAGCGCGAATAAACGACAATGCACCAGAGAAATATCGCGGTCTCGATCGCTTCGAGGCGCGCAAAGTTGTTGTTGCAGACATGGAGTCGGAGGGCTACCTAGACCGGATAGAGGATCAAATGCACATGGTGCCCTATGCCGATCGTGGTGGCGTACCTATCGAGCCTTATCTGACAGAGCAGTGGTTCGTCGATGCCAAAGCTTTGGCTAAACCAGCGATTGAGGCTGTCGAGAATGACCGGGTCAAGTTCGTACCGGCAAGTTGGAGCAAGACCTATTTTGAGTGGATGCGCAACATTCAGCCCTGGTGTATCTCGCGTCAGCTTTGGTGGGGCCACCAGATCCCGGCATGGTATGGGCCGGATGGCAAAATATTTGTTGCTCATAGCGAGGACGAGGCGCTAGCGGCCGCGGAAACATACTACGGCCAGGCGACGGCGCTGACGCGGGATGAAGACGTTCTCGACACCTGGTTCTCATCGGGTCTGTGGCCGTTCTCGACCTTGGGCTGGCCGGAGGAGACGCCCGAACTGGCTCGCTACTACCCTACCGACGTGCTGGTCACTGGTTTCGACATTATTTTTTTCTGGGTCGCACGAATGATGATGCTTGGTATGCATTTTATGAAGGAGGTCCCCTTTCAGACCGTCTATGTGCACGCCTTAGTCCGAGACGCTACCGGCCAAAAAATGTCCAAGTCGAAGGGCAACGTTATCGATCCGTTGGAATTGATCGACAAGTTTGGTGGCGATGCGCTGCGCTTCACCTTGGCGTCACTCGCAGCACCGGGACGCGATATCAAGCTGTCGGAGACACGCGTCGAGGGATCGCGGAATTTTGCCACTAAACTTTGGAACGCAGCACGCTTTTGCGAGATGAATGAGTGCGGGTTCGTAGTTGATTTCGAACCTGCATCCTGTCAGCAAACAATTAACCGCTGGATTGTCGGTGAGTTGACAGCGTGTACGCGGGATATAGACCGCTACCTCTCCAGCTATCGCTTCAACGATGCGGCACAAACGATTTATCAGTTCATTTGGGGCACATTCTGCGATTGGTACGTCGAATTCTCTAAGACGCTTCTAAATGGCGATAATGCGGCGGCGCGCGACGAGACACGGGCGACGACCGCTTGGGCGATGATGCAACTGCTTCGCCTGCTGCATCCGTTCATGCCCTTCATCACCGAAGAACTCTGGATGCAATTTGGCTACGGGCACGGTCGCATGCTGGTCACTGAAGCCTGGCCAGAATTCGGTGACGCGTTGAATGATGAGGCGGCACGTGTCGAAATGGACTGGGTCGTTGGTCTGATATCCGGTATACGGTCGGTTCGGTCGGAGATGAATGTGCCGCCGGCGGCCCAGATTCCAATGCTGCTGACAGGGGCTAACAAGACAAGCGCGGCTTGGTTGGATAGCCATAATGCACTGATCCAGCGGCTTGCTCGCCTGTCCTCGGTGACCACCGGGGATGCTGTTCCCAAAGGTGCGCTTCAACTTGTGCATGGGGAGGCGACCGCCGTATTGCTCATTGCCGACGTCATTGATATCAATCAGGAGAAAACACGGCTGCAGTCGGCAATTGCTGAATCCGATGTCGAGATAGGTAAGTTGCAAAAGAAGCTTGGAAACCAACAGTTCCTCGCCAAGGCGCCTGGAGAGGTTGTCGAAGTTCAGCGCGACCGCCTCGCGTTGTCGCAATCGACACGAGCGAAACTTGTAGCCGCGCTGGAACGTTTGTCGGCTATAATGTAGCCCTGATCATGCTGGAATTCACGGGGCGTGTCTTATCAGGCGTCGTCGCTTCTATATTGGTTCTTTAATGCCAGCCGGCGGCCGCGCACTCTTTCAGGCAACGCTAAGATCTAACCGGGCTGCTGTTGTGCGTGTCTGAGCGTTGTCGGTGTGGCGGTCAACCTCTCCTTTGCAGTAATTCTGCTTTTTTAAGGTCTGCAGCGCAAAAGGCCGCGCCCTTCCTGTCGCCTTCGTCGTCGAGGTTCTGTCGCTGGGTGGTGCATCCATTCTTCGTCGAATGCCTTCGTATTTATTCAGTGATGCGGGCACGACCTTTGAATCGCAGCGTATGGTTTTTAGACAGCTCAATAGCGGACGGTTGATTTGCCCTCCGTTACCTAGCCGCTTGCTATTCGCGGTTGAACTGTTCGCGTTTATTGTGCCACCTGGTATTGATGGAATGTCGGGTGGTCTAATCCGCGAGTTCGCACCATACTGGCGTGTGATCGGATGATTTTTCCTTACCGCGAGGACCGCGGTCGATTTCGCAGGCGACGAGGCGATCCGCCGCTTGCGGTGATAGCAACAGATGGTCGATGCGCACGCCTTCATCCCGTTGCCAGCGGCCGCGCTGATAGTCCCAATAGCTATAAGCGCCAATTTCCCTGTGCAAGGTACGCCAAGCCTCGGTGATACCCATATTCAAGATTGTCCGGAACCGCGCGCGGGATTCCGGCCGGCATAACGCATCGCCAGCCCAACCCTTTGGATCGTAAACATCGTCATCGGTCGGCACTATGTTGTAATCACCGCCGAGTAAGAAGGGACGCTCCTGCGGCAGGAGATCGTCTCGAACATAATTTACGAGCCGGTCCATCCAGGACAGTTTGTAAGGAAATTTATCAGTGTCCGTTGGATTGCCATTGGGCAAATAGATCGATGCGACTCGTAAATTGTTTACCGTTGCTTCGATATACCGAGCCTGTTCGTCGGTATCGTCACCTGGTAGGCCCATCTTGACGTTTTCAATAGGCGTCTTAGATAGGATAGCAACGCCGTTATAACTCTTCTGGCCGTGCACCGCGATATCATAGCCTAAGCCGTTGATTTCCAGGCTTGGAAACTCTTCCGGGACGGTCTTTATTTCTTGCAATAGGGCGACGTCGGGAGATGTTTCATCAAGCCATTCGAGGACACGCGGCAGGCGCGCCTTTACCGAATTGACATTGAACGTGGCAATTTTCAAGGGATCAGGTCGAGAAGGATGTGCCGCAACCGCACGATGCCGTCGCGTTGGGATTGTTGATCTGGAAGGACGCGCCGACCATATCGTCAACGAAATCGATCTGCGAGCCGCCGAGCAGGTCCATTGAGACGCTGTCAATGACAACTTTGACCTCATCGTCCCCGAACACACTGTCGTCTTCGCTGATCGTGTGTTCAAAATCGAAGCCATATTGATAGCCTGCGCAACCGCCGCCGGATACTTTAACGCGGAGCATGGTATTCGGGTCGGCCTCTTGCGCGAAAATCTGCAACAGCTGCTTCCTGGCAGATTCGGAAATCGCAAAAGTAGCTTCCGTAGTCGGGATTTCAGATGCGAATGGGTCGGACATTTCTTTCTCCTGCACGGCGCATATTGTTGTTGTACCGTTACTCGCAGTTTACCACAGTCTAAGTAGAGCGCTAAGAGGCTATGTCAATTCATTTAATCAAGGGTAGCTATGGATAGGCCGATCGCCAAGTATGCTACGCAAGCTACACAATCCCGGGGCCGAGTATATGCCGAACGGGGGAGCCAGCGCAGATCACCGTTTCAGCGCGATCGCGACCGGATCATACACGCTACGGCCTTTCGTCGCCTTAAACATAAGACACAGGTCTTTATTGCGCCGGAAGGCGACCATTTCCGTACACGTCTAACGCACAGTCTTGAGGTCTCACAGATAGCACGCGCCCTTAGCCGTACCTTAAGGCTGGACGAGGATTTGGCCGAAGCGCTAGCGCTGGCACACGATTTCGGGCATCCGCCCTTCGGTCATGTGGGAGAGGAGGCGCTCAACACTGCGATGGCTGGTTTTGGTGGGTTTGATCACAATGACCAGACGGTCCGTGTCCTGCACAGTTTGGAGAACCGCTATCCGGACCATGACGGGCTGAACCTGACCTGGGAGAGCTTGGAGGGTGTAGCCAAACACAACGGTCCGTTGTCTGGTACGTTCGCTCAGGGCCGGCAAAAATCTCCCAGCATTGCCGCGCTTGATGAAATTATTTGCCTGGAATTGGATACGTTCGCAGGACCGGAGGCGCAAGTGGCTGCTATCGCTGACGATATCGCCTACAACAACCACGACCTTGATGACGGCCTGCGATCTGGGGTTTTTGTAGTCGACGACCTGAAGGAGGTTTCGCATGTGGCACAGGCGTTTGCCGGAGTGCGGTCTGAGTACCCAGATATTGAGGAGACGCGCATTGTGCATGAGACGGTCCGGCGCCTGATTGGCGAAATGGTAGAGGACGTTGTCGCCGAAACGGAAAGGCGCCTTGCCACGGCAAACCCAGCTAGTGCTGCTGATATTCGTCATATGGACCGTCCAGTAATTGCCTTCTCAACGGCGATGAGCGAGAAAGAGCTATCACTGAAGGGGTTTTTGTTTGAACGGATGTACCGGCACAAATCAGTCGTCTACGAAACCGACCGGGCGCGCGACGTCGTCAGTATCTTGTTTGAATATTTTAACAAAGATCCCGACTTGCTCCCAGACCGTTGGCGTCGCTTTGCTGAGGGGCCAAATTCAATGCAGACGGCACGAGTTGTTTGCGACTATGTCGCCGGTATGACCGATCAGTTCGCTTTACGACTGTATCGTCAGATATCAGAAAGAAAGCATTAATTCCGTGAATATATTTAACGATTTTAGAAAACAGATTATAGATGTTATCGAGGGGTTGGGCGATGATAGTATCCTGCCCGAAGGCTTAAATTTATCTCGGGTGGCCGTCGATGTGCCGCGCGATGCCGCATATGGCGATCTGTCAACGAATGCGGCAATGGTGCTGGCTAAAACAGCCGGCATGAAGCCACGAGATCTGGCGCAGCTTATTGTCGACAAGTTGGCAGGTGCGAAGGATGTCTCGACTGCGGAAATTGCTGGCCCTGGGTTTATAAATATCAGGCTCGACGACGAAGTATGGCGACGCTGTCTGGCCATGATATTGCAGTCTGGCAAAGCCTACGGTGACTCCGAGACTGGCAGCGGGGTGCTCGTCAACGTGGAGTTTGTGTCGGCAAACCCGACTGGGCCACTGCATATTGGTCATGCTCGCGGCTCTGTCTTCGGCGACGTCCTAGCCGCACTGCTGCAGAAGGCTGGATTTGCGGTTACGCGCGAATATTACATCAACGATGCAGGGGCGCAGGTTGATGTGCTGGCACGCTCTACCTATCTGCGTTACCGCGAAGCACTCGGCGAGACGATAGGGCAGGTCCCAGAAGGCTTCTACCCTGGCGACTATTTGAAGGCAGTCGGTGAAGCCCTTGCTGCACGCGATGGAAATCGTTGGCGGAATGTACCGGAATCAAAATGGCTACCAATCATCCGCGCTTATGCGGTCGACGCCATGATGGATTTGGTACGTGCTGATCTCGCTGCGCTGGGGATCGAATTCGACGTATTTACCTCGGAGCGTAGTCTGGTCGAGAAGGGTAGGGTTGATGCGGTTTTCGATTGGCTCGAGACGCACGGACTGATCTATACAGGGATCTTGGAGCCGCCGAAAGGCAAGAAGCCGGACGACTGGGAGCCGCGCCCGCAATCCCTCTTTAAGGCGACGGAGTTCGGTGATGAGGTAGATCGGCCGTTGAAGAAGTCCGACGGTAGTTGGACCTACTTCGCTTCGGATATTGCGTACCATCAGGACAAATATGCGCGTGGCTTCGATATACAGATTGATGTCTGGGGAGCTGACCATGGTGGTTACGTAAAGCGAATGAAGGCAGCGACCCAGGCCGTTACGGATGGCGTAGCCGAACTAGACGTTAAAATTTGCCAGATTGTCAAATTGCTGGACGAGGGTGAGCCAGTGAAAATGTCTAAGCGGGCCGGCACTTTTGTCACACTACGCAATCTGATCGACGAGGTTGGACCGGGGGTCGTGCGGTTTATCATGTTGACGCGTAGCAACGATGCGCCTCTGGATTTCGATCTAACCAAGGTAACTGAGCAGTCGCGCGACAATCCTGTCTTCTATGTCCAATACGCGCACGCGCGCTGCCATTCGGTGGCCCGGATGGCAGCAGATGCCTTCCCGGACCTAGACCAGGAAGAACTACCCGACCTTAGCCTGTTGGCAGATGAATCGGAACTCGCTTTGATAAAATTTCTGGCACAATGGCCGCGGACGATCGAAAGCGCAGCACAGGCACATGAACCGCATCGAATCGCATATTATCTTTACGAATTGGCTGCTGTTTTTCACGGCTTATGGACAAAGGGTAAGGAACAAACGGAGTTGCGTTTCATTGTGCAGAGCGACCGCGCACAAACTCACGCGCGTTTGGCAATGGTTAGCGGTGTCCGCAATGTGCTGGCTTGCGGGCTTGAAATGATGGGTATCACGCCACTTGAGGAACTGCGCTGATGACTGACGACGTCGATCCCATCAAAGCGGAGCCTCAGGAACTCGAAGCAAAAATTAATAAGCCTTCGGCGAGTGCAGTTCGGCGCCTGCTACCAATGTTGCTCTCGGTTGTGACACTTGTAGGGTTCGCTTCTGTTATCTGGTACGCATACAACACGGGTATTCGCGAGGGCAGCGAATTTGCCGCGCCTATTTTGAGACCGGACGGGCCGAGCAAGGTTGCACCGGCGAACCCGGGAGGACAGCGCATAGCTGATCAGGACAAGCTCGTCTATGGCAAAATTGACAAGTTTACTGAAGGACGCAGAACAGAGCGATTGTTGCCGCCACCGGAGAAGCTGTTGCCGGTGCCTATTGCCCGGAAACCGCCACCTGTGCCGGCATCAAAGTTGGAAGTGCCAAAGGCGCCGCCCACTTCAACTTTGTCGATGCCTGGGTCCAAGATGCCAGCAAAAAAAGTTAAACTGAAAGAGGATCGTTCGCCAAAGATATCGGCATCCGCGGGGGTCAAAGCTTTCAAGGCAGGGTCAAATACGCCACGGCCGCTGCAACGCTTATCGAAGCCGTTAACTCCACCAAAGCCATTTGCTCACTTAAAACCTTCAGAAACGCCGAGATCGCCTGCTGTGGAACGAAAAAAAATTGTGTCTAATCCGGATCCGTTGAAGGGATATCGTATCCAGATCGGCGCACACCGATCGGAAGCCGCGGCTAAATCGGCATGGGACAAACGGCTCAAGCAGCACGGGACAATACTCAACAAGCTAACGTTGCTCGTGAGGCGCGTGGACCTCCACAACAGAGGGGTATACTACCGGGTACAAGCTGGGCCTCTGAATGACCAGGAGGCCGCGAAACGCATGTGCGACGCGCTTAAGCAGAAAAAAGTTGGGTGTTTAGTGATCAGGCCATAATTGTGAGCTACGTTGCAAAACAAAGTGCGGCAATCTTTGGTTGCGCTGGGTTGTCCCTTACTGCTGAAGAACAGTACTTTTTTCGGGAGGTGGACCCGCTTGGTTTCATTCTCTTTGCGCGTAATATTAAGGCTGCTAACCAGGTCAGGCTGCTTGTCGATGCGTTGCGCGACTGCACAGGCCGGGAGGATGCGCTGGTCTTGATTGATCAGGAAGGTGGTCGAATTTCTCGTTTACCGTCGCCGCATTGGCGTTCTGCGCCCCCTGCCCTCAATTTTGGTGTGCTGTACCAAACTGATCCTGAGGCGGCATGCGAGGCTGCGTGGTTGAACGGACGTTTACTGGCTCGCGACCTGTCTGGTGTCGGGATCAATGTCGATTGCGTTCCGGTCCTGGATCTGCTGTTCCCGAAAGCCCACGGGATAATTGGCGACCGATCATTTGGGGGAAACCCCGAAACGGTTTCTGTGTTAGGACGTGCAACCTGCGAAGGGCTGTTGGCTGGTAACGTTTTGCCAGTAATTAAACATGTACCAGGTCATGGAAGGGCGACAGTCGACAGTCACGACGAGCTCCCTATGGTCGAGACGCCACGTGAAGAGCTAGAAGCCACTGATTTCCAACCGTTCCGGGCGCTTGCTGGCATGCCATTGGCAATGACAGCGCATGTCGTCTACAGCGCGATCGATAGAAAGGAGCCGGCAACGACATCGTCGACTATCGTGGATGAGATTATCCGAGGCTATATTGGCTTCGACGGACTACTTTTGAGTGACGATTTGTCAATGAGGGCACTGTCTGGCGATATCGCGACCCGAACAAGGGCGGCGATGGCCGCCGGTTGTGATGTCGCGCTGCACTGCAACGGAGAGTTGAGGGAAATGACGGCAGTCACGGAGGCCTGCGGGACCCTCTCGGCGACTGCAGTCGACCGGCTCACACGGGCGTTGGCTCGCTTGGGTTCCGTCGAACCGATAGAGGAGGCTGATGTCCAATTCGAAGCGTTGATGTCAGGGGAGGCGGCGAATGGGGGATAACCTCATGTCGGTCGTCTACGTCGCTGCGGTCTGTATTATTCCGGTATTGTTGGCGGTGACGCTGCATGACGTGGCTCATGGCTGGACAGTGGGGAAGCTTGGCGATTATACGGCACAGGCAATTTGCCGGGTAAGCTCCCATTCGCTGCGACATATCGAGCCCGTCGGTACGGTCGCGCTGCCGGAGATGTTATTGATTTTCTCAGCCCCCTTCATGTTAGGGGGGACAAAACCGGTGCCAGTAAATTTCACTCGGCTACGCGACCCAAATCGGGCGATCGTCATCGTGGCCGGTGCGGGGCCCGCGATAAATTTCGGCTTGACCTATCATTTTGCCCTGTGCCTGCAATTCATGTCGTCGCTACCGCCAGCACTGGCTTCGCTATTGGCCCGTTTTGAAAAATTTGGCTTTGCGATCATCTTCGCAATAATGTTTGTGCTTCCGTTTCTAAGCCGCCAGTTGGAACAGAAATTTGATCCATTTTCCTGGCCTGCCATAGGGCCGGTGAATTATATCACCCGAATAATTGCGATTGCCGCTGGCATTCAGTAAGAAGATTAATGATTGACGCGCCTCCCAATAGCCCGAAACGGGCCGACCAAGAACCCTTCGAAGCGGAGCAACCGGACTACGAGGCTGCTATCGAAGATAATCTGGTTCTCGATCTGGACGGATTTGAAGGCCCGATCGACGTGCTTCTAACGTTGGCACGCACGCACAAGGTAGATATTACGAAGATCTCGATCCTAGGCTTGGCAGAGCAATACCTTGCCTTCATTCAGCGCGCGCACGCGTTGCAGTTGGAGATAGCTGCGGACTATCTGGTTATGGCCGCTTGGCTTGCCTATCTCAAATCTCGCCTTTTGTTGCCATCGACGGATGACGAAGACGAACCCTCGGGTGTGGAACTGGCGGCTCGCTTAGCGTTTCAACTGCAGCGACTCGAAGCTATGCGTAAGGCTGCCGGCGAAATTATGGAGAGGCCTCGGTTAGGTCAGGATTTTTACGCGCGCGGCGAACCGGAGCCATTAGTCGTCGATACGACGAAAGAGTTCAACGCAACACTATACGATCTGTTGACGGTGTATGCGGTGATCCGCGAGCGGCAAGGCGCCTCCACCTTGCAGATATCGCCGGCTCGGCTCTATTCCATGGACGATGCACTGGAGCGCCTCGGTAAGCTTTTAGGGCATGTGCCGGACTGGACCACCTTGTCGAAGTTCCTGCCCGATAATGTCGATGACGAACTGATGATGCGGTCGGCCATCGCGTCGACCTTTGCGGCGAGCTTAGAGTTAACACGGCAGGGCAAGCTGCAACTCAATCAATCGCAGACTTTCGCGCCAATTTATATGAGGGCGCGACTGTATGGCACTGCCGATGGATAGGTTCGAACTCATGCGCCTGCTGGAGGCGATCCTGTTCGGGACAAGCGAGCCGCTTTCAGAACGCGACCTGGGGGCCCGAATGCCGGCAGATGCGGATATTTCTGGCATGCTTGAGGAATTGCGCGGCCAATACGCTAATAGAGGTATTCATATAGTGCAGGTCGGCACGCGCTGGGCATTCCGGACGGCACCAGATCTCGGTCGGCATCTACGACTCAAGAAGACCGTCCAGCGAAAGATGTCCCGTGCGGCGTTGGAAATGCTGGCGATCATTGCGTACCACCAACCGGTTACACGGGCTGAAATTGAGGAAATTCGCGGTGTGACGACGAGCCGTGGAACCTTAGATATCCTGTTGGAGGCGGAGTGGATCAAGCCGCGCGGACGCCGTCGTACACCGGGACGGCCGGTGACCTGGGGCGTGTCGGACGAGTTTCTTGATCATTTTGGCCTCGATAATGTTAAGTCGTTACCCGGGATAGAGGAGCTGAAGGCGGCGGGCTTGCTCGACCGTCGCCCGGGACTGGGTTTGGTGGCTGCAGAAGGCGACTCCACCGACGACACGGCTCAAGAAGAGACCTATGAGGCGGTCGAGCCGGATGCGGCTATCCCGTTGGACGGCTAGGCTGCGTAGATGATAGCAATGGCAAGACCCTCGGTTGGTTCTATTGCGGAACGCGTGCCGGCAGTGCTCACGCTGGAGGATATCCGGCATGAATATGGCACTGTGACTGCTATCGATGCGCTGACCTTGTCGGTTGCGGCGGGTGAAGTAGTGTGCCTGCTCGGCCCGTCGGGCTGTGGTAAGACAACGGCTTTGCGTATCGCCGCGGGCCTAGAGCGTCTGCAGCAAGGAAGAGTACTGCTGGACGGCTCTGCCATTGCTGATCCCCGTCGAGCATTACCGCCGGAGCGACGCAATGTGGGTTTTCTGTTCCAGGACTATGCACTGTTTCCGCACTTGAGCGTGGCAGATAATGTTGCGTTTGGATTAGAGAACTTATCAAGAAGCGTACGTTCAGAACGTGTGGATCAGGTACTGCAACAGGTCAACTTGGTTCGGGCACGCGAACGGTTTCCGCATGAACTTTCCGGTGGACAGCAACAGCGGGTCGCTCTGGCACGCTCGCTGGCTCCGAGGCCTCATGTAATACTCCTGGACGAGCCGTTTTCAAGCTTAGATGCTCGAATGCGTGATCATGTGCGTGACAACACTCTGCACGTCCTCAAGCAGAGCGGCGCGGGCACCTTGATGGTCACGCATGATGCAGAAGAAGCCATGTTCATGGCTGACAAGATCGCGGTCATGCGGCGCGGACGTCTAGTGCAATTCGGCTCGCCAGTCGAGTTATACTGTCACCCCATCAACGCGTTTGTCGCCGAATTTTTTGGCGAAGTGAATCGCCTGCCCGGGACTGTAGAAGGCGGCCAGGTTGCAACGCCTTTTGGCGACCTCCCGTCCCGCTACTTAGGTGAAGGGGCTGTCGTTGATGTTTTGGTCCGGCCGGAGGCTTTGCGGCTCGGTCCCATCCACGAAAGCATTGATCCCAGTTGTGTGGTCAAGGTCATTGCGTCGCGGATGCTGGGTCGGACCAGCCTTATACATCTTTGTATCAATGCTGCGAGTGGTGAAGAACTGCATTTGCACTCCCGTATGCCCGGCAGTTTCCTGCCGCCGGAAAATGCGATGCTCTCCGTTGAGCTCGATCACGCGCAAACCTTTATTTTCCCATTAGACTGATTTTATAGAAATGGCTAGTTCAACGTGCAGGTTCGGTTTCGTTGCGGTGAAAGGATGTTTCTGCGATTATCCGTAGCACGAATCGGGCGGGTTGCCGCCTTTAACGGTTAAGGAAAAGACGGATGGGTGCATTCAGTATCTGGCATTGGCTCATCGTTCTGGTGGTCGTGCTCGTCCTGTTCGGGGGAAAAGGAAAAATTTCCAGCCTGATGGGGGATTTTGGTAAAGGCCTGAAATCTTTCAAGAAGAACGTTAAAGACGAAGGTGATAAAGTTGCCGAGGATGGTGCGAAGGCCATTGAAACGGAAGCTATGCGCGACGGGGGCACGGAGCCTTCAACGAAAGACACCGCCGCGAAGTCCTGAGCGAACGGTGCGGGTCGGCACAATGAAGCGCCGCGATGCTTGATGTTGGTTGGCAGGAGCTATTTCTTATTGCGGTGATCACGATAATTGTGGTCGGACCGAAGGAAATTCCTCGCGTGCTGCGCACGGTGACTGTCTGGATTCGCAAGGTCAAGGACATGGCCCGCGAGTTTCAGTCCAGTATCGATGATATCGCACGAGAAGCTGAGTTAGACGATATCAAAAAACAACTTGCCGAAGCCCAGGATTTCGACATTGAACGCGAGATCGAGCAAACCATTGACCCAACAGGGGAAATGATCAACTCGATCCACGGTATTGCTGAGCCGGTCGACGAAGCAAAATCGCTTATTGAGGAGGCCGAGAAGTCGGTCGAGCATGACCAAGGGGAAACTGCAACGGAAGCGCTTTCCGGTACGCCGCGGGCAACAGGCGGATAAACGGTGGCGGAAGGTGAGCAAGACGAAGGCAAAATGCCGCTGCTTGAGCATTTGGTCGAGTTACGTACTAGGCTCATGTGGTCGGTGGGCGCTTTCGTTCTCTGCTTTGTCGTATCGTTCTATTTTGCTGGCCCGGTGTTTAATTTTCTTGTTCAACCCCTGGCTGATCTGTGGGAGGGAGAGGAAGCTCGCCGCCTAATTTATACCGCGCTAACCGAGAAATTTTTTACTGAGATTAAGATAGCGTTCTTCGTTGCTGCCTTCGTTTCATTTCCAATCGTAGCCAACCAGTTTTGGGTCTTCGTGGCGCCGGGCCTTTATAAGAATGAAAAAAAGGCCTTGCTGCCCTTCATAATTGCGACGCCCGTTCTATTTTTCCTTGGTGGCGCATTTGTCTACTACTTCGTTTTGCCTGTCGCATGGGATTTCTTTGCCGGTTTCGAACAGTCCGCTGCGGAAGGGCCGCTTGCGATCCAATTGGAACCTAAGGTCAACGAATACCTTTCGTTGGTCATGCGACTGGTGTTTGCATTCGGTCTCAGTTTTGAGCTGCCCGTCGTACTGACGCTGTTGACGAAGGTCGGTATCATCAGCACGACGGGGATGCGGAAGAACCGCCGTTATGCGATCGTCATCGCCTTTATCGCCGCCGCGATCCTGACGCCGCCCGATCCAATTAGTCAGCTTGGCCTGGCGATCCCTATAATTTTGCTTTACGAAATCTCTATCTTGTGCGCGCGGTTGGTTGAAAAGAAGCGGAAAGAGGCGGAACAAGAAGCCAAAGCGGATGAAATTTGATCGATTACTTGCGCGGTAGCGGGTAATTCTGGACCGATACTTATCCTTAACTTATAAGGTTCCTAATTTCTTGAGGGTTCCCAATGCATGACTTACGGATAATCCGGGAAGCGCCGGACCGATTTGATCAGGCGTTGAAGCGCCGTGGCTTGGTGCCTCAATCAACGCATATCCTTGACCTGGACCGTCGTCGCCGGGCTGCACAAACGGCGCTCCAGGATATGTTGACCCGGCGCAACTTCGTTTCCAAACAGGTTGGCGACGCCAAGCGGAAGGGTGAAAATACCACGGCGCTGATCGAAGAGGTACAGAGCCTAAAAGTTGGAATTACTAAAAATGAAGCGTCGGAGAAAGCATTGGACGCGGAACTCGTCGAATTGTTGGAGGGTCTTCCCAATTTGCCGGCGTGCGATATTCCCGACGGCGTCGGCGAAGACGATAACCGCGAAGTAAGGGTGCAGGGTGAGAAGAAGGCTTTCGAATTTGAGCCCAAGGAGCATTACGACATTGGGGAATCGCTGGGTCTAATGGATTTCGGCGCAGCAGCTCAACTCTCCGGTGCGCGCTTTGTTGTGTTGCGTGGGGCGCTGGCGCGGCTGGAGCGCGCACTGGCCTCCTTTATGCTTGACCTGCACACACAAGAGCATGGGTTCAGCGAGATTGTTACGCCGGTGTTGGTCCGCGAAGAGGCGTTGTACGGAACTGGTCAATTGCCCAAGTTCGCGGAAGACCTCTATCGCACAATCGACGATTACTGGCTGATTCCGACTGCCGAAGTCACACTCACAAATTTGGCGGCGGACGGTATCCTGGAAGAGAGCGATTTGCCGCTGCGAATGACCGCTTGGACGCAGTGTTTCCGCTCCGAGGCCGGGGCGGCGGGCAAGGACACGCGCGGAATGCTGCGCCAGCATCAGTTCAGCAAGGTTGAGATGGTCTGCGTGACGCATCCAGACAACTCCGGCGCGGAGCTGGAGCGGATGACTGGCTGCGCTGAAGAGGTTCTCAAGCGGCTTGGTTTGCCCTATAGAGTTGTAGTGCTTTGCACCGGTGATATAGGCTTTGGGGCGCGGAAAACCTATGATATTGAGGTTTGGCTTCCGGGACAGGGCACCTATCGCGAAATTTCAAGTTGTTCCGATTGTGGCGACTTTCAGGCGCGGCGGATGAAGGCGCGTTATCGGCCGCGCGCCGAGAAGGGCACTCGGTTTGTCCACACGTTGAATGGATCAGGACTGGCAGTCGGACGTGCCATGATAGCGGTTCTGGAAAATTATCAGAATGCCGATGGTTCGGTCACCGTGCCGGATGCCCTTCGATCTTACATGGGTGGGATGGAACGTATCGCGTTGGATGCGCCCGCCGTATGATCGCAGGAATGGATCTTTCGCATGCGCGAATTCTCGTTACTAACGACGACGGGATCAACGCGCCTGGACTAAAGGTTCTCGAAAAGGTTGCCAAGTCTCTGGCTAAAGAAGTCTGGACCGTTGCCCCTGAGACGGAGCAGAGTGGCGCCGGACACTCTCTAACGCTAACCCAGCCGCTGCGTATGCGGCGGCTAAGCAAGCAGCGCTACGCAGTGAGCGGAAGTCCAACAGATTGTGTACTGTTCGCGATTTGCTATCTGATGACCGACAATCCTCCAGATCTGGTTCTGTCCGGTGTGAATCGCGGTGCCAATATCGGCGATGACGTCACCTACTCCGGAACGGTGGCGGCCGCGATGGAGGCGACAATTTTAGAAATCCCTGCCATCGCGCTCAGTCAACAAACTAATGGCGATAGGGTGGCACATTGGCCGACTGTTGCGAAGCACGCGCCGGATGTTGTCCGGCGGTTGGTTGCGGCGGGCTGGCCGTCAGATGTTTTCATGAACGTGAATTTTCCAGACTGTGCTCCGTCGGAGGTCGTCAGCGTGAATGTCGTGCCCCAGGGCCGGCGCAAGGCCGGATACGAAATTCGGGAATTAGTTGATCCAAGGCTTTTGAAATATTTCTGGGTCGGACCCGCGGTGGACCGCGAACAGCGTCCTGGGAACACAGATTATCAGGCAATAGAACGGCGGGAAATTGCCATTACGCCATTGCATATGGACTGGACCCACCGAGGGGCGTTGAGCACGCTGAGGAAGAAGCTGCAATGATCCCCGCGTCAAAAAAAATCCGCCTTATCCTAGAATTGCGTCAGGCCGGGATCCTGGATACAGCGCTGCTGGCGGCAATGGAAACGGTTCCACGCGATCAGTTTGTTCCCGCTGCGTTTCGCGACAGAGCCTACGAGGACATTGCGCTGCCGATTAGCGAGGGGCAAACGATCAGTCAGCCTTTGATCGTTGGTAAGATGCTTCAGGCGATGGATTTGAATGACCGTGTTAAAATCCTCGAAATCGGCACTGGATCTGGCTACCAGACCATGATTTTGTCGCATCTATGCCGCCGGGTTTACACAGTCGAGCGCCACCGTTCGCTGTTGCGAGAGGCGGAATTACGTTTCGAGGCGATGGGACGGCACAATATTACAACGAGGGTGGGTGACGGCTGGCTTGGCTGGCCGGAGCAAACACCGTTTACCCATATCGTAGTTAGTGCGGCTGCTGTCGAAATACCGGCGGCTTTGACGGAGCAACTTGCAATCGGCGGAGTGATGATCGTGCCAGTGGGCAATGAGCGACGCGAACAGCGTATTATGAAGATCGTCCGATCGGAGACTGGGATCGAAGCGGACGATATCGGACCAGTCCGGTTTCTGCCGCTCGTGGCGGGAATGCCAGAAGTCCCAAAAAAGAGTCAACGCGCGGGAGCTTGAAACGAATTCGACGGTACGTATGAAGAAACGTCTGGTAAAAGCCGGTCGTGTTTTAGCCGGGATGATGTGTGCCGTGCTTTTGACGCTTGCTGCTGGCTGCGCCGCTCCCCCCCGCGTGGTGCTTTACGAAGAGCGTCAGGTTCAAAAACCTACGTCGGAATCCATTGTCCCATCGCGAACTAAGCCACTGGCTGGCGTGCCGCCCGTCTCTGCCGAGCATACTCAGACAGCGTCAGAAAGCCCCGCAGTTTTCCATAAGGTCCGATCTGGCGACACTGTCTATACGGTTTCGCAACGCTATCACGTGCCCTTGCGGGAATTGATCATAATGAATGGCCTGCAATCTCCCTTTGGTTTGCGTAGCGGACAGGTCCTTCGATTGCCCAAACCTCGTCGCCATCTGGTTGAAAAGGGTGATACGATCTATGCAATTTCGCGGAGGTATGATGTGGCGTTGAGCCGTCTGGTTCAGCGTAATGGGATCACCCCTCCTTATCGCATCGTTGTCGGGCAGGTATTAAGACTGCCGGATTCGGTTGCCCGACACGTTGAAGCTCGAGTGACAAAAAGTGTGGGGAAGCCTCTCCGGCGAAAAGAGGCAGCGGTTGCCAATCCACTGGGAGCTGACACATCTTTTCGGAACGGCAATGCAAAAGAGCCTTCGCTTAGGTCTATGGCCGCTGTTCCTAAACCGCCCCCTGCATCGAAACGTAAATTTTTGTTGCCGGTCCGAGGCCGTTTGCTTTCTCACTTCGGATCGAAGGGTAGGGGATTGCGCAATGATGGGGTCAATATTGCGGCACCGCGCGGAACGCCGGTTCGGGCGGTGGAAAACGGGATCGTTGTCTATAGCGGTAATGCTTTGCTCGGCTTCGGTAATATGGTCTTACTACGGCATGATAACGGCCTTATGACCGCATATGCCCATAACGAGATGGTATCGGTTTCGCGCGGCGACACCGTGCGTCGAGGACAAATGATCGCGACGGTGGGCAGTTCTGGTAATGTTTCAGCACCGCAGCTACATTTCGAAATTCGTAAGGGTAAACGCGCTATCGATCCATTGAAATTCCTACCCGCGCTTTCGGCCAAGTCTTAGGAAATTTTAACCCCTAGGGACCCGGCGAGGTGCTGGATGAACTGCCAAGCGACGCGGCCGTTGCGAGCGCCGCGGGTTACCGACCACTCAATGGCCTGAGCCCGCCAATCGGCTTCTACTATTTCGAGATTGTAGTACTCGACATAACCGGCGATCATGGCAAAAAATGTATCTTGATCGCAGTTGTGAAAGCCGAGCCACAGGCCAAACCGGTCAGACAGAGAGACCTTCTCGTCGACGGCTTCCGAGGGATTTATTGCGGTCGAGCGCTCGTTCTCAATCATATTGCGTGGCATCAGATGCCGGCGGTTCGAGGTTGCGTAAAAGATCACATTGTTTGGCCGGCCCTCTATACCACCCTCAAGGATAGCTTTGAGCGATTTGTAGCTCGCGTCGCCATCGTCAAAGGATAAGTCGTCGCAGTAAAGGATAGTTCGGCGGTCCGATTCACGCAGAAATGCAAGTAGTCGCGGCAGGGTGGGAATGTCTTCGCGGTGAATTTCCACCAGCGCAACCTTGCCTGGTGTTTTGGTAATAATGTCACCATGTACTGCTTTCACCAGTGAGCTTTTTCCACAGCCTCGTGCGCCCCACAGGAGTGCATTATTCGCCGGTAAACCCTCAGCGAACCGCATTGTGTTTTCGTACAGTGTGTCGCGCTGCTGATCGATACCCTGCAACAGATCTAGATTAAGACGGTTAACATTTGGGATCGCCTCCAAATTTTCGCGCTCCGCATGCCATACGAACGCGTCGGCAGCATCGAGGTCCGCGCGTGGGGCTGATACTGGCGCAAGCCGTTCTAGACTATCCGCGATGCGGCCGAGTAGTTCCGTGATATCTTGTTCCGGCATTGAAAATTCCAATCTGGCCAATTTTCGCGGCGCGGAACCTAACCATATGTGCGGTGACGGTCAAATCGGGATCGTAAGATTGCAATTGTGTGCTAGGCGGCTATATTCCGCCGTCCGCTTGTGTTTTTCCGGTAGTTCAGGGAGGCTCCAATGTTGATATCTACGGCCTGGGCGCAGTCTGGGGGTGCCGGTGGGGGTGGCGATATATTCACCGCTATGCTGCCGTTGGTACTTATCTTTGCCGTTTTCTATTTCCTGCTGATCCGACCGCAGCAGAAGAAGGTGAAATCCCACCAGGCGATGATAGGTAGCCTTAAGCGCGGCGATAAGATTATCACCGGCGGGGGTGTCCATGGGACCGTCACAAAAGTCCTCAACGATGCAGAGTGCATGGTCGAAATCGCCGAAGGTGTGCGTATAAAGATCGCCCGTAGCACCATTGCTACCCTGCTTACACTGCGGGATCCTGCTCCGGCACAGGCGGGTGCGCCTGCCAATGACGGCGGTGGCGGCGGATTGCTCGGAAAATTCATGGGAAAGAAATAGCTCGTCAGGGCTGCGGGTGGCATCGGGTTCATGATCCAAATACCCAATTGGAACAAGGTCCTAATCGCCGTTGTATGCGCACTAGGTCTAATTTACGCCGCCCCCAATTTTTTTAAAGAAGATTTTTTTGAAGGGGTGCCATCCTGGCTTCCTGGGAAGCAAATTAATCTTGGGCTGGATCTGCGCGGAGGCGTTCATCTATTGATGAATGTCGAGATCGAAAAGGTTGTCGGTAAGCGTCTTGACTCGATGCGCGATGCGACCCGCCAGAGTATGCGACCGCTACGTCGGACGGGCGTGTATTACTCGAGCCTGAAAATCGATGGGAACAGTGTTGTTCTTAAACTGAAAAATGCGGCGCACATCGGGCAAATTAGGGAGCTGCTTGAAGCCGAATTTGAAGCTACCGGCCTTTCTCCATTGGGGACACCGGAACAAGAAGTCGAGATCACCAATGACGATGTCGGGACCTTTAGGCTGACATTGACGGAAGAGGCTATACGAAGAATTAGCACGTACGCTGTAAATCAATCGATTGAGATTATACGCAGACGCATCGATGAAGACGGTACTAAAGAACCGGTCATTCAGCAGCAGGGGACCAAACGCATACTGTTGCAGGTGCCCGGTGCCGAAGATCCAGAGGAAATAAAATCCATTCTGGGTAAGACTGCCCAGATGACATTTCACCTGGTCGACCGTTCCACTGACGCAGGTCGTGGCAGCTCGATGCTGCTGCCATCGGATGAAATTGATAGCAACGGTAAGCCCATAGAATTTCGGGTCGAACGCCAAGTGCGTGTGAGTGGCGAGCATCTTGTCGATGCGCAGCCAAGTTTTGATCAGAATAACCGACCTGCCGTTAGCTTTCGCTTCGATGCGGTTGGTGGAAAGAAATTCGGCGATACGACCAGCAAAAATGTTGGTCGTCTCTTAGCGATTGTGCTCGACAAAAAGATAATCAGCGCGCCACGTATTCAGTCAGCGATCGTGGGTGGCAGCGGCATAATCACGGGTACATTTTCGGTAAAGGAAACCAACGATCTGGCCCTCTTGCTGAGGGCTGGTGCCTTGCCGGCACCGTTAACGTTTCTGGAAGAGCGGACGGTCGGTCCCGGTTTGGGACGCGATTCAATCGAGGCCGGTAAAATTGCAAGTATGATCGGCATGGCACTGGTACTCGTTTTCATGATTGCCTCGTATGGTTTGTTCGGCATCCTCGCGAATGTTGCGCTTCTCTTCAATATAGCTCTTATCGTCGCCCTGCTGTCGGCAATTCAGGCGACACTCACACTGCCAGGCATCGCGGGTATTGTTCTAACAATCGGTATGGCGGTGGACGCCAATGTCTTGATCTTCGAGCGCATACGCGAAGAGGTTCGTAATGGCCGAACACCGATTTCGGCGATCGATGCCGGCTACCGGCGCGCTTTGACGACGATCATCGACGCCAACGTAACCACGTTGATTGCGGCCGTCTTGCTATACGCTTTCGGGACCGGGCCAATTAAAGGGTTTGCGGTGACCCTGAGTATTGGTCTCGTGACGTCCATGTTCACAGCGGTGATGGTGACCCGCCTATTCATTGTCCTTTGGTTGCGCCGTACGCGGCCGCAAGTGTTGCCGATTTAGGGAGTGTCTAGGATGAAACTTCTTAAACTGGTTCCTGATAAGACCAATATTCAGTTTATTAACAAGCGGCTAATAGCGTTCGCGTTTTCTGCTGTTTTGATTTTGGTTTCGACCGGCCTGTATTTTGGTCAAGGCCTCAATCTCGGCATTGATTTCCTGGGCGGCATCCTGATCGAGGCTAAGACGAAGGGGCCAGCGAACCTTGCTGAATTACGCAGCGATTTGGGCAAGCTCGATTTGGGCGAAGTCAGCCTTCAAGAATTTGGGGCGCCCGATGATGTCCTGATTAGAATCCAAAAGCAGGAAGGTGGGGACAACGCGCAGCAGGCTGCTGTCGAAAAGGTTAAATCGACGTTGGGTGACCGTGTGGTAGAATATCGCCGGACGGAGTTCGTCGGGCCGACGGTCGGTGCGGAGTTGCGGGAAGCGGCAACCTGGGCTGTGTTATCAGCTATAGCTGCTATCTTGATGTATATCTGGTTCCGCTTCGAATGGCAGTTTGGCGTTGGTGCGGTAATCGCGCTGATACACGACGTCGTTTCAACGATCGGACTATTTGCGCTGCTGCAGCTTGAATTCAATCTCGCTACAGTCGCGGCGATCCTGACGATTGCTGGTTATTCAATCAACGATACGGTCGTCGTGTATGACCGGGTTCGCGAGAATATGCGCCGCTACAAAAAGATGGCGTACGAGGAACTATTCAATATTTCAGTCAATCAAACCCTATCTCGTACCGTCGTTACGAGTGTGACGACGCTTTTGGCTCTTCTGTCGCTGTTCTTCTTTGGTGGCGAAGTCATTCGCGGTTTTAGTATTGCGCTGATCTGGGGAGTGCTAATCGGAACCTATTCGTCGATCGCGCTGGCAGTACCGTTCCTGCTCTATATTCGGCCGCAGCGAGGCGGTGAGGACGAAACAGGCGGTGTGCCGGACGGCGCGCCCTCTTCGTAACTAATTTGTGGAAATTACGCCTGCCATTCTGGGGGACCGTCAGGTTATAGCCGGATACGGCGCTAGTCTGTTTCGGATTTCCGGGGTGGTGTACAACACGTCTGTCATCGTCTTCGCCGACCGGACGATCAAATGGCAAGTTCAGTCGTTGGACGAACTTACAATCGATAGCCTTTCCCCGGTGCTGGATGCCGACCCTGCGGTTGAGGTTTTGTTGCTCGGGGTTGGAGCTCAGAATGAGTTGTTACCGTCCTCCTTGCGGCAGGCAATCCGCGATAGGGGGGTCGTGCTGGACCCGATGGATACGGGGGCGGCTTGCCGGACCTACAATGTGTTGGTGGCCGAAGATCGGCGAGTGGCGGCGGCGTTGATCGTGCTGTCCTGAGGCCGAACGGTTAGAAAAGAAAACGGGGCCTTTCGGCCCCGTTCCCAAACTTCTGATACGCCTCTGTTATGAAACGCTGTACAGGTTCTGTGCAGCGACCATCGCGAATAGCATCGGAATGGACAGTAGCGTATTAGTCCGCGAGAACAGCATTGCGGTGCGGGCCGACGCAGCCTTGCTGTCGGCATCCGCGTCCACGATCCCAAGCGCTCGCTGCTGATTGGGCCAGATGATAAACCAGACGTTGAACCACATAACCGCACCAAGCCACATACCGATACCAATCATACGATGACCGTTGTCCGGCTCCGTGCCAGCCAAGCCGAGTGAGATTGCCTCAATGATGTAACCATTCGCCATCGCAAGACCGAGGCCGGTGATGATCGTTAGCATCGCTCCCCAGCGGAACCAGAATAGCGCTGCTGGTGCGATGACCTTACCAATTGCTGGTTTCTGCTCATCGGGAATTTTACCCATATTTGGGATCTGCACGAAGTTGAAGTACCAGAGAATGCCAATCCACATAACGCCACTTAATACGTGCGCCCAACGCCATAGGTACTTCCAAAAGGCTGAGCCTTCCATGTCGCCATAACCCATATACATGAGGAACAGCAGCACGGCGAGGACGAACCCTGCGACGACCGTGCGTGTTAAGTTTTCTAGAATAGCGCCCATGACATTCCCACCCTCTATAGTGTTCAATTAGTTAAAGCCTACTAGGTATTGTAACTATATAAGATAATTATGCGCGACAGGAAAATTATTGTACAGGACGATGTAAGAGCAGCGGCAATACTCGAGAGTTCACGAGTGCTCGTACATAAACTTTAATCGGCTAGAGGTGAGGCTTGGAGCAAGAAACTCAATCGTCTTTCTGTGCCAATTCAGTCCGTAGGAACGATCCGGACCGCTTTATCCTGACTATGTTGGCGCCGTCGGCGATGCGTGAAAGCTTATTCGCGCTTTACGCCTTCAATGTTGAAATCGCGCGTACACGAGAGCTCGTTTCGGAACCGCCGCTGGGTGAAATACGTCTGCAGTGGTGGCGGGACGAGGTAGAGGCGTTTTATGCTAATGCGGTATTGCGACATGGGATTAGCAGTCTTCTGTGCGATACCATAACAGCCCATGCTTTGACGCGTTCCAATTTCGATCGCCTGATTGATGCTCGCAGTGCTGATTTGGACGATGGCCCACCGGATACGATAGCGGATTTATTGCGATATGCTGAGGAGACGACGGCCCCTCTTCTTAATTTGGCGCTGGAAATCGCTGGCGACTGCTTACCTGTTACGTGCGAAGCGGCACGCCATGTTGGAATAGCTTGGTCCTTGGTCGGTCTTGTGCGAGCGTTGCCCTTTCATCTTCGCACTCGTCGCCAATATCTGCCGAGGGAGTTAATGCAGAGGCATGGGGTGGAAACACGGAACCTGCTAGATCTAAAACCTAGTGATGGTCTTAATAAAATAGTGCGGGACGTGTCAGAAATCGTATCAAATTCTCTGCGCGAGGCACGTAGGTTACGACCGAATATCAGTCGCAATGCGTTTCCGATCCTGCTGCAGGCACACTACGCGGAAATCCACCTGCGGTGCCTGGAAAGGAGTGGCTTCGATCCCTTTAATCAGCAGTTGGCGGCGCCAGTACCGATGGTTGTCTGGAGATTGGCCTGGGCAAAGTTCAAAGGACGCTATTGATGGAAGCCTTCTGTGTTGAGCCATTGATCGACGGCGTTGAGGGCGCGTCGTGCATAAGCTGCTCGTCGATCGCGGCGTCCGCGACGACCACTCTTCAGCTTTTCGTCAAGCGGCGGGAACAAACCAAAATTGACATTCATCGGCTGAAAGGATTCCGAGGCAGCGCCGCCAACGATGTGCTTTAGTAGGGCGCCGAGTGCTGAGGTCTGCGGCGGTGGTATTATCGGTAATCCACGCTGTTCCGCCACGGCAAACCGGCCCGCCAGCAGTCCACAGGCTGCGGATTCGACGTATCCCTCAACCCCTGTAATCTGCCCGGCGAAGCGCAGTCGTGGCTCGACCTTCAATCGCAAAGTATCGTCGAGGAGACGTGGGCTATTGATGAAGGTGTTGCGATGTATGCCGCCGAGCCGTGCGAAAGTTGCCCCTTCAAGGCCCGGGATCGTTCGAAAGATGCGGGTCTGTTCGGCATGCTTCAGCTTTGTTTGGAAGCCGACAATATTGTAGAGCGTTCCTAAAGCATTGTCCTGCCGTAACTGGACGACCGCATGGGCTCTCCCACCGACATGCGGGTTGGTTAGCCCCACCGGCTTCATGGGACCGTAGCGAAGGGTGTCGGTGCCACGCGACGCCATGACTTCAATGGGTAGACAGCCTTCGAAGTAAGGTGTGTTCTTTTCCCAATCATGAAAAGGCATCGTTTCGCCGGTACATAGCGCGTCGATGAAGTCGGTGTACTGCTCTTCGTCCATCGGGCAGTTGATGTAATCAGCGCCGTCGCCTTTGTCGTAGCGTGACTGAAACCAAGCCTGTGAAAAATCGATAGATTCTTTGTAGAGGACGGGCGCGATTGCATCGAAGAATGCCAAGGAATTTTCGCCTGTTAGTTCCAGGATCGATGAGCTCAGCGCTGGTGATGTAAGGGGGCCGGTTGCCAATATGACGGTTGTCCATTCCTTTGGCGGTATTCCAGAGATTTCTTCGCGGATGACAGTAACCATGTGATGTTTGGACAGCCTCTCTGTCACCGACTGTGAAAACGCGATGCGGTCAACGGCCATCGCACCGCCGGCGGGTACCCGATGGTCATCTCCGGCACTCATAATCAGCGAATTACTGCGGCGCATTTCCTCATGTAGTAGCCCAACAGCATTATGCTCAACATCGTCGGAACGGAAAGAATTCGAACAAACCAGTTCAGCCAAGTCATCGGTGACATGGACGTCAGTCTTTCGGTCCGGCCGCATTTCATGCAATACGACTGGATGGCCTGCTTGGGCGATCTGCCAAGCTGCCTCTGAGCCAGCAAGACCGCCACCAACGACATGTATCGGGTTCATGCTTCCCAACGTCCTAACGATAAGCCACAACCATTAACAGAAAATTTTTCTAAATATTTCGAGCAAATATACATATCGTCGAAATACACGGTTAGGCATATGATGTCACCTTTGCCGATTTCGAAGTTATCTTCCGGAAATTTTGAACCGCTTTACCCGTTGGATGACGTTTATTTCCCGCTCGGTGAAATCCGAGAGTTCCTAATAGAGGCGGAGATTAAAATAGAACGCGAACGCATGAAGTAGATCCTCCGCGATAATGACTGCCCTGAGCGGAATTAAAGCGAAATCGGTAGTGATTTTCTGGTGGAATTTTTCGAAATAGCCTAATCGCCAAAGATTTAATTACTACTCCTAAAGGTTAATTATATCAATATATTACTAATATACGGTTAGGCGTTATTTATACCTTCCCCGTGGGAAAACCTGAAGTTCACTTTCTTTTCCTTCGTCGACGCGGGAGTACGGGAGCTAGACACGTATGTTTGAGGAAACATTCAATTTCTTTTGAAAATGCATAATCCCCCACGCTAAAAAACCTTTGTCTGCGCCTTCCACCCAATGGTCCAAACCCTCCATCATGTTTTCCACATAGTCGGCGCCGGAGAGTTCACAAATTTCGTCATAGTTTTCGCGCAGTTCCTCGCTGACCCGTGCATAGTGGGTGCGCATGTCATCGACACGCTCGATCGTGTCGATTTCGATAAAGCCGCGATTTTTCAAATTGCTCCTGTAAAACTCTACGGAGCCAAGCGTCTCTAGGTGAATGCGGTCGAGAATTGGCTGCAATACGTGGGTCGGGCAGCCTTCGCTTTGCATCGGATCTGTGAAGATGAATTCGCCCTCTGTTTTTAAAAGCCTTTGGACCTCATCAAGAACTGCCTTTCGATCAGAACTGTGCAAAATCGCGTCTTGAGACCATGCGATATCGTAGCCCTCATCTGGTAATGGCACCTCTTCGAAGCTACCGTGAATGACATCGATCTGATCCGAAAGTCCGGCCTCTTCGTTCATCTCTCGGTTCAAAGCATTCTGTGTTTCGCTGACATTTACACAAGTGATCTGACAGCCAAAATTGGAAGCGAGAAATCTAGCTGTCCCGCCAAAACCAGAGCCCAGATCAATCACCTTAGTATCTGTTTCCATGGGAGAAAGTCGTTGAGCCATATTGACGACGGTTCGCTGGCTTGCTTCACCGATATCTTCGTCATTCGTGCGATAGAGACCAATGTGGATGTCTTCACCGCCCCATACGTTTTTATAAAATTCGACTGCAGGTGTGCTGTCGTAATATTCCTCGGCCATTGCGACGGCGTCTAGTTTATTATCCATCCCTTTGTTTCTTCCAAATATTCCATATCTCGGGCATCCGCACATTCGGTGACGAGACAATAGAAACAGAAGGTCTGTGGAGACCTAAATCCCCAAAAATCCCCTTATTCTGCGATAAAATCGCCGAAGGAACGACCTACACCGCACTCGATGAATTATATATTTGGCGGTTACAGTGGACCCAGTACTTGCCCCATGAGGGGTAGCTTTGGTCCAAAAGACGCGTTTTCTTTTTTTATGTTACCCACCCTTATTGGGTAGCGAGGTCTCCCCCGACGCATCCCCGCCTGGACAGCAATAAAATAATGGGCGTCGCTTCCGACGGCCAGCTGACCAACTGATCGGATACAATATCACGAGGGAACAGTGTGTACTAGTTGCCTTAGTTTAAATTCAAGGATTTAAATCGCGGTGACGTTAATCCACCATGCGGACCATCGGTCCTAAATTTAATTGAAGTATAAAGCTGGCAGTGCATGGGACGGAAAAAAGACAAAAAAAACCGGCTTCGGTTTCCCGAAGCCGGCTAATGATATCTGTTTTATCTTTCGTAGATTACAAATCCACCTTTTCTTCCGGTAAAGAGACCCGGCATGTTTGACGGTGGGTCTTCTGCTGGACCTCGATATTCTTCTGCGAGGTAGGGTTTATATTTTGGGCAACCCCAGAGAGTGGTCGCAACCACGACCAACAAAATCCAAGAGAACGACCGCATGTTTAATTTGTATCCTACGTTTAAGGGTTACGTGTAACTAGAACGAGACCCGTATACCTCCCATTAGAACAGAAATGTCGTCTGGGTCATTACCCGCTACATCTAGTGAGAAGTTGCGGTACATCCCGTACACTTCCGCTCCAAGGGGTTCTACAATTTGCACAATACCGGCACCGACATACTCGGAAGTCTCATCTGCAGCGTCGCGGTCTTCATTTTGGCTCCAGTCGACGAACAATCTTGTCTCGCCCATATCTGAGCCCTTGAATTTGTAGCCAACCTTCATGTAACGCCATTCTTCGGTATCATTGGCGCCACCGTCTTCATCATCTTGTTCGGCAGCACCTACCGCGAAGCTAAGACCCATCGGGAACAATATTGCAGCAGAACCGTTTAGTATGTCAGTCCCACCGTTGACCGTACTGTCCGAATGGGCAACACGCGCCGCTACCGACATACCGCCAATTTTTGCACCGTAACGTAATGCGATACCCCACGCGTCGTTGTTTTGGTGGGACATAGTTACTTGCATACCACCAAACTTCGGCGTGTCATACCTGAGGCGACCGGCCCTGCCCTGCCCGTCCAGGCTGTTAAATTTATCGCCAACAGTACCGAGACCTGCGCTTGCACCGTTAGATTGCCAGGTTTCGCCACCGCCAGCAAGAGTGGCGCCGCCGTTTAGGCTGAGGATGCCTGTTCCAGAAAGATCTGTTTCTGAAACACCGTCGGTACCAGTTGCGCCTTGGCCCATATAAATCGTGCCCATTGATTTACTGGACAGTCGAAGTTCCGCGAAACGGTTGGCAAAAATGGCGCCGTTATCATCGCCGTCATCGCCAAGGTCCTGGGCATTAGAATTTTGAGTTGTATGACCAACCTCGATGTAGGTCATGGCAGTAAGGTCGGAGTTGACCTTTCCTGTGCCAATCCAGCGGACACGAGTTTGCGAAAAGTTATTCATAACATGACTAATTCCGCTTGTCGTTCCATTGTCTGCAACCAAAATGGCACGGTTCATGTGACCGTTTACGACGAGCTTCATTGTCTTCTTCGAACGGGTTACATACATACCACCCGACTTCTCAAGCGCCTTGACCCGCTTTTCGAGGGCCTCATCTGCGGATGCTGCCGAAGCTCCAAGCACTAAGCTTGCAGCTGCAATTGCAGTTGTGCATAACAGTTTCACGCGTGTTTGCATTATTTCCTCCATACTGATC
>CAYYUG010000057.1:0-30879 GCA_964474755.1 uncultured Rhodospirillaceae bacterium | reverse complement strand
TTTATTCAGTGTTTTTTCAGCTAACCTTTATCCAAGAAGCAAGTTCCACATACGGATTTCAAACAGCAGTAGAAATTGGTTTCGTCCCGGCAGCAATACGATTAAATGCTCACCAGAGTCCAATTTTGCTGTCTTACCTATAATAATAGCCGCCCCTTTCAGTGAACCACCACCATGCGATCTTTAGGCCAAATCAAACGAAGAAGGAAAAAGTATACCGCATCATTGAGTTAGACCGCTTGGTAACACTGCCTGGAAAACGGTCATACAGCCGCCTTACGCTTAGATTCGACAAATGAGAAATGTCCCTTGCAGCCGAGTAGTTTGGCAAGCGACTGAAAGCGGCGTTGCACCACATCACCCACCAGAACGTCGGCAGCCTCCGGCAGTTCGAAAATCAAACGTTCGCCCTCCCGCCTAATATGGCTTTGTTCCAGCAAGGAAATAACACCGCCTGAAAGGGTGTAACCAAGGCGCATAGCCAAACCATTCGCTCGTGCCCGACGTGCCTCCTTTTTCTCCAGGAGTGGTTCGAGAAACCTATCGAACAGTCTAGGCTGGACCCGGGCATGACGCGAGGCCACAGCGAGGCCCATATAGGCCCGACCAGCGTGATCTATCCCAATCATTGGATAACGCAAAATTCGCAGCAAAGCGTGTTCGACCCGATAGTCGGGATGCTCTGACCATTCAAGGTCGGCCAGAAGACACGCTGCGCGCCGAAGCCGCCTCTCATGCGCTGTTTCGTCCGGGAAGGCTGGGCTCATCCAATGAAATAAAGCTTCGCCATCAACCGTCGCCCGTCCTGTCATCCAGGCCAGGTTCAGGCATGCATCAATTAGCGGATCACTTGACCGAACGCTCGATGGCAAGCGATCGAATACGCAGCCCTCGCGAAGACCGTAAGAGGAAAAAATAACATTCGAGACACCGGAAATCTCAATCAAGCGGCTCAACAGTTTGGCCGCAAACGGAAGCGTCTCGACACGTTTTTTCGAGATCCCTCTATGAAATTTACCCAGCATACCCTGATTGTCCAGGGCAACGGTGTTGGCAAAAGCAAGGGCTTGCTTGCCCGGTATTTCATAATGATGCGCGACCAGTAGCGGGTAATCCGTCAAATTCATGTGGATCCGGGATATCGCCCGCCAGGCGCCGCCGACAGCATAAAAGGTTTTGCCCTTTGCTTTTTCAAGCCAATCGATTTTCGCTAAATATTCGTCGATCATATTCAACGCGGTTTCGCCATCCATACCGTCGCGCATGGCCAAGCGGATCGGCCCGATTGGCAATGTCGCCTGCTGATGGATAAGGCCTTTCCCAACGCGGACGACCTCAAAGCTGGCACCACCGAGATCGCCGGCAAGTCCTTCGGCCTCCGGCATGGCGGACAGAACACCAAGAGCGGAGAGCCGCGCCTCCTCTTCACCGGGTATCGGGCGAACTTTAAGCCCACAACGGTTCTCGACCATCTCAATGAAATCTCCGCCATCTTCGGCTTCGCGAACCGCCGCCGTAGCGATCACGGTCAAATCATCGACGCCCATGGAATGAGTCAGAACGGAGAAACGGTGGAGGGAATCGAGGGCCATCGCAACACCCTCCGGATTCAAACGTCCAGTGCTGTCTATGCCGCGCCCTAAGCCGCACAGTACTTTTTCGTTAAAGACAGGCATCGGCACTCGCCGAGCTGCATCGTAGACGACAAGGCGGACAGAGTTCGAACCGACATCGATCACCGCCACCGGACGATCTGTCGCTTGCGCGTTCAACGAACGACCACGCGTAATGACACCAGTCATAACGTCATTCCTAATGCATCGGCATTAAAAGTCCAGTTTCGAATGTGTAATCCTTTTAGGGAGATATAACCTGCATAATCCACAACAAATTAAAAATTTGTCACGATAAATATAGCGTTAATCGGCTTGGATTTGGCCACAATACTACCGGCCAATAATTTTATTGTGGCTTACATTGTGCTATTGGAGCTTCCTCCATCCATCAACAGGTTCTGTCCCGTCATAAAGCCCGCGTTGGCACCGCACAAAAAGGCACAAGCTTCACCAAATTCATACGGGATACCAATGCGACCGGCCGGATTGGCCTCCGAACGGGTCGCAAGCAATTCATTGAAGCTGACGCCTGCATTGTTGGCCTGCACCTGAAGGTTGCTGCGGAACCGGTCGGTATCAAATGGCCCCGGCAACAAATTGTTGATCGTCACGTTATGGCGGACAGTCTTGCGGGAAAGGCCAGCGATGAAACCGGTAAGTCCGGTGCGCGCGCCATTGGATAGGCCGAGAATCTCGATCGGCGCTTTCACCGCGGCCGATGTCACATTGATCACACGACCGAACTCGCGTTCGATCATTCCGTCTACCGTCGCCTTAATCAGGAAAATCGGCGTCAACATGTTGGCATCAATCGCCGCGACCCAGTCGTCGCGATTCCAGTCGCGGAAATTCCCCGGCGGCGGGCCACCAGCGTTGTTGACCAGGATATCCGGTTGCGGACAGGCTGCCAGAACAGCCTCTCGACCCACATCCGTCGTGATATCACACGCGACGGCCGTAACCTTCGCACCGGTTTCTTTCCGAATATCCTCAGCCGTTGCCTCCAATGTCTCAGCGGTTCGCGCATTGATTACCAACTCAACGCCCTCGCGACCCAATGACATGGCGCAGGCGCGTCCAAGCCCTTTAGACGCCGCGCAAACGATGGCCTTACGACCGGCAATACCTAAATCCATGGCTTATTCTCTCCCCAGTTTTGATTCGTTTAATCGTTCTATGACCTCTCGGGCCAACGGTATGGTTATTCTGCGGTGCGCGGCGAGCGCCGAGCTATCTAGTGCCGTCACAAGTGTCCTCGCGGCCGCAAATGAGCGTTCCATGCGCGCCAACACGTAGGCCAAAACATCACCATCGACTGGAACTTGTCGGTCGGCAAACAGCTTTACGAGAACGGCACCGATCAAGGCCTCATCCGGCCAACCGATCGCGACGGCGGGGGCAGCGTTCAGGCGTGACCGTAGATCCGCAAGACCAAGCGTCCAACGCGCCGGCGGCTTCCTGCCTGCCAGCAAGAGATGACCTCCCGCCTCTGCAATCATGTTGTAAAGATGCAATAGGGCTCTTTCGTCGATGCCTCTCCCGACATCATCGACTATGACATTAATTCCATGCGCTAGGATCTGATCGGGTACCTGTCCTGACAATTCATCGGCTCTCAACAGTTGGCCGGCGCAACGGTTCATCCAGATATGGGTCAGATGCGTCTTACCGCAAGCCGCTGGACCATGCAGTGCCAGCGCCGGTCCCTGCCAATTCGGCCAGCAATCCAGCCACGCAACCGCATCCTGATTGCACGGCGCTACCAAGAAATCTTCAACGCCAAGCGCCGAGCGGTGACCCAGATCAAGGACCAACTGCTCAGTCATCCTTCGCCTTCCGCTCCGTTACCTCCGGCCGATACATCGGGCTATTAAGGTAATGGCCAAGGACGAACCGGGAAAGCACACCTATAACAGCCATGACCGGCACCGCCAGCAGGACGCCTATGAAGCCAAACAAGCTACCACCCGCCAAAAGGGCGAAGATGATCCATACCGCATGGAGCCCGACCCGATCGCCGACCAGTTTTGGTGTCAGGAAGTTTCCTTCAAGGATCTGACCTGCCAAAAAAACGCCGGCAACCATCACGACCGGGGTTAATTCCCCGAATTGGGCTGCAGCAATTCCTATACCTGCGACAAATCCAAACAACATGCCAAAATAGGGAACGAACGAGATCAACCCCGTGACGAAACCCACAATAATGCCGAATTCCAACCCGATGAGCGACAGGCCTACGGCATAAAAAACGCCAAGTAGGATGCACACCATCGCTTGACCCCGGGCAAATCCAGCCAAAATCTTGTCTATGAGGCGAACCTGCTCTCGGATTATCGCGACTCGTTTACGCGGCAGCCAGCAGTAGAATTTTTGGACAATCCGGTCCCAATCCCGCAGAAGATAGAACGTCACGACCGGCGTGATGATGGCCAGTGTCAAAAAGGAAAGTAGGGACCCTAGGGCACTAATTAAATGGTTAGTGAACCCCGCTGCATAGGACAAGGCTGTCTTCGAGCCCGAAGCAAAGAGAATTTCTAATTGCCTTACCTGCTCCTCAGCCAAACGGCTCTCGACATAGCCCATCAAAAGGACGATTTTTTCCTGCAGCGATGTGAAATAGACTGGAACCCGCTCTGTAAACTGAATCAACTGTGCCGAAACGAGCGGGATTACCAGCATTAGGACGACGACCAAAAATACGAAAAATACGAAAGTGATTAGGCTCGTCGCGACGATGCGTGAACATCCCCATTCTTCCAGCTTGTCGCAAACCGGATCGAGAAAATAGGCGATTGCCATCCCGGTTACAAAGGGAAGAAGAACGTCTCCTAGAACGAAGACAAGCGCCAAGAAGGCGGCTAAGCCGACCAACCAAGCAACAGCTTGCTGCCGCGCCGTCACTGTTCCCCCTTAAAACGCTTGCTCGTTTCGACTTTATTCACACTACCCCGCCATTTTGAATCGACCCGGACATCGAACAACCAGCGCCCCATATAGGCCAGGCCCGAACACACTGTGGTAATCCCGACAAGAAAAGCCAATGCTGGCAGGGTGCCGAAATCGAGAATGCCAATACCCAAATTGCCGAGCAGGACAGCGATCAGAAGAATTTGCAAAAACGTATTGATTTTGCTAATAAAAATAGGTTTCATCCTGACTGGCCGGTCCAAGGTATGGAACAAGACGGTGCCGCCAATAATCAAGACGTCACGAAAAACGACAAGGATTACTAACAAGGCATTGATATGCCCCGCCTGTCCTAGAGTGATGTAAGCGCAGACCAACAATGCTTTGTCAGCCACAGGATCAAGGTACGTTCCAAGTTTGGTAACAAAGCCGAAGCGTTTCGCAATAAACCCGTCCAGAGCGTCTGATACGCCAGCAAGAACAAATACCCAGAAAGCGGCTGCAAACTCGCCACTAATAATCAGCCAAACCAGGAGTGGCACCGCAAATATGCGTGCCAGAGTTATAAGGTTGGGGATATTACCAGCAATTGTGCCACGGGACATTTTGTTACCCGCCTGCCCCAAAGGTCAAAGTCCAAACCGACTTGTCCGCGCCAGATTTAAGGTCCAAATCAATCTGCGCCATTGCCAGACGAAGCTTGTCGGTGCTACCAATATAACCAAGTTCAACGTCCACTCGATGCACAGATAGACGCAGAACACGTGTTTTCTTGATTGCCGCAATGCCGTCTAGACGTTTGCGGATGGAAAGCCAATCCCCAAGTTTTTCGACGGGAATTCGGACAACGATGAGTTGTTCTACACCGGTTTCAAGGATGTTTTTCTGCTTCCAGCCATCCTCCGCCTCTAATGCGACGCTTTTGGCAGCTTGATCCAGCAGCGCGTCGCGGGAAGGGTTGACCTGCGCCACGAACCGTTTGAACATAGTTTGCCCGTTACTATCACTTCCGAAGCGAGATGTCGCAACTTCAACCCTCAGCAGTCCAAACGTTTCATCGCCGCTGAGAGAGGCGACAACGACCATCGTTTCCGCCGCACCATACCGGCCAGCCATTTCCGAGAGTTTTGCCCTTTCACCAAGAATAGCCTCTTCAGCGCTGATCTCCGCAACGTCGGTGAGATCACCGACGGGGAGTAATAATGGTTGCAAACCGTTACGCGGACCGAGGCGAGACCACGCGGCAAACCATGGATTGGTACCCTCCCAAAGTACGGTCATCCCCGCCGTCTGAAACACTGGCAGGACGAGCACCGGCCTGCTAGCTGTCTCCGCAAAGGGGATATAGGCGTCGCGCAATAATTTACGTACAGCTTCAGCTTTGAACCTCACTGTCAGTGTCGCGATATAGCGGCCACCGCCAAATTTCTCACGGTCAACCGAAAAATCTCTGACCAATGCGGTAACTGCCTTGCCTTCAAGATTGGGCAGACGATCATGGTCACGATTCAGGGTCAGACGCTGTAGCAGAGCACGAAACGCATCTGTTTCACCTTGTGCGATGCCAGAAGACTTTGCAGCCAATTCATTATCAGCTCTGGCATCAACTACAACACCGCTCACGCTAAAAATATCTCGTCCTTGCGCAACAAGGTTGTTTGTCCCCATCACCAAGATAACCAGCACCGCAACGAAACCTCGGGTAGCATTCCTAAACATCCAAGAAATTCTCCCGTGCGGCGCATCGCCAGTGTACAGCCTTTGAAACGCAATGAAGGAGCATTGCAAACCGTCCCGGATCAAGTATCTTCTGCGCAAGTTTTATACCTCGCTAGCCCAAGAGGAAACCATAACGCAAGAAACCTTATATAAAGGTCTTTCGTACCGTGACGCAGGTGTCGATATCGACGCCGGGAACGCGCTAGTCGAAATGATAAAACCTTTGGCTCGGAGGACTTCTCGCCGCGGCGCAAACGCAGCGTTGGGTGGGTTTGGTGGCCTTTTCGATTTGAAGGCAGCAGGCTTTAGCGACCCGATATTGGTGGCGGCGACGGATGGGGTCGGAACAAAGCTACGAATTGCCATAGATTGCGGCCAACATAATACGGTCGGCATTGACCTTGTCGCCATGTGCGTCAATGACCTTGTAGTACAAGGGGCCGAACCGTTGTTATTCCTTGATTATTTCGCCTGCGGGACATTAGACGCCGAAATCGCAAAAAGTGTCGTCTCCGGGATCGCAACGGGCTGTCGGCAGGCAGGCTGCGCTCTGATTGGCGGAGAAACCGCTGAAATGCCTGGCATGTATGCGGACAAAGACTACGATTTGGCAGGCTTCGCTGTTGGAGCGGTAGAACGCGGCCGGCTACTCACCGGTGAAGAGACCACTAAAAACGATGTAATTTTGGGTCTTGAATCGAGCGGTGTTCATTCGAATGGCTATTCGCTGGTAAGAAAGATTGTGGAGAACTCCGGTCTCACGTGGTCAGCCGAGGCACCGTTTCTACCGGGAGCCCCACTCGCCGATTGCCTAATGGCTCCGACCCGTATTTATGTGAAGAGCTGCCTCTCGGCAATGGAGACCGGTGGCGTGCATGGCTTCGCGCATATTACTGGTGGTGGTTTGCTAGAAAATCTCCCTCGCGTCATGGGAAATGAACTCGCGGCCGAAATCAATCTCGGAAGTTGGCGGGAACAGCCGGTTTTCAGATGGCTCGCCGATTCAGGCGGAATTGCCGCTTCTGAGATGCACCGAACCTTCAATTGCGGCATCGGAATGGCCATTATCGTCGACCCGGACGCGACAACTGACATTCGTCGCACATTGGAGGCCCACGGCGAATCTGTCTACGAAATTGGCAAGGTTACCACACGCAGAGCAGATGAAGCCGTGCGTTTTCTAGAGGCATCGTAGTCAGCATGCTACGTGTGGCAGTGCTGTTGTCAGGGCGTGGCTCGAACCTTCAAGCATTGATAGATGCCTGCCGCGACCCAGACTTCCCTGCGACAATCGTCAGCGTGATCTCAAACAATCCCCATGCTCAAGGCCTGGCGCGCGCACAGAAAGCTGGCATCGCGACAACAGTTGTTAACCATCGCTCCTATGAATCGCGGGAGACATTCGACGCCGCGATTACCAATGATTTGGATGAAGCGCGCGCAGAATTGGTCTGTCTCGCCGGATTTATGCGGATCCTAACCAAAAGATTTGTCAATAGATGGAGAAATCGTCTGCTGAACATTCATCCTTCGCTGTTACCGTCATTCAAAGGTCTTGATGCGCAACAGCAGGCGCTGGATGCGGGCGTTAAACTTGCCGGCTGCAGCGTCCATTTTGTCCGATCAGGCTTGGACGATGGTCCCATAATCGCGCAAGCTGCCGTTCCCGTTTTGGATAACGACGACGTCAAGGCATTGTCGACCCGCATTCTAGCATTGGAACACTCGCTCTATCCGCGCGTCGTTCGATTGATCGCTGAGGGTCGCGTCGCAGTTGTCAACGAACGCGCCATAATTGACGGAAAACTCCACTCATCAAGTAGCATGTCGAATCCGTCGCAGGACTAGCTTGTCAAAAATGATGCAAAGGGTTACCAAAGGGGCTAATTCAATCGCCCGAGCAGCCTGCGGAGACCCTGCAATGCACAAACTGGCATTCCAAGACGCCCCTCAAGAAAATCTCCAGACTTGGAGCCGGGTTATCAAGTTGCTGGCCTATGGATCGGCGGGGACTGCAATTTTATTGCTGATTATGGCTGCCACGCTACTCTAACAACGATATTCTGCTGGTTAGCCGACTATTTCCGTCTGACTAAAAAAGAACGTGATTTCTTCAGCAGCAGTTTGCGGTGCATCGGAACCGTGAACGGAATTGGCCTCAAGCGACTCGCCAAAATCCTTTCTAATAGTCCCATCATCCGCATTTGCAGGGTTCGTCGCACCCATAACCTCCCGGTTCTTAGAGATAGCGTTCTCCCCCTCGAGAACCTGCACGACGACCGGCCCCGAAATCATGAATTTGCAGAGATCTGAATAAAACGCACGCTCTTTGTGGACGGCGTAAAACTGTTTCGCCTGCGTCAGACTCAGTTGGAGCCGTTTCTGTCCGATGATGCGAAGACCTGCCTCCTCGAACCGCGCGTTTATGCATCCAGTCAGGTTGCGGCGCGTTGCGTCCGGCTTAATGATCGACAAAGTACGCTCAATCGCCATTGCTTAAATTCCCTTAATGCTCCCGTGACAAAAAGATGCGGGGTTATAGACAGGGTAGCGCAGTCCAGCAAGCAGTCTGTTCCAGCCAAAGCACCACCGAAAGTTACCAGCCACAATTAATCACGAAACGAAATGTATTTCTCATTTATTAGCGGCCTCGGAGCAAGCAATATGCATGCAATTAGCAGGCTATGACCGCCGTTATTCGTTTCAAATTTTCCTATATCAACCTAGCACTTCTGGCTGATTTGCCTCTGCCTTCTTGTCCCAACTGCCGTGCTCATTCTGCTGCCAGTAGGTCAGAAAATGACCTGCCTGAAGATAAGCGCTCCAGCGGCCACGCGCTGCATTCACCGTCTCTGCATCATTATCGTCAAATAACTCGCAACAAAGATTAAACAGGCCAACATTTGCGGTAACCGCCCCATCCGCCAGAAACAGGACGTTAGCTTTATTCGGGTTTTCATCGCAATCGGTCAACCAAATTGGCTGTGAGGCAGGATTTCCATCTTCGGCACTGCCGTGCGGCAAAAATCCATCATTGCGATAGGTCCATAGGTAACTGTTCAAAAAGTCCACGCGCTCCTTTGAACGCATCATCACAACCGCTCTCCAAGACCGTTCAAGCGTCTTTTCCAGCAGGAACGGTAACGCCCACTCCAGTGTAGTTCTTTGCATGTGGTAAAAACGAATTTCTGTCAAAGCTCCCAGCTTACTCCTCGTAATAGTCGCGCACCAGCCGGTCTAGCAATCTAACACCATATCCAGTCCCTCCCTTTGGCACTGTATCCGCTTCCTTGCTAGACCAGGCAACACCGGCAATATCCAGATGTGCCCACGGTGTCTTGTTAACAAAGCGCTGCAAAAATTGTGCAGCTGTGATTGATCCGGCAGGTCGCCCGCCAATGTTCTTCATGTCAGCAACGGGACTTTCAATCAGCTTGTCGTATGCGTCGGTGAGCGGGAGCCTCCATACTTTCTCGCCCGTCGCTTCCCCGGCCGCGCGCAGCTTTTCGCTGAGACCATCGTCGTTGGAGAATAACCCGGCATGTTCATGCCCCAAAGCAGTGATCATGGCGCCGGTCAGGGTGGCAAGATCAATCATGAAACGCGGCTTGAAACGATCTTGTGTGAACCAAAGCGCATCAGCCAACACTAAGCGCCCTTCGGCATCAGTGTTAATGACCTCGATCGTCTGACCGGACATCGATTTTACGATATCGCCCGGCCGCTGCGCATTACCGCCGGGCATGTTTTCGACCAACCCGATTACACCGATCACATTAGCTCTAGCTTTGCGGCCGGCGACAGCCTTCATAAGGCCAGAGACGGTCCCGGCGCCACCCATATCCCACTTCATTTCCTCCATACCCTGAGCGGGTTTAAGGGAGATACCACCCGTATCGAACGTCACGCCTTTCCCGACAAAGGCAACTGGCTTCTTATTGCGGACAGCGCCATTCCAGCGCATGACAACAAGGTGGCTCTGTCGGATCGAGCCCTGACCAACACCCAGCAAGGCCCCCATACCGAGACGCTGCATCTTCTTTTCACCTAGAACCTCGACCTTGACCCCCAACTCGGCCAGTTTCTTGGTCTCAGCAGCGAAGCTTTCCGGATATAGATCGTTCGGTGGCGCAGATACGAGATCTCGCGTGAAAAATACGCCCGCAGAAACCTTGTCCAGGGCCGCGAATGCGCGGCGTGCCTTAGCGAAGCTGTCCACACGAATAGCCAATGTACGTAATGTCGGCTTCTTGCTGGAGTCTTCTTTGGTTCGGTATCGATCAAACCGATAACTCTTAAGCCGAGCGCCATAAGCTATTTGGGCGGCCGCCGCAGACAGGTCTTCGACGCCGTCATCGATCAGCACAGTTGCGGCCAATTCGCCTACGCTATTCATCCGCGCGTAAACCCGGCCGCCGAGCGCCTGTTGCGCCAGTTCGTCCAGCCCTTTGCCCAGCCCGACCAGTAATATGCGCGAGTTGCCGATTCCGGCCGGCGCCACTATTTCTAGCGATTGGCCGCTGGCCCCCGTAAAGCGGCCCGACGACAGGGCCCGCTTGATCGCGCCGCCAGTTCGCTTGTCGATTTCACTTGCTGCCGATGTTAGGTCTTTGCCGTCCTTAATTCCGACGACGACCGCCCCGGTTTTCGGCAAACTCGGGGACGCGAATGATATTTTCATTTTGGGCTCCAAACTGGAGGTAAGCTTCAATATTTGCGTTTTTTAACGCTATCGACTACTCCAGATAGGTAAGCCGATCAAGAAAAAGACGTGCCATCCCGATAATCACGACCGCAGGATAAATCACTTTGCATTTCATGGCGAGGACACCGAAACGCGTCAAATAACGCAAGCTCCCGGTCACCTGATAAGCTCCCGGCAAAGACTCTTGGAAGTGGTTTGTTCCCACTATTTAGCGCTGGTCATCGCTAGCAACGACGAGGCACAGTTTGAAGGTTTTCTCAAATCACTAATGTTTTATGGCAAACTCTTAATCGTCCTTGGAAAATTCAACGACCTGTCGAGAGCTATCCCGGTACGCTATGGCGATCGCTTGATTATAGAATCCAGGTACCTTCAAGGCAGGCGGTTGCAGACCGGTATTGTTTTTGCTTAGCGGGACTGGATTTTAGAAGTCAATATGGATAAACGCGTGCGCCAATGCTTTTCGCAACGCTTCGCGGAATGGTCCACAACACCAGTCTCGTCATTGATGGAGACCATTCGACAATTACACGGGCGTCACGCTTGTCCGCTGCGGTGAGGGCACATCCTTCGTAGTGAACTATTGCTGTGCCGCCTCTGTAAACCAGGCTCAAAGAAACCAAGGTCTCCTAAAATTATAAGAAGTTGGATATCGTCGAAATTGCTTTCAAACCAGGAGAACCTGGTCCGTCACGTGAACCTTTCTGATGGAACAGCAAGAAAACCTCCAGACCGACTCGCAATACATTATTGAATACCATGCTTAAATATAACGGGAGTAGTCGACGCGCATAATTCAAAGGATCAATCCCAAGCCCGCTTTCATCGCTTAATCAAAAGACAAATTTCCCTGGTATATCAATTTTCTCCGCGTTAAAACTCACGCAGAGAGCAAAATCCGTATCATGAATTATATCACGCGATACATGCTGAAGCAGGTCATAGGCGTAACGATTTTCGTCACATTGATCCTATGCTTCGCTATATGGCTGACCCAGTCATTACGTTTGATCGACCTGATCGTCAATCGCGGCCTTCCCCTCTCGACATTCGGCTATTTAGCAATTCTGCTGTTGCCTCGATTTCTAGCGATCGTTTTGCCGTTAGCCGTCTTTATTGCAACGATTTTCACTTACAACCGCCTCACTTCTGACAGCGAGTTAGTCGTTCTTCGTTCCGCCGGGCTCAGTCAGTTTTCGATAGCCAAACCAGGGTTGCTGGCAGCAGCACTGGCAGCAATCGTGATGGTATTTCTCAACCTCTACCTTCTGCCGGTCTCCTATCGAGAATTCAAGGACCTGCAGTTCGCGATCCGACACGACTATAGCTCGATCCTTCTGCAGGAAGGCGTTTTTAATACGTTGGGAGAAAAGGTGACCGTATTCGTTCGTGAGCGCAATGCGGAGGGCGAACTTAGGGGCATCTTAGTGCATGACAATCGAAACCCGGACCAGCAAGTGACGATGATGGCGGAACAAGGTGCTATTGTGCAATCGAAACAAGGGCCACGCGTTATTCTTGTAAATGGCAATCGCCAGCATGTCGATAGGAGTAAGGGCGAATTATCCCTGCTGTATTTCGATCAATATGTCGTCGAGATAGCCGCCAGTCTGGGCCCCGACTATTTACGGTTGCGCGACCCGCGCGAACGTTACCTGCACGAACTCCTGAATCCCGGTGATGGTATAGTCGATCGACAAGAACGGAAAAAGCTGATCGCCGAGGGCCATAATCGTATTACATCCATTATTTTGCCTTTTACCTATTCAGCAGTAGGGCTTGCTTTGCTCATGTCAGCTCCTTTTAACAGACGTGGCCAAATTCGCATTACCATCATGGCAGTTCTCGCAGTCGGCCTTATCACTGCAGGGCACTTAAGCGTGTATAATCTCGCTAGCCGCCACCTGGCATTTGTCGCCGCCCTCTATGTCATTGCGACCGCACCGCTACTGCTGGCTATTTACGTTCTATCGGGAATAAAAAAGCGTCCCGTCCCAGCTTTCAACCCTGCAGTTTGAGGCAAAATGGGACTCTCCGCGACATTGTCGGCATATCTAGCGCGCCACATCGCTTTTTGGTTGGCCGCGGTATTCGTAATAGTTACTGGTGTCGCGTTTTTATTCGATACTGTCGAGATGCTTCGCCGATCGGCGGGAAAGACCGATATCGGGATAATACCAATTCTGCAAATGTGTATACTAAAATTGCCATTTTTAGTGCAACAGTTGCTTCCGTTCTGCGTACTATTGGGCGCGACGCTTGCTTTCTGGAACCTTGCACGTGCCAACGAGCTCGTTGTAACCCGTGCAGCGGGGGTTTCTGTCTGGCAGATATTGGCACCGCCGACGGCCATAGCAATCCTCGTCGGGGTTGTTCAGGTTTCCCTCTTCAATCCACTGGCATCGGCCATGCTTTCGAAGTTTGAGCAAATGGAGGCGCGCTATCTGAAACGGTCGGTGAGCCTGCTTTCTGTTTCCAGTGCGGGGCTTTGGCTTCGTCAGTCGGACGCGACAGGCCAATCTGTCATTCACGCGAACCGGGTTGCACAAAGCGATATGTCGCTTAGCGATGTTATCATATTTCTTTTCGAAGGCGACGACCACTTCATCGGCAGAATCGACGCCGAAAACGCCCGGTTGCGCGATGGCTATTGGGATATCCGCAACGCTTGGATTTCATCACCAAACAAACGTCCCTACCATGTCACCACACATCGGATGGACACAGACTTAACGCTGAACAAAATTCTCGATAGCTTTGCATCACCCGAAACGATGTCGTTTTGGCAATTACCTAGCTTTATCAAAATTTTGGAAAAAGCCGGCTTCACAGGGCATCGGCACAAACTTTATTGGCATTCGCTTCTTGCGAGTCCAATGCTGATGGCTGCAATGGTCCTGGTAGCAGCAATTTTTGCCTTGCGCGCGTCTAGCCGCGCCGGCGCGGCCTGGTCGATCAGCGGCGCTGTGCTTTGCGGCTTTTTGTTATATTTCATGTCTGATCTCGTCTACGCACTCGGACTTTCAGCCAGTATTCCGGCACTGTTAGCAGCCTGGACGCCAGCGGGTGTGAGTACCCTACTCGGCCTAAGCGCCTTATTCCATATTGAGGATGGATAATAGTGTTTCACGCGATCCGCATTTGTCTTGCCACGATCCTGATCGCTGCAGCGTCCGGCACAGCAGCCCAATTATCGGGTGCAACAGCTGTCATCCAAGCGGACACTGTGATGCACAACCAAGAGTTTGGTAATGTTATTGCCAAAGGAAATGTCGAAATTTCCCAGGAAGAGCGGGTACTATTTGCCAATACCGTTACCTACAACCAAAAAACTAATACGGTCTCCGCGTCGGGCAACGTGATATTGCTCGAGCCGACGGGTGATACATTCTTCGCAGACTACGTCGAACTCACCGACGGTATGCGCGATGGCGTGATTGAGCAGATTCGTGTTCTCTTAACAGACGATAGCCGCTTTGCCGCTGTTCGAGGCAAACGCAAAGACGGTATCAAAACAACATTAACTAAAGCAGTGTATTCGCCTTGCAAGGTTTGCAAGGAAGATCCCGAAAAAGCACCGCTATGGCAATTAAAAGCGTCTACAATCGTGCATGATAAAAATACGCGCGAAATTCGCTATCAAAACGCACGTCTCGAGCTTTACGGTGTGCCGGTTGCCTACACGCCGTTCTTCTCGCACCCCGATCCGGGGGTAAAGCGTAAGAGCGGATTCCTTACCCCATCATTCGGGCTAAGCGGCAATCTTGGTACTTTCATCCAGGCTCCGTACTTCTGGGCGATCGATGAAAGTAAGGATGCCACATTTTCACCGATTTATACCCGTGATGCAGGGGTAGTGTTCTCGGGTGAATATCGACAGCAGTTCAATTCTGGCGAGTTCGTGGTCTCCGGCAGCGTCTCCGAAGCTGACCGGAACATCGGCACCAACTTAACAGAAGATGTTCGCCGCAACGAAATACGGGGTCACATCTTCAGTAAGGGGCGTTATGAAATCGACGAGACGTGGCGTACCGGATTTGACGTCGAGCGCGCGACCGACCGCAACTATCTGCAACGTTTCAACTTTTTCGGCAGCCGAAACAACACACTGACTTCGAATGCATATATCGAAGGATTTCGGGGCAGAAACTATGCGGCCGCAAATGCTTATATCTATCAGGATCTAAGAAGTGGGCTACTGCCCAATACTCCCATGGTCTCCCCGATGTTGGACTTCAAGCATGTTGGCACACCAACCAAGTTTGGCGGCCGGTTCAATCTCGACGCTAATTTTCTGTCAATCTATCGCGCTGATGCTGCGAACACGCAGCGCGCGTCGCTCAAGGTCGCTTATGAAATTCCGTTTATTTCCGAGGCAGGGCATATCGCGACTATTGGAACCACATTACAAAGCGACCTGTATTACGTCCAACAGGCTGACAATAGTGTTGAAAAAGATGGCTTTACGGGTCGGATTTTTCCACAATTGTCAGCCAACTGGCGTTACCCCTTGGTTCGGACAGCGGGTCGCACACGCCAAGTGATTGAACCTATTGCTGTACTCGTCGTTTCGCCAAACGGTAGTAATCCATCGTCAACTCCGAGTGAAGATAGTGTGGTCGTTGAATTAGATGATACTAATATACTCAGCGCCGACCGGTTTCCTGGTATTGACCGAGTCGAAAGCGGCCAAAAGGTTATTTACGGCGTAAAATTGGGAATATTTGGCAATGGCGACGGGAGGACGACTGCATTCGTCGGTCAAAGCTATAGGATCCACGCCGATGATGACCTGGCAAACGAGGTCGGTATTGAACGACATCTTTCCGACCTAGTTGGTCGCGTTGAAATCCGACCAAACAAATACCTTAATCTGCTATATCGGTTCCGTTCAGACTCAGATAGCTTGGACTTCAAACGCAACGAAATTGGGTTTTCACTCGGAACTAAAGCGTTGCACCTGTCTGGCAATTATCTCTTCATTAAAAATGATACAGGCGAGGTCGCCTTTCAGGATCGCGAAGAGCTTAGTTTTGCCATCAGTTCTCAAATACAAGACAATTGGTCAGTGGCAGCGCGGTCGCAACGAGACTTAGGAGATAACGGTGGAACATTATTTGCCGGGGTAAATCTCACTTACGAAGACGAATGTTTTAAATTTTCTACTGATGCAAAGCGAAGCTTCACAAATAATGCGGAAATAAAACCCTCGGACGACATCTTGTTTCGTCTCACGTTCAAAAACCTCGGTACAGTAACGACTTCGGCAAAGTAAACCGACGGCTTATGGCGAATTTATCTATAAAATTCAAGTTTGTAGGATTTTTTCTTTTAGCTTTCACCACCAACGTGATTTGCGGAGATCTTGATGCTAATGGACAAGGCGTCCTGCGTATTGCGGCCGTGGTAAACGACCGGGTGATCTCTGCTCTTGATGTTATAAATCGTCTAAAATTTGTCATCTGGTCAACACAGCTCCCTAATACAAAGGAAAACCGCCAACGTCTGACGGCTCAAGTTCTTCGAAACCTCATTGACGAAGAATTACAATCACAAGAAGCCAGCCGATTAAACATTTCGGTGAATGACGGTGATGTCGATAAAGCATTAGCGGTTGTTGCAAAACGTAACAAGATGACGCCTGAGGGGTTAAGCAACATTCTCCAGCGCAACCACATTTCGGAAACCACATTGCGCCAGCAATTGCGGGTTCAGATCGCTTGGTCACGAGCGATCTCGCGTCGACTACGACGCGAAGCTCGCGTGACAGCCGATGAAGTAGATGCCGAACTCAAACGTCTCGAAACCTTGCGGAATAAGCCGCGTTTCCGGGTAGCCGAAATTTTCCTCTCTGTCGATGATCCTGATCATGATGAACAAGTCCGTCAGGCGGCTCTAAGGCTCTACAAACAGATACGCGAAGGTGCCAATTTCGCAGCAGTCGCAAGCGCGTTCTCGCAAAGCACGAGTGCGGCGCAAGGCGGCGACATCGGTTGGATACAGCCCGGACATCTCAGTAGCGATCTTGATACCGCATTGTCACAACTGAAGCCCCAACAGGTCTCCCAGCCAATCCGGACACTGTCCGGCTACTATTTGCTAATGCTTCGTGACATTCGGCAACCAGTTGGGTCGAATGCGAGTAGCGCCGTAGTCGACCTGCATCAAATCGTACTGCCAGAAACGGGTAGCAACGACACGGGTTTGCAAAAAGCACTGGCTGAGGATATCCGCGCCGCTCTTAATAGTTGCGATGATCTTCCTAGTTTGATCAAACAAATCGGCACTCCGCAAAGCGGATCGCTTGGAAAACTTAAACTAAGCGACCTCTCACCAGTATTTCGTAACGCTGTCGCGATGCTGAAACCCGGTCAATCAAGCGCACCCATCGCCTCACCAACTGGACGCATCATGTTTCTCGTAGTATGCGATCGTATCGAGCCCAAAAAAAAGCCAGTCCAGCGCAGTACTGTGCGTAATATTCTGCAGCAAAAACGCGTTGGGCTCGCTGCGCGGCGCTATCTAAGAGACCTACGCCGCGCCGCTTTTGTCGATTTTAGAGGTTAAAACTAATGAAAGACTTGCGTCCGCTCGCCTTAACGATGGGCGAACCTGCTGGAATTGGCGGAGAGATTGCGTTGAAGGCTTGGCTTGAACGTAATAATCAACACGTTCCGCCATTCTACATCATCAACGATCCTGACCATCTTGGCGCCCTAAAGGACCGCCTAGGCTGGACAGTCCCACTTGTTCCTATAGGAGTGCCAAACGAGGCAGTGGAAGCTTTCGCAAGCGCCTTGCCCGTGCTAGCACACACGCTCCTCCAGCAACCGATCCCAGGTTCGCCGCGACAGGAAAACGCCAGCTCTGTGATTGAAGCAATTGATATGGCCGTCAATCATGTGCAAACCGGCCTTGCCGATGCCATCGTCACTAATCCGATTCATAAGAAAGTCCTGATTGATGCTGGGTTCCCACATGCGGGGCACACGGATTATCTCGCGGAGCTTGCCGGAGACGGCGCTCGCGCTGTGATGATGCTAGCCTGCTCGGGTCTGCGCGTGGTACCAGTATGCGTTCATATGTCGCTTCGCGAGTCTATTGAATCCTTGAATATCGACAAAATTATCGACACCACTCGTGCAACTGTTGTTGCGCTAAATCGTGACTTCGGTATCGAGAAACCACACGTCGCCTTGACCGGCCTCAATCCTCACGCCGGAGAAGGGGGTGCTTTGGGGCGTGAAGAAATCAATGTCATCACGCCAGCGATCAGACGTATGAAGCGGGAAGGACTATCGGTGAGGGGACCGGAACCCGCTGATACATTATTTCACGAACGTGCGCGTAGCGGATACGATGCGGCCGTCTGCATGTATCATGATCAGGCCCTGATACCGATCAAAACTCTAGATTTTCACGGAACTGTCAACATAACGCTGGGCTTGCCCTTTGTCCGAACCTCGCCAGACCACGGCACCGCTTTCGAAATCTCTGGTACAGGTGTAGCTAACGCCGATAGTCTTATAGCTGCTCTTAAGACAGCTAGTGCTATGGCGCGGCGGCGGCGCGGTAACCGTCTCCATTGAGCAACCCGATAGATGCACTGCCACCATTGCGCGACGTCATTGCAGCGCACGAATTGGGTGCGCGCAAGACACTGGGCCAGCATTTCCTACTTGACCTAAACTTGACATCGAGGATCGCGCGAGCTGCTGCGCCGCTAGAGAACTTCGATATTATTGAAATTGGCCCGGGACCGGGTGGATTAACCCGAGCATTGCTTAGTGAAGGGGCCGAAAGTGTTATCGCAATTGAACGCGACCCGCGATGCATCGCTGCTCTTGCCAAACTGCAAGACGTCTCGGACGGCCGTTTGAAGATCTGGCACGCAGACGCGCGCGAAGTCGATATCACCGCCATGGGCGACCGACCAAGAAAGATTATCGCTAACCTGCCCTATAACATCGGCACCGCTCTGCTCATAAAATGGCTTACCCAGGCATCTTGTTTGGCCAGCATGACCTTGATGTTCCAGCGCGAGGTTGCAGACCGTATCGCCGCGCATCAAGGGGATGCGGCCTATGGACGCCTGTCGGTCTTGGCCAACTGGCGTTGTCGCACGCGAAAACTGTTTAACGTTCCGGCTCGGGCCTTCACCCCACCACCAAATGTTGAATCGGCGGTGGTTTCACTCTTACCTTACGCATCCATCCCCTACCCGGCAGATCAGCGAGCACTGGAGCAAGTGACGGCCGCAGCATTCGGTCAACGGCGTAAGATGTTGCGTGGCGCACTAAAATCGCTTCCGGTCAAACCAATGGCGCTCTTATCCATGGCAGATATTGACCCAACCCGCCGCGCAGAAACGCTAGACATCAACGAATTTGCGACACTCGCTCGGGCGCTGGAAACTCTTACTGGCCCTGACGTAGCCCCTTAACAAACTCTCCGAGACCAACCTGCCTGTCCCGCTTCAGCCGTTCTGCCCACAAAATTGCCAGAGCCTGCGAAACGCTGACGTCCACATCTCGATTAATAATGATGTAGTCGTATTCCGCGTAATGGGTCATCTCATCCGCGGCCTTGGCCATCCGTTTAGCAACGACAGCCACGCTGTCCTGGGCCCGAGATTCAAGTCGATGTTCCAACTCAATCATCGTCGGAGGCAGAATAAAGACCCGCACCAAATCTTCACGCACTTTTTCGGCCAATTGTTGCGTACCTTGCCAATCAATGTCGAACAGAACATCTCGACCGGCGTCTAGTTCTAACTGAACGGGTACCGTGGGGGTTCCGTAATAATTGTCAAACACTTTGGCGTATTCGAGCAATTCCTGACGGTTCACCATCAGGTCGAACTCCGTCCGGTCGATAAAATGATAATCCTTGCCATGCGTCTCATTCGGTCGTCGTGGACGGGTCGTGGCAGAAACGGACATCGTGATGTTGCGATCTTGGTCTAAGATCGCCTTCGCAATAGTTGATTTACCGGCTCCGGACGGCGACGACAGCACAAACATAAGCCCGCGCCGCCGGACCGCATAAGTATCCAAACTCACTACGTCCTACTCCACATTTTGAACCTGCTCACGCAGTTGATCAATCGACGCCTTGAGCGCCATTCCGATACGGGTCAGTTCAACATCATTCGATTTCGCGCAAAGCGTATTAGCCTCACGGTTGAATTCTTGGCACAGAAAATCAAGCCGACGCCCAACTGCTTCCCCTTCGGTAATAAGGTCACGCGCTTGTTCAATATGCGCCACGAGGCGGTCGATTTCTTCCCGTACATCGTTCTTCACCACAATTAACGCCAGTTCTTGAAACAATCGTTCTTCCGAAATGGACGAAGGCTTATCTAACAGTTCAGCGAGCTGTGATTTCATACGCTGGCGGACAGCGTCCGGCCGGGCGGCGGCTGCGGATTCCGCCTCTTTAACGAATTCTTCGATGTGGAACAGGTGGCCGTCCAGTAATGCCATCAAACGAGCACCCTCAGAGACGCGGGCCGATTGCAGTGTAATGAGCGCCGCTTGAAAATTCTCGATACAGGCTTTTTGACGCGCAGTTTCACTCACCTCGTCGGGCGCCTGCTGTGCAGACGTAAGAACCCCCCGCACCGCAAGCAACGACTCGATATTCGGACTCGCAACACTGTACTCCGCAGTTACGGCGATAAGCTGTTCGAGCAGAGGCCTGTTGATCTGAGCCATGTCTTCACCCGCGATGCGCCTTAGATTGAGCGAGACGTTGAAAGAACCCCGCCGAAATCGCTTAACGATTTCCTCGCGAACTACTGTTTCGACCACATCGTGACCGGAAGGCAGCCTGACCCGTATATCGAGGCCGCGCGCATTTACGCTTTTCACTTCCCAAACCCAAAAATTACCACCGTGCTCGCCCTGCACTCGGGCAAAACCGGTCATCGAAGCTATCACTGTGGCTCTCTCCAGAAGGTATTTTGGCTGTCGCATTATAGCGAAACGGGGCACCAACCGCTACGAGCAGAAACTCTCGTTTTTGCTTTCCCATAGGCTCGAAATGTGTATAGTGCGCGCCTTCTATAATCCTATCTCCTTGCCGGTAGCAATTTGCGACCGGCTAATGGTTCGGATCGATCGTCGATATGGCGACGCCGCGCCACAATAGCCGTAGGGAGTACCTAATGCCGTACTACGAGAACGTGTTTATCGCGCGGCAAGATATATCTTCGACGCAAGTCGAGGCAATCACCGATGCGATGGTGGAAATCATCACCAAAGATGGCGGGACTATTGCGCGATCCGAATATTGGGGCCTAAAAAGTCTCGCCTACCGCATGAAAAAGAACAAGAAAGGGCATTTCGTTCTTTTTAACTTTGATGCTTCTATCGATGCGGTCCGTGAAATGGAACGCCAGATGGGGCTGCATGAAGACGTTTTGCGGTTCATGACCCTTCGGACCGACGATTTGCCGGAGGATCCTTCCGTTATGCTGGCAAGCCGTAACGAACGCGGTGGCCGTCATGGACGGGACCGGGAACGAGGCCGAGGCGAAAAGAGTAGCGACGAAGCGGCCTTGTTACCAAAACCCGAAGCCACCAAAGCGAGTGAACTCGCAGGAGAAGCATCATGAATGCTGGCAGACCAGAAGGTGGGGGCGGTCGGCGCCCATTTTTTCGACGCCGTAAGTCTTGTCCGTTCAGCGGGCCCAATGCACCGACAATCGACTACAAGGATGTGAGATTGTTGCAGCGTTTCATTTCCGAGCGAGGGAAGATCGTCCCGAGCCGGATTACCGCGGTATCGGCGAAGAAGCAACGTGAACTGGCCCGCGCTATCAAGCGAGCTCGCTATCTCGGCCTCCTGCCTTACGTTATACAGTAGACCGCCCGGAGCACGTGAATTGTCCCCCTACTGGTTGCTGGCGATTGGCGGCGGCGCCGCCAGCGTCCTGATCTATAGCCTGGCTGGATCGGTACCAGGCGGCCTAATCTTCGTCTATTTTACGGCGTTTCCCCTGTATCTAGTCGGCCTTGGCTTAGGCCTGAGTGCAGGCACAGCCGCTGGGGTGGTGGCAACCGTTGGGATTTGGTTGCCGGGAAGCAGTGGTGCAGCGATGGTGTTTCTCGTCGTCACCGCCATGCCAGTCGTGGTGTTCGTGAGGCAGGCCTTGTTATCACGCAAGGATGCACAAGGTAATCAGGCCTGGTATCCAGCAGGGAATATGGTGTTCGCCTTGTGTGTCATAGGAGCATTAATTTATACGGCGATCGCAATATGGCTCAGCCTTCTTCATGATGGGTTTGAAGGTTCTGTCAAATCCTTTACCGAAGATATGGCGGAATCCTTACTAACGCATTCCGCCGCTGAATTCAGGGACGTATTTGTCGCCAAAATTGCCCCAATACTGCCAGGCTTTGCGGTCGCGTCCTGGTTGATCATGAACATCATAAATGCAGCACTCGCACAGGGTGTCCTGATCCGTTTCCAACACAATTATCGTCCCTCTCCAGAGATTGCATCAATGAAGCTACCTTACTGGTTGCCGCTTGCCGCTGTTACAGCAGGGGCGACGGCAGTGGGGCTGTTGCTGCCGGGGTCTATCGGTTATTACGGATCGAATCTTGCGATTATTCTGTTTATACCTTTCTTTTTCATCGGGCTCGCCGTCGCGCACACCTTTTGCCAAAACAAACCCGCAGGGGCCTTTTTGCTCATCTTGTTATATGGAATGCTGATCATTTTTGACCGGTTGATCATCGTCGTGGCCGCGTTAGGATTCATTGAGCAATGGGTCGGACTGCGACGCCGCTTTACCTGATCCACCTACTGTTGGAGATAAAATTGCAAATAATTTTGTTGGAACGTATCGAAAAACTTGGGCAAATGGGCGATGTCGTAACTGTTCGTCCTGGCTTCGCTCGCAACTTTCTGTTGCCACAGAAGAAGGCGCTACGCGCAACACAGGACAATCTCGACTATTTCGAGCGAGAGAAATCGCAGCTCGAAGGTGTCAATTTGGAACGTCGGACCGAAGCGGAACGGGTCGGCGAGAAGCTCGAAGGTCTCAACGTGTCCATCATTCGTAACGCCGGTGACAGCGGCCAGCTTTATGGCTCAGTAAACAGCCGCGATATCGCTGACGCCGTCTCGGAAGCCGGCTTCACCGTCGCCCGCAATCAAGTGCTCATGGAGCGACCACTCAAGATGCTAGGTCTACACGAGTACAGAATTCGCCTGCACCCAGAGGTTGCCGTCACCATCACCGTGAATGTTGCGCAATCGGAAGAGGAGGCCGAAAAGCAAAAGCAACTCGGCCAAGCTATTATACCTTCTGAGAGCGGAGAGGGCGACGAAAACGAGGGTGCAGACAGCTTTTCTGTGGCTGAATTATTGGACGAAGTGCCGACAAGCGACACGGCAGAAGACGATACCTCTGAACAGCTAATTGAAATTATCCCAACGGACGAACCTAACACGTAAAGCGATTCGCCATATTTGCTTCTAAAAAGGCCGCGAGCTGTTTAGGATCGCGGCCTTTTTGCTCTTGAATTCTCCGCAATTCTAGAAACTTGTTCATATTATCCACAGCCACTGCGAGCTGCTGCTAAACTGCCCCCAGTTCTCCCGTCTCTATAAAGAGAAATGTTTAGGCTGATCAGGTTACGAAACCGCTGCTTCTTAATTTTCTGTATTACATGGCACCCATGGAAAATGTTGATGCCACCATAACCAATCTTCACCGAGATACGCCAGCTGGACCGGTATACCGCACGCCGCCGCACAACACGGAAGTTGAAGCCGCATTGCTTGGCGCCATTCTAACTAACAATCGGTCTTTCGAGCAGGTTACAGATTTTTTGCGCCCAGACCATTTCTACGAGCCGGTACATGGCCGCATTTATGAGACGATTGCCAAGCTAATCGAGCGCGGTCAGGTCGCCAGCCCGCTCACCCTAAAACATTTGTTCGAGGCGGACGAGGCACTCGCCGAAGTCGGCGGCACCGAATACCTTTACGAAATGGCAACAGCGGTTATATCCGTTATCAACGCAGCCGAATATGGGAGAACAGTCCACGACCTCTACCTCAAACGCTCCCTTATCGGATTGGGCGAAGACGTAGTCAACGAGGCCTATGAAGGTGATGTCGACGTTACAGCGAGCAACCAGATAGAGCTAGTAGAACAGAGGCTCTACGACCTAGCGACAACAGGCGAAACCGAACGTGGGGCCATTCATCTCAAAGATGCGGTCACAACAGCGGTCAACATGGCCGAAGAAGCATTCAAGCGGGAAAGTCATGTTGTTGGGATTACGACCGGTTTAGACCTTCTCGACCGGAAACTTGGAGGCTTACATCCATCCGACCTGGTCATTCTCGCGGCCCGCCCTTCTATGGGAAAGACAGCACTCGCCACGAATATTGCCTTCAATGCGGCAAAAGCGGCAATGCAAGCCGCCCAGAACAACCCGGAATCCGACGAAGCCGGTGTAGTACTATTCTTCTCCTTGGAGATGTCTGCCGAACAATTGGCTACACGAATTCTGTCGGAACGGTCAGAAATACCTTCAGACAAGCTGCGTCGAGGCGAAGTCGAGAACGAGGAATTCACTCGCTTCGTAACCGCGAGCCAAGAAGTCCACCGCATTCCGCTGCTGATAGATGATACCCCTGCTCTATCTATTTCCGCGGTTCGCACCAGAGCACGGCGAGCAAAGAGACAGCATGGCGGACTGGCACTCGTGATTGTCGACTACCTGCAGCTGTTGCAGGGTGTGCCAGGCAAGCGTAACGATAATCGCGTGCAGGAAATCGGTGAAATCAGCCGTGGCCTTAAGACCCTGGCAAAGGAACTTGACGTTCCTGTCCTTGGACTTTCACAGCTCAGCCGACAGGTCGAAAATCGTGATGATAAGCGACCGCAGTTGTCAGACCTTCGGGAGTCTGGATCGATAGAGCAGGATGCCGACGTGGTCATGTTCATCTATCGCGAGGAATATTATCTCGAAAAAGCAGAACCCATAATTCGTCCAGAAGAGGACCAAACGAAGTTTCACGACCGGGCGGAGCGGTGGCAAGAACGCATCACAGAAGTTCGGAACACAGCCAGCATCATCATCGCCAAACAGCGCCACGGCCCTGTCGGCACTATAGATGTCTACTTCAACGGTGCCTTGACCCGGTTTGCAGATCTCGACCGCCATTACGGAGAGACAGACTTCCGTGGTTGACGGGTTGGGACCATCTGAGGCGTCCTCTGTACTGACAATTGATCTTGGCGCCTTAAAACGAAACTACTACCTGTTGGCCAGCCGTGCTCACACTGCCGAGTGCGCTGCGGTTGTGAAGGCCAACGGTTACGGCCTAGGCATCGAACAAGTGTTCCATGCATTAAACCAAGCCGGATGCACTACATTTTTTGTCGCGACTCTGGATGAAGCGATCACCCTACGAATGTTCAAGCAAGGCCCGACGGTTTACTATCTCAATGGCCTGTTGCCGGGTGAAGCAGAAATTTGCCGATCGCAAAGCATCCGACCAACCCTGAACGACCTGGGGCAAATCGAATATTGGGCCAAATATTGCTCAGCAACGAGAGAGACTTTACCCGCCGCTATACATATCGACACCGGTATGTCCCGGCTTGGCCTAACCCCCCGCGAGACAGTAGCGGTCATTGCCAAACCAGGGTGTTTGGAAGCATTCGATTTCACTCTTTTGCTCAGCCACCTCGCCTGTGGCGAAATGCCATACCACCCGATGAATGTCCAGCAACGAGACCAGTTTTCCAACGCAGCCGATGCGTTGCCGCATGCTCCACGCTCACTCGCAGCATCGAGCGGCATATTTCTTGGAGCCGACTGGCACTTCGATATGGTGCGGGCCGGGGTCTCCCTCTACGGCGTTTCGCCGCAACCAGACCAGCCCAATCCGATGGAACAAGTCATTCAGTTACAAGGGAAAATCATCCAAGTCCGTGACGTTGACACTCCCCAGACCGTTGGCTATGGTGCGTCTTATCAGTTCAATGGTCCAATGAAAGTCGCAACCGTCGCAGCCGGTTATGCGGACGGTATCCCGCGTAATCTAGATGATCAGAGTGTCGCGTATATCGGGAACAAAATAGCGCCTATAATCGGGCGAGTATCGATGGATCTCATCACACTGGACATCAGTAGTGCGCCAGAGGCCAAGCCGGGTGACATGGTAGATCTCATCGGGCCACACAATAATTTGGATGCGGTCGCCGCGTCGGCCGATACGATCGGATACGAGCTACTGACACGCCTTGGCCATCGTTATCGCCGTCGCTATATAGAGACCACCAAGTGAATCCGTTTCGACCGGTCGGGAAAGCGTTCCCTAGCTTTCTCGAAGCAACTGGAAAACTGGCAATTTTCACATTTATTTCAGTGTTATATTGTGTCCGCGAACTGGGCGCATCCGCCATGTTAATTACACACGACATGGCTAGCACGCGCAAAATTTTCGACCACATCGCAATGCTATATAAAGGAAAAATTATTTGGATCAGAAAATCGGCTGAAAGCGACAGTTCAGGAGAACCGCACTTGGACCAATTTATCCATGGCCGCGCGGATGAGCCCATCAAGATGGAATTGCGCCGGTTGTAACGCGACCGTGATGGAACGGGAGAGCGAATAGATGGCGCGAACGTCTGCACAACAAGTCTGCCAGGCCTGCGGCGCTATCCATCCGCGTTGGGCGGGGCGCTGCGATGCCTGCGGCGAATGGAATTCGATCGCGGAAGAAGCTAACCCGGAAGCAGTACCTATTGGTGGAAAGGCCAAAGCATCTAGCCGCAGCGGACGTAATATCGACTTTGTCACTCTGGACGGCGAAAAACAGTTATTGCTGCGTCTGAAAACGGGCATCGACGAATTCGATCGGGTCTCAGGCGGAGGTCTCGTCCCGGGCTCGGCTTTACTGATTGGTGGTGATCCTGGCATCGGCAAATCAACGCTGCTGTTGCAGGCCGTCGCTGGTCTAACCGCTTCCGGTAAAGGCACACGTTGCGTATACATCTCTGGCGAAGAATCAACCGACCAGGTGCGTATCCGTGCCGAACGCCTTGCCGTAACCCAATCTCCCGTTGATCTCGCTGCGGCGACCAATATTCGCGACGTTATCGCCAATCTAGACAACAAAGACGCGCCGGATGTGATTGTCATCGACTCAATCCAGACGATGTATCTCGACGCGTTGGAGTCAGCGCCTGGCACGGTCAGCCAAGTACGAGCATCCGCGCAAGAATTAATCAGGCTGGCAAAGCGCCGATGCATCACGTTGCTGTTGGTTGGTCATGTCACCAAGGAAGGGACGATCGCTGGTCCTCGAGTACTAGAACACATGGTTGATACGGTGATGTATTTCGAAGGCGAGCGCGGCCACCAGTTCCGTATCTTGCGTGCTGTTAAAAACCGCTTCGGCCCGACCGATGAGATTGGCGTGTTTGAAATGACCGAAAGGGGTCTCGAAGAAGTCAGCAATCCCTCTGCACTATTCCTTGCCGACCGTAACGATGATATTTCCGGCGCGGCAGTGTTCGCCGGCATCGAAGGCAGCCGGCCAATGCTGGTCGAAATTCAGGCATTAGTCGCACCTTCGCCGCTGGGTACGCCGCGGCGCAATGTGGTTGGCTGGGATGGCGGCAGACTGTCCATGGTCCTAGCTGTATTAGAGACGCGGGCTGCTATGAATTTCACCGGTAAGGATGTTTATCTAAATGTTGCAGGCGGTTTACGGATCAATGAGCCCGGTGCCGACTTGGCCGTCGCGGCCGCTCTAACCTCTGCCTTATCTGGTATGCCCTTGCCGAACGAAATGGTCGTCTTCGGTGAAATTGGTTTGTCCGGGGAGGTCCGGCCTGTCAGCCAAATAGCAGCGCGCCTGAAAGAAGCAAGCAAACTCGGCTTCTCAAAGGCGATGACACCACGCTGGCGGGGCAAGGCAACAAACGAAGGGCTCGCCGTTACCGCCTGCGCGACCGTTGCCGATCTAATAGGGCTTTTGCCCTCGGAAAATGCTGTCAAATCCCGAGCAGCCGGCTAGCGTTAGAGATGTTAACAATGCCATTTGAAATTGCCGACATCGTTATCGTAATCGTCCTGATCTTCTCCGGGCTACTCGCCTATTTCCGCGGTTTCGTCCGAGAAGTGCTGTCACTCGCCACTTGGATTGGCGCAGCGCTGGTAGCCTATTATGCCTTTCCCCATGCACAGCCCTACGTACGCGACCTTATCAGCATCAAGGGCGTCGCAGACGCAGTAACGGGCACCTTCCTGTTCGTTGCCGCCCTCCTTATTCTGACCTTGCTCAGTCATATGATCTCAGGCCGCGTCAAGGAAAGCGCGTTAGGGACTATGGACCGCGGGCTCGGATTTCTTTTTGGTCTGGCGCGCGGTGCGTTGCTGGTCTGCGTCGCATATATCATCGCGACTTGGTTTTGGGAAAACGACGAATTGACGGCCTTCATCGGCCAGCCACTTACGCTGTCCTATGTCCAGGAGGGAACCAATCTCCTACGTGAAGTCGTTCCAAAGAACATTACGGCGGAAAGTAAATCGGCTGCGGAGAACACAAAAAAAACTACAAAACAGGCGATAGAAGCAGAAAAGCTCTTAAACCAACTCCGAAATACCGAGGATGGCGGATCGCCACCCGCCTACGATCAAAACCAGCGCCGTGAAATGCAGCGCCTAATTGACACAACCCGCTAGAGGCAAATGCCGCTATGGTCAATACGCACCCATATGATGACGACAAGCTGCGAGAGGAATGCGCGGTATTTGGTATACTCGGTAGTGACGAAGCAGCACCGCTGACCGCACTCGGTCTGCATGCGCTTCAACATCGTGGTCAGGAAGCGGCCGGGATCGTCAGTTTTGATGGCGAACAGTTTCCGACCCATCGCGATTTAGGGCTCGTTGGAGAGATTTTCGGCCGGCATTCGGTTATCGAACGGCTGAGCGGACACTCGGCAATTGGTCACACTCGATATTCAACATCTGGCGATCCCGGCATGCGCAACGTACAACCCCTTTTCGCTGACTTAGAGTTCGGCGGCCTCGCAATTGCGCACAATGGCAATCTCACCAATGCGCTTACGAAACGGCGCGAACTGGTCCATCAGGGCTGCATCTTTCAATCGACAACTGACACTGAAATTATCATTCATCTGATGGCAACCCGCCAGGGAACCGTCGTCGAGCGCCTGACCGGATCACTGCGAGAGGTCGAAGGAGCTTATTCAATTATCGCTTTGACGAAGGACATGCTAATCGGTGTCCGTGATCCGCTCGGAGTTCGTCCACTGGTCCTTGGCAAACTTGGCGAGACCTACATCCTTGCCTCCGAAAGCTGTGCTTTCGATATCATCGGAGCGGATTATGTCCGTGACATCGAAGCTGGCGAGCTGATCGTCATCGATAAGAACGGTCCACAAAGCCATTTCCCTTTCCCGCCCATGCCCTCTCGGTTCTGCGTCTTCGAGTACATATATTTTGCCCGACCGGACAGCATCGTCGAAGGCACATCCGTTTATGAAGCGCGCAAGCGGATTGGCATGCAATTGGCCAAGGAATCACCAATGGATGCTGACGTTATCGTCCCGATCCCAGATTCCGGCGTCCCAGCGGCCATCGGCTACTCGCAGGCAGCAGGACTTCCCTTCGAATATGGAATCATTCGAAACCACTATGTCGGACGTACCTTCATCGAGCCCTCTGACGAAATTCGGCATCTCGGGGTAAAACTAAAGCACAGCGCCAACCGCGCCTATATCAGCGACAAACGGGTTGTGCTGGTCGACGATTCTATCGTCCGCGGAACCACATCGCGTAAAATCGTCGAGATGGTCCGGCAAGCAGGCGCCAAGGAAGTTCATATGCGCATATCTAGTCCGCCGACGACGAACTCTTGTTTCTACGGCGTCGACACGCCGGAGCGAGAGGCGTTGCTGGCTGCACAGAACAATGTCGAAGAGATGCGACAGTTGATCGGAGCCGACTCTCTAAGCTTCATCTCAATCGACGGACTATACAGCGCCATGGGCGTTCCCAGCCGCAATAGTGACGAGCCCCACTATTGCGATGCCTGCTTCACCGGAAACTACCCAATCCCGCTGACTGACGCAGACAGCGCACAGGACTCCCAACAACTATCCCTACTAGCGGAAATAGGTTAATGGCCTGCCGTCTCAAAGGTCGAATTGCTCTCATAACTGGCGCCAGCCGCGGTATTGGCGCAGCAGTCGCCAGGCGGTTTGCGATAGAGGGCGCCCACCCCATCCTGACGGCGCGGACGGTTGGGGGCCTTGAGGAGGTCGACGACGAAATCCAGGCGATGGGTGGCAATGCGACACTCATACCCGTCGACCTGACGGAAATGGATCAGATCGACCAGATGGGCGGCGCGATCCATGAGCGTTTTGGGCGCCTCGACATCTTGGTCGGCAATGCGGCGACTCTGGGTATCCTATCACCGGTGGCTCATGTCACACCTGCCGTGTGGGAAAAGACCATAGCCTTAAACACGACAGTAAATTACCGCCTTATCCGCAGCTTCGACCCGTTGTTGCGGCGGTCTAATGCAGGACGTGCCATTTTCGTAACGTCGGGAGCCGCGAAAAGGTCCTTTCCCTATTGGGGGCCTTACTCGGTGGGAAAAGCAGCCTTGGAAGCCTTGGTTCGGACCTATGCCGGAGAAGTTGCCAAGACTCCCGTATGCGCCAACCTTATCGACCCAGGAATCGTCCGAACGGCGTTACGCGCGGAAGCCTTTCCCGGCGAAGATCCGATGACACTGGCTGCTCCCGAAGACGTAACAGAACCTTTCGTGATGCTCGCCGAACCTGGATGTCAGGAAAACGGCTCTTTAGTGCACGCGCAGTAACCAAAGAAGCCGCAAAAACATCCCACCAAT
>CAYYUG010000056.1:27223-31066 GCA_964474755.1 uncultured Rhodospirillaceae bacterium | reverse complement strand
TTTTAATAGACGTCGGCTGGGGATAGGATGACCACACTTGTCCAATTTGCAGCACTCGCTGTCCTGGCGGCGATGGCTGCGTATATATGCATGTTGTTTTACAACAGCATTCGTACTCTGCAACTCTCGACCGAAATTGCTGCTTCGGAACGCCATCTACTGCAAACCCGTGTTTCCGAAGTTATGGGCAAGTGGGAGTTTGAGCGTGAAAAGAACGAATTTTCCTGGAGTGGGTTTCGTAAGTTTGTAATCGCGCAAAAGGTTCCCGAAGGTGGAGGTATTTGTTCCTTCTACTTGAGGCCGCACGACGGAAAGCCCTTGCCCGCTTTCGATCCCGGTCAGTATTTGACCTTTAGGCTCGATGTTCCTGGTCAGCGCAAGCAGGTAATTCGTTGCTATTCGCTTTCGGACAGCCCGAAGTCAGACTATTATCGGGTTTCGATCAAGGCGGTTCCGCCGCCACGGGATAAGCCAGAAGCACCACCGGGCCTGTCGTCTAATTTCTTTCACGACCAGTTGAACGAAGGCGACATCCTTGATGTCAAGGCGCCAGGCGGACATTTTTTTCTCAACACATCAAAACATACGCCGGTTGTCCTGATTGGCGGCGGCATAGGTTTGACCCCGGTGCTTAGCATGGTAAACCGCATTGTTGATATCGGATCGAAGCGGGAATGCCATTTCTTCTACGGCGTGCGAAACAGTAAAGAGCACGTAATGAAGGAGCATCTCGAGCACCTTGCGGCGGAGCACGAGAACATTCATTTGCATGTCTGTTACTCTAGCCCTGACGAAGATGCTGTCGAAGGCAAGGACTACCAATTTGCGGAGCGTGTTGGCGCGGACTTATTTAAGAGGGTCCTACCCTCGAGCAACTACGAGTACTATTTCTGTGGCCCGCCGCCAATGATGAATTCCTTGTTTGAAGGGCTGCGAGAGTGGGGCGTGCCTGAAAAGGATATTAACTATGAAGCCTTTGGTCCGGCTACTGTCCAGAAGAAAAAAGAAGCGGACTCGGCGACTGATCAGGCACCAGCCGCAGCCACCAGTGAAGCGTCCTTTGAGGTAAAGTTCGAAAAAACCGGCACGACCGTCGATTGGGATCCGTCGATTGGATCACTCCTCGACTTTGCCGAGGAAAACGGCGTTGATATTGATTTTGGTTGCCGGGCCGGAAACTGCGGGAGTTGCATAACAGCAATTAAGTCCGGAGATGTTGAATACCTGTCTGAGCCGGGCGAACAACCCGAATCTGGCAGTTGTCTAGCCTGCATTTCGGTTCCCAAGGGACCGATTACTCTAGACGCCTAGTGGCCGCCCATAAGCGTTTGCTAGGCGATAATTTTTCAGCCGATAAATTATTGGTTTAAGGAGAAAAATTTATGTCGTTACGATCTGATAATCTTGATCGTTTCATCGCCGGTGTGCAAAAGCGTAATCCGGGAGAAACGGAATTCCATCAGGCGGTGCAGGAAGTGGCTGCTTCGATTATTCCTTTCATACAAGACAAGCCACAGTACCAGGAAATGCAAATTCTGGAACGAATGGCAGAGCCTGATCGCGCGGTCTTGTTCCGCGTATGCTGGGAGGATGACAACGGCGATATACGTGTTAATCGTGGCTACCGGGTGCAGTTCAACAATTCTATTGGACCGTATAAGGGAGGTATTCGGTTTCACCCGACAGTAACTCTGAGCGTCCTTAAATTTCTTGGCTTCGAACAGACCTTCAAGAACAGCCTGACAGGCCTGCCGATGGGTGGCGGTAAGGGTGGGGCTGACTTCAATCCAAAAGGTAAGTCAGACAGCGAAGTGATGAGGTTTTGCCAATCATTTATGACCGAATTACACCGTCATATTGGTGAGGATACGGACGTACCGGCTGGTGATATTGGTGTTGGTGCACGTGAAATTGGTTACATGTTCGGGCAATATAAGCGCCTTTCTAATGAGTTCGTTGGTGTCTTGACTGGCAAAGGGCTTGAGTTTGGTGGAAGCTTGATCCGCACTGAAGCAACCGGATACGGCACGATCTACATGCTGGATAATATGTTGCAGCACGCGGGTAACGGCATGGAGGGAAAGAAGATTGCCATTTCTGGTTCCGGCAACGTAGCTACCTATGCCGCCGAGAAAGCGACGCAACTTGGCGCTAAGGTACTTACAATGTCCGATTCGTCCGGCTTCATCCATGATCCAGATGGCATCGATGCGGAAAAACTCGCCTTCATGGTCGACTTGAAGCAGGTGCGCCGCGGCCGTATCAAGGAATACGCTGACGAGTACGGTTGCGAATTCCAAGAGGGACGCCCCTGGAACGTGCCCTGCGATGTCGCCGTGCCATGTGCAACACAGAATGAGATCAATGGCGACGAAGCCAAGGCCTTGCTCGCCAATGGCTGTATGGCTGTTTCCGAAGGCGCAAACATGCCAACCGAATTGATAGGCATCGATGCGTTCCAAAAATCGGGTATACTTTACGCACCTAGCAAGGCCGCTAATGCTGGTGGCGTTGCTGTATCAGGCCTAGAAATGAGCCAAAATAGTGCCCGAATTTCTTGGAAGGAAGCGGAATTGCAGGAATTGCTGAAGGGCATCATGAAGGATATCCATGATAATTGTGCGGAATATGGCGCAACGAGTGAAGGTAAGGTTGACTACCTAGCCGGTGCCAACATTGCTGGGTTCGTCAAGGTTGCCGATGCGATGCTGGCTTACGGCGTCGTCTAGGCTTTATTATTCAAACAAGGGCTATAGGCTTGCAGATAAGTGGCCGGAGCGTAAAAGCGCTCCGGCCCAAATTATTCGTCCCTAAAATTTGGTGATTAATTTGTTGAGTTGCCACGCGAAGCTCGAAGCCGAATTTGGGTTAACGAAATCCGCTGCTGCAGACTGCGAGAAATGACCCAACAATCCGAACGCCCGTGGTTGACTTTTGACTGCTATGATACGCTGGTGCGCTATTCAGAGGGTAAAGCGACCGCACTGGCGTCTTTGGTGCGCGAAAAAGGAGGCGACGACGCGGCTATTGTTGTCGCGCAGGAAGCTTTTGAAGACAGCGAAAAAAAGCTGCAGCTTGGCTCCTTTCAAGCATTAAATGATATCCTGCGAAGCAGTCTGCATTCCGCATTAGCCGCTGTCAGCATTGAAGGAACGGTGGCAGACGAGGATGTGATAATAGACGCTGTTCGTGCGGCCGAGCCGTTCCCGGATGTCATACAAGTGTTACGTGACCTGAAGCGCGATCATCGTCTTGCTATCCTGTCTAACTCTGAGCCGGACATTATCCGTCACACTACGGTTCAGCTTGGCGTTGTATTCGATGCGGTTGTCCTAGCCTACCATGCCAAATGCTACAAGCCGGCTGCGGGGATGTTTTATACCCTGCTCGAACGCATTGGCGCTGCGCCAAAGGATGTTACCCACATCGCACAAAGCTTCTATCACGATATGCGGAGCGCAAAAGATGTTGGTATTGGCCGTCGAATTTGGATCAATCGTTATGGCCGCATAGGCGACCAGGCATACACCCCGGATGCGGAATTACCTGATCTAATTGGTGTTCGGAACGCGTTAGTGCTCTGAAAGATTAAAGGCCTATCGATATGTCATTGTTTGGGTGGAGCGGCGGCTTCACATCCAAAATTCTAATTTAATGGGCGGCCCTTAAAGTTACAGAACATGTTCGCATCTTGCCGATAGATGGCAACAAATTCGATTTGCCTTATGTTTTGGAAATTTTAGTAAATTCTCTTGATCGATGGATGCATTGATTATTGTCCAGGGGACAGATGATATGGGCATCGTTAGTGTATGAGGCGTACGTCTGATGTCTATGGAAGCC
>CAYYUG010000056.1:18416-27123 GCA_964474755.1 uncultured Rhodospirillaceae bacterium | reverse complement strand
AGATGATATGGGCATCGTTAGTGTATGAGGCGTACGTCTGATGTCTATGGAAGCCATTCGAGGTAGGGACGAGCTACCAGTCAACGAAAATGGTCTGACAAATTCCATGGTACGCTCTGTTTAGGATTATGCAGGCAAGCAAGCACAATTGTCGAAATTTGTTAAATTCCTTAAGCGCGCCGAGTTCGGTGCGGAACTCGATTGTACGCCTTTTACTGATCTACAAGTGCTTAGAGAAAGCCGACCCATGCCAAATAACGAGTTAATTTTGACTGAGCGTCGTGGCTCCGTCGCAGTTGTCACTCTAAACCGGCCGGAAGTGATGAACGCGCTTTCGCGGGCGTTGAGAGTCGAGCTAGCGCACGAGATACGTAAACTGGACACAGATGCGGCGGTACGTGCAATTGTGCTGACCGGCGCTGGTGAAAGGGCTTTTTCCGCGGGCCTCGATTTGAAAGAGCTCGGGTCGGACCCGGAGGCGCTCGGATCTGATAGCGAGAAACGTCCAGAAGACGACCCGTTGCATATGATCGAGGCCTGTCGATGCCCGGTGTTTGGCGCGGTGAACGGCGTTGCGGTGACCGGTGGATTCGAGCTGGCGCTGGGCTGCGATATCCTGCTGGCGTCCCCAAATGCGCGTTTCGCCGATACCCATGTCCGGATTGGTGTATTACCGGGCTGGGGCCTATCGCAAAAACTGGCTCGTATCATCGGACCGTCGCGTGCCAAGGAACTTAGTTTTACCGGGCGTTTCATCGATGCCGCGTTGGCCAACGAATGGGGTCTGGTCAGCCGCATTGTGCCACAGGAAAGCCTACTGGAAGAAGCAATCGCTATGGCCTCGGAGACCGCGAAAGCAGATCCGGTTTTCCTTCAGAACCTGAAGCAGCTGATCAATGACGGTCTTGACAGGACGTTGGCCGACGGCCGTGCAATGGAACGGGATCGTTCGAAGGCCTGGAACGAAGCCTTGACCCCGGACAAGCTTGAAGCGCGACGTGAGAGTGTCATGCACCGAGGCCGGTTGGAGACGACGTCATGATCCGTCGGCGACTTTACGAGGAGGAGCACAAAATTTTTCGTCAGACAGTCCGGCATTGGGCAGAAAACGAGGTGTTCCCGCATAGCGAGACCTGGCGCAATAATGGCATAGTCAGCCGCGAGGTTTGGCGCAGCGCTGGTGCGCAGGGTTTCCTGTGCATGTATGCTGATAAGAAGTATGGCGGACTTGGGCTCGACGACTTTCGTTACGACATGATCATCGCGGAGGAGGTTGGCCCACGTGAACCGGGCCTCATTATTCCATTACACAACCGTATCGTGGGGCCTTATCTCCACCGCTCCGGTACTGACGAACAGTGCGATCGTTTCATGCCAGGGGTCGTTTCCGGCGACTGCATTCTGGCGATCGCAATGACCGAACCGAGCGCCGGCTCTGATTTGGCGGGGATCAAGACGCGGGCGGAAGACAAAGGTGATCATTGGCTACTGAACGGGTCGAAGACCTACATCTCGAATGGGTTTCTGGCGGAGTTAATCGTCGTTGCCGCCCGGACCGACCCGGACCAGCGACACGCCATAGGTCTGTTCTTGGTCGAGGACAGCATGCCGGGCTTTGAGCGTGGCCGCAATTTGAAGAAGCTCGGGCTTTATTCGCAGGACACCGCCGAATTGTTCTTTGAGGACGTTAAGGTGCCAAAGACGAATGTGCTTGGAGATCCGCTGCAGGGTTTCAAGCTGATGATGCGGAATCTGGCGGAGGAGCGGCTGATCGGTTCGGTCGGTTTCCTCGCTAATGCAGAGCGAGGCTTTGCTATCACCCTCGACTTCATCACCGAACGCCGTGCCTTCGGCCAGCCCGTCGGCACTTTCCAGAACTCACGCTTTAAGATGGCCGAACTGCGGACCCAGGTCGATGCCGCATGGGCGCTGATCGATCATTGCGCTATGGAGCATCTTGAGGGGACCTTGACTGCGGAGATGGCTGCAGAAGCAAAACTCTACGCCTCGGAGGTCGAAGGCCGTGTTGCCGACGAATGCCTACAACTGCATGGCGGCGCCGGCTACATGGATGAATATGAAATTTCGCGTGTTTTTGCGAACGCGCGTATCAGCCGCATCTATGCAGGCTCGTCGGAAATAATGAAGGAAATCATCGGTCGCAATCTCGGCTTGGACGACCGCAAGCGGAACTAACGTGCGACATACGCCTCATTGCGTATGCGTTCTGAGATTTTGGCGCTGGCTCATTTTGACACACCTTCTGCTGCCTCATACCCTACTGTTACAACAGAGAAAACTTGGGATCGAAAGGGACGCAATATGGCGGACAGCACCTATGATTACATCGTCGTCGGGGCCGGATCGGCCGGGTCGGTTTTGGCCAACCGGCTGAGCACTAGCGGTGAATACAAGGTGCTGTGTTTGGAGGCTGGTGTTGAGGGTTCGGGCTATATCTGGTCACGCATCCCGGCCGGCGTTGCTAAGCTGATCGAAAACCCACAGGTCAATTGGTGCTACCGCTCCGAACCAGACGAGGGCAACGGTCATCGTGATATCGAGGTGCCGCGTGGCAAAATGCTCGGTGGCTCAAGTTCTATCAATGGGATGGTCTTTGTACGTGGTCAGCGTCAGGATTACGACCATTGGGCACAGCTCGGCAATCGCGGTTGGAGTTACGCCGACGTGCTGCCTATTTTCAAACAGATGGAAAGTTATGAAGGCGGGTCGGACGATTTTCGTGGTCGCGATGGCCTGCTGAAGGTGACGGATTCGCCAAAGTTAAGCCCTTTTTTTGACAAGCTGATCCAGTCGGCCGATATCTGCGGGATTAAATACAATCAGGATTATAACGGTGAAGTCCAGGAGGGCATTGCCATGACCCAGGCGACCATCAATAAGGGTCGCCGCATGAGCACCGCCTACTGCTATCTCGACCCTGCGCGGGGACGCTCAAATTTGACGATTGAGACCGGCGCCATGGGTGACTCATTGATTATGGAAGGTAAACGCTGCGTCGGCGTGCGCTATTCGGTGCGGGGGCAACAGCGAGAAGCTCGTGCGACACGCGAAGTTGTGGTCTCCGGTGGTTCGATCAACTCGCCGAAAATCCTTGAACTCTCTGGTATTGGTCAACCGGAATTACTTAAGAGACTTGGTATTGAAGTGGTACATGAACTGCCCGGCGTTGGCGAAAATTTGCGCGATCACTATTCGCCACGCATGAAATATTCGATCACCGAACCGAACGCGACCTTCAACGAGCGCGGAAATGGCGTCCGGTTGTGGGGTGAGGCACTTAAATACGGTCTGTTTCGCAAGGGCTTTCTCGGGCTTTCGACAGTACCCATTCGCATGTATTTCCGTACCCGCGAGGGACTAGATTCGCCGGATGCGACAGTTTCCTTCATGCCATTCCTGACTGAGCGCATCAACCGAGAGCGGCGCATCGCCAAGCAACGCGGTATTACCATGAATGTCAATGTGCTGCGGTCGGAAAGCCTCGGCAGTATTCACATTAAGTCTGTCGACCCGGCGGAACCGCCGGCGATCCGATTCAACTTCCTATCGGCGGAAATGGACCGCGCAGGGGTGGTGTTTGCCATGCGCAAGGGCCGTGAGGTGATGAACACACCACCTGTCGCTGATATAGTCGGTGAGGAACTTGCGCCTGGTTCGCAATATCAAAGCGACGAGGAACTGCTCGAATGGGTACGCAACAATGCGGAGACGACGTACCATCCGATTGGGACCTGCAAGATGGGACAGGACCCGCAATCGGTGGTCGACGATCGGTTGCGGGTACATGGCATAGAAGGGCTCAGGGTTGCCGACGCCTCGATCATGCCGACCCTGACATCGGGTAACACCAACGCACCGTCGATCATGATAGGGGAAAAATGTGCTACGATGGTACTGGAAGATGCGGTAGCGGCAAAGGCGGCAGCGTAAACCTCCTACAGGCCTAACACGTGCTTAGCGATGATGCCGCGTTGTACCTCGCTAGAGCCGGCGTAAATCGTCGCTGCGCGTTGGTTGAAATATTTTGCCGTCGCTGTGACGCCCTGCTTGGGTGCAATCGGGTCGACATTGGCACCGTGTATGTAGGCGTCGGGCTGGAAGACACCGGCATAATAGCCGATAGCGCGCATAGTTAGCTCCAGCATTTGCTGCAGCAGTTCCGAGCCACGTAACTTGAACATGGAGGATGCGCTGCCTGGGTTCTGTCCGTTGCTAAGCGCGCTCATAACACGTTTCTCAGTGGTCTCATTTGCCCAGGTCTGTGTTTCCAAATGACATAACTGGCGTCGAAATTCGTCATCATCGATTAACCGCTGGCCGCCGCCGTCCTCTTGTTCGGAGATGTGGCGCAACCGGGCTAGGCCGGCCTTGACCGGTGGCGTGTAAGCAATGCCGCCGCGCTCGAACTCTAGTAGATATTTTGCTACGGTCCAGCCCTGGTTCTCCGGGCCGATTCGATTTGCCTGCGGTACACGTACATTGTCAAAGAATACTTGGTTCAGCTCATGCTCACCGGAAAACATGATGACAGGTTCGACTTTGATTCCCGGCAAATTCATGTCGAACAGCAAGAAACTGATGCCTTCCTGTTTTTTGCCTTCGGTCGAGGTGCGCACCAGGCAGAAGATTTTATCGGCGTAATGCGCGCCGGAGGTCCAGATCTTGCTCCCATTTATAATGTAGTCGCTGCCATCCTTAACCGCGCGGGTTTGCAGTGAAGCCAAGTCGGACCCGGATCCTGGCTCGGAATAGCCTTGGCACCATTGAAACTCATCCTTGAGAATGCTCGGCAGGACTTCGGCCTTCTGATTTTCCGTGCCGTACTTCATCACCACCGGACCAACCATGCGGATACCCATATTGTTGATCGTCGGCGTTCCGGACTGGGCGGATTCGGTCTCAAAAATGTATTTCTGCACTGTGTTCCAGCCGGGTCCACCAAACTCTGCTGGCCAGTTGTGGCAAAGCCAGCCTTTGGCGGCGAGTTTTTTAGTCCAGCGTTTCGCGATTTCGGGTTTTGTGCGAACGCCGGGGGTTAGTCGTGCGCCTTCGCGGATGTCGTCTGTCAGTGCCTTATCAAGAAAGGCCCGGACCTGGTCCCGGAAAGCCAGATCTTCCGTGCTCAATTCGATTTCCATGGAGCCGCTCCAGTGCTTATGCCGTATGATGGAATATCGAGGACCGGCTGGAACCGGTCAAGGGAGCGATTGCTGCCAAGTTTCTCAGGCAAATGCGGATCTCTATGGACAGTGCTAGCACGTGCTACTAGCTAAAAGATTAGTGCGGATTGGCGATCACCGGCCAGCCTCTTGTAATGATTTACCATCAAGTCGTCTTCGACACTAATTCTCCGTACATTGGCTTGAAATCCGCTGCTATTATGTGTGTCGAGCGTGGTCGGGTCGCGTCAGTTGCGAAATTTCAGGCATCATTTGGAAATGATGCTGGGGATGCGCGCCGGGCTTCGCCCGATACCGTTATGGCTCCGTTCTGCGATGACCGTACGTTCCACCTGCAGCACGTCCAGCGATATGCCGAAGGTGACAAATTGGATCATCTCGAATCCACGGACAATGCGGCCGATGTCGCGCAGCAGGTCGCAAGCGATGCTAGAGGTCATTGGCTGTGCGAATAGCATGACTTCTTATCCCTTGAGTATTAGGAGTACCCATTTGAGCTCTTCCTGCAACACGGTAGCAGTGGGAGTTGTGGCGTTGGGTTTGAGGGTCGCCGATGCAACTCGTCGGGCCTTAGCTGAAGCTGAGAACATTCAGCGGTTTGCCGGTTACCCAATCGGCCAGCGTGTAGATTCCATGCCTAGCTTGGGCTTGGCGTAGCGGACCGACCCCAACAGGTCGGCAACGCAAGTATTGAGCAAGCCGTACTAGTGCCAACTAAGAACTCCGCGATACCGGCGATATAGGGCGCGTCATCATATAACTGATTGAAATCGAATTTCGCATAACCAGGCAGCGAATGCTTGTGGACCAGTCCAGCCAATAGATTATCCGAAATGACAAGATTGTTCCTATCGTGCCATCGTTGCATGCGAGTCCCTGGCGAATTACACGTCGCTAACAATCTTGCAGCGCGGCCGACTGAATATTATTGGCCAATCCTTTGTTGTCGTAAAAGGACATGAGAGAGATTGTCCTAACGTTTTGGGAGGAAGTTTGATTGTGCTGGTTTCGTCATATTGCCTACAACATTGCCGGGAGACCTGGATCGGTTCAGTGTGGTTGCGTATGACTGGGAGGCACAAATGAGAGGGGAAGTAGCATGCAGATTGGCGCTGCGATGTTTTTTACCGACTATTCAATTACAGCACCTGCGCTAGCGTGTGCGCTAGAGGAACGCGGTTTTGAGTCGCTTTGGGCACCGGAGCATTCCCACATCCCAGTCGATACGAAGTCTTCCTTTCCGCTGTGGGATGCGATCCCGAAGAAGTACTACGACGTGATGGATCCGTTCGTGAGCCTGACTGCCGCTGCCGTGGCCACAGAAACCCTCAAACTCGGCACCGGTATCTGCCTGGTCCAGCAGCGCGACCACATTCAGACGGCGAAGCTGGTAGCGTCGATCGATCAGGTGTCGGGTGGCCGTTTTATCTTTGGCGTTGGTACTGGTTGGAACGCTGAGGAAATGGCAGACCATGGCACGGTCTTTGAGACCCGCAACAAGCTGGCACGCGAGCGCATCGAGGCGATGAAGGAGATGTGGACCCAGCCAAAGGCAGAATATCACGGCGATATGGTCGACTTTCCGCCGATGATGATGTGGCCGAAGCCTGTTCAGAAACCCTACCCGCCGGTCATCGTTGGGGGCGCTTGGCCATACGCAGCCCGGCGCGCGGTTCGCTATGGAGACGGCTGGATTCCGCATGCTGCCTTGCCGCCACATGACGATGTGACCGATTTCATTCCAGAGTTTCAGCAGATGGCCCGTGTTGCCGGTCGAGATCCCGCCGCTTTGCCAGTGACAGTATGGGGTGCGAAACCTGATCTCGATCAGTTCAAGAAACGCCGTGACCGGGGGGCGTCACGTGTCGTGATTTCACTTGGATCTGAGGCGGAAGATGAGATCTTACGCCAGCTCGACATGTGGGCGGAAATCAGGGCGAAATTGGATTAGAGACGTATCGAGTGAGCTGAAGGGGCATGCTGATAAAATGTCGTGTTATCCCGACCTCGATTTGGGATCCAGATTGCGTCGGCCGCTAATACATTCGTATGGCACTCTTCAGCATGATGGCTTTAATAGTGTTTTTATTTGTGGCCGTTAGCATAGCCGTCTCGTACGCGAGCTTCAGTAGCTCGTAAAACGCGTTGATCATTTTTGGTTGGTTCAGCTTGATTGTATCGCCCGGACTAACTGCATCTTACAGAAGGTGATCGTATTCTATGCTGAGGGCGTCTAATGAGAGTGACGCGTCATCACTGCTTTTCGATCCGCTCAAACACAAACACCGGTTCCACTGATAGGCGAGCCTGGTCGGCGTACTTCAGTGTGTTACGCTGGATGATGCGCTGCGGCTTCTGTGTGGCTTGACGGCCTAACGCAGGAGCGAGGTAGACAGCCAGCGCTTGCCCGTCCAAGGGCCTTCCCTCTGCTCTTAGGGCCGCCCGCGCGGCGCGCATTGGAGAGAAACCTGGATCAGTGTTCAGATAATGCATATAGGCCTTGAGTGCCGCGCGAGGTTGGCGAAAACCCTTGCTATCTGTCTCTGCCGCCGTCACGCGACCCAACGTCCAGCGGCCGAATTCGGGTCCTTCCGGATTTGCATGGCGCGACGGTAGCCAGCCGCTGTCAAGCGCTCCTTTAGCGATCACGAGTGACGGTGGCAAGGTGTCAAGCCGAAGCAACAGTTCCGTTTTCAGCGCTTCCGACGGCGTTGTGTACACTGTGGCGACTTTATAATCCGCGATTATTCTCGACAGCCAGGCCAGATCCTTTTGGTTTGGCATGGGCGACCACAAAGCTCTGCACCCGCGCACGTGTAGCGACCAGCGCTTCGTTTGCTTGCAGCACAGCTGACAGCGCTAGCCGAAGGTAGACGGAATGACTGAATGGCACTTTCTCGCGCCATTTGAACGAAGCGCCTGGACCGGTGATTTGGGTTCGGGGAATTGGATTGAGTTGTGCCTGATGAGTTTCAGGAATGAGAAATTCGATCCGGTGCAACTCCCGGGCCACAGCGGTGACGCTATCGACGGCGACTGGGTCGGCAGTTGCTGGAAGGCACAGCCTCGTCGCAAACGCAAACATTAAGATCGCACGAAGCAGCGGACACCGAAATGGGCCTGACATCTGTTTAAAGGGCAAAGTTACTCGGTTTGGAAGCAATTCCGTGATTTCTAGCAATTCTTATCATAATAGTCTGGGGTACAAGCTCATAGGCAAGCGGATGGCGCGAAAAACCTGCAAATTCGTTGCATAGTATAATTATTGCCTTTCTGCGGCACCTTGAACAATTAACCTCTGCAGGTGGTGCAGTTCCACCCCACCGCCACGATTGGCAACGCTACTTACGCGATCACGTCGTTCTGCCTTGAGGTTACCCGTGTCACGTCCGGAACGGCTGTTGTGCAGGTCATCTGTTTCTTCGTGGTTAAATGCGGTATCTGGGCGCTTTGGAACTAGCGGTGGACGAGAGCTGCGAGCCTCTATAGGGAAGAGTCGAACATAG
>CAYYUG010000056.1:16721-18316 GCA_964474755.1 uncultured Rhodospirillaceae bacterium | reverse complement strand
GTGGATCATCTGATAGCCAACATCGAGTCTATCCTGCGCCCGCCCTTGCCGGAGGCAGATGTGGCCCAGCTGCATGCGTTGTTTGGCCATTTAACTGGCGTGGGGCTAGATATCCCGGAGCACATGCGCGACTAGGCGGCAAGGGCGCGCGAGAGAAGGCGGTGCACAATGCATTATGGCTGGGTGATCGTTGCTGCCGGGATGGTCGTGGGCGCGTGCGGTTACGGTACCTATTACGCCTTTACCTTGTTTTATACGGAGATGGTGGCTGAGTTTGGCTGGAGCCGAACCGCGGTTTCCGGGGCTATGTCGCTCGGCATGATGGCCTATGGTTTTTTTGGCCTACCGATGGGCTGGTGTGTAGACCGGTTTGGGCCGCGTGGAACGGTGCTTGTTGGTGGGTTGCTATTTGGTACCGGGACGGCGCTGGGTAGCTGTATCGAAGAGCTATGGCATCTATACGTACTCTATGGTGGTATTACGGCGGCGGGAATGGGCGCCGCCTGGGCACCGCTAGTCGCCACCGTGTCCCGTTGGTTCGAGGCCAAGCGTGGCCTGGCGGTAGGAATCACGGTGCTTGGCGGCAGTATCGGTATATTCCTGATTGCACCTCTAGCCGAGGCGTTGATCGCTACCCGAGGCTGGCGCGATGCCTATCTCTGGCTGGGCTTGATCTCCGGCGGGCTGATGGCGGGGTCGGCACTGCTGCTCGACCGCGATCCGGCTAATCGAGGGTTGCGCCCTTATGGCGCACAAAACGCTGTCGCTTCATTGGCGGTGGCTTCTGTCAAAGCCGCCGGTTCGCCGCCGCCGGGCGGGCTCGGCGCCATCGCCCGCCGGTTTCTGTTTTGGCATATGAGCCTCGCTTTTGGCTTGTGGTGGTTTGCGGGGGCCATTGTCTACATTCAAATCGCCCCCTTCCTGTTGGAAAAAGGCTTCGGGTCCGGCTTTGCCGCACTCGCCCTGATGCTGTTTGGCGTTGGTAATTGCGCTGGGCGGATCGTCATGGGACTGCTCTCCGACTGGGTTGGTGGCGCGTGCGCCTACCGCTTATCGATGTTAATCGCTGCCGTCGCTATGAGTGGTTGCGCCTTAGCTGAGGGACAATCTTGGCTACTTGCCGCCACTTTCGTTGTCGGTTTCGGTTTTGGCGGTGCGCTGCCGCAGCTCACGACTATCGGCTCTGAACTATTTGGTACGGTGGCTATCGGTACCCTGATGGGCGCTGTGCTAGCGCTGGTTGGGCTAATTGGCGCCGCCGGCCCACTCGTCAGCGGTTTGATCTACGATGCGGTGCAGAGTTACACCCCAGCCTTCCATCTCGGCGCGGCTGTTTTCCTGCTATCATTATTCCTGTCATTCGGTCTCAGGCGGTGAGGAAAGGATCCCGATGATTTACGAGTTACGCACTTACACGATGAAACCCGGTATGGCAGCGGTACACGCTGAGAGCGCTGGTACAATCGGCCGCGAGATCCGTGGCGATGATTATGGCGTACTGATTGGACATTGGCTGACGGAGATCGGTCCGCTCAACCAGTCGATGCACCTCTGGGCTTATGAAGACCTCAACGACCGCGCGGAAAAGAAGGCCT
>CAYYUG010000056.1:0-16621 GCA_964474755.1 uncultured Rhodospirillaceae bacterium | reverse complement strand
AGTTTCTGACGCGGAAGCACATGAATTTTTTTCCGTCCAAGCATGTGCACTTTGAACGTTCGCTGAAACTTTTTCGCTATCATCGGGTCCAACACATCCATTCCGCCGGTATAGGCCCCAAAGCTTGGCAGGATCGCCCGTGTCCCGTCGGTAACGAAACAACGTGCAGTAATGCGCCGACTTCTCGTGGCGACCGTGGCCTTGGGGTGGAAGTGACCGGAGAGTTCGCCCGGGGCAGGCCTGTCTTCCAGGGCCTGGTGTCGGAAGACGAGGGGTCCCACAGTGAGTTCGTGGATGATCTTGCCGCCAAGGGTTGTCGGCGGGTTGGGGTCGTGGTTGCCGGTGATCCAGGTCCAGCGGCGGGCAGTGGTCAGCCGGCGGATTGTGGCGACCTCCTGGTCCGACAGGCGTGTGGCGGCTTCCGGATCGTGGAAACTGTCGCCGAGGCAGATGACGTGTTGGGCCTTGTGCGTGTCGATAACCCGTTCCAGTGCGGCTAGGGTAGCCCTGCTGTCATAGGGCGGCAGGAAGAGGCCACGTAGGGCATAGCTCGAGCCCTTCTCCAGGTGCAGGTCGGCGACCACGACGAGACGCCTCGCCGACCAGATTAGGGCGCCCGATGGGTCGGGGGTGAGGGCGCAGCTGTTCACAATGAGGGGCGTCGCTTGCGTGACAGAATTTTCGGGACGTTTGGTGAGAGGTTCGATCATGGTTATGAATGTAAGCGATTCGTTTTGTTCCGCATCACTTGTTATCTCGGACTACATGAAGGACACAACCTAGAGTCGTTCTCTAAAAGAACAACCGTTTGTAGTTTATTGGCTCGGTCCCGGCTCGGGTGCTGGGGTGATACATTGGCAACGGGATTGACTGTATGGGGAAGCTCTTGTGGCCTGGCAATTTGCCTGCGAGAACAACTCGATATAGATACCGTGTGCCTCATAGTGGTAGTTCCATGGTATCCTTTGTATACGTCATCGCCTCTGTGATCAGTTCCTCCGCGGTCTCGTCCAAGAGGTCGTCGAAGGCGCTTCCGTAGACGCTTTCCTTGCCGATTTCCAGAAGCACGGGGACGGCGAGTGGGCTGACCCGTTCGAGACGGCGATGACAGATTCGGCCTTTTACGCGACGCAACATGTCGCCCAACCTGCGGATGTCGGTCAGGCCTTGCGCTGCGTCGGCGTTTGTCGCTCGCAGCAGGATGTGGTCGGGTTCGTGCACACGGAGTACATCGTAAATTAGATCGCTGCTGACCGTGACTTGACGGCCGGTCTTTTGCTGGCCTGGATAGTTGCGCTCGATCAACCCAGAGATCACGGCGACATTACGGAAGGTGCGACGGAGCATGGAGCTCTCGTTCATCCAAGTCTCCAAATCGTCGCCCAGCATATCCTCGTCGAACAGGATGGAAAGGTCGCTGACCGGATGCGCCGACCAGACGCTTAGCACGTAGTCGGTGGCGACGAAGCCGAGCGGACCGTAGCCGGCCCGTTCCATGCGTTTGGTAAGCAACATGCCGAGAGTCTGGTGCGCGTTGCGGCCCTCGAAGCAGTAGGCCACCAAGTACTCCTTACCCCCTCGTGGGAAGGTCTCGACGAGTAAATCATCGCGGTCCGGCAAGGCGGAGCGGAAGCGCTGGATCTTGAGCCATTCCGCTACCTGATAGGGCAGGTCTTGCCAGCGCCGAGGTTCAGCCAGTATGGCGCGCACGCGTTCTGCCAGGTGGGTCGAGAGCGGCAGGCGGCCACCCTGGTAGGCTGGTACTTTGGGGGTTTCGCCAAAGGAGCGAGTGACAATCGCTATGGTCTCGCGCATCCCCTCGAAGCGCAGCATTTGGCCGGAAAAGACGAATGTGTCGCCGATTTCTAACCCAAGAATAAAATGCTCTTCAATCTCGCCCAGCACCGGTCCACCGCGCACACGTACCTTCATGGTCACTGCTTCAACGATGGTACCGACATTCATACGGTAACGCCGCGCGTCGCGAGGGCTGGAGATGCGATAGGCGCCGTCTTTAGTGTGTGTCAGCCGGTGATAACGCTCGTAGCCGCCCAGCGCGTAGCCGCCATTTTCGACGAAGCGCAAGGTGTCGTTAAATTCTTTCCGGGACAGGTTGGCGTAAGGCGTGGCGCGGCACACTTCGACGTACATGTCGTCCGCCTGATAAGGGTAGGAGCAGGAAAGCCCCAGTAGGTGCTGCGCCAGCACGTCGAGTCCGCCGGGCCTGGGTGGGTCGCCGTCCAACGTTTGAGCGCACACTCCCTCAAGCGCGGCGCGGCATTCCAGCACCTCGAACCGGTTAGCAGGCACCAAGATGGCGCGGCTTGGACTATCCAGCCGGTGGTTAGCACGACCGATACGCTGGACGAGGCGGCTCACGCCCTTGGGTGCACCGACTTGTACGACCAGATCGACCGAAGCCCAGTCGACACCAAGATCGAGCGAGCTGGTCGCGACCACAGCGCGCAGATCGCCACGCGCAATTGCCGCTTCCACCTTGCGGCGCTGCTCGCGTGCGAGGCTGCCGTGGTGTAGTGCGATCGCCAGGTTGTCATTATTGATACGCCAAAGCTGTTGAAACACCACCTCGGCTTGCGCCCGCGTGTTGACGAAGACAAGTGTCGTGTTGTGTTTGATGATTGCAGTGTAAATTTCCGGCAGGGCATGCGTTGCCATATGGCCGGACCAGGGTAACTCCTCACGCGTCTCCAGTATGCGGATTTCTGGCTCCACGGCTTCCTCACTAACGATGAGCCGAACAGTGTCAGCGTCCGCTGCAGGCGATAGCCAAGCAGCGAGGTCCTCCGGCCAGGCCACCGTCGCAGATAGTCCGACACGGCGGCTACCCTTTGCCAGAGTGGAGACCCGTGCCATGCAAAGAGCCAACAAGTCACCACGCTTAGTACCGGCTAGGGCGTGCAATTCGTCGACGATTACAGTGTTTAGCCGCTGGAACAATCGTGGCGCGTCGGCATAGGAGAGCAGCAGCGCAAGCGATTCTGGCGTTGTCAGAAGCATATGCGGCGGCTTCTCGCGCTGGCGCTTGCGCTTGCGCTGCGGTGTGTCTCCGGTGCGTGTCTCCGCCGTTATCGACAACTCCATCTCGCTGATTGGGGACTGTAAATTTCGCCCGATATCGACGGCAAGCGCCTTTAAGGGTGAGATGTAGAGAGTATGCAGTCCGGTTGGCTCGGTCTCTGCGATGTCGATCAGCGAGGGCAGGAACCCCGCCAAGGTCTTGCCGCCGCCAGTCGGTGCGATCAGCAGCGTGTCCTCACGGTTCTGAGCTGCGACCAGCATCTCCAACTGATGGTCGTGCGCGCTCCAGTCGCGGGCAGCAAACCAATTAGCAAAGCGGTCGGGAAGGGCTGTTTTCATGTTGCCGGCAATTGTGACACGAGCGGCAAAGGCTTCGAACAATATTGGTGCAAAGGCGGTGACTGTTGTGGTTCCTAAATCGCGGCGAGGCCACAGATCGCCCGATAGGCATAGGCAAAGTAGCCGAAGGTACCAATGACCGTGATGCCCACAACGACGTAGAAAGTCGTTGGCCGTTCGACCTTTAACCGCGCGGTCATCGCCAGATAGGTCTGTTTTAGGGTGAGTTTGTTGTGCTGTTGCAGGATAGCACCAGCGATTAAGGCGCCGATACAAATTACGATGAACAGCACAGGCGACACCTGATCCACGCAGGCGAAGAGTGGGCTGGTCGTGTTGGCCTCTGTTGCCATATCTTCCGTCCGTTAGGCTATCGATGCTGTCACTCAAGCGGCACGATGCCATCCGGTCAAGAGGATGCCTTCTATACCGCAGATTGGACTGTGGTTAAACTCTTGCCACCACCGACAGGAGCGCCGAATGATGCCTAAGAACATGCTTGTGCTGATGTCTGACGAGCACAGCGCCAAGATCCTGGGATGCCACGGAAATTCGATTGCCCAGACGCCGAACATAGATGCGCTGGCAGCGCGCGGGACACGGTTTTCGAACGCCTATTGCAACTCGCCAGTCTGTATTCCAGCACGGGCGACCTTTGCGACCGGGCGATACATTCATGAGATCGGGTATTGGGACAATGCCGACCCCTATGAGGGTTCGGTGCCGAGCTGGCATCATCGTTTGCGCGATGCAGGACACGAGGTGGTATCGATTGGCAAGCTGCATTTTCGCAACGAAGACGATGACAACGGTTTCAGCGAATCTCAGCTGGCAATGCATGTGGTCGAGGGGCTGGGCGACCTGATGGGGCTGGTTCGAGAGGATCTGCCGGTGCGCAAGGGCGCATACAAAATCGCGCGCTCGGCGGGACCAGGCGAGAGCGAATATACGCAGTACGACCGCGACATCACCGATGCCGCGGTGCGCTGGCTCGAAGTGGCTGCAACACGCGATCCAGAGAAACCCTGGCTACTCTTCGTCTCCTGGGTTTGCCCGCATTTTCCGCTGACCGCCCCACAGCGTTTCTTTGATCTCTATCCTCCTGAAAACATGCCCTTGCCGAAATTATACGCAAGGGATGAACGTCCAGCGCATCCCTATGTACGTGATTACGCAGGCAGCTTCTGCTACGACGATCATTTTAAGGGCGAAGCTCATGTGCTGAAGGCGGTGTCATCCTACTACGCGCTGTGCAGCTTCCTTGACTACAATATTGGTCAGGTATTGCGAGCTCTTGAGTCCGCAGGTCTCGCCGAGAGCACCAACATCCTCTACACCAGCGATCATGGTGACAATCTTGGTAGCCGCGGTCTTTGGGGAAAATCTACCCTGTATGAGGAAGCCGCAAAGGTTCCGATGATCCTGGCTGGGCCGGACGTGTCGGCCGGTGTAGTGCGGGATGCGCCGGTCAGCCATTTGGACTGTTATCCAACGTTTCTAGAATGCGCTGGGGAACAGCTGACCAAAGCTGAGCAGACCTTTCCCAGTACCTCACTGTTTGAACTCGCGGCAGGCGCCGAGCCCGAACGGACGTTACTGTGCGAGTATCATGGCATGGGTTCGACCACGGGCGCCTTCATGATCCGCGAAGGACAGTACAAATACGTTCATTATGTCGGCTACCCGCCACAGCTCTTTGATCTTGCTGCTGACCCGGAGGAGGAAGTCGACCTAGGCACCGATCCGGCACATGAAGCGATCCGCGCGATTTGCGAAGTGAAGCTGCGGTCCATTTGCGATCCCGAAGATGTGAACCGGCGTGCTAAGGCGCGGCAGGCGGAACAACTGGCTCGGCATGGCGGGCGCGCGGCGGTGATTGAGCGCGGCGATCTCGGTTACTCGCCACCACCAGGTGTTGCGGTTGATTTTCAGTGATGGAACCGCGCGTCTTCCTGCAAAAATTATTCGAGGCGGCTGTTGCCGCAGCTCAACCCGCGCTCTGCTTGCCGCCGCACCTGCCGCCAAAGCCCAAAGGCCGTACAGTGGTGGTAGGCGCCGGAAAGGCATCAGCAGAGATGGCAAGAGTTGTCGAGGCTAATTGGGACGGGCCTCTCTCCGGGTTAGTGGTAACGCGCTATGGGCATTCAGTGCCATGCCAAAAGATAGAAATTGTTGAAGCTGCTCATCCAGTACCGGATCCTGCGGGGGTGAATGCGGCGCGGCGCATACTCCGCAAAGTGCGCGGTTTGACGGCAGACGATGTGGTGATCTGTCTAATTTCGGGCGGCGGTTCAGCGCTGCTTTCCTTGCCGGCGGCAGGGTTGACGCTCGATGATAAACAGGCGGTGAACCGAGAATTGTTGCGCTGCGGCGCCACCATCGCTGAGATGAATTGCATCCGCAAGCATCTCTCGGCGATCAAGGGCGGCCGGCTGGCTGTCGCCGCGGCGCCAGCGCCTGTCGTGACACTGGCAATCTCCGACGTGCCGGGAGACGATCCTGCGGTAATCGCATCCGGCCCGACCGTCGCCGATCCCACGACCTATGCTGATGCGCGCGAGATGCTCGCACGCTATGGTGCTGTGGTACCAGATGGGGTAGCTAATTACTTGCAAGCCGAGGCGGACGAGACCCCGAAGCCAGGTGATTTGCGTCTCGCGCAATGTCAGACAATTCTTATCGCCAGGCCACAGGTGTCCCTTGAAGCGGCAGCCGAGGTGGTGCGCCAGGCAGGCATCATACCTGTTATTCTGGGCGATGCGATTGAAGGCGAAGCGCGCGAGGTGGGTAAGGTACACGCTGCCGTGGCGCAGCAAATCACACGGCATGGCCAACCAGTCACAGTACCGGCAGTATTACTTTCGGGGGGTGAGACAACAGTGACTATGTTGGGCACCGGCCGCGGCGGCCGTAACGGCGAATTCGCCTTGTCCCTGGCGGTAGCACTCGACGGTGCAGCGGGCATTCATGCCATTGCCTGCGATACAGATGGCATCGATGGCAGCGAGGACAATGCGGGTGCGATGGTGACACCGGACACCTTGACGCGCGCTGTGGCGGTTGGGCTGAACGCTCGCAATAGCCTTGCCAACAATGACGCCTATGGGTTCTTCGAACCGTTAGGAGATCTAGTTGAAAGCGGCCCGACGTTCACCAATGTAAATGATTTCCGGGCGATACTTGTTAACTAGGCGTCTGCCTTTCGAATAACGTAGGTGAAGACGCCGTCCTGTTCAGAGGAAGACACAAGTTCGTGTCCCGTAGTATTGCAGAAATGTGGGAAGTCTATCATCGAGGCTGGGTCGGTCGCCTGCACAGTCAATTCTCCACCAGCCGCAAGCTCTCGCATGGCGCGGCGTGCCTTCAAAACTGGGATAGGGCAGTTGAAGCCCTTAGTGTCTAAGATTGTGCTCATTTTGTAATACCGTTCAACTCACTGTGCTGATACGCGACTCTATGGACATTCGCTTTGATGCGGGTCTTTCGAATGCAAAATGGCATGACCCGCTTGCTGACGATTTTACCCTCGTTTGCCAAATTGGTTTAGACAACGTATTTGCCATGAATGCGGTTAGGATAGCGGAGAGCGCATGGTATGAAAAATTAGGAAAGTTGGGTGTTTTGTCCTCGCTCTTAGCCAATTCGTCGAATTGCGGTGAGATGCCACCGAGAGACATGTCTCGAGGCGCTCAAAGAGCGTTTGGTTAGCGTCTCACGAGCGCCTGTACGTGGCCAGTACAATAATACTCAACTGTCTCGCTGTCATGTTTCCTGCTTGACGGCGGTTCCGCCTTAAGCAGATGGTATTGTATGGTCAACGGTGGAGAAATTGGTGCAAAAAACATCGACAAAGGAAAGTAGGTCAGCGGTCGTTATAGGTGGTGGGATCGTTGGGATAAGTTGTGCGCTGTTTCTTCAACGAGATGGTTGGATGGTTACGGTTGTCGATCCATCTGATCCAGGTAGCCCGGATCAGACGTCTTATGGCAATGCCGGATCGATTAGCAGCAGTTCGGTGATGCCTACGGCGTTACCTGGTGTCATTAAGCAGGTGCCGAAGATGTTAGCGGATCCGACAGGGCCTCTGGCAATCCAATGGCGCTACCTGCCGCGTCTGCTGCCGTTCCTGGCGTCGTTCCTGCGCTATTCGTCGCGTGCAAATGTCGAGGCCAGCGGCCGGGCGATCGCGGCATTGATCCACCGAGTGTCTGACGCCTACGCCATTTTGTTGGAAGAAACTGGAACCCAGGAGATGGTCAAGCCGAATGGGTCGCTTAAAGTTTATAAGAGTGACCAGTCCTTTGCAGCGTCGGCCTTCGAGCGGGAGCTGCTTGAGAGGAACAACTGTCGATACGAAATACTGAACGAGGACGAGCTTCGACAGCTTGAACCTGGCCTGCAACCAATTTTCAAACATGCGGTCTTTATGCCGGATTCGAGCACTGCGGTGAATCCCGGCCGCATGGTCGCACGTTTCGCAGAAATATTTGTTGCCAAGGGTGGCATCATTATCCGCGGTGAAGCCGTTGATATCCGCTTTCAAGACAGAAAGCCGCGGACCGTGGTGACTACTGCTGGTGATCAAGAGTGCGATCTAATCGTTCTTGCCGCCGGCGCCTGGTCACGGAATTTGGCAGCTAAGCTGGGCGCGCGCGTACTGTTGGAGGCGGAACGCGGATACCACATTATGCTGCCGAAACCGCCAGTCATGCCGAACCGGTTCATCACCTTTATGGACAGAAAATTTGCGACTCTGCCGCATGAGGATGGCTTGCGCGTGACCACGGGTATCGAATACGCAAAAGTTGATGCGCCGCCGGACTATCGCCGTATCCGCTCGATGTTGCCATTCGCCCAGGAATCGATCCGAGATTTGGATACGACGGAACAGAGCATTTGGCTCGGCCGGCGTCCGACTTTGCCGAACAGCGTGCCGGTGATATCCCGTTCGCCGAGACACGACAACGTGCTGCTGGCATTCGGTCATAGTCATCTGGGCCTGACTATGGGCCCGGCGACGGGACAGATCATAGCCGACCTGGCCGCTGGCCGCGACCCGGACATAGATCTTACCCCTTATCGGCCGGATCGATAAATTTGCATCCTCTGGCTTCCGCCCTCCTTGAATGCATAATAAACCTGTCGAAATTTTAAACAGAAATGGGTTTTGCGGAGTAATAGGGAATGGGGACTTAGCGCGCTTTCGAAAGCAGTGTCACTAAAGTGTAGGTCTGGCAGGACGGTGCTCAGGAAGGCCCCCACTTTTTTGCCATGGAATCATTCAGAAAATTGCGCACCTCCGCCATGCGGATCGCGCTTTATGGCACTTGGTCGATCAGTGTCAGGTAAAGACAATGCGATGCGTGGCGGCCCGCAATCTAGCCACTTTCTGCAAGCTGGTTTCATTAATGCGACAAGCAATCTCGGCAGTCGAGAAGCGCTCGGCAATACAAAAAAACCGCCTTCCATCCGGCAGCCCTTAATGAGAATCCACAAGGTATGGTTGTCGCCGGTTAGGCAGGCGACAGGAGAGCTTTGACGTTTGGAATTCTCTTTCGATTGATCGGGCAGTCGCGATCAGGTCGCATAGTCCGCACCTTCGCGGTCGAGCTGACGTCGTAGTGCTTGCCAAGCCTGTTGGCCGGTCTGGCCGGAATCAAAACGTTTTTTGTACTGCCGGTGTCCCTCCGCGACAACCTCTGGAGTAATTTCCGACACCTGACCGCTGGCAAGCGCGTCGACCTGAATTTGGCAGGACGTGTCAAAGTAATAGGTGAGCTCGAATGCCTCGGGAATTGTGCGGCCGGCACTGAGCGTACCATGATTCTTGAGCATCATATTCATTTTGTCACCGAGATGTTCCCCCAGAGACTCGCGCTCCGCCAAATCGTTCGCTGGGCCTTCATAGTCGTGGTAGGCCATGCTGTAGAGTGGGAAAAGAGAGTGTTGCGACAATGGCAGTAGGCCGCATTCCATAGCAGAAACGGCAACCGTCGCTCGGGTATGCGTATGGGTAACGCACATGACGTCAGGCCGTGCGATGTAAACCGCGCTATGGATGCAATAGCCAGCGAAGATGAATTCTGCTTCTGGACCGACGACGTTACCTTCCATGTCCAATTTAACCAGGCTGGAGGCAGTAATTTCTTCAAACATTGAGCCAAGCGGATTAATGAGAAAATGATTTGGCTCGCCCGGAATTCGTGCGGTAAGGTGAGTGTAGATGAGGTCAGTCATCCGGTATTTGGCTAGCACACGATACAGCATTGCCAGATCGACCCGCGTCTGCCATTCGGCATCGCTCATTTCCACTTTCGAGAACACTTCGGCGACTGCCATCAATTCCTCCATTTGTCGTCTCACAAGCGGCACCAGAAACCTTTGGGGCCGATCCCTTAGACCTAACAAGAGATGGGATTAGAGAAACCTACTAAACACGCGAGGTTTTGTAAAAGCATCATCGCATTGCGCCTTGCGTCGGACAGCTTAAGATGGCGGCAGGGACTGTTTGGTCAGATGGTCCAAGGGAAACGCGATGCTAATACAACGGTTAACAATTAGTTCAGGGCCCGGGCCGGCCATCAATCTGCCTTGGGCTGGGCAATGGCGACCGGTTGACAATCTGCATTTTGGCTTTGGATCTATCGGAAGACATCATGGTACAGACACGTCTGAAGGACATAAGCGAGTACGACGCGTTCAATACCGTCCGGGAGGTTTTGATCGACGGGACCTATTCGGCGACACGGTCCTAATATCTGCGCGAAAAAGACGAACCCGGATTCGATGATCGAAATTCGGATTAAGGCTGCCCGCTACCAGTAAGTTAAGGAGAGTAAATATGCAGTTCGGTTGGTTGACGTTGTCCCTTTCCCCGTCTCCAGATGAGGATGCGTTGCGGATCGAACAGCAGATAGATCAGGTCTGTTACGCCGAGAATTTGGGCTTCAATGATGTCTGGTTGACCGAGCATTATTTTACCGGTGAGAGCGTATACAATGATGCACTGACCTTCGCATCCGCGTTGGCGATGCGGACCGAGCGGGTGCGTATCGGCTTTGCTGTGGTGCAGATGCCGTTCCATCACCCAGTTCGGCTCGCCGTGCAGTTGGCTCTGCTCGACAATCTTAGCAAGGGCCGCATCGACGTAGGGATTGGCAAGGGTACAATCTATAACGAGTATGAATTTATGGGCCATGGGCTCCGCAGCGACGACAGCCGCGCGCGCATGGAGGAGGCACTGGAAATATTGCAACGTGCCTGGCGCGAATCGCCGATGGTTTACGAAGGTAAATACTACAAGGTGAATGTGCCGGAAATTCGGCCGCGTCCGGTACAGCAGCCCGCGCCACCGCTATGGCGTAGTGCTATATCGCCAAATTCATTCACCGAGTGCGGCAGGCTGGGTATACCGATTCTGACTGCGCGCCTGCCCGTGTCGGCGATCAAGGATCGCTGGGCACTTTACGAGGCTGGCTTGGACGAGGGTAACCACGATACGGCAACACGGGAGAAGCTATTGGCTCAATCTGCATTATGGCGCAACGTTTATGTCGCGGACTCCGACGCGCAGGCCGAGGATGAGCTCGCCAGCCTGTTGCAGAAGACTCGCGAGCACATGATGCATGTGCGGGAGGCGCACAATCCTGAAGATTTCGAGATCGCTCCAGCGATGCTGAATAAATGGACGGATCCGGCGGTTTCGGATGATGAGGCGGTGCCTTACGTGCTGGAGACGGGTTCGCTATACGGCTCGGTTGCTCGGGTCCGCGAGCAGGTTGCCGAACTGCGCGACGTCGGCGTTAGGCATCTTCTTTGTCAGACCGGCTTTGGGGACATGAACCATGAGCAAAATTTGGCATCAATGCGCCGCTTTGGTGAAGGGGTCATGACAGCGTTCCAGTAAGAACGCGGTTGAGGTCGAACGCAATTCGGGCATCAATCCACCGAATTTGATCTGTCATTTGGTTTTGGTATCGGACGCGGCCATATAATTTAGCGAGGCATCGCTACACCGGTCACATGACGGCTCCGGCATATATAAAAAGCTCTAATCTGGCGTCTAGAATACAACTCAGATGGCACCTCTTCGTAAACTTAGGATCCATCGTACTGGAGGTAGGGTGACGTGCTACCTATTCCAGTGCGAGGTAGATTTGTCAGCATTATCTGCGTCGCCGAGCAGCTATGCTGGTGGCGGAGGGTAGGATATGCCAACGCAAGATACATCCCGAAGCGGTCCGCTGAGCGGTATGCGTGTCGTCGAGATGGCGGGCAAAGGACCAGCCCCATATTGTGGCATGATGCTCTCGGACATGGGCGCTGATGTCGTCCGCATCGACCGTATTTCTGCTTTAAGTAGGCGATACGTTCACTATGTCGACCCCATGTCACGCGGCCGCCGCTCCATCGCGGTCGATCTGAAAACGCCCGCCGGTGTGGCTACGATCCGGCGACTAGTGGCTCTCTCTGATTGCTTGATAGAAGGTTACCGGCCTGGCGTTATGGAACGTTTGGGATTGGGGCCATCAGAATGCCTGGCAGACAATTCGCGTCTCGTCTATGGCAGGGTCACCGGTTGGGGGCAGGAAGGCCCTTTGGCGCAAGCGGCAGGGCACGATCTCAACTATGTCGCCTTGACCGGTGCTCTGCATGCCATCGGGTACGCAGATCGCCCACCGCCGGCACCCTTGGCATTGATAGGCGACTTCGGTGGCGGCGGCATGTTTCTCGCCTTTGGTGTGGTGAGTGCTTTGTTGAGTGCGCAACGCACCAGCGAGGGGCAGGTCGTCGATGCGGCGATGATAGAAGGCATTGCCTCCTTGACGGCGTTTACGCACGGCCTGCGGGCTGCTGGTTGGTGGCACGACGACCGCCAGGCCAACATGTTGGATGGCGGGGCGCATTTTTACGGCAACTACGAAACCAAGGATGGGAAATATATCTCCGTCGGAGCGATTGAGCCGGAATTCTATGCCGAATTGATCCAACGTCTGGGTATCGATGCCGCGAAAATGCCCAAAAGGATGGACCGTGCGGGTTGGCCGCAATGGCGCGCCCATCTGGCCGTTATCTTCGCGGGAAAGACACTTGAAGAATGGTGCGACCTGCTCGAGGGGACGGATGCCTGCTTCGCCCCGGTGCTGACTTTCGAAGAAGCGTCGGTACACCCACAAAACCGCGCCCGCGGCACCTTTACCAACTACCAAGGTATCACTCAGCCAGCGCCCAGCCCTCGCTTCAGTCTCACCCCCGGCGCCATCCAGGGACCGGCGCCGCGGCCAGGCGAAAACAGTCGCCAGACATTAACCGACTGGGGTCTAACGGAGGATGAAATAGAAGAACTGATCGTCGCTGGCGTGGTCCATCAAGCTGATTCCTAACTCTGGTTAGGCAATGTGTTTTCTTAAGTAAGCTAGACTGCGTTCAAGTGCGCGTTCCGCTGATTGCTGGTGAAAAGGTGGGTAGCCGAACCGGTTGAAGCCATGATCTGCGCCAAGATAGTCGTAGATCTCGACGTTAGGTTTGCCGTCGAACGCTTTTTTAACCGCCCTAACTGTCTTCTGCGGCACGCGTGCGTCGAGCTCCGCAAAATGGTGCATCAGTGGCCGTGTTACGGACCCTGCTTCGTTCAGAAATTTGTCTAGTTGCACAGCGTAATATCCGATGCCGACATCTACTAAATCCCGCGCGGCAGCGAGATAGACCAACTTGCCGCCGAGGCAATAGCCGACTGTGCCCACTTTGCCAGTACCGATAGGATGTTCGACCAGCGCTTGCACATAGTCTTCCATATCGCCCGTAAAGGCATCGAGATCCATCTTTTGTCCAAGCGCGCGCCCTGCCTTTTGGCCCTCCGGTGTGTAGTCAAAATATTGACCTGGGTTTTGCCGCCAATAGAGATCTGGGGCCAAGCACAGGAAGCCCTGCTGGGCGTAGCCGTCCGCCACTGCACGCACCCAGCGGTTCGCATTGTAGATTTCCGAGAGGATTACCAACCCGGGCCAAGGGCCTTTACCCTTGGGCTGGGCCAAATAGGCCTCGACGGTCTCGCCGCCCCGCATTTTAACGGACGTGATTGTGCTTTTCATTTTGTAACTCGCTCTGCGGCCTATCGGTAAGGGACTATATTACCAAATTTATTGGGACAGGCAGGTCACTTCGAGCGAGAGGTTGGAGCGAGTGGTGCCGCAGGAGAGACTCGAACTCCCGACCTGAGGTTTACAAAACCCCTGCTCTACCAACTGAGCTACTGCGGCAGCGCGCGGAACATATCAATATCTGCAACCTGAAAACAATGTATTTGGGCGCTCTGGGTCCTCACGGGCGGTAATGCTGCTTCACCGTGGCGGCGAAACTGTCGACATCTGTCTCTTGGATGAACAGATGCGGGCTAATGTGGATGGCTTCGTCCTAATTGTTAAAGACATCGTCGGCGGTGCATCAGGCATCGAGATCGCCGGGCGCTGGTCGTCGCTAGATCGAGCGTGTCATCGTCCGCTGTCGCGCCAAATTGCCCGTCAAACGGCGCCCGTGCTTCGCACGCTTCGCTTATTCCCACGGCGTCCACTATGGACGCGTCTCGACACCGGTTTTGTTGGCAGCGAATGAGACGTGCAACAATGACGTCTGCAGCGCGCAATACGGATCAGGTAATCGTGTCTGAATTTTCGAACAAGTGTTACTGGTTTTCGATCATTGCGGGTTATTTTTCTAGATTTTGGCGACGGACGACCTCGTAAAGTGCGACGGCGGCAGTATTGGAAACGTTTAGGGTCTTGAGCTTGCCAGGCGTGGCGATACGCACTAGGTGGTCACAAGCTTCGCGAGTGAGACGACGCAGACCTCTGCCCTCCCCACCGAGGACTACAGCGACCCTGCCATTGAGCGGCACATCTTCAAGTGTCTGCACGGCGTCACCGTCAAACCCGATGCGCCAGAAGCCAGCATCCTCGAGTTGGTCGAGCGCGCGTACCAGATTTGTTACCCGGATCAGAGGCAGAATGTCTAGGGCGCCGCTCGCTGCCTTTGTTAGGGCGCCGGCAGATGGCGGCGTACCGCGGTCTTGAACGACTAAGCCGATGGCTTTAAATGCCGCAGCGCTGCGCAGGACGGCGCCAACATTTTGTGGATCGCTTACCCGATCCAGGACGACGATGATTGCCTGGGTTCCAAGACCAGCGAGCAGGTCTTCGATGGCAGTCGTTTGCAGAGGTGGCGCAAGTAGAGCTATGCCCTGGTGGACGGCATGTTCTGGCAACAGGGCGTCAAGCTTTGCTCGATCGAGAATTTCGGGCTTCAGCAATGGAAAACCGCTGCGCAGCCGGTTGGCCGCTTCAGCCGTCGCTACAAGCCTGTTTCTACTACGCTGCGGGTTGTCGAGGGCCGCTTCGACAGCGTGTGTGCCATAGATCCATGCCATTCCATCCGGAGCCAGCTCAGGACGGGGAGTAGCCGGATGCCGGCGGTCATGTCTGCGGTGACTTATCTTGCGTTTTGCCATTGCTATCCCTAATATTACAGTATTAAGAACATTAGCAATTGATGCTTTCCGTGTGCTTGTAAAAAAGCGCGGTGGGGGTGCGGGTTTTTGCGTCTTTTTAACGTTGACAACTGGGAACAAATAAACATAGTTCGCACGCCGCCGCGACGGCCGTAAAACGTGTCGACGGAGGGGTGCCTGAGTGGTTAAAAGGGACGGGCTGTAAACCCGTTGGCTATGCCTACGTTGGTTCGAATCCAACCCCCTCCACCAAGCGTGCGTGGTGACGTGTCTAAGGCGCGGGGTGGAAAAAGAGCCAGACGGGTGTGCCCGGGCTGGCTTTTATCGATAGCGGAGATGAGAGGAATTCACCCGCGGGTGTAGCTCAACGGTAGAGCCCCAGCCTTCCAAGCTGGTTGTGTGGGTTCGATTCCCATCACCCGCTCCATAGCTTCTTCCCTTGTGCCCTAATGGGCGCGCAGTGTCGGGAAGATTAGGTTTGAGAAGATGGTTTCTGTTGCGAATGCGACGTGAGAGATACAGGACTAAAGGAACGGAAGCATGGCGAAAGAGAAGTTCGAGCGTAATAAGCCGCACTGCAATGTTGGAACGATTGGTCATGTTGATCATGGCAAGACGACGTTGACGGCAGCGATCACGAAGGTTTTGGCGGAAGCGGGTGGCGCGGAGTTTCAGGATTATGCGTCGATCGACAAGGCGCCAGAAGAGAAGGCGCGTGGGATCACAATCAATACGGCGCATGTTGAGTACGAGACGTCTAACCGTCACTACGCGCATGTGGATTGCCCTGGCCATGCGGACTACGTGAAGAACATGATCACGGGCGCGGCGCAGATGGATGGTGCTATTCTGGTTGTGAGCGCGGCGGATGGGCCGATGCCACAGACGCGGGAGCACATTCTTCTGGCGCGTCAGGTTGGCGTTCCGGCGATCGTTGTTTATCTGAACAAGGTCGATCAGGTGGATGATGAGGAACTGCTTGAATTGGTTGAGATGGAGGTGCGCGAGCTTCTGTCGAGTTACGATTTTCCGGGAGACGACATTCCGATCATCTCGGGTTCGGCTCTGGCGGCGCTTGAGGATGGAGATCCTGCGATTGGCGGTCAGTCGATTCTGGAACTAATGGCGCAGGTTGATGAGTACATTCCGCAGCCGGATCGTCCTGTTGACCGTCCGTTCCTAATGCCTATCGAGGATGTGTTCTCGATTTCGGGCCGGGGCACGGTTGTGACAGGTCGGATCGAGACGGGCGTTGTTCACACGGGTGACGAGATCGAGATTGTGGGGATCAAGGAGACATCGAAGACGACGTGCACTGGCGTTGAGATGTTCCGGAAGATCCTGGACGAGGGGCAGGCGGGCGACAATATAGGTGCGCTGCTTCGGGGCGTTGGGCGCGAAGAGGTTGAGCGAGGTCAGGTTCTGGCGGCGCCGGGTTCGATCACGCCGCATATGAAGTTCAATTGCGAGTGCTATATTTTGACGAAGGATGAGGGTGGCCGTCACACGCCGTTTTTTTCGAACTACCGTCCACAGTTTTATTTCCGGACGACGGATGTAACGGGGTCAGTGGTGCTGCCGGAGGGTACGGAGATGGTGATGCCAGGCGACAATGTGGCGATGGAAGTGTCGCTAATCGCGCCGATTGCAATGGATGAAGGTCTGCGCTTTGCAATCCGCGAAGGCGGCCGTACGGTCGGTGCCGGCGTCGTTGCCAGCATCGTCGAATAGGGAACGGAA
>CAYYUG010000055.1:0-32043 GCA_964474755.1 uncultured Rhodospirillaceae bacterium | reverse complement strand
GCCCGCTTCCTTCAATTCCTGCACAGCGATGATCGTACGCGGCATTTGCATGAGGGATAGAATGCCCTCTTGCATCCGCGCGCCACCTGAAGCTGGGTTAACGATCAACGAAGCCTGCTTGCTAACTGCGAGCTGGGCAGCCGCGACGATGCCTTCACCCGCTGCCACACCCATCGAACCACCCATGAATTCAAAATTAAACAGAGCCACCACGGCGGACATTTTGTTGATCCACCCGTTAGCAACCACCACCGCATCGCGCTCCTTGGTCTGCATCCGAGATGCCTTGAGCCGCTCGGTATAACGCTTGCGGTCGCGGAAATTCAGAGGGTCGTCGGGGATGTCCGGCAGGGAAATTCGCGTGTACACACCCTCGTCGAACATGATCGATAACCGTTTGTCGGCAGAAATCCTAAAATGGTAATTGCAGTGCTGGCAGACATGCAGATTCTTGTCCAGATCGCGATGGAAGATCATCTGGTCGCAGCCTAAACATTTGTGCCACAGATTTTCCGGCACATCGTTCTTGTTGACCAACGCCCGCAGCTTTGGACGTACGAAGTTCGTCAGCCAGTTCACGCGCGCAACCCTCTGGACAATTCGCGGACATATTCGTGAATCGAATCGACCAATCGGGCCGACGGGCGACCGTTTTCGTCCAGATCTTCCGCGATGCGCGATACGATGGCGGATCCCACTACGGAGGCGTCCGCCGTCGACGCAATCTCGGTTACCTTTTCAGCGGTCCTGATCCCAAACCCAACCGCGATCGGTAGATCGGTATGCCGCCGTAACCGTCCAATTGCTTGTTTCACCTCCGCTTCCGCAGCAGATTTCGTACCGGTGATACCCAGCACGGACACATAGTAGACGAAGCCACTGGTATTTTGCAGGACAGTCGGCAGCCGCTTGTCATCGGTTGTCGGCGTCGCGAGCCGGATAAAATTAAGGCCCGCCTTGAGCGCTGGCACGCACAGTTCCTCGTCCTCCTCGGGAGGCAGATCGACTACGATCAGGCCGTCAACGCCAGCTGACCGCGCGTCGGACAGAAACCTCTCAACACCATAACTATAGATCGGATTATAGTAGCCCATCAGGATGATCGGCGTCTCACGGTCCTGCGCTCGAAAGCTCTCCACCAATTCCAAAGTCCGCCCCATATCCGCACCGGCTTTGAGCGCGCGCAGAGATGAGGCCTGAATAACCGGGCCGTCCGCCATCGGGTCGCTGAACGGCATGCCAAGCTCAATCAGGTCAGCGCCGGCTTTCGGCAGACCAAGCAGGATTTTCTTAAAGGTCTCATAATCTGGATCACCGGCGGTGAGAAAAGTAACGAGCCCGCCCCGACCCGCCTCTTTAAGCGTCTTGAACCGTTTCGCGACCCGGCCAGAATCCACCACGCCTGTCATAATTTTATCCCCAGCGCTTCCGCAACGGTGAAGATGTCCTTATCGCCACGGCCACACATATTCATACAGATCAGATGATCCTTTGGCAGTTCGCCTGCGACCTTAGAGACGTAAGCCAGCGCGTGCGACGGTTCTAGCGCCGGGATAATACCTTCTATGCGACTGCACAATTGAAAAGCGTCCAGCGCTTCGGAGTCTGTCGCCGAAACGTAGTTTACCCGGTTGGACTCGTGCAACCAGGAATGCTCCGGGCCGATACCCGGATAATCAAGCCCCGCAGAGATGGAATGAGCGTCAATGATTTGGCCATCGCGATTCTGCAGTAGATAGGTACGATTGCCATGCAACACGCCTGGCCGGCCACCGGCTAACGATGCTGCATGCTCACCAGTCTCTATTCCATGACCGGCCGCCTCAACTCCATACATCTGCACCGTCGGGTCATCGAGGAACGGGTGGAACAATCCGATAGCGTTCGACCCACCACCAATACAGGCAACTAGTGAATTCGGCAGGCGTGCTTCAGCCTCTAGAAATTGCTCGCGCGCCTCTTTCCCAATAACCGATTGAAAATTGCGAACCATCTTAGGATAAGGATGAGGGCCCGCCACCGTGCCAATGATGTAGAACGTTGTCTCAACATTGGCGACCCAATCGCGCAACGCCTCGTTCATCGCGTCCTTGAGAGTACCGGTCCCACTGGTCACCGGCACAACTTCAGCTCCAAGTAATCTCATGCGGAAGACGTTGGGCTGTTGTCGTTCGATATCCGTCGCACCCATATAGATGATGCAGGGCAGATTGAAAAGCGCACAGACCGTAGCCGTCGCGACACCGTGCTGACCGGCGCCAGTCTCCGCAATAATACGGGTCTTGTTCATACGGCGAGCAAGCAAAATTTGGCCAATTGTGTTGTTTATCTTATGAGAGCCGGTGTGGTTTAGCTCGTCACGTTTGAAATAAATTTTTGCACCGCCAAAATGTTCGGTTAACCGCCGTGCGAAATAAAGCGGGCTCGGCCGTCCGGCATAGTTCTTCAGATAATCGTCCAGTTCCGCCTGATAAGACGAATCTTCGCATGCCGCTTCATAGGCCTGCTCGACCGCGAGGATCAAAGGCATGAGGGTTTCGGCGACAAAGCGTCCGCCAAACTTACCAAAATGGCCTGCCTCGTCCGGCCCACTGAGATAGGTATTTGCTTGTTCCATTATCACTCCGCACCCCTTGGCAGCGCTATTAATACACGGCGCCGCCGGCCTTGTATCGGAATTATGATCCGGTTTCACAAGCTTGATACGGCGTCCAAAAACGCCCGGATCTTTTCCGGATTCTTCTTACCTTTCGCATCCTCTACACCGGAAGAGGTGTCCACAACCGCAGCGCCTGAAAGGTGCACAGCATCACCGACATTGCCTACATCGAGCCCACCCGCGAGCATCCAGGGGAGGTTCCATGATCGGCCGCTGAGCAGCCGCCACTCGAAACTGAGGGCATTGCCGCCTGGCAAGGCATTGGCCATATCCTTAGGCGGCTTAGCGTCGAACATTAGCCAATCGGCAACATCAACATAAGCCTTGGCGCAGGCAAAATCGGATTCATCGGCGACCGAGATCACTTTCATCGTCATTAGCCCGGTGCGACGCCTAATTTCTGCGACCCTTGTAGGCGCCTCGTTACCGTGTAATTGGAGCAGCTCCAGAGGTGCTTCCGCGAGAACTGCGTCGATCTCTGTATCAGTGGGGTCGACGAACAAACCAACTCGGCTCACGGTTTCCGGTACTTTCCTCGCCAGTTCAGCGGCCTGCGCCGGCGTCACGGCGCGCGGGCTTAGTGGATAAAATACCAACCCAACATGCGAGGCGCCACCATCAACTGCGGTTCGCATGGCCACGGGATCATTGATCCCGCAAATTTTTGCGGCGACAGCCACGTAGCAATCCCGTCAGCTGACTGCCGCTGCCATCGCACGCGCCGCGGCGGCCGGGTCCGGTGCGCGTGTGATTGGGCGGCCGATCACGAGATAATCCGCCCCCGCATCGACTGCATCGGCAGGACCAGCAGTTCGCTTCTGGTCGCCGGACAGGCTAAGGTTAGGCCGGATGCCGGGCACCACCAGCTTGAAATCTGGGCCGCAGGCTTCCCTGACCAAGGCCGTTTCCTTCGGCGAGCAGACAACACCGTCGAGATCGCTTTTCTTCGCTAGCTGGGCGAGGCGAACGACCTGGTCCGCGGGTGGGCCGTGCTGGCCCACTGCTGTCAAATCGATCGCGTCAAGGCTGGTCAATACCGTCACGCCAATGATAATTGGTCGTTTGACATTCTGTTCTTTTGCGACTTCAGTCGCGGCCTCCGCGGCAGCGCGCATCATGGCCGTGCCGCCCCCCGTATGGATCGTAATTATCCGCGGCCGCAGCTTGATCGCTGCGCGAACTGCTCCCGCCACAGTATTAGGAATGTCGTGGAACTTTAGGTCAAGGAACAAGGGCAGTCCGGCCTTGCCAACCGCGCGAACACCACCAGCGCCATTTGCGGTGAAAAACTCCAGTCCCAATTTTACGCCACCGACGCAACCTTTGAGCCGCTGTGCAAGAACCCGCGCCGCCTCAACATCTGTCGTGTCGAGCGCAACAAAAATACGGTCAGTTGGTTTGTTCATCGGTCCTCCAAAGGCGTCTGGCCTCGCGCAATCGGCGTCCTTTCTACACTGCCGGCCGACGAAGGAACAGATGCTAATCAGACGAGAAAGTCAGACAGTGCCGGATTGTTTTTGCGAAGGTTCCGCCGGTGTCGCACCCGGAACTATAGACTTGTGCGCCGCTCCAGTAGTCTCCAAATAACCGGTCCGTGACTGCTTCGCATCCAACTCTCGCTGTAAGAGCTTAGTGCGGGGCCTAGCCACTTTTTTCTTAGTTGTCGCAATGAGCGCCCGGAGCCAAAGTAAAAATACGCCGCTCAAAAAGCCAGCGACAAAGGCGCTAAACACAGCCACATAGGTCGGCATTGCGAAGTCAATCACGGGCCAAAATCGAATGTCGATCGACCCCCGATTACTCAAAGCAAACAGCATCGCGGCAGCAATAATAATTACCGCGAATGTCCAATAGGCAAATTTCATAAACCGTTAATAAGCTCACGCAATTGTTTGCCTGTCTTGAAGAATGGCACGGTCTTAGCGTTAACCTTTACAGATTCACCCGTCCGTGGGTTGCGGCCCACCCGCGAATCCCGTGATTTTACCGAGAATGCTCCGAAACCCCTAAGTTCCACTCGGTCGCCACGCTCAAGCGCTGTTGAGATTTCTTCAAATATCGTGGAGACAATCCGCTCTACGTCCCGCTGGTAGAGATGCGGATTCAATTCGCCAATGCGCGAGATCAGTTCTGACTTGGTCATCGCGACATATTCCTTTATCGATTTGCCGGCTTTTTGTTAGTAACGAGCCGGTCTCGGTTTCATTCCCTGTTCCCGTAAAGCGAACTTTACACGTTGAGAGCGTGCCAAAGTAATCGCTGTCCGTCAAGCAACAAGCCCTGTAATCTATTGGGTTTTCCTCGGTTTTTGCGATCAAAAAAAATCGGCGCCCAAAGACGCCGGTTTCTTCTCACCGATGGAGTCAGGTTTCGCCCTTACCTATTTCCCCAGATGCGGTCTCTTCTTCCTCGGACGCGGTCTCTTCCGCTTCCCGCTTCGACTGCAGAGCGGCACCGAGAATATCGCCAAGGGAAGCGCCAGAATCGGAACTTCCATAATCCTGCATCGCCTGCTTCTCCTCTGCAATCTCTTTGGACTTGATCGACAAGTTCAGCTTGCGGCCAGCCTTATCAACCATTGTGACACGTGCATCTACCTTCTCGCCCACTGCAAAACGGTCCGGGCGCTGTTCAGAGCGATCGCGCGATAGATCCGCCTTGCGAATAAATCCAGACATGACGTCATTAACGGTGACCTCGATACCATTGTCGACAACGTTGGTGATCGAACAGGTAACAACATCGCCTTTCCTAATTGAGTCAACGCTGCCGGCAAACGGATCATCGGACAGCTGCTTGATGCCCAAACTGATCCGTTCCTTCTCGACGTCAACTTCCAGTATCTTCGCCTTGACCATATCACCTTTCTTGTATGACTGGATCGCATCTTCGCCGGCGAGCTGCCAGTCGATGTCGGACATGTGAACCATGCCATCGATTTCGTTTGCTAACCCGATGAAGATGCCAAACTCGGTGATATTCTTGACTTCGCCCTCGACTATCGTATCGACTGGATACTTTTCAACAAAATCTTCCCATGGATTGGCCATAGTCTGCTTGAGACCTAGGCTTATCCGCCGCTTGGTCGAGTCGACATCCAGAACCATAACGTCGACTGCTTGGCTAGTAGAGACGATTTTACCCGGATGGACGTTCTTCTTGGTCCAGCTCATTTCCGACACATGGACCAGGCCTTCGACGCCCGGCTCCAATTCAACGAACGCACCGTAATCGGTAATGTTCGTAATCCGGCCAGTAAAGCGCGTACCGATTGGGTATTTCGCTTCGACGCCCTCCCACGGGTCGGCTTCAAGCTGTTTCATGCCGAGGCTGATACGTTGGGTTTCCGGATTGAAACGGATAACTTGAACGTTCAAGGTCTGGCCTATCTGAACAGCTTCGGTCGGGTGGTTAATGCGCCGCCACGCAATATCCGTGACGTGCAGAAGACCATCCACACCGCCGAGATCCACGAAAGCACCGTAATCCGTAATGTTTTTGACCACACCTTCCAGGACCTGGCCTTCCTTTAGGTTAGCGATCAGTTCGCCGCGCTGCTCCTGACGGCTCTCCTCGAGTACTGCGCGGCGTGAGACGACGATATTGCCACGACTGCGGTCCATCTTGAGAATTTGGAAGGGTTGAGGCGTACCGAGAAGCGGTGCGATATCGCGTACCGGGCGAATATCGACCTGGCTGCCCGGCAGGAAGGCCACAGCGCCAGAAAGATCAACGGTAAACCCGCCCTTGACGCGGCCAAAAATTGTACCGGTAACCCGCTCGCTGGCTTCAAACGCCTCCTCCAATAAAGCCCAGGCTTCTTCGCGACGCGCTTTTTCGCGCGACAACACTGCCTCGCCATTGCGGTTTTCCATACGTTCCAAATAGACATCGACGATGTCGCCAACGCGGATTTCTTCACTTCCATCGCCGCCGCTGAATTCTCTCAGGGCCACCCGTCCTTCCGATTTAAGGCCCGCATCGATCAACGCGAAATCGTTCTCTATGGCGATGATGTGACCCTTGACCACCGATCCTTCCAGACTATCCCTGCTGCCAAAAGTTTCATTAAGAAGATCGGCAAAACTTTCCCTTTCCACGACGTCAGAAGCCATATTCTAAGTACATCCTTTCAAAATTCGATTTATTCCGGCCGACCGGTTGTTTCCGACGGTCTTTCCCATTCTGCGAATTTTTGACGCCCACTACCATTTCAGCGGTCGCGTTGGTCATCTTAACAAACGTATTTCAACCGGTGATGTGACGGATCGAATCGAGCACCGAGGCGAACGCTTCATCCGGATCCATTGCGGTTGTGTCAACCGAAATGGCATCCGGCGCCGCAACTAGGGGCGCCGCCGAACGTTTAATATCGCGGGCGTCCCGGTCCTTCAACGCCTGCAGCACGCGCGAGTATATACTCGGCTCCCCTTTGTCAAGCAACTCTTTATGGCGCCGTTCTGCCCGTTCCTCGATCGCTGCGGTGACGAACAATTTCACCGCCGCATCCGGACAGACCACCGTACCGATATCGCGCCCATCGAGAACAACCCCCGAGGCACCGTTCGGCGGGTTGGCCGCAAAAACTTGTTGGAAGCCGAGCAACATCGTGCGCACAGGCTCCATCGCCGCCACTTTCGACGCCGCCACGGCGGCCCGGTCACTGGTCAAATTGGAATTATTCAAGTCGCCAGGCTGTAGCGCCTCTGCAGCAGACAACGCCGCTTCCTGATCCTCCGGATCGCCATCCGCGTCGAGAACCCGGCACCCGACCGCCCGATAAATTTTTCCAGTATCCAAATAGGCGAAGCCGAAATGCGTCGCCAGGCGCCGCGCCAACGTACCTTTGCCTGATGCTGCGGGACCATCTACGGCGATGATCACTGATTACCTGCCCCGATATTCGCACCAAGCCCGTTCATCAAGTCGACGAAACCAGGAAAGCTGGTATCGATTGGGCCTGCATCATCGACAGTCACCGGCTTCTCACTTGCGGTGCCGAGAACCAGAAAACTCATCGCGATGCGATGATCTAGATCGGTCGCCACAGTACAGCCCCCCGGCGCTCGGCCGTTCTTGCCATGCACAATCAAGTAATCCTCACCCTCTTCGACCGACACACCACAATTTGACAACCCCTGCGCCACCGCAGCCAGCCGGTCGCTTTCCTTGACCCGCAGTTCCTTGACTCCTCGCATGACGGTCTCGCCTTCAGCAACAGCAGCGGCCATCGCCAGCACTGGGTATTCATCTATCATCCGGGGCGCACGCTCTGGAGGCACTTCAACGCCGCGTAACCGGCTGCCTCTAATTCGCAGATCAGCAACGGATTCTCCGGCTTCAGTGCGCTCGTTCTGAAAATCTATATCCGCACCCATCTCTGCGAGCGTTTCGAATAGGCCGATACGCCGCGGGTTCATGCCAACACCCGTTAAGATCACGTCTGATCCGGACGAAATCAATGCGGCGACAGCGGGAAAGGCAGCGGAGCTGGGGTCGCCTGGGACGACGACCTGCTGACCAGACAATTCGGGCTGACCAGTGAGCCTAATATGCAGGTCGCCTTCATCGCCGTTGCTGATATCGAGTTCGGCCCCGAAATGGCGCAACATCATTTCGGTATGGTCTCGAGTTGGTTCAGGCTCAATCACAGTGGTATATCCCGGCGCGTTCAACCCCGCCAACAACACTGCCGACTTTACCTGGGCCGACGGGACCGGCAAGCGATAGGTTATCGGCATTGGATCTGTGGCACCCTTCACCGCAAGAGGTAATCGTCCGCCCTCTCGTGACACAAAAAGTGCTCCGAATCCCGAAAGGGGATCGGCGACTCGGTTCATGGGTCGACTGCATAATGACGCGTCACCGGTGATGAACGCCGTAATTGGGTGCCCCGCCAGAACCCCCAGTAACAAGCGCGCTCCGGTGCCGGAATTACCCAAATCGATCACCGATTCCGGTTCGCGAAGCCCGCCGATGCCAACCCCATGAATATACCACACCCCCGCCTCGTCACGCTCGGCCTTCGCACCCAACTTGCGGATCGCGTTTGCAGTATTCAAAACATCCTCACCCTCGAGTAACCCATGAACCACCGTCTCACCAATCGCAAGGGCACCTAATAGCAAGGACCGATGCGAGATGGATTTATCTCCCGGTAACGCGGTCGTCCCGGAGAGCGAGTCAGTCGTGGATGAAACGAGATAAGTCAAATGGATCGCCTCGTCGAATTTTGATGCAGATTGCGGCGCACTCTCTAACACGAAAGGTAGGGCATAGAACATTGCAGAATCCACAACCCAGTATTTTGCTTTTTGACTACAGACGATAAACATTGCAACTCGGCGCCAAATTTTGAAATACAGATCAAGGAGCGAGCTTCGGCGAAACCCGAATGGGGTACGAAACGCAGCTTCAGCAACTAAGGTACCAAGTTCTACGATTTTCACTGCGAACGTATCAGCTACCACAAATGCGGCAGGAAAATAATGCTGCCCATGGCAACACGGCCAATGCACAGCCGGAGCACCCTGCCTGAAACCCCCAAAAATAAATTCCTAACTATCAGTTAAAATGGCAAATTGTCAGAGAACGTGACGATGGCAGCGATCGCTATGATAATACGTTGCTATACGAGAATGACGAGTTCAAAGACAAGACCATAGACGTCAATGCTGGCAACAACATGTTCAACTAGGAAACTTGACAAATCCTGGCCGACCCCGGCGTTCGAGAAAACTGTTGCACCACTGCAGCCTGTCCTTATAAGAGTCCCGGCCCGCGCAACAGAATTTGGCGGAACAAATCCTATGGGGCCGTAGCTCAGTTGGGAGAGCGCTTGAATGGCATTCAAGAGGTCGAGGGTTCGATTCCCTTCGGCTCCACCAATTAATTTAATATGTAGTCACAGTCCCACGGGTCTGTAATGTGTTTTAACGGCCGGCGGGTAGCGTGCCGTTGTCATCATAGGCTAGTCTTTCCATACGCGCGAAAATTTTGGGCCCGCGCATTCCTTAATGGAGAGGGGTGATGGCGACATCTCTTACTGTGAAGCCGTTGAGTGCCGCGATGGGCGGCGAGATCGCTGGAATTAATCTTCGCGACCAGTTGGATGATCCGACTTTTGCCGCAATTGAGATGGCGCTCGACGAATATCTGGTGATCGTTTTTCGAGACCAAGATCTCGACCCATCCACCTTGGCAAAATTTGGACAACGTTTCGGAAAACTGCGGCCGCACGCGCTGGAAAGCTACAGACATCCGGAGCATGAAGACGTCTCCTATATCCGCAACATCGACGACGACGGGAAATTTGACCCGTTTGGAAAAATTCGCGCTTCAACCTGGCATGCCGACGCGACATACGAAGCCGACCTACCGCGAGCAGCTATCCTGCACGCTAAGGAAATACCTTCCACCGGTGGCGGCACTTATTTTGCCAACATGTGCACTGCCTTCGAGGCGCTGCCGGCTGAAAAACGGGAAAAACTTTCTGAACTCGTAGCGCTGCATGGTTACGCAACCGGGCCAGCCGGCAGCCACTATCAGGGCAAAAACGATTACGCGAATGCGTATCCGGAGCAACGCCGGCCCGGCGTGCATCCACACCCGCGGACGGGCCGGCCGATTCTCTTCATAAACCCGATGCATGTGCACGGCTTCGAAGGTCTCCACAAATCCGACGCGTTAGCAATCGTCGAGGACATGGCCAATCACTCGGAGCAGGATCGCTTTGTCTATCATCATCAATGGCATGTCGGTGACGTCCTGGTCTGGGATGAGCAAGCGACCATGCATCGAGGCGCCGGCGATACCCCCGATGGCGAACGTCGTGTCCTGTTGCGAACCATCGTCTATCCTAACTAGGCGAAAATTACGATGATTTCGAACGAGCGCCCCCTCGAATTTGGTTGGTTTCTGCCCACGAGCGGCGACAGTACCGCCTACGGGCTACCAGAAGCTTCTATTAGCCCTGACCCAAACCATTTCAGAAAAGTTGTTGCGGCGGCTGAAGAAGCGGGCTTCGAATATCTTCTGATCCCCGTCGGCGCGCAGTGTTGGGAAGCATACATGGCGGGCGCCTTTATGGCCGCGCAAAGCCACCGCATCGCCCCGCTCATTGCAGCGCGGCCGGGCTACGTCAATCCAGTGCTGCTGGCCAAGATGATCGCAACCTTTGACCAAATGTCCGGCGGACGCATCTGCGTCAACCTGATCGCCGGCCAGGCAGAAGCGGAGGTACTGGGCGAGGGCATTCGCTACGCCAAGGAAGACCGCTACGCGCTAATGGACGAGGAAGTGACAATCATGAAGGCGCTATGGACGGCGAATGAACCAGTCGAATTCGATGGGCAGTTCCACACCTTAAAAGGCGCCAGCATTACACCGCAGCCTTTGCAAAAACCCTACCCGCGCTTCTATCTGGGTGGTGGCTCGGAGGAGGCCTGGAACCTATCGGCCAAACATTCCGACGTTCATCTGTTTTGGGGCGACACGCCTGAGCGCATCACGGCCAACATCGCCGATATCCAAAACCGTGCTAAGCAGCACAATCGAGCTGAAGAGATCGGCTTTGGCATGCGACTGCAGATGGTCTGCCGGGAGACAGAAAGCGAAGCTATGAATGCTGCGGATCAGTTGATCAGGCACATACCAGAGGCCGCGCGCGAGCTGCTAAAACAAAGCACCAGCAATTCCAAAGCTAACCAAAGGGTACAGGAACTCGCAGCAGAAAATGGCCTCTGGATCGCACCCCATTTATGGACCGGTTTGACGCGGTTCCGTCCGGGCGCGGGGATAGCCATCGTCGGCGACCCCAAACAGTGCGCTGCGACCCTGCAGCAGTTCATCGATGCAGGTTGCCACTCCTTCTGTCTGTCCGGCTATTTGCACCATGAGGAAGCAGAACGTTTCGGCAGGCTGGTCCTACCGCTGCTAGCGGCCCAGAATCCGGGGCGGCTTCTCGAAGCGGCCTAACGGTTATCGTTAAAACAACGTCCAAATATTAATTTCGGTTAGCATTTTTAACATTCAAGGAGATTAGGTCGTGTCTCTCACCGCACAGAATATCGGATTCACCATTACGCCCCTATCGGACGTCTTGGGTGCGGAAATCATAGGGCTCGATGTCGGCCAACCTTTCGACGCGGATACCTTGGAAACGATCCGGGACGCGTTTCAGACTTATCACTCGCTGTGCTTCCGTGATCAGCATTTGACAGACGACCAAATGGTCTCCTTTTCGACACAGTTCGGACCGCTTGAAGAGTTCCCAGAAAAAGACCACACGAAAGGAAATGTTGAGGTCTATCACGTCGCCAATGTGAACTTAGCCGGCGCGCATTTGCCAGCAGAAGACCCCACTGTCATCTATCAACGCAACAACGGCCGCTGGCACACGGATAGCTCCTATCGCTACACCCCATCGCTTGCGTCGATCCTATATGGCATTGAGGTGCTTCCGAACCACGCGGAGGGTGGCGAAACCGGGTTTTCTAATATGCTAGCGGCCTATGCCGCCCTGCCGGAGAACATGAAGGCCAAGCTGGAGCCGCTGCATCAGGTCCATTCATATGCCGATATCAGGCGTTTGGAGCCGAGCATCCCCCCCATGTCGGCGGGTGAACGCGACGCATTTCCGCCGGTAACCCATCCGGTGATCCGCGTGCACCCAGACCGGGACTATCAGCGCTCGCTCTACTTCACCTCAAATACAAGCCTGGAGATTGGCGGTATGACCCTCGAGGCGGGTAAGGATCTGCACCGCTGGTTAGTCGACTACGTTAGTCAGCCCAAATTTTGTTATTTCCACCGCTGGCGAAAAAACGACTTGGTGATGTGGGACAACCGAGTGTTGTTGCACCGGGCCATCGAGTACGACTTCGAGCGCTATCGGCGGGTCCTGCGGCGCACTACCATTGGAGGCAAAGAAACGATATTGGGGCCATTCTTTCCAGACGCAAAGGCGAAGGGGAGCCTCTAACATCGACGTACGAAGGGAATCGCAATGGCGGTCGAATATTTGAAACGTGCGACAAAAACTTCCGCTACCGGCGAAGAAGAGACCCGAAAAATTGTTGCCGACATGCTGTCCAAGATTGAACAAGGTGGCGAAGACGTCGCCAGGGCCTATGGGCAGAAGCTTGACGCCTGGGACGGCGATATCGATGTCGGCTCCGACAAGATCGAAATGGCTGCACGGCAAGTGCCCGAGCAGTTAAAGAACGATCTAAAGTTCGCATACGATCGGGTGCGGCTGTTCGCCGAGAAACAAAAGGATAGTATGCAACCCTTTGAAACCGAGCTATCGCCCGGCCTTTGGGCAGGCCAACGGCTGATCCCGGTCAACACGGCGGGCTGTTACGTTCCGGGCGGCCGCTATGCCCATGTCGCCTCGGCAATCATGAGTATTACCACCGCCAAGGTCGCCGGAGTAGAGAACATCATCGCCTGTTCGGCACCGAGCCAAGATCGAGGCGGCATCCATCCTGCTATCCTCTATACGATGGACCTGTGCGGTGCTGATCACATTTTAGCACTGGGCGGCGTGCAGGGAATTGCTGCCATGGCTTTCGGTCTATTCACTGGGAAGAAGGCTAATATTCTGGTCGGCCCTGGTAACCGTTTCGTCGCAGAAGCCAAAAGGTTGCTGTTCGGCCGCGTCGGAATTGATTTGTTCGCCGGACCGACTGAGATCCTGATCATCGCCGATGGGAGTGCCGATCCCGACATCGTCGCCAACGATTTGGTCGGCCAGGCAGAACATGGCCCAGATTCACCGGCCTGGTTGATCACCACCAGTAGAGACATGGCCGAAAAAACAATGGACAAAATGCCCGGACTAATCGCAGCGCTACCGGAGGTGCAGCGTAACGCCGCAGAAGCCGCCTGGCGCGACTACGGCGAGGTGGTGCTGTGTAATACGAACGAAGAAGCTGTAGCTATCAGCGATGAATATGCGCCAGAACATTTGCAGGTGCAGACCGTCGACGATCCTTGGTTCATCGAGCAACTGCGCAACTACGGCTCCATGTTCATCGGCGAGGAAACCACTGTGGCGTTTGGCGACAAGTGCTCCGGCACGAACCATATCCTGCCCACCAAAGGTGCCGGCCACTACACGGGTGGCCTGTCAGTGCACAAGTTTATCAAGGTCGTGACCACTCAGCGCATGACCCGCGAGGCTAATGAGCAAGTGGCCGCTGTCACCGCTCGAATCTCGCGCCTGGAGGGAATGGAAGGCCACGCGCGCACTGGGGACGTCCGGCTGGCGAAGTATTTTCCGGGCCGAAATTTCGATCTGTCTCCTTGAACGTAAGCAGCTTCTCGGCAGCGGCACCTTATGCCATGCTGATCCCTGGTTAAGCTTGAAACGGTGATAAACAAAGTATGACGACTGAGCGCTATCGTCTGGGTTTCGATATCGGCGGCACATTTACCGACTTCGTTCTGGTGGATGTCGTGCAAGACCGACTTCATCTGCACAAGTGCCTAACGACCCCCGCCGACCCCTCTGTCGGCGCACTGAAAGGCATGAAAGCGCTGTTGCAACAGCTTGCAGTGCCACTCTCGGATGTTAGCCACATCGTGCATGGTACCACGCTTGTCACGAATGCAATTATCGAACGGCGCGGGTGCCGGCTCGGATTTCTGACGACGAAGGGATTCCGCGATATCCTCGAAATGGGCACAGAGCAGCGCTACGACATCCACGATTTATTCCTACAATTTCCAACACCGCTCGTCGCCCGACAGCAAATCCGCGAGATCGACGAACGCATAGCTTTCAATGGAACAGTCCTTACGCCGCTCGACGAGAACAAATTACGCGACGCGGCGGCTGACTTGATCGCCAATGGCGCCGAAGCCTTGGCCATAAGCTTCATGCACGCCTACCGGAACCCAAATCATGAACGGCTTGCCAGGGAGATCATCCAGACGCATCATCCGGACATAGCGGTATCGCTCTCCAGCGAAGTTGATCCCGAGCTCAAAGAATACGAACGAGGCTCGACGACGACGGCTAACGCCTATGTCCAACCATTAATGGGCCGCTATATAGGTTCTCTCAACTCTACCTTGCGCAAGAACGGTTTCGCCGGGCGCTTCCATCTGATGCAGTCATCCGGAGGATTGACGGCGCCGGAAACTGCGATAGCGTTTCCGGTGAGATTTCTGGAGAGCGGTCCTGCCGGTGGTGCGCAAGCGACGGCCTTCGTCGGCGGAAAGATCGGGCATGAGGATATCCTGTCCTTCGACATGGGCGGCACTACCGCGAAAGCCTGCCTAATTCAGGGAGGCCAACCGGATATTGCGGCAATACTGGAAGCCGGCCGTGTGCACCGCTTCAAGCGAGGCAGTGGCCTACCAGTCCGCGCACCAGTGATCGACATGATCGAGATCGGCGCCGGTGGCGGTTCGATCGCACGGATCGACTCGCTAGGCCTGCTCAAGATTGGTCCGGATAGCGCTGGAGCAGACCCGGGCCCGGCATGCTACGGACTGGGAGGAACGGCCCCGACAGTGACCGATGCTAATCTGCTATTGGGGTATCTGGACCCAGACTATTTCCTCGGTGGCCACATGACGCTCGACCTCGAAGCAGCGGAGGGTGCTATCCGAGGCGTCGCCGAACCGCTGGGCTTGAGTCTGGTCGAAGCGGCTTGGGGCATTTATGACATCGTTGCAGAAAACATGGCAAGCGCAGCTCGGGTACATATCGTTGAGAAAGGTGCCGACCCCCGGCGCTTCGCTATGGTTGCAATGGGTGGCGCCGGCCCCGTGCACGCCGCCCATGTGGCACGCAAGTTAGGCATAACGGAAATCGTCATCCCGCCGGCTTCAGGTGCGGCGTCCGCACTAGGTTTCCTTACCGCCCCGATTGCTTACGAAATTTCACGCTCACTGCCGATGCCACTGGAAGGCACCAACTTTGACCCCGCTAACGCGGCTTTGGCGGAAATGGAAAGTGCGTGCCGCGACAAGCTGCGGGACGCGGGTGGCGACTTAGCGCAGGTAGAACGGTTTGCTGAAATGCGTCTGCAGGGGCAATTGCACGAGATCACGGTACCGCTCCCGGAAACATCGTTAACAGCCAGTCATATCAACGATCTAACGGCGTCGTTCGAAAGGGAATATACACGGCTCTACACCCACCTATACGATGGAGCGCGCATCGAGATTGTTAATTGGCGCGTCCGTTGCAGCGGCGCGACACAAGCGCTCGATGCGCAACTGCCCGGTGCGCACGACACGCAAGCCCTGAAAGGTAGGCGCAAAATCTATGCACCAGATGCTGGCGCGATGATTTCAGCCAAAATTTACGACCGCTATGCGTTGCAACCCGAAGACATTATCACAGGACCTGCGGTGATCGAGGAGCGCGAGGCGACCACGATCATTCCGATGGGCGGTACAGTTACGGTCGACGGCGAGGCTAATCTCCGCATCCGCCTCGACAACACCCAGGCCTACGATGTCGTGATCACGTCAGACACGGAATTGGGCACGGCTATCGACCGGATCGCCTCCGATCCGGTGGGCCTTGAAATTATGTGGAGCCGCCTCATCAACATCACTGAAGAATGCTGGCACACAGTTATTCGTACCGCCTTCTCGTTGATCATCGGCGAAGCGCAGGATTTCGCCTGCGAAATTCTTGACGCTAAGGGTAATCAGATCGCCCATTCGCCACGTGCCATGCCAGTCTTCAATCTAACCTTACCAATAGCGGTTAATGCGATGATCGAACGGCATCCGCCACAGACACTTGTGGAAGGCGATGTTCTGATCACCAATGATCCGTGGCTCTGCGCCGGCCATCTTTACGACATCGCGCTTGCCGTCCCGGTATTCCGCGAGCGGCGCATTGTCGCCTTCGTAGGCATCGTCGGGCATGTCGCCGATATTGGCGGCACGACAGACAAGTTGAATGCTCGGGAAATCTACGACGAAGGCATTCAGATCCCGCCGTTGAAACTGTTCAAGGCCGGCGAACCAAACGAGGATTTATTCCAATTGCTGGGCGAAAATATTAGGCGTCCTGATCAGGTTTTAGGTGACGTGCACGCCCTTGTCGCGGCCGGCTTAACCGGCGCTAAACGTATCGGCGAATTCATGGACGATTACGGGATGCATGATCTGGAAGCACTCGCTACCGTAGTGCAAGACCGGGCCGAATCAGCAATGCGTGACGCTATCACCGCACTGCCTGACGGTGACTACGAGCATGTCGTTCAGGGCGACGGCATCGACGAAGTAATGACTTATCCAATAAAACTGTCTATTCGGGGCGACGAGATCGCAGTCGACTTCAATGGCGCGCCGCCACAGACGGAACGCGGTGGCAGCAACTGCACCTTGGGCTATACCATGGCGCACGCAACCTACCCCCTGAAATGCATGCTGACGCCCGACGTTCCGGGGAATGCGGGATGCTACCGTCCCATGTCAGTGACAGCGCCTCAGTCCAGTATTTTCAACTGCGACAAACCCAAGGCCGTAGATACCCGCGTGCGCACCGGTTGGTACATTGCGCCAAATGTCTTCGGTGCCTTGGCCGATGCTGCACCCGACCGTGTCCAGGGCTTTACCGGCATCCCTTCGAGCGCCCTGTTTCATGGCAAAGGGGCCGACGGTCAGTATTACAATGACCATCTGTTCCAGGGTGGGGGCCAGGGTGGGTCTTCGCAGGGCGATGGCAAATCTGCGCTGCTCTACCCCACGAGCGCAGCCAACACCTCCGTCGAACTTTTCGAGACCCGCGTTCCAGTAGTAGTAATCGAGAAGGCGCTCCTGCCGGACAGCGGAGGTCCGGGACGCAAACGGGGCGGATTGGCGCAAATCGTCTCAACGCGGAAGCTAAGTGACAACGATGAACTATGTCAGGTCGGGCTTTACCCGAACGGGGTGAAAGCGCCGATGCAGGGGCTATATGGTGGCAGGCCCGGCCGTTCGGGCTCAGCCCGCTTCATGGAAAGCGACGGCTCCGTGCGCGATCTTGGCGTCGGCGCGTTGGCGCACTTCACCGAAACCCACCAGAGGGGCGATCTTATCCTCAGCGGTGGATCGGGTTACGGCGACCCTTGGAGCCGAGATTACGACGATGTGCAAAGAGACCTCGACGAGGGATATGTCACCGCTAGTGGCGCCAAAACCGATTATGGTTGCGTCGTCAGCGCAAATGGAAAAGTTGACCGGACCGCCAGCGATGCGCTGCGTAAGGCACAATGAGGCTCGAAACCACGATCTCCAAAATAAATTTTTGTCCCCTTTTAAATTGGCCAAAACAGTCTCTCTAACGTTATTGGATAAAATTTCCAGAAAATACAGGCCGCGAAGGCAAACTAATTCTTGCGTTGCTTGTTGTATTCTATGCCAAGGAAAATTGCTGGGATGATGCCCAAAAGGTAGGAGACGACTAGTACCCAGAAGCCATCTTGGAAAGCGAGCGCGGTCGCCTGCGATTCAATCATCTGACCAAGGTAGTGTAGCCCCCCGGAGCCGTGCATAACTTCGGGCACACCAGCCTCGCGGAATATCTGAGAAACGCCACGCAATAGATTACTGCTTGCCTCGCCTTGCCGGGTTAGCGTCGAGATTTGATCGCTATGGAACTCGATTCGCCAGTCGACGAAGACAACCCAGATGTTCATCCCAATCGAGCCAGCGAGATGGCGGCAGAAATTGACCGTGCCTCCACCGGCGTTGAGTTTCTCCGGCGGCAAGGTCCTGAGTGCCGTGTTCATAATGAAAGGTTGTACAAATGCAGTCGCCCAACGCCCGACCATTCCGTATAGGACAATTTTGTAAAACGATGTGTTGCTGTCGGCGAAGGCGAAGGGCAGCGCGCCGAGAGCGAGGAAGGTAAGGCCGAAATACAGGGCCTTGTGTGGCGCAATCTTGTCGGACAAGTGACCGCTGATTGGCATAAAAATGACGGCCATCATCATCGCCGGCATTAGGGCAAGGCCAGCGTCGAGCGCTGTCAAGTTCTGCACCAACTGGGCAGCTACTGGAATAGCGTAGACTGTTGCAAAATTGCCAACCGCAGAGAGCATGGTCACCAAAATTGCCATGGTAAACATCTTACTTCGGAATAGGCTAAGATCGAGCAGCGAGGCGGCTTTACGCGTTTGCGACAACAGAAAGGCTACCCCGGAAACAAAAGCGCCAACAAACAGGCCGACTATATAGTCCGACGTCCAACCGTCACGTAGGCCGTTTGAGATAGCCGTGATGAGGCAGTACATCGACACGGCGATGAGCCCATAGCCGACCCAATCGAAGGCGACCGCCTTGTCGCCGCGCTCGTTCGGCATGAAGATCATGCCGAGCGGCACGCAAAACGCGACCAATACCAACGGCATATAGAAAATGGCCCGCCAGTCGAAGGATTCGATCGCAATGCCACCAAACACCGGCCCGACCGATGCTGCGAAGACCAACCCCATGGCGTAAAGGCCTAAGGCCTGACCCCGCCTTCCTTCCGGAAAGGCCCTGAACAGAGTGACCATAATTAGCGGCTGTATGATGCCCGCTGCCGCCCCCTGCATGACGCGGCCGATCACGATCATGTCGAAACTATCCGCTGCTCCGGCAAAAACGCTGCCGACACTAAACAGCGCCAAGGTCGCTGCATAACCGTAGCGCTGACCGAAAACAGAGACAGCCCAGGCGTTCAGCAACTGCCCGGTGGTCATGGCGATGTTAAATGCGGTCGCCATAAGCTGCACTTCCGACTGGCTCACACCGAACGCGCCAATCACATCGGGCACGGCAACGTTTACGATGGTGCTCGCAATCACCATCGTAAATGCCGCCAGCATGCCGGTGACTGTCACGTAGATCCGGTAATTTTGGCCATAAGTTTTGAAGAGGTCGTCGATGGCGCTCGCCCCGCCCGAGGAAACATTCTGTGAGACGATCCCGCCTCCGCTTCGCGGTAGTATGAGAAAATTTTTCCCGATAATGAAGTTGTTACAATATCGATTGATCGTTGAACCTAGAAGAACAGTGGGTTAGTGCTTAAAACTCCGTAAAATACTTGATTGAGAATTTCACCATGAACCTTAAAGAGATCACCGTTCACTTTGCCCACCCCGCCTACCAACTGGCCGCTGCTTTCGATGCGCGTGGCACCGGTGTCTCCAGCTTCCAATCCTGGACACGCGAGGAAACGCGCATCCGGATCGGTGACGGCGACGTCATGGTCTGCACCGGCTTTTGGGATAACGAGCTGTTGCCAAATGCCGATAGGCTAAAATTCATCCAGGTCTGCGGTGCCGGCTACGACGCCTTCGATCTGGATGCGATCGGCGCGAAAGGAATCCGACTCGCCAATTCCAGCGGCTGTAACGTCAACGCGGTCAGCGACCACGCAATGGCGCTGCTACTGGCCCTGACAAGGCAAATTCACACTGGGCGCGACAATCAGCACAAGCCGCACTGGCGAGGCATGATCTCAGATCTATCGCAACGCGAGGACGAACTACCCGGCAAAACGATGTTGATATTCGGACTGGGCAAGATCGGTGGCAGGTTAGCCCGCCTAGCCAAAGCTTTCGACATGACGGTCATCGGCCTTAAACGAGACACATCCTCGCCAATCGATCATGTCGACGAATTACACCCTTCGGAAGCCCTGATGGAGCAACTGCCACGGGCCGACATCACGGTCCTGACCTGCCCACTGACTGAGGGAACCCGCAATGTCATCGACGGTGCGGCTTTCGACGCTATGAAAAGCTCATCCTATCTAGTGAATGTGGCGCGGGGTGGCTGCGTTGACCAGGACGCGTTAATCGACGCTATACACAGAAACGTAATCGCCGGCGCCGGCATCGACGTCACCGTCGAGGAACCACTGGCCGAAGATTCGCCGCTCTGGGGCCTGGAGAAAGTTATGATTACCCCACACACAGGCGGTGAAACGCGAAAATACGAAGAGAATGTGATCGACTACCTAATTGAGAACCTGGAGCGGCTGTCCCGTGGCGAGAACACATTGTTCAATCAAGTGATTTAGCCATCGCTCAAATATGCGTTGCGGAAGCGGTGCCGGCAGGCGGCTGGGTCCATGTTGCGTTTGTAAGTCGAGGGCATGCCGTCCGTCACCCGCACGTTGAGGAAGCGCGGGCCCGTCGCCGTTGCCAGAAATCCAACTCCATCTTTTATCTGATCCGAACAAGTGATCGTCATGGTCGATGAGAAACCGGCACCTTTGGCAATCGTCTCCAGGTCGGTCGCCTTACCAGTGTGTCCTGACTGACCACCCGTCTCACCATGCTGGGCGTTATCGATGCAAACGATGGACAGGTTGGCCGGCGCCATCGAAGCCACCGTAACCAGCGAGCCTATACCCATCAGCAACTCACCATCGCCGGTTACCACGACAACCTTACGGTCAGACGCGTTCAGCGCCACGCCGAGCCCCATCGGCACCGCGGCACCCATCGTGCCAGCCATTGTGTAGAGATTATCGCCATCGTCAGTCAGCGCAGAAGTATCCTTCGCCGCGCCTGCGAGACCACTGACGAACAAATAGTCATCCGGGTTTTCAAATAGTTGCGGCAGCAGCTCGCGGCGGTCGATCTTCGCTTCGGTCATATCTGTTCTCCACCTAGAATGCTTTCGCTCCAAGAAATTTCTGCGTTAAAATAATCGCCGCCGACTGCGCACCCGCGCCCGTAGCGTGAAGTGCTGCCGCCGTCGCTTTTTCCAGGTCGTCCGGCGTCTCCACCCTGAAGATAAGCACGCCCATCGCTTCGAAGATCGCATCCACTGCTTGCCCCATCGGATACTGCCAGGGGTTCTGTTCACCGTAGTCGCCTCGCATAGAGAGCATCATCAGCAGCGGGAACTTGCCACCATTGACCAATGACAGATAGTTGACGCAATTACCGAGACCACTGGACTGCATGCATAGCACGGCGCGCTTGCCCACAAGGTCAGCACCGGCGCAGATTGCCAGCCCTTCCTCTTCGGTCGTCAGCAAAACGGTGCGAACTTCGTTACTTGCGTCAGCACACTCGATAAGCCGTTTGTTACCTGCATCCGGTACATAGGCAAAGAGATCAACACCGCTATCCGCCATCTGGCGGAACATAGTCGCCGACCAATCTTCGCCGGCGGATGGTTGCGTCATGGAAAATCCTCTCGATTTGGAAGGCCGCGTTATATCAGACGGAAAGGAACTGGGGAACCAGCACCCGCTTTGACCTCCCCTAGTACCAACGATAGTCTCAGGTTTTTCGACCACTCCCAGTAAGGAATTGCCGTGCACGACGAATTCGACCCCGTCACTCTGGAGATTTTCTGGAGCCGTTTGATCTCGATCGCTGACGAGTCCGCAGCCGCGCTGCTCCGCACGTCTTTCTCGACCATTGTTCGCGAGTCGAATGATTTTGGAACCGTGTTAATGGACGCCAATGGCGACTCCCTGTCGGAAAATACCGGCGGCATCCCTTCCTTTTCCGGCATCCTACCTCGCACGCTTAAACACTTCCTCAAGCGTTTTCCAAAGGAAACCTGGAAGCCTGGTGACTGCGTAATTACCAACGACCCCTGGCTGGCGACGGGGCATTTGCCGGATATCACCATGGCGATGCCAATTTTTCATGGCGGCACGTTGGTTGGATTTTCCGGGTCCATCGCCCATTCACCCGATATCGGGGGTTCGCTCTGGTCTGCAGATTGCCGGGAGTTGTTCGAGGAGGGACTGCGTATCCCGCCGACTAAATTCCTGGTAGAGGGCGAGCCGAACGAACTGTTGCAGGAAATGATACTGAGCAATGTCCGGATACCTGACCAGGTCCTGGGCGACCTCAACGCGCAGGTCACCGCCAACCAGGTCTGTGGCCGGCGACTACACGAATTCCTTGACGATACCGGCTTGCCAGACCTGACCGAGCTGTCCAAAACCTTGCTTCAACGTGCCGAAACCGCGATGCGCAAGGCGATCGAAAACGTGCCGGACGGCGTTTACCACGCCACGCTTGACGCGGATGGCTTTGACGAAGCGGAGACCCATCTAGTATGCACGATCACCGTAAAGGGCTCCGACCTGACGATCGATTATGACGGTACCTCGCCTCAAATCGACCGCGGCCTGAACACGGTGATGAACTACACTTACGCTTATTCCACCTATCCTGTGAAATGCGCACTAGATCCCAACACGCCGCGTAACGAAGGCTCCTATCGACCGATCGATGTCAAGGCGCCCGAAGGCTGCATCCTCAACCCTCGCTATCCTGCCCCGTGCAACGCTCGCCAGCTGACTGGGCATTTGCTGTCAGGCGTCATCTATCGCGCGCTCGCCGAGGCGATCCCAGATCGGATAATCGCCGACAGCGGCAGCGCCCCGTCAATGCGCGCCGTGTTCAGCGGCCTTGACCCGCAAGGCAACCGCTTCTCGCAGATCCTGTTTGCTAGTGGCGGCATGGGGGCGAGCGCCCTCAACGATGGGCTGCCGACCACCGCCTTTCCGACCAATGCAGGTGCGGGCAGTATCGAGGCCTTCGAGAGCGTCTCACCACTGGTCGTCTGGAAAAAGGAATTTCGAACCGATTCCGGCGGCGCAGGCCTGCGCCGCGGCGGGCTTGGCCAGGAATGCGAAATAGAGATCCGCGCCGCCGAGCCGCTACAACTCTCCCTATTATCGGATCGGTGGCGGCACCCGGCCATCGGCGTACATGGCGGTGAAAGCGGCGCGCCAAGCCGGATCCGCTTTAGCGACGGTACTGTGCCACACCAGAAGTCACGCACCACTATCGCGCCAGGCCTCCGGTTGGAGATGCAGTACGCCGGCGGCGGTGGCTATGGCGACCCCAAAGCACGCGATCCCGAGCGCGTCCTCGACGATGTCAAAAATGGCTATATCAGTGCCGAAGCCGCCGCCCGCGACTATGGAGTCGACAATGGATAAGCGAATTCGTATCGGCGTCGATGTCGGTGGCACCTTTACCGATTTCGTCTTGGTCGACGAGGCACGGGATCAAATCTTTACCGGTAAACGCTTAACCACACCGCACGACCCCAGCGCCGCCATTCTGGAAGGTACGGCACGGCTGTTGACGGAGGCTGGGACAAGCGCAAGCGAGGTGCACAGCGTCGTGCATGGCACGACACTTGTAACCAACACAATAATCGAACGCACCGGAGCCAAGGTCGGACTAATTACAACCCGCGGGTCGCGCGACACAATCGAGATGGGCAAGGAAACGCGCTACGACCTCTACGACCTTTTCCTCGAGTCACCACCGACTTTAGTGCCTCGGCATCTGCGGCGCGAAGTGGCAGAGCGAATCTCGGCCGATGGCGAGGTTCTGCTCGAATTTGACGCAGATGGTTTCCGCACCACGGCACGCGACCTGATCGAAACCGAACAGGTCGAGGCGATCGCTATCTGCTTCATGCACGCCTATCGCAACCCGAACCACGAGCGCCAAGCGAAGGCGATTCTAATCGAAGAATTTAGCGCGACCCCTTTCACCATTTCCTCGGACGTAGCGCCAGAAATTCGCGAGTTCGAGCGTACTAGTACTGCGTGCGCCAATGCCTATGTGCAGCCGCGGATGCAGCAATATTTGACCCGACTCGAAAAGGAACTGCAGGATCAAGGCCATTCCGGCGCGCTCTATGTGATGCTGTCAGGCGGCGGCATTACGACGGTGCAACCCGCCCGCGACTTTCCAATCCGTCTAATCGAATCTGGCCCGGCGGCTGGTGCAATGGCAGCGTCTTACTACAGCAGCCTCACAGGCTCGGAAAATTTGATCTCCTTCGATATGGGCGGCACGACCGCAAAAATGTGCTTGATCGATGGTGGACAGCCGGACCGAAAGCACGACTTTGAAGCCGGCCGCGTGCGGCGATTTCAGAAGGGCTCCGGCTTACCACTCAAGGTCTCGGTCGTCGACATGATCGAGATCGGCGCAGGCGGCGGCAGCCTAGCGAATGTCGATGCCATGGGACTACTGAAGGTCGGACCACGCAGCGCAGGCTCCGACCCTGGCCCGGTCTGCTACGGGCTCGGCGGCAGCGACCCGGCGGTAACCGACGCCGATCTCTATCTCGGTTACCTAAATCCAGACTATTTCCTTGGCGGCGAGATGACCCTCGACATGGCGACCGTCGAAAAAGCTCTGACGGAGAAAGTCGCCAAACCGCTCGGCCTTCCGGTACTCGATGCGGCGATCGGTATCCACAATATCGTGAACGAGAACATGGCGGCGGCGACCCGCATGCATCTGGCAGAGAAAGGCCGCGACCCGCGGCGCTATCAAATGATCGCTTTCGGAGGCGCGGGTCCAGTGCACGCATACCGGCTGGCACAGCTGCTCAAACTGAAGCGGTTAATCGTGCCGCTCGGTGCCGGCGTTACCTCGGCGCTCGGGTTCCTAGTCGCCGCCCCGGCGATTGATTACGTGCGGAGCTATGTGTCGCGGTTAGAGCAGTTGGATTGGGACCACCTAAACGGCCTATTCGCAGAGATGGAGGATGAGGCGCTGGCGATGCTGACCGATGCCGGCGCACGGCCAGACGAGATCACGATGACGCGTAGCGCCGACATGCGTCACATCGGACAGGGGTTCGAAATTTCCGTGTCGATCCCTAGTGGGTCGCTTTCCGAGGGGTCCCTTGATCCGATCCGTGAGTCTTTTTTTAATTCCTATCAGAAACTCTTCGAACGAACCGTCCGTGACGTACCGACCGAAGCGATGAGCTGGCGTCTGGCCGCATCGGCACCCATCCCCAATATTTCGCTCGACTTTAGTGGTCAAACCTCTGACGCCAGCGAAAAACTGAAGGGCAGCCGGCAGGTCTACTTCCCGGAAACTGGCTTCACCGACTGCACCGTTTATGACCGTTACGCCTTACGCTCTGGCGACACACTGAAAGGACCTGCGGTAATCGAGGAACGGGAGTCGACTACCGTGATCGGGCCAGGCGGATCGGCCTCGGTGGACAAATATCTCAGCTTGATCTGCGACCTGCCATAGCCAAAATTATCCAGATAGGCGATGCAATAGTCAAACGAACTGAAAACGACATTTGCGATCCGCACGGGCACCAAAGCAAGATTCCGGCGGCAAGCCTATTTTGTATGGCGAAATAACTTTTTTTTAAACTAATCTTCAGCGCGATATCAACGCCTAGCGTGACAAGGATCTACAACATGATTGAGCATACCAACCCGGAAGCCGTTGGGTTGTCCAGTGACCGTCTACAACGCATTACACCCTGGATGTCGCGCTATGTGGAGGACGGTAAGCTAGCCGGATGCCTGACCGCAGTGACACGTCGCGGCAAACTCGTCTACCTAGAGCACGCCGGCATGGCAGATTCACAAATCGGCCGTCCAGTCGCCGAGGATACGGTGTTCCGCATCTACTCCATGACAAAGCCTATCGTATCTGCCGCAGCCATGACCTTCTTCGAGGAAGGCCTATTTCAGCTCGATGATCCAGTCGCCCGGTTCTTGCCGGAATTCTCCGACACACCAGTGTGGGTTGCAAGCGAGGGTAGTGCCATGCGCACCGACCCACAGACAGAACCGATGAAGATTTGGCATCTATTAACCCATACGGCGGGCCTGGTCTACGGGGCGCGAAACGACACCCCAGTCGGAGCGATGTGCCGAGAAAAAGGCATCGACTTTTCCAACCGAAATGAAGGCTCCCTGGCAGATATAGTGCGGCGGCTGGCAAAAATTCCGTTACGTTGGCAGCCCGGAACGCGCTGGGAATACAGCGTAGCAACCGACGTGCTCGGCCGCCTCGTTGAAGTGCTAGCCGACAAGCCGCTCGACCAAGCGCTGCAAGATCGCATTTTTGTGCCACTCGGCATGTCGGATACAGGTTTCCAGGTGCGCCCCAACCAATTGCCGCGCTTCGCCGCCTGCTATCTTAACCGAGACGGCGCGCTCGAGCCGGATGACGCCTCCAACGAAACCTCCTCCTTCGCCCGCCCGATCACCATGTTCTCCGGCGGCGGCGGACTGGTATCGACGGTCGGCGATTACCTGCGGTTCGCGGAGATGATCCGCGCCAAGGGGATACTAGGCGATACGCGGGTCCTAGGCCGCCGCACTGTGGAGCTGATGGCGATGAACCAGTTGCCGGGCAATTCCGACTTAGCTGGCATGGGAACGCCGGTGCACAGCGAAACTAGCTATGAGGGGATCGGGTTCGGGCTCGGCTTCTCAGTGGTGCTTGACCCGGCGACCGCGAAGGCAGCCTGTTCAACAGGTGAACTCGCCTGGGGTGGCGCCGCCTCTACGGCTTTCTGGATCGATCACGCGGAGGATATTACCGTGGTGTTCTTGACCCAGCTACGACCCTCTTCCAGCTACCCGATCCGTCGCGAATTGCGCAGCCTGGTCTATCAGGCCATCATCGATTGAGCGCTTAACGCAATTCATCACATCGGAGAGACAAGATGGCAAAGAAAACCCCTTACGAATTGGTTCCGCAACTTGGCAAACTTCGCGACGACGTTCTGTTTGGCGATGTCTGGGAACAACCAGAACTGACAAAGCGCGATCGCAGCCTGGTGACGATCTCTGTCCTGACCGCACTGTACCGTACCGACGAGTTGAAGGGGCATATGCAGCGGGCCCTGGACAATGGCGTCACCAAGGACGAGATCCGCGGCATGATCACACATCTCGCCTTCTATGCCGGCTGGCCCTGCGCCGTGAACGCCGGTCGCGTCGCTGTAGAAGTCTTCGGCGAGGACGATTAGGCTGGGCCCAACAAACAACCACCTTCATTCTCGAGCTCGTCCCGAGGGTGACGAGTGCCCCCTTTATGGAGAAATTTCATGGCACGCGTAAAAAATAAGGTCGCCGTGGTCACCGGCGCAGCGAACGGGTTGGGCGAGGCGATCGCGCTAGGTCTGGCCGAGGAAGGTGCCAATCTAATGCTGGGCGACATCGACGCAGATGGCCTGGCTTCCTCTGCAGCGGATTGCCGCAACGCCGGTGCCTCGGTTGGGACGTTGGTTGGCGACGTGACCGAGGAATCCCCAGCCGCTGCCCTGGTTCAAGGCGCACTCGACCAATTCGGACAACTCGACATATTGGTCAACAATGTCGGCGGCAGCCGCAATTCCAAAATTTGGGAGATGCCGGTCGAGGATTGGGACTTCACCGTAAAGCTCAATCTGCGCAGCACCTTCTTGTGCAGCCGCGCCGCCATACCGCACATGATGGAACGCAAGGCGGGCAAAATCATCTGTCTGTCGTCCGGCGCCCGTGAGGGCACGCCCTGGACCGCTTATTACCAAGGCGGTGCCGCTTACTCCGCATGCAAAGCAGGCGTACACGGCTTCATACGCGACGTAGCGCTAGAGCTGGCCGAGCACAACATCAACGTCAACGCCGTTGCTCCTGGCCCAATCGACACGGTCAAGGCCGGTGCCAATTTACGACATCTGAACGATACGGTGGAATACAGCCCCAACCACATGACCCCGCTCGGCCGCCTCGGCACTCCGCGTGAGGTGGCCGACGTAGTGCTGTTTCTAGCGTCGGACGAATCGTCCTACATCACCGGCCATACGATCGCGGTCACCGGCGGGCGGTAGGAGCTTAGGGAAGGAGGCAATCATCATGACCATCAATGCGGCACAGAGGCTCTGGGATGCGCGGGTGAACGCAACGAAAATCCCGACCGAGTTCGACGGACAGCCCAGCTCCGAGCAGGAAGGCTACGCGCTTCAGGCGGCAATGATCGCAGCGTCAGGCGAGCACATCATCGGTTGGAAAATTGGCGCAACCGTAGCAACGCTGTTTCCGGTTCTAGGGGTCAGACAGCCATTTTTAGGGCCGCTTTTCCAACGCTTCACCTATGACAGCGGTGTGGAGATCCCGATCCTACCCGGCCATGCTCTGGAAACGGAGGTCACAGTGCGCCTGAAATCTGACCTAGCAGCGCGCGACGTGGCCTATAAGCGTGACGAGATCGAAGCGGCAGTAGACGCAATCATCCCGTCCTTTGAGCTGGTGGGCGCACGTTTCGAGGGCGAACTGGCGGGGGCCGGTTTCAAGGTCATTGCCGATGGCGGTGCCAATGTCGGCACCGTGCTGAGCGGCGACGTTACCGACTGGAGTTCCTACGACTTGTCAGACTATCCGGTCCGTCTGACGATAAACGGGGCCGAGCCTATCGAGGGCAACGTATCGGTCCTGGTCTGGGACCATGTGTTCGACGCCCTATCCTGGTGCCTGGAGCGTCCGGCACTGAACCCGCGCGGGCTGAAGGCGGGCGACATCGTCATGACTGGCACCTGTACTGGGATGACGCCGCTCAATCCGGGCGACGAAGCGGTCGGCGATTTCGGCCCTATAGGCGAAGTGCGAGCGCGATTCGTCTAACCCAACTACGCGACCTTAAGCCGAAAAGGCTGTCCTATTCCAGCCGGTAGTTCGGCGTAGAAGCGGCGATGTTGCGTTCCGCGTCGCTCATCACATCCGGCACCCCGTCGAAAAGGTCTGTGCTGAGATAACGCTCGCCAGTGTCTGGCAGCATACATAGTACGACCGATCCAGCGGGTGCTTCCTGGCAGATTTTCAGCGCGCCCGCAAAAGTCGCCCCTGAGGTGATACCCACAAAGATACCCTCCTTCTTCGCCAAATCCTGGCTGCAGACGATCGCCTCCGGACCTGTAATAGTCACAGCCTTGTGGATGATTCCCATATCGACTGTATCAGCCGTCAAACGCGACATGAAGTTCGGCCCCCAACCCTGCATCGGGTGCGGGTTGTAGGCTGGGTGTGTGCCAACCGGATATCCGTCCGTGTCCTTCTCCTGTGGCAGGCCACTCGAGACAACAGGCGCCTCAACCGCTTCACAGACGACGACCTTGGTATCGGGCCGCTTTTCAGCCAGTACTCGTGCGACCCCCTTCAACGTGCCGCCGGTGCCATAGCCACTGACCCAATAGTCGAGCCGCTCGCCTTCAAAATCGCGCAAGATTTCCTGCGCCGTCGTGGCAGAGTGATAATCCGGGTTGGCCTCATTCTCAAACTGTCGGGTCATAAACCAACTATGCTGCGCCGCCAGTTCTTTCGCCTTCTCAATCATACCGGTACTGCGTTCCGCCGCGGGGGTCAGCACCACCTTCGCGCCTAGAAATCGCATGAGCTTACGGCGCTCCACGCTGAAGGTCTCGGTCATGGTGATGACCAGCGGATAGCCTTTCTGGGCACAAACCATTGCGAGCCCGATACCGGTATTGCCGCTTGTTGACTCGACAATGGTCTGTCCGGGCTTTAGCGCACCGGACTGTTCCGCATCTTCGATGACGCCGAGTGCGAGCCGATCCTTAATCGAACCCAGGGGATTAAAGGATTCGATTTTGACATAGAGCGCAATATCTTTCGGCGCCAATTTGTTGATGCGCACCACCGGCGTGTTGCCAACGGTCTCAAGAATAGAATTGAAAACCTGCCGCATCATGCCGAATTACCCCTTTTTTCAACGCATCAATTTTTAAGTGCCTTTAAGCCGTACTCTTGGCTCCGCGCACTAGTCGCCCCGGCAGGGCTCCAGTCTCCTCACCGCCAATTTGCACCGGCGTGCCGGAGACGATGGTAGCGTCATAGCCCTCGATTCTCTGCAGCAGGCGCCGGCCGCCGTTCGGCAGGTCATATGCGACTTGTGGCGGACACAGTTTCAAACGGTCGTAGTCGATAACGTTGAGGTCTGCCTTGTAGCCCGGTAGAACCAGCCCGCGGTCTTTAAGACCAATGGCCGCAGCGTTGTCGCTGCTCAGCCGTTTAATCGCCCATGGCAGAGGAATTTTCTCACCGCGAGTGCGATCACGGGTCCAGTGGGTCAGCATGTAAGTGATGGCGCTCGCATCGGACAGGATGCCAACATGGGCACCGCCATCACCCAACCCGACCAATGAGTTGGGGTGGCAAAACATTTCCTGCACCGTATCAAGATTACCATAGCTGTAGTTGCTGAGGGGCCGGTAAAGGATCGTTTTACCGTCATTCTCCAGCAACAGGTCGTAGGTGAACTCCGCCGGGTCTACACCGGCGCGAGAGGCCTTGGCGGCAATGCTGTCTTCCGGTCCAGGTTCGTAATTTGGCGGATCGCCCAACGGGAAAATACGCTCCCAGTTGGATACCCGGTTAGCGAGCCGGTCATCTGGATTAGTCTCAGAAAAGAGCTGCTTTCGGAAGTCCGGCTGACGCAGCCGTTCCAGCTTCTCGTCCAGCGGTAAGTCGGCGATCAAGTTCCAGCTCGGCCGGTTGATGAATGGGTTCTGCGAGATCTCGAAGCCGAGCATAATACCAGTCGGCCTTGTCAGTACCTGACCGAATATCGGCAGCCCGTCCGCATTTGCCAATGCGATCCGGTCCAACAGATCGCGCCAGCCCTCAGGCCGCGCATCGCGCTGTAGAATCGTAATGGTCATCGGCCGGCCGGCAGCGCGCACAATGCGGCGCAGCATTTCGAACTCAGCCTCCGGGTCGTCAAAATCGGAAATAACCTGAAGCCAGCCAGATTCAGTTGCGCCAACCGCCGCACCGATCTCGATCAGTTCGTCTGCCTCGGCGCGTAGAGTTGGCGTATGAGCACCAGCCAAGGTTTTGTGGTTGATCGTGCGTGAGGTGGAAAAACCGAGCGCGCCAGCCTGTATACCAGCGGCGGCGATCTTCGCCATCTTGAAGCGGTCCTCGGCGTTGGCCGGTTCCTGCGCCAAAGCCCGCTTACCCATCACATAGGTGCGAACCGCCGCGTGCGGCACTTGCGTCACCACATCCAAATCGTATTGCCGCGCGTCGAGCGCATCGAGGTAGTCCTCAAAGCTCTCCCAGTTCCAAGGCAGCCCTTCGGTCAGCACGACCTCCGGGATATCTTCTACGCCTTCCATTAGCTCGATCAGAATATCGCGCTGTTCCGGCTTGCAGGGGGCAAACCCGACACCACAATTGCCCATCATCAGGGTCGTCACCCCGTTCCAAGAGGAGGGTGTGATGTGGTTCGACCAGGTAACCTGGGCATCGTAGTGGGTGTGCACGTCAACGAATCCCGGTGTGACCAGCTTGCCAGCCGCGTCGATTTCTTGTTCACCCTTCGGTAGACCTTTGCCCACCGCCACTATCGTACCGTCGTGTACCGCAACATCCGCCTCGACCGGGTTACCCCCCGACCCATCGATGACCGTCCCACCGCGAATGATCAGTGATGCCTGTTCCGACATGAATTCCGCTCCGTTACACGCTCGTGATTGGGCGTCAACCTAGCCGGGCGGGAACAGCGACGCAAAATAGGATGTCTTTAACTCAAGAACTAGGTTCGCAATCGGCTATAAACGGCACACGCGATCCTGCTTCTTGCCTATCCCGGGGTACCCTGCAGGAA
>CAYYUG010000054.1:0-32391 GCA_964474755.1 uncultured Rhodospirillaceae bacterium | reverse complement strand
TCTTACAAAATCTAGAACAACAATCTCAAGAAAAACTTAAATGAAAATGCCACGTTACTCATAGCGTTTATTTTTATAAACGCTATGAGTACTTTTTTTACATTGGCCATGCCCGTTAGCTGCCGTCATGGTCATCGTCACACTACTCGCTCACGCGCGTTCTGCCGTCGATATAGATGTGTTGTCCCCTGATAAAGCCGCCTAGCGTGCCAGCCAGAAGTCAAACCATGGCAGAAATTTCAATAACCAAACCCATCCGGTGGAGCGGCATTCATTTTATGCAACTGGGAGAACGGGCACCGACAGTGTGCTGCGTTCAATATTAATTGCACCGGGAGCAAAAGCGTTAAGACTAATATTCTCGGCTAAGAGCTCTATTGCCAGACCACACACAAATTCACGCAGACCGGCTTTCGATACGTTAACATATGCTCGTTCCTTTAAATGGATAAGGGCTCGGTGGGAAAAACCCATCACATAGTGAAACGGACAAAGGTCGATAGTCGCGCACGAATGCTATAGATTGAGCCTCCACAACCCAAAAATACGTCATGGCGTTACTCAGCACCCTTAGGTGTGTGGTTGCTAGAAAATAAAGGATTAATTTTATTTCCAAATAACTTACAGAAAACACTGGCGCGCCAGAGAGGATTCGAACCCCTGACCTTCGCCTCCGGAGGGCGACGCTCTATCCAGCTGAGCTACTGGCGCTGCGGCAACCTATATAGGACAGCTCAGCGTCGGGCGCCATAGCGATTTGACTGCAGCATATATTCATCTGACGAAACGGGCCGTACCACCGTTTCGGCTGCAGCGTGCCGCAAGGCAACCCATGCGGCAATGTCATTGAGCACCAGTCCAGCATTCAGATCCCGCATTAGCATATGGAAGCCAGAATTGTACTCCGCGTAACTCCATCGGCCATTCTTTGGTAAACGAGCGAGGAGGGCCCTGCGGGCAGATTCAGGGATCAACTGCTCTTCCCTGCCGGACAGTATCAAGGCGCGGGCATCCATTTTATTCGCCGATGCCATTGCCTGGCCCATCAGGTTGGTAAGACCATATAGTGCGTCAATTCGGGTCTCTTTGATTACCAGCGGATCGCGGCTCAACGCACTCAGCATGTCATCGTTGTCCGAGGCTCGGATTTCAAGACCCTGTCCCGTCAGCTTCATCCATGGCACCGTGTGAACGCCCAGCCATAACGCCCAACGCTGATAGAACGGCATGTGATCGCGCGACCAGACCGCTGGGGCAGAAAGAATGACGCCGTCCACCTCCGGCTGGTCATCGTTGCCATAGGCGGCCAGGATCACCGCCGCCCCCATGCTTTCCCCAACGACGTATAGGGGCACGTCCCGGTGGCGGTTGCGCAGCAGTTGGCTTACCGCCACCAAATCACTAGTCAGCGCCTTACTGCCGGGCCAAAATCCATGATGCGGTGCTGCGCCAAAACCGCGCTGATCAAAGGCGTAGACCGCAAATCCCGCTGACGTCCAGTTTTTTGCCGGATGTTCGAAGCTTTTCGAATAGTCATTGAATCCATGCAAGCCAAGCATGACTGCCTTGATTGAGCCGTTGGGTAGCCAGAAACGCAGGGGCAGTTTCGTTCCATCCGAAGTAAGGATGTAGTCATCGGTGAGCATGGGTTCGTGGTGACCGAATCCCCGCGGCGCGACCGTCGGCGCACAGGCGCCTGCCAAAAACAGGCAGAGGACGAGCGTCGTGAGGGTCCGAAACCCCAAAGAGCTTACTCCCGGTTCCGTCCGGCACCCCCGATCGACCGAATTCTGTAACGTCGCTATTTTAGACGAAACCACATTGATTGTTTGTGCTCCTTGGGTATCATCCGCCGGTCGGCGCGGTCAATCTCCCAAGAGAAGAGTATTAGATGGCCATAGAACCACCCGAGATCGTCGAAGTAGAGACAATACGGGTCGCCTGCGATGGCGATGGTGGGGCGGGAGGACACCCGCGTGTCTTTCTTAATATGGGAGACAAGCGGTTCGTCGAATGCCCCTACTGCGACCGACGATTTGAGCTGAAGGAAGGCGTGACGCCCTCGGCCACACACTAACTTCCCGGGCAACTGTCCGGAGCCGGAGGACATTGTGGATCAGGCCAAAACAAATCCCGAGCACGTCTATCTGATTGACGGGTCCGGGTTCATATTTCGTGCATTCCACGCCTTGCCGCCGATGACACGGCCGGACGGCACGCCGGTCAACGCCGTCTATGGCTTCGCCAACATGCTGCTAAAGCTACTTGACGATACCGACGCGGACCATATCGCGGTCATTTTCGACGCAGCGCGCAAAACCTTCCGGAGCGATATTTATCCTGAATACAAGGCGCAGCGTCCACCTCCACCAGACGATCTTATCCCCCAATTCGCGATCATCAACAAACTGGTCGAGGCATTCAACGTACCGGCGGTGAAGATGGAAGGCTTCGAGGCTGACGATCTCATTGCAACCTATGCCCGCCAGGCGCGAGAACAAGGCGCTTACGTGACCATCGTGTCTTCTGACAAAGATCTGATGCAGCTAGTCACCGACAAGGTCCTGATGGTCGATACCATGAAGAACCGGGAAACCGGACCGGAGGGTGTCGTCGAACGTTTTGGGGTTACACCGGACAAGGTGGTCGATGTCCAGGCCTTGGCGGGCGACTCCGTTGATAATGTTCCTGGCATCAAAGGGGTCAGTGAAGCTGTTGCATCACAGCTCATTCAAAAATATGGCAGTCTCGAAAACTTGCTTGAAGAGGCTTCTGATCCCGATGGGTGGAAAGAAAAGGCTGAACTAGAGCAAAAAGAATTAGAAGCAAATATTTTCAAGATCAGCGGCCACCCATTCAAAATCAACTCTCCGAAAGAGCTTGGCCAAGTCCTCTTTGAAGAGCAATCACTACCCGGCGGGAAAAAAGGGAAATCTGGAAACTATTCCGTTAATGCTGAAACGTTGGACAATCTGGCGCGCGCCGGCCACGAAATCGTCGCAAATACGATTGCGTGGCGGTTACTGAACAGCATCAAGTCTAAGCTATCAGGGCTAGTCCACGAAGGCACCGAAATCGCGCGGCTCAGCCGAGAGCTCGTTCTCCTAAAGGATGACGTGCCAGTCGAACGACTGCTCAATTCATTTGCCGTTCAGGAACGGGAGCCAGAAACCTTACTGCCGTTCCTGCGTGAACAAGGGTTTAAATCGATCGTCGCGCGTTTAGAAAGCCGACTTGCCGACTCCGGTGAAAGAACAGCGGATAGCATCCCTACCAAAGTTAGCTACGAACTTGTACAGGATGAAAGTGCGCTTGCACGCTGGGTCTCGGAGGCGACCCGACTGGGCGTCGTCGCGGTCGATACGGAAACGACATCACTTGACGCAATGCAGGCGGAACTAGTCGGCGTCTCGATGTCGGTGGCGCCAGGCAATGGCTGCTATATTCCGCTCGCCCATAAAGGCTCAAACGATCAGGGCTCGCTCAACCTAGGCGATGGCTCAGAAGATGATGACCGCGCAGCCAATGGCCTGCTGCCAGACCAAATTGCTCTAGATAATGCGATCGAGATCCTGAAACCCATGCTGGAAGACCCTGCGGTCCTCAAGGTTGGCCACAACATCAAGTACGACACGCTGTTGTTGTCTCGCTACGGCATCGCCATCAATCCGGTCGACGACACGATATTGATATCATTCGTGCTCGATGGCGGGCGCAATAGGCACGGCATGGACGAATTGGCAAAACTGCATCTCGACCATAACTGCATCAGCTTCAAGGACGTCGCCGGCACCGGCAAGAATCAGGTAACTTTTGACTATGTCCCGCTGCAAACTGCCTGCGACTACGCAGCAGAGGATGCTGACATAACCCTCCGGTTGCACCGGCTGCTGAAACCGCGCCTCGTCGAGGAACGCATGACGACCCTCTACGAAACGATCGAGCGGCCGCTGATCCCGGTTGTTGCGACGATGGAGTGCGAAGGCGTACTGATCAATCCAGCAGCGCTGCGCAATCTCAGTAAAGATTTTGGCCAGCGGATGGACGATTTGGAGAGCGAAATCCACGAACTGGCCGGCGAAGAATTCAATATCGGTTCTCCAAAGCAGCTAGGCGAAATTCTCTTCGACAAGATGTCCCTGCCAGGCGGCAAAAAGACCAAGACCGGCGCCTACAGCACTGACGCCCGGGTACTGGAGGATTTGGCCGCCGAGGGTCACGATCTGCCACTGAAAGTGGTCAATTGGCGTCAATTCGCGAAGCTGAAGAGCACTTACGCCGATTCCTTGGTCGAGCAGGTGAACTCGGATACTAAACGCATCCATACCTCCTACGCGATGACTGGAGCGCAGACCGGCCGCATGGCCTCGACCGACCCCAACCTACAAAATATCCCTATACGCACCGAAGAAGGCAGACGCATCCGCCAGACTTTCATTGCGGCGCCAGGTTACAAGTTGGTCTCGCTCGATTACAGCCAAATTGAGCTGCGCGTACTTGCCCATATCGCCAGGATCGACACGCTAGTGGAGGCTTTTCGAAACGGGCTCGACATTCACGCGATGACGGCAAGCGAAATGTTCGAGGTGCCCATCGAAGACATGGATCCGATCGTCCGGCGTAACGCTAAGGCAATTAACTTTGGTATTATTTACGGCATCAGTGCCTTCGGCCTGGCGAGACAACTGTCTATCCCGCAAGGCGAAGCTAAGAACTATATCGCGTCTTATTTCGAGCGTTTCCCAGGCATCAAAGACTATATGGAATCTGCTCGCGAGCAGTGCCGTCGCACCGGTTTCGTCGAAACTATTTTTGGTCGCCGCATCCATTTACCGCAAATCAACGACAAGAACCACATGCGCCGCAACTACGCCGAACGGCAAGCGGTCAACGCGCCAGTTCAAGGTTCAGCTGCAGACATCATCAAACGCGCGATGATCCGTGTTCCAAATGCGCTCCACGATGCACAGCTCTCCGCAAAAATGCTACTGCAGGTGCATGATGAATTGCTGTTTGAGGTACCAGAAAATCAGGTCGATCGCACCATCGAAACCGTCACAGAAATCATGGAGGGCGCCACCGCACCGCGTCTAGAATTGGATGTGCCATTGATCGTTGATTCCGGCGTCGGCGACAATTGGGACGATGCGCACTAACGTCTGCTTCTATTGAAATCTACTCGATTTATCCCTGCGTTACCGGCGCTAAAGATCAACCCCGGCCGCTTTTTAAAAGGAGACAGCGCAACCACATGTCCAGACACGTCAACCACGATAGGCTACACACCATCATTACCGAAATCTGCAGTCATGCTGGCAGCAAAGGGCGGGAACCGCAGCAGGTAGCCGATAACCTGGTCATGGCCAATCTGATGGGACATGACAGCCACGGTGTGGGCATGCTGCCGCGTTATATCGAATGCGTGCACAGCGGCACCTTGAACCCCAACGCTGAAGCAGAGATCGTAGTCGACAGTGCTGCCCTGGTCGTCATGGACGGCAATTCAGGCTACGGCCAGGTGGTCGGCGAGCAAGTAATGGATATCGGCATTGCACGGGCCAGGGAATATGGCGTCGCCATCATCGCCACGCGCAATTCTTTCCATCTCTGTCGCATCGGTGCCTGGGCAGAGCAATGCGCGCGAGCAGGGTTCGTCTCAATGCACCATACCAATGTGATGGGAAGGCGCCCGTTGGTGGCACCCTATGGCGGCACAGAAGCGCGATACGTCACCAACCCTTACACGGTCGGCCTGCCCGCCACGGATGACAGTCCAATGACGATACTGGATATGGCAACTAGCGTCATCGCCATGGGCAAAGTCCGGGTCGCCAGAAACAAAGGCGACCAAGTCGCCGAGGACATTTTGCTGGATTCCGAAGGTAAACCGTCTACTGACCCAAACGTTATGTATAGCGACCCGCCGGGTGCAGTAATGCCATTTGGCCAGCATAAGGGAGGCGGGCTGGCGTTAATGAACGAGCTCTTGGCCGGCATTCTGTCGGGTGGTCAGACCATGCGCGGCGAAACGCTATCCCAGAACGACGCGATAATAAACTGCATGCTGAGTATCATCATCGATCCGTCAAAATTGGTCGATAACTCTTTCTACGCAGAGGAGTTGGACGCAACCTTGAAGTGGGTGAAAGCGTCGACACCCATCGATCCGGATAAACCCGTCCTGGTACCAGGTGAACCGGAACAAATCATGAAGGCGGAGCGGGAAACAAACGGCATCCCGATAGACGACACGACTTGGGAAGAATTGCTGATTTCCGCGGAATCCGTTGGTATAGACCGCAATAGTATCACCGATATGAGCGCTTGACCGACACCTTAAATCAAAGATTGCCGAATAACGGTTCGTGCTAAATAGAAATATTTATTTTGAATTGCAGCACCAAGTAGGGAAAACCGCAACATGCTTAAAATTATTGGGCGCCGGACGTCCGGCAACGTCATGAAACCGCTTTGGGCAGCAGACGAACTGGGTCTGGAATACGAGCAGGTTGATGTGGGCGGGAAGTTCGGCGGCAACGACACGCCGGAATATCTCGCCATGAACCCTATGGGTCTTGTACCTACCCTAGTGGACGGCGACTTCACGATGTTCGAGTCTAACGCGATCACTCGCTATATTGCGCAAAAATATGGCCAGGGCTCACTTTGGCCCGATGACCCGCACGCCCGAGCCACCGCCGACACCTGGATGGACTGGAAGCTGAACGTGGTCAATTCGTTCATGCGCATCGTCTTTTGGGGTCTAGTCCGGACCAAGCCGGAAGACCGCGACCTAGATCAGATCAAAGCTGGCATCGAGCAAGGCTGCAAATTTTGGTCGATGCTCGACAAGCATCTAAAAGGGCGTAACTACATTGCTGGTGACACTCTGACCATGGGCGACATCCCGGTCGGCCCGCAAGCGTTCCGCTGGTTCAAACTGGTGGCCGCGGACCAACGGCCGTCCATGCCAAATCTGGAAGCCTGGTACCAGCGCCTGACCGAGCGTCCGGCCTACAAAAACAACTGTATGAACCCGCTAGAATAGCAGCTTCAAAAGGCTTTCAAGACGATGGCTATGAAGCTACAAGCAGTTGCCACTCGAACTGAAATATGCTTACGAAGCTTCGCGTAATCGCTTACTCAAATGACTACCAATTTGCTAGCGTGCCTTGGGGAATTCCATAGCTATAAGCGCCGCGGCGCACGCCAATGTGAGGGACCCTAAAATGAAGCCACAAAATCTCCTCGTCATCATGTCGGACGAACACAATCCAAAGATGCTCGGGGTTGCAGGCCACCCTCTGGCCAAGACACCGCATCTCGATCAACTTGCGGCCCGTGGCACCCGATTCGACCGGGCGTATACCAACTGCCCAATCTGTGTACCGGCGCGGGCTAGTTTTGCTACCGGTCGTTACGTTCATAACATCGGATATTGGGACAACTCGATCGCTTATGACGGCAGGGTCGAGAGTTGGGGGCACAAACTGCAGGCGAAGGGCATCCGCTGCGACTCGATTGGCAAGCTTCATTATCGTCTCGAAACAGACCCTACCGGCTTCGACAAACAGCATATTCCGATGCATATCAAAGATGGGGTCGGTATGATTCACCTCTCAATCCGCAACCAGTTCCCAGACTTCACGCCACCACCTAAAAAAAAGGGCGGCGGCGCCGCAGGTGTCGTGCTGAATGCCGGTCGCGGCGAAAGCGAATACACACGGTACGACCGTAAGGTCTCGCAGTTGGCAGCCGACTGGGTGCAAGACGCAGCAACACGAGACGACCCGTGGGTGCTGTTCGTCAGCTTTGTTACCCCGCACTATCCTCTAATCGCGCCGAACGAATTCTTCGACCTTTATCCAGTTGACCAGATGCCAATGCAAAAGTTTGACCATCATACGGATTACGAACACCATCCGTGGATGGAAAACTATGTACACAGCAACGCCCGCGGCGACGCAACCAACACGCAGCATCGCACTGCCTTTGCCGCCTATCTCGGCCTATGCAGTTTCATGGACGCAATGGTAGGCCAGGTCCTCAGCGCACTCGAGAAAAGTGGCGCCGCAGCGAATACGCGAGTGCTCTATACCTCAGATCATGGCGACAATGCCGGAGCACGAGGTTTATGGGGAAAATCAAACCACTACGAAGAGGCGAGCGGCGTGCCCCTGATTGTTGCCGGGACGGACATTCCCGCAGGCAAAACAAGCCACACACCGGCTAGTCTAGTTGATTTCTATCCGACGATAGTCCAAGCAGCCGGCGCGGCGAATGGCCATGCGGAAAAACTCCCTGGCCGTTCGTTGATCGATTTAGCAAACGCGGCTGACGATCCGGACCGGATCGCTTTCAGCGAGTATCATGCAGCTGGATCACCGTCAGGTTCTTTCATGATCCGAAAGGGACGCTATAAATACATTCACTATGCCGGTTTTGAGCCGGAACTGTTTGATTTGGAATCCGACCCTGAGGAGACAACAAATCTGGCAGAGCACGCCGACTACACCGATATTATACGAGAGTATGATGCGTCGCTGCGGGGCATCCTCAATCCAGAAGCGGTGGACGCACAGGCCAATGCCGCACAGAAAGCTCTAATTGAAGTGGCCGGAGGACCGGAAGCTGTGATGGCCAACTTAGTGACCACAAAACATTACACACCTGTACCTGACGAAATCGATGCAGAACTCAGAAATTGTTGAGCACCCATCAACCATATTGCACGTAACTCGACCCGGTACCATACTGACAATAGAGGTGCGAGTAATGACCGACCGACGGCGACATCACGACATGGGCGGACTGGAAGACGGTCCCATGGAAATTAAGGAACATATATCGGAGCCGTGGGAAAAGCGTGTCGACGCCATCCGCTCACTACTGTCCGACGAGAAACGAAATTTACTCTCGGTCGACGAGCTACGCCGTGCAATCGAAGATCTCGGCGCGGACGCTTACAACCGGTACAACTACTATGAACGCTGGATGGCGGCGATGACGAATATTCTTCTGGAAAAAAAAATCCTTGGCGTCGACGAGCTAGGCCGCAAAATGGCTGAAGTTGAGGCGCACCAGGGGAACAAGCCAATATGATCGCTCGCTACAATGTGGGTGATACGGTCCGGGTCCGTCGGGCATTTCCGCCGGGTCACTGCCGCACACCCTTCTACTGTCGCGGAAAGTCGGGAACCATAGTGCACTATTGCGGAAACTTTCGGAATCCGGAGCAGTTGGCTTATGGGATCTACGATGGGCCGAAAGGTCCCCTTTACAGAGTTCAGTTTAAGCAAACCGACATATGGCCGAACTATGCGGGTGCCCCCCAGGACAAGGCTGAAATAGAGATTTACGAACACTGGCTCGTCCCGGAAAAATTGTGAGGACAACATGAGCGGCGACTATCACCACGATCACGGCATATACGATTCCGATCCGCTGCACCATCACCCGCCACAGCCGGACCTGGAAGAAACACTGCTGACTCATCACCAAATTATGCAGATTGCGGTAGGCCAGTTGCTGATTGAGAAAAACATCATTTCGGCTGACGAATTACGCGCAGAGATCGATTTTATGGATTCGATCACACCGGCACGGGGTGCCGAACTTGTTGCCCGCGCATGGTCGGATAACAGGTTCAAAGATCACCTCATCGCTGACAGTAAAGGTGCCGCCAAGGCGATCGGTATGGATATTGGCCCTATTCCGATCTTGGTCATGGAGAACACACCTCAAGTCCACAACCTAATTGTCTGCACGCTATGCTCTTGTTATCCGCGTCTTCTGCTCGGCATTCCTCCGGACTGGTACAAGTCGCGGAATTATCGACGGCGAGCAATCAGCGAACCTCGAGCTGTTCTGTGCGAATTCGGCACACCGCTCAGCGAAGATGTCGAGATCAAGGTGCACGACAGCACGGCGGACATGCGCTATATGGTGCTGCCCATGCGTCCCGATGGAACTGACGGTATGAGCGAGGCAGACTTGACAGAGCTAGTTACCCGAGACTGCATGATAGGTGTCACCGTACCTCAAGGGCCTGGAACCACTTGATTATAGTTTTTTGCCCGCAGCCTATCAGCGAACCATCCAGTCAATACGCAATCCGTTGCCTTTAATGCACCTGCAACTGCGCTAAGCCGATCCGGTGCTTGAATCTGGCTATTTAGGCCTATTTGCAACTGCCTTCCTAGCCGCGTCACTTATCCCCGTCTCGTCAGAAGTCGCACTTGCCGTCCTAAGTAAGGCAGAGGGGTTTGATATCTGGTTATTGGTTGCAGTTGCGACCGCTGGCAACACGCTAGGCAGCATCGTCAACTGGATACTAGGCCGATACTGCCTGCATTGGCGCGATCAACGTTGGTTTCCGATAAAGCCAGCCATGCTTACACTAGCGACCGAACGGTTCCACCGTTACGGTCTGTGGTCTCTGCTTCTCGCCTGGCTACCAATCGTCGGCGACCCGCTAACCTTCGCTGCCGGGGTACTCGGCGTGCGCTTCCCAATCTTCATTGCGTTGGTCGCCATCGGCAAAGTAGCCCGCTATATCACCATCGTCGCCTTGGCACAGCACATCATTTAAATCACGTCAGGCCGCTTTGTAGATACCTGCCTCTTTCACACCATCGTCTACATATTCTTCGAACTGTTTGAAGTTGTCTTCGAAGCGCCCTCGCAATTCGCCAGCCATGGTGTCGTAGGCCGATTTATCTTGCCAGGTGGTACGCGGCTGCAGCACATCCGCCGGCACGTCCGGGCATGCCGACGGGACAAGCAGGCCAAAATTTGGATCTGGCGACCCTGCCACTTCCGTCAAACGACCATCCAGCGCCGCGCGCACCATGGCACGCGTATGGGCAATTTTCATTCGCGAGCCAGTGCCATAAGCGCCGCCGGACCAGCCGGTGTTAACCAACCAGCATTTAGCGCCCGTCTTGGCTATTCTTTCGCCCAACATCTTGGCATAAACAGAGGGATGGCGTGGCATGAACGGCGCACCAAAGCAAGTCGAGAAGGTTGCCTGTGGTTCCGTAACACCCCGCTCGGTCCCAGCAACACGCGCCGTGTACCCGGAAAGGAAATGATACATCGCCTGATCAGCTGAAAGCCGGCTGATTGGCGGTAGAACACCGAATGCGTCGGCCGTCAGCATCACCACATTAGCCGGCTGACCACCCATGCCTTCGGGCACGATGTTCTCAATGAAATTGATCGGATACGAAGCGCGAGAATTCTCTGCCAAAGAACCATCGTCAAAATTTGGCATACGGGTGACTGGGTCGATCACGACATTCTCCAATACCGTACCGAACCGTTTAGTCGTGGCATAAATTTCCGGTTCGGCTTCTTCCGACAGGTTAATCACCTTTGCGTAGCAGCCACCTTCAAAATTGAATATGCCATTGTCCGACCAGCCGTGTTCATCATCGCCTATTAAGGCTCGGGTCCCGTCGGCCGACAATGTCGTCTTTCCGGTGCCAGACAGACCGAAAAAGATACTCGCCGCACCATCGCTGCCAATATTAGCCGAGCAATGCATCGGCAGCACGCCGCGCTCCGGCAGCAGGTAGTTCAGATAGCCAAAAATTGATTTTTTTATCTCTCCAGCATAGCGGGTACCACCAATCAGCATCATCCGTTCGCCGAAATTCATCATGATGAAAGCTTCCGAGTTGACGCCATCGACGGCCGGATCAGAATTCATCATAGGTGCGTGCAGTATCGTCACCTCAGGCACGAAATCTGGGATTTCGGCAGCCGGGACTTCGATAAACATATTGCGCACGAACAGGCTGTGCCACGGGCTGTCAGTGATCACCCGCACCGACAAACGGAATTGCGGATCGGCGCCGGCATATACGTCCTGCACATAAAGCTCTCGGCTCTGATAGTAGGCCAGCATTTTGATGCGCATGGAATCGAAATTCTTCGAGGCAATCGGTTTATTGATCGGCCCCCACCAGATATTGTCGCGGCTCGAATTCTCTTCGACTATAAACTTATCGTTCGCTGAGCGACCAGTGTATTTGCCCGTTTCGACAACGAGGGCACCACCTTCTGAGATAACTCCAAGACCAAGCCTCACCGTATCTTCGTATAGTCGCTCCGCGCCATGATTCCAGTGAGTCGCGGCAGGATTTATAACGCCGTGATGGTCCAGCCCGAATTTGCTGATTTGTGACACCTAGTGTTTCCTCCGAACGCCCCTCGGTTACTGAATGCAGCGGCCGTATATCCAATTCTGCTGCCCCGTTTCCCAATGGTTCTTATTAGCAGGAAAATATCGGCGCGCCCTAAAAGAAATCAACCGTGAAACACGGTTCAGGCCTTTTTTAGCCGCGACGCGTTGCCGCGCCTGGGTAATTTAATTTTACCAAAATTGTCACCTCATGTAGACACGCCGCGATACGATTTTACTAAACGCTAATCCTGTTACCTGTTCCGCAACGTTATCAAATGCTTCCAACCACCCATCTCGTGGTTAACAAATCTGCCATCGCCTTAGGTCCGGGATAAAGATACGATCTTCCATCAAGAACAACCGTCTAGAAAAATTTTCTGTATATGCAGTCATCCCTAGTAATGGCATCTCGATTTGCTGCATAAGCCACTGTTACCCCGTATTTGCGAATCGCTGATGCAAATAGCCACTAACTCCTCCTAACACAATCCAGAGTACGGCTGTTGTCAGCAGCGAAGCGGTCACAAACATTGCCGCCAGTTCAGGAGGCGTGCTGCCGCCCATCTCCGCTGGATGCGGCGCCCCGATCACATGCGGCACTATAATCAAGATTGTTCCAAGCGCCCAAAATACCGATCGTCCGATGAACACAATCATCGCCAGCCCTGCACCTGTGGCAAATATGGTCCCAAAATACCACGCTTTTCGTTCGAATAGTCCAGCAGCCTGCATCCCGGGAAGTTCCGGTGGCATCCCAATTCCTGGCGCCAATGCAAAAACTGAAAACCCAGCCACACCCCAAACGACACCTTTCTTAAAGGTGATCGCGCGTCCGTACAGCGTCAGTGCTGCATTCAGCAAGAAACCGAAGCCAACTGCTGTCAACACATTCGCCAGAAGTGTGAATGCTGTCCGCTCAACACCATCTTTGGGAGCCCAAACATCATGGTCATGTGTGCCCTGCTGATTCTTATCGTGGGTGTGAGCCTCAACCCTGGGCTCCGATTCATATATCTCTGCCTTCTTAACTAACGGCACCACCCGCAGCAGTTGCACACCCGTGACAACTATACCGGCAGCGAGCCCTGAAACGATCGCGATGATCAGAACCCGGCTGATCATGATCGGCTAGTGGCAGGGAAATGCGAAACTATGGCGTGAATCGTGCGCGGCGTTGTGAATTACGTCGGAATTGGCGAACCCTACGCCAATCAGTATGAAACTTCCTAAAAGTGCTGCAATAGCCGCCGCAGCAAGCCGTGACGACAAGCTCACAGGTACGGAATCAACAGCTTTCATGTTCACCTGCGCCATGGGGGTCTCCACTTGATCTGGTATCCGTTTAGTAGCGCTGTTAGCGCCTGTTTCCAAAGTTCAGCGAGCCTAAACCGGTGTAATACGATGCGTCAATCAAACCCTTATCAGATTTACCGAAAATTCCTGCTAAACCTTTCCATCTATATAGCTAGCGATCGTCTGTGCCATTTTTTTTGGGTCAGAACCCCCACGGAACATTGTCAAAAACGCTCCATCACGACCGATCAAATAGACATAACCAGTGTGATCGACAAGATAGTCTTCATCGTCGGAACTGGTCTTCGAGCGCGTATGATAGACTCGATAGGCGGTTGCTACCTTTTCGATTTCTGGTCGAGGACCTGTCAGTCCAACCAATCGCGAATGGAAATTTTCGACGTATTCGGCCAGAAACGGTACCGTATCCCGCTCCGGGTCAACCGTGATGAAAATTGGTTGTACTTCCATCGCTTTACTACCCATTTCAGCGAGAGCAACGGCGATATTCTGCAATTCTGTGGGACAGATATCCGGACAGAATCCGTATCCGAAGTAGACGAGCATCAGCTTACCGCGATAATTCGCGTCGGTAACGGACTGTCCCTTATGATCGGTCAAGGCAAAGGGACCACCGATTGCAATCTGCCCGGCAACAGCCAAACTAGCACTATCGCCGACAGTGGCTGCTGGCACGGGCCGAGTGACTTGCCACGCAACGTAAGCCGCGAGGGCAATCGCCGAAAGCGCCGCAAGCAACGCGCCGATCAGGGGATAGGAAGGCTTTAAGGTCATCGTTGGTTTATTTGTGCCATCGTAACAGAGCTGCCCAGACAGCAATAAACCCTAAGAAAGCATTGGCGAGAGGACATATCGCCGCACAATCCAGTTTTCAACAAACGCAGTTGTGCCTTTATAGAGACGCGACATCGCCTCATTCGCGCCATATCTGCATGAAATTATGGCATTGACTTTGAAATCTACTTAATTTGTGGAAAAGCGTTCATTATGATTACGTCGCGCCAAGAAGGAGATCTAATGCGCAGAACGATAGCGTTGGTCGATGACGACCAAAATATCCTGACATCTGTGTCTATCGCATTGGAGACCGAGGGTTATAGCGTCAAGACATACAAAGATGGTGAAGAAGCCTTTCGAGGCATTGGTCAACAGCCTGTCGATTTAGCCATTCTCGACATCAAAATGCCCCGTATGGATGGCATGGAACTACTACAGAACCTTCGGCGGACGAGTGAGTTACCAATAATTTTCTTGACATCAAAGGATGACGAGATTGACGAACTGCTCGGATTCCGCATGGGCGCCGACGACTACATCAAGAAACCCTTTTCGCAACGCTTACTGATTGAGCGCATAAGGGCTTTGATGCGACGGGTCGAGGCTGCCACTAACACATCAGCAGACTCGCATGAGGAAACACTAGTTCGCGGTGACCTATTGCTCGACCCGGAGCGACATCTGTGCACTTGGCAGGAAAACCCTGTGCAACTCACCGTCACCGAGTTCCTGCTGCTGCGCGCATTGGCGCAATATCCCGGGCACGTGAAAAACCGCGATCAGTTGATGGACGCCGCTTACGGCGAAAGCATCTATGTAGACGACCGGACTATCGACAGCCATATCAAGCGGCTGCGCAAGAAATTTCGCGAGATCGACACTGAGTTTGGCGAAATCGAAACGTTGTATGGCATCGGTTATCGGTATCGGGATAATTAGCCCAAGTGACCAAAGCGGCGTTTTTAACGAGGCGATTCGGCAAACTGGCGTTAAAATTATGTGGATATGACGTCACCGAAAGACAGTAAACTGGAAAACCAAGAACGGCAGAACGCCGCAGGCGTTGCACCGCCCAAGCGACAGCGGCGACTTATCTTCTCGCCATTAACCCGACGTATTCTAGCGATCAACATTTTAGCGCTGATAATTCCCGTCGGCGGCCTCCTATATCTCGGCCCCTACCGAGACGGCCTGATCGAAACGGAGCTCGAAGCTCTCCGCACACAGACAGAAATTTTTGCCGGCGCACTGGGTGAAGGCGCCATTCAAACCGAGCCAAGCGGTCGCCGACTACTGAACGTCAATCACGCCCGTGATATGATCCGACGCCTTACTGCAGCGGCTAGTGTAAGAGCGCGGCTTTTCTTGAATTCCGGCGAGATTATCGCAGACAGCCGCCACCTTGGCGTTAGAAGCCGGCTTGTGCGGGTCCTATCGCTGCCACCACCCGAAGATACAACGATGATAGTGCAATTCGCGGGGATGATCGATTGGCTACTCGAACGGATGCATGCCCGCACAGACCTGGAAACCTATCGCGAAGGACAACGGCAATCCCTCTCCGACTATCCTGAAACACGCCTTGCCCTGGCGGGCGAGATAACCGGTGTAGTTCGACATGATGGTAACGGCGGCTACGTCCTATCCGTGGCAATGCCTGTCCAGCGATATCGTCAGGTAATTGGTGTAATCATGCTGTCGCGGAGCGGATACGATATTCAAGAAGCCGTACGTCACATCCAGCATATTGTACTGCAAGTATTCGCCGGAGCTTTAGTCATCACGGTGCTGCTGTCATTTTACCTGGCCGGCACTATCGCGCGACCGGTTCACCGGCTGGCGGAAGCCGCCACGCGGGTCCGCCGCGGCAGTGGTGGCGAAGTCGTCGAAATTCCAGATATGACCCGACGTGGCGATGAAATCGGCGACCTATCCGGGGCGCTTCGGGGGATGACCGCAGCGCTCTACCAGCGCCTTGATGCTATTGGTCGTTTTGCCGCCGATGTAAGCCATGAAATTAAGAACCCGTTGACCTCCTTGCGTAGCGCGGTCGAGACGGCATCTCGCGTGGACGATCCCGAGAATCAGAAGCGCTTGATGTCGATCATTCTCGACGATGTCCAGCGTCTCGACCGGCTAATCAGCGACATTTCGGACTATTCGCGGCTAGATGCCGAACTAAGCCTCGAATTGCGAGAAACCATTGACCTACGGAATATGCTGCACATGCTAGTAGACCTGCATAGCATGGGTAGCTCCACCCCAAAGATTGAGATCGATGCGCTGGAGGAATTAGACCTACAAGTCCCTGCGCTGGAGAGCCGTCTAGCGCAAGTCTTCCGCAACCTGATCAGCAACGCCATAAGTTTTAACCCGCCGGACGGCGTGATTTGGCTCAGCGCAAATCGGGAGCAGAATACTGTCACTATCAGTGTGTCCGACGACGGACCTGGTATTCCACCAGGCAAGCTGGCAGCCGTCTTTGACCGCTTTTACACGGAACGACCAGCCGGTGAGAAATTCGGGACCCACTCTGGTCTCGGTCTGTCAATTTCCAAACAGATCATCGAGGCGCATGGCGGTACCATTCGGGCGGAGAACAGAATGGATGAGGAAGAACGGGTGGTTGGCGCAAAATTCGTCATCACACTGCCCACGCATTAGAGGTAGTCCGACGTTTCAGGAAGCGTGTGGACGATGGGATAGCAAGGTTTGTAGAAAGCAAGCAAAAAGCCGAATGCATCCCGGATTCAACAAGTTAGCGCTACACATTCCGAGGATAAATTCGGCAAATTTCCACTCAAAAGAATATCGTTTAAGATTCTGTTTTTAAAACATAATTCTGATATACTGCTTTATGAAAGAGCATTGGGGAAATGAACAAACAGTCAGCACAACTCACCGTCACCGACGCGGAAACGAGCCACACTACGGGGGTACTACCCTCACAGTCGATCCGTGAGCTGATCACCCAGGGCCGCATCTCGGCGGCGACCGACATTGAGGAAGCGCAGATACAGCCTGCCAGCCTCGACCTACGCCTAGGCACTGTAGCGCATCGCGTCCAGGCCAGCTTCTTGCCGGGTGAAAAGGCAACTGTGCAGGACAAGATCGCACAGTTTGGCCTCCACGGCCTCGACATCACTAATGGCGCTGTACTGGAAACCGGATGCGTCTACATTGTGCCCCTGCAGGAATCGCTCGATCTAGACAATAGTCTCTCAGCAATAGCCAACCCGAAGAGTTCAACCGGACGGCTTGACATCTTTACACGCCTGATCACCGACAACGGGGTCGAGTTTGACCGGGTACGCGGTGGTTACAGCGGGCCACTTTACACCGAAATCTCGCCGCGCACGTTCAGCATCGTTGTCCGATCAGGCGCGCGTCTAAATCAGCTGCGCCTTAAGAAAGGACGATTCAGCTATAGCGAACGTGCCTTGCGGCGCCTTAACCAAGAAGTCGGCTTGGTCGAAGCGGGGCCCTCTTCGCTAGATCTAAAAGACGGAATTCCATTCACGGTCGATCTGGAAGGCGATCCGAAAAGCGGCCTCGTCGGATTTCGTGCGCGCAAAAATACCGGACTTATCGATATCGACCGTAAAGGGCAGTACGACCCGGTCGAGTTTTGGGAGCCGATCTATCGCGGCAAGGACCCGACTGTCATCCTCAACCCTGACGATTTCTATATTCTTGCATCGCGAGAGGCCGTCACCGTGCCAGCTGATCATGCAGCGGAGATGGTGGCCTACGACACACTGGTCGGCGAATTTCGCGTCCATTATGCCGGCTTCTTCGATCCTGGATTCGGCGACGATGCAGCCGGCGGCAGCGGCAGCCGGGCTGTTCTCGAAGTTCGCTCCCATGATGTGCCGTTCATGATCGAGCACGGGCAAATTCTCGGACGCCTCGTCTATGAACGTCTCACCGAAACTCCAGACCGAATTTACGGACAGGGTATAGGCTCGTCCTATCAACGTCAGGGTCTTCAACTAGGCAAACAGTTCGCACCTTGGCCAAAGCAGTAGCTACCCATAGGATGCAAACGCTGCATAGTACAATGGTCAGTGTTGCCGGTACCGACGATTCCATGCAAGGTATTTGGGGACAGGCCAAATTGTATTCTGCCGTTCGCCTAATCAACCGCGCTGCGGGCCTGATTTCAAATGAACGCATGATAATGCGCCCATAAGGTGGACTAGTTATCACCTAAGTTCCCGAGACCTATGCGGAACACCGAAAGTAAAAGGCCGCTGGTTGAGACCCCTACCGACACAGGAAGTTGTTTGTCTGGGGTTTGCCATCAACCCTCGGCGCACCACCCGATTGCCCGCCAATACCGACGGTTACAACGTTAACAGGCATATCCATATTCTTGCTCCAGCTTTCGCCATGGGTGTCCAGCAGGCAGGCGAGAATCCGGCTTGCGGTTCGCGTCGGATGCTTCGATATAGTCAGTTAGGAAGCTGCAACATTAGCCGAAGCAAAAGGATTAACGATGGAACAGCCTGTCGTATTAGTTACCGGAATGTCTGGTGCCGGACGATCGACCGCCCTCAAGATACTCGAGGATCTCGGTTATGAAGCGGTAGACAATCTTCCCTTGACGTTGCTTGCTGGCCTCATCCGCCAGGGTAGTTACAACGGCGCGACGCGACCCCTAGCAATCGGTGTCGACATCCGGACCCGCGACTTCGCCGTCGACCCGGCACTCAATGCTTTGGACAAGTTTGTCAGGGATGAAGGGGTTGAGATGCGGATCTTATTTCTAGATTGCGACGATGACGTGTTGCTTCGCCGATACACCGAGACCCGTCGGCGACACCCGTTGGCGGAAGATCGTCCAGTCCCAGACGGTATCCGTCTCGAGCGCCGCTTGCTGTCACGGCTGCGGGATCGTGCAGCTGCCGTAGTCGACACATCCGGCACAACGCTGGGTAATCTGAAAGAGCAGGTGACTGGGTATTTTGGCCTTGACGACCGGATAGAGCTCAATGTCAGCGTCACCTCCTTTTCCTACCGGCAGGGCTTACCTCGCGAAGCAGATCTAGTCTTCGATGTACGATTTCTATCCAACCCGCACTATGATGCGGCACTGCGCCCTCTTTCGGGCACGGATGCGGAGGTAGGTGCCTTCATCGTTGCCGATCAGGACTTCAACGAGTTTCTCGGCCATTTGAAGTCAATGTTGGGCATCCTGTTGCCACGCTATGAGAAAGAAGGAAAAAGTTACCTGACCATCGCGGTCGGCTGCACCGGGGGACGCCATCGGTCAGTCTATGTTGCGCGACGTTTGGTGGAGTTAATTGAAAATCTGGGCCATCGGGTGACGCTCCACCATCGGGACCTGGGCATCGATAGCGGTCAGGATATGCTGTAGAACAAACGAGGCGAAGGGTTCAACAGATATCATGACTGGCTTGTTCCTCGTCACCTGTAGACGCCTTGCAGCTGGATTCGTCGGTACCGTCAACGAACACACAGTCTGGCGCTTGCAGTTCCTACCAGGCCATCGAGGAACAAGTAGATAATAGCGGAACTACGATGGTAATGAGTAGTTTTTGACGCTTTGAACTAATTGCAGAACGGTTTTAGCACCCGTAGTCGAGGGTAATATCGCGCAAAAATCGCGGAATTCATTATGCAAATTTTATATAAGGATTTCTTTATATAACTCTTGCGATCCCACTGAATGCTTGATATACGCCGGTCATCATAAGACACGAGAGCGCCGAACGGCCGCGACAAAATAAGGAGAAATTGATGACAGCCAGCAACGATTACAAAGTCGCCGATATGGAGCTCGCAGATTGGGGCCGCAAGGAAATAGCTATCGCTGAAACGGAAATGCCGGGTCTGATAGCGCTGCGGGAAGAATATGGCGACACCAAACCGCTAACGGGTGCGCGCATCGCCGGCTGTCTGCACATGACAATCCAGACGGCAGTCCTGATGGAGACCTTGACAGCGCTTGGGGCCGAAATTCGCTGGTCGTCCTGCAACATTTTCTCGACCCAGGATCAGGCCGCCGCTGCTGTAGCCGCCGCTGGCGCCCCGGTCTTCGCTTGGAAAGGCGAAACGGAAGAGGAGTTTTGGTGGTGCATTGAGCAAACGATCACAGGCCCCAACGGCTGGCATCCCAATCTAATCCTCGATGATGGCGGCGACCTAACGCAGATCATGCACGAGAAGTACCCGGAACTCCTGAAAGATGTTCTTGGCCTTTCCGAAGAGACCACTACCGGTGTCCACCGTCTTTATGAGATGCAAAAAGCAGGCACCTTGAAGGTTCCGGCGATTAATGTGAACGATTCCGTTACGAAATCAAAGTTCGACAATCTTTATGGCTGTCGTGAAAGCCTGGTAGATGGAATCAAACGCGCGACCGACGTCATGGTGGCCGGCAAAACCGCCGTGGTCTGCGGCTATGGCGATGTTGGCAAAGGGTCCGCGGCCAGTCTACGTAACCAAGGTGCCCGCGTTCTAGTGACCGAAATCGACCCGATCTGTGCGCTGCAGGCGGCGATGGAGGGGTATGAAGTGACGACGATGGAGGCTTCGGCAGCGACCGGAGACATCTTCGTCACGACGACTGGCAATATCGATGTCATCACGCTTGACCACATGCGCGCCATGAAGGACCGGGCGATCGTCTGCAATATCGGACATTTCGATTCCGAGATTCAGGTGTCCGAGCTGCGCAACTTCACCTGGCACAACGTGAAGCCTCAGGTAGACGAGGTCGAATTTCCGAACGGCAAGCGCCTGATTGTCCTTGCCGAGGGACGACTGGTCAATCTCGGATGCGCGACAGGGCACCCTAGTTTCGTGATGTCTGCGTCGTTCACCAACCAGGTCCTAGCGCAAATCGAACTCTGGAATAATACAGATCAGTACGGTCGAGAAGTCTATGTGCTGCCAAAGCATTTGGACGAGAAGGTAGCCTCCTTGCACCTCCGGAAACTCGGCGTAGAGTTGACTGAACTATCTTTAACGCAGGCAGACTATCTCGGGTTGTCAAAAGCAGGCCCATTCAAACCTGATCACTATCGTTACTAGAGTCTACTGACACTTGTTCCGCTAATCACACAAAACTAAACTAACAACGTGATACCTTTGTAGAAAATTGTTTATCAGAGGAGCTGCCCCGTAGGTGGCAGGGCTATATAAATTTCACGTTCGCAATACTGACCGGAACAGTACGAGCTATGTGGGGCGTTGCTTTTGTATTGACCGTTTCTGGCGAGAGGTATGCTACGGCGGATTGGCAATAGAGTGCTATCTGCCGTTTTCGGCAAAACCGCCAGTCGGCAGCCGCGTACCGGAACAAATTTCGGCGTGAAGGAAAACGCCTCCAATGCCATGCCCGTGCGGGAATTCTCACTGGCCGACCTTGCAGCTACAGAGGCGCTCGCGGGGCGCTTTGCCCCGCTCTTATATCCGGGCGATATCATAGCTCTCAGCGGCAATCTTGGCACAGGAAAATCAGCGTTCAGCCGCGCGTTGATCCGCACCCTCGGCGGTATGAATCTAGAGGTCCCAAGTCCCACCTTCACCCTGGTTCAAATTTACGAGCTGCCAGCGTTTGATCTTTGGCATTTCGACTTGTACCGACTTGAAGATCCGCAAGACGCTCTGGAGTTGGACATCGAGGATGCTTTTGCTACCGGTGTCTCGCTAATCGAATGGCCTGAGCAGCTCGGGCCTTATCTGCCAGCCGACCGGCTCGATCTCCATTTTAGCTTTTCCAAGACGGCAACCGCGCGGCGCGCCCGCTTGCACTGCAGCAAGGGCTGGGCCAATCGCTTGGAGGGTCTCGGCGATGGATAACCGAAACCAGCAAATTGCAACATTCCTCAACACGCATGGCTGGGCCGGTGCCATGCGACGGACATTAGCCGATGATGCCTCTTTCCGGCGCTATGAACGACTCGACCTCGACGGCCAACGGGCAGTGCTTATGGACGCACCCCCAGACAAGGAAGACGTCAGGCCCTTTGTCGCCATCGCAGACATCCTCCGCCGAATGTATCTCAGCGCCCCACAGCTCTATGCCCGAGACGTCGATCGCGGATTTTTGCTGCTAGAAGATTTGGGTGATAATACCTACACAAAAGTCCTTTCTGATAATCCAGAAAAGGAGGACGCACTCTACGCGCGAGCTATCGAATTGCTGATCGCTCTGCATACTCGGTTTACCAAAGCACCGGATGTTCCACCTTACGATGATACGCGTCTGCACGCCGAAACCAACCTGATGCTTGATTGGTATTTTCCAGCCGTAACCGGCAAGGCCGCACCAAGCGCTATCCGACGCAATTACGCGTCGCTGTGGCGTGGGCTGTTCGAACGCGCGCGCGCGGTGCCAAACACGCTGATTCTGCGTGACTATCATGTTGACAACTTGATGTGGCTTCCAGAACGGCCTGATGAGGAGGCATGCGGTCTGCTCGATTTTCAAGACGCCGTCATCGGCCCACTTACTTACGATCTTGTTTCCCTGTTTGAAGACGCGAGGCGCGACGTGCCTGACGAAGTATCCCAGGCGGGTCTTGCCCGATATCTCTCAGCATTTCCGGACCTCGACCGCGAGGCCTTCCGCACGTCCTACGCCATTTTTGGGGCACAGCGCAGTGCGAAAATTCTTGGCGTCTTCACGCGACTCGACAGGCGCGACCACAAACCAGATTATCTGTGCCATCTTCCTCGCGTCTGGCGATGGCTGGAAGTGGGCTTGTCACACCCGGTCCTGTCCGATATGCGCGCCTGGTTTGATCGTCATCTACCGCCGGAATTCCGGACTATACCTATACGAATGACCCGACAATGTGCAAAACCAACGACAAGTTAAAAACTGCCATGGTCCTGGCGGCAGGGCTCGGGACCCGGATGCAGCCGCTAACCAAGATGCGGCCGAAGCCGCTGATCCGGTTAGCATGCAGGACCCTCATCGATCGTGTCCTCGACCATTTGAATACCGCCGGTGTGACCAAAATCGTAGTGAATACGCACTACAAGTCGGAAATGCTGGAAATACATCTTGCAAAACGAAAAGGCATAGTGTTCTCACCGGAACCCGTTCTTCTGGAAACCGGCGGCGGCGTGAAGAAAGCGCTACGACAACTCGGCGGCAACGCATTCTTTGTCGTTAACAGCGATGCAGTATGGCTCGACGGCCCAACCCCGGCACTTCAGCGCATGGCGAAAGAATGGGACGAGGACAAGATGGACGCGCTGCTACTATTCCAGCGCACAGTCGCAGTTCGCGGTGCAGCCGGGCGCGGTGACTTCTTTCTCGAAAACGATGGCCATGCCGCCCGGCGTCAGGAACACGCAATCGCGCCCTACCTTTTTGCCGGCGTCCAGATCCTGCATCCCCGCCTGTTCGAGGGCACACCGGATGGAGCATTTTCTTTAAATACCCTCTACGATCGCGCCGAAGAGACCGGGCGCCTGCGCGGCATCGTACATGACGGGGAGTGGTATCATGTTGGGACACCAGAGCAGCGCGAGACAGCGGAGCACCAAATAATACACGGCAACGTTTCGGTAAATAGCCGCTGATGGTGGGTGTTTATACTATCCCACCCGACCATTCCTTCGTTGATAGTTTGGCGACGGGCGTCCTTGCTGAAGTCGGTGACACGCCACAAACCCTTCTAGAATACACAATCCTATTGCCAACGCGGCGCGCCTGCCGAGCGCTTCGCGACGCCTTTTTGCGGGCCAGCAACGGCACCGCCCTATTACTTCCCACAATGCGGCCCCTAGGCGATGTCGATGAGGACGAACTGCTGCTCCAGGATTTGCCAACGGGAGCAGACCTTGACATTCCGCCGGTGATCCCCGGACTACGGCGCCGGCTGATCCTAGCCCGCATGATTCTGAATTGGGAGTCGCCAGCGGGACCCATCGCCGTCGACCAAGCCACACGATTGGCCGTGGAATTGGAGCGGTTTCTGGGCCAGGTACAAACCGAGCGTCTGTCCTTCAACAGGCTGAGAGACCTGGTGCCGGAAAGATACGCCGAACATTGGCAGAAAGTTCTCGACTTCCTAAAAATCGTAACCGAATACTGGCCCAAAATTCTGGCAGAAGAAGGCGGGATCGACGTTGCTGCTCGGCGCAACCTACTGCTCGAAACCTTGGCAGAGGCATGGAATACCATCCCTCCCACGGGCCAGATTATCGCCGCCGGATCGACCGGCACCATTCCGGCCACCGCCGATCTACTGGCCACTATCGCCACCATACCAAACGGCCGCGTCATCCTACCTGGCCTGATATACGATCCGTCTAGCTGGGAAGCCATTCACCGTGATCAAAGCCACCCACAACACAATCTTGCTCGGCTGCTCGACCGACTACAACTGACGCCGGAAACGGTCAACACATGGCTGGATGCACCGACCATATCACCGCGCGTCACATTGATCGCGGAGGCCATGCGGCCGGCAGAAACTACGCAGGCCTGGCGCACCCTTGACATTATTCCAGACGAAGCTTTGGCAGGAGTCGACCGGATCGACTGCAACGACTCTGCAGAAGAGGCCATCGTTATCGCGTTAATCCTGCGCCACGCACTAGAGACACCCGAAAAGACCGCCGCTCTAATCACGCCGGACCGCAACCTTGGGCGACGTGTGGCTGCGGAACTTAGACGCTGGGACATCGAGATTGATGACTCCGCAGGCGAGAGCCTCGCGATGTCCGCTCCAGGGAACTTCCTTAGGCTAATCATCGCGATGGTCGGCAGCGCCTTCGCGCCGGCACCGTTGCTGTCGGTCCTGAAACATCCGCTTGCTGCGGCGGGAACATCGACAATGCAACTTCGGCGCGACGCGCGGCTACTCGAGCGGCTGGTGCTTCGCGGTCCACGCCCGGGCGCAGGAATCGCCGGTCTGCGCACTGCCTTGTCTGCACAGGAATCGGAGGAAGCCAAAACAGTATCCCGGATGATCGACCGATTGGAATTACTGACCAAGCCTTTGGTCGACGCTTTCGCGACAGAGCATCAACTACTAGGCGACCTGTTGATGGCGCACATCGCAGTGGCTGAATCGATAGCCACGAATGATGCGGAAACCGGCGCGACGCGCCTCTGGGCGGGCGATGCTGGCGAGATGCTCAGCCAATTTATCTCCGAAACGCGAGACGCAGCTGACCTGCTGCAGCCAATCGTGCCGTCCTCTTACTCCCCACTACTGGACTCCCTAATGGCGGGCTGGACCGTCCGGCCAAGATTTGGCCAGCATCCGCGCCTTTCCATCTTAGGTTTATTGGAGGCGCGGCTACAGCACGCTGATTTGGTCGTTCTAGGCGGTTTGAACGAGGGCATCTGGCCGCCAGAGCCTCAACCAGACCCCTGGCTGAGCCGGCCGATGCGCGAGAATTTTGGACTTCCTACACCTGAGCGCCGAATTGGTCTTACGGCGCACGATTTCGTTCAAACGTTCGCGGCACCGGAAGTCATCCTGACCCGTGCCAACAAGACCGAAGGCCAGCCAAGCGTCCCATCACGCTGGCTAACCCGGCTTGACGCCGTACTACGTGGCGCCGGCACCAAGGACCTTTTGCTTCCCGAAGAGAGTCATTGGCGCAAGCTGCGCACCCTGCTAAATCAGCCAGAAAAAATGGTTACCTTGGCGCCCGCCGCACCGTGTCCGCCAGTAGCGGCGCGACCCCGGCGTCTTTCTGTAACCCAGATCGAAACTTGGATGCGCGACCCCTACGCAATCTTCGCCCGTCACATTTTACGCCTTCGGCCGCTCGACCCAATCGATGCTGACCCAGGTGCAGCGGAAAGAGGAATCTTCATCCATACCGCTCTGGACCGGTTCGTGGAGGCGTATCCTGGTGCGCTGCCAGACGACGCGCTGCAGCAACTTCTATCCTTCGGCGAAGTTGCATTTGGTGTCTCTCTCGGGAGGCCGACGGTGCGCGCTTTCTGGTGGCCTCGCTTCATACGCATCGCTCATTGGTTCCTCGTCCAGGAAAACAGACGCCGAAACGACCTCGTTCAATCTGCCTCGGAAGTCAGGGGGCATTTGACCCTCGAAGGACCAGAAGGCTCCTTCGTCCTATCAGCGGTCGCAGATCGTATCGACAGGCGCGCAGAAGGCGGCTTTGAGATCATCGATTACAAAACGGGTGCAGTACCACGACGGTCCGACGTTAATCTCGGCTTTTCGCCACAACTCGCTCTAGAGGCTGCAATCCTGCAGCAAGGGGGATTCGCAGCTATCCCAGCTGGTTTGGTCGCCAAACTGGCTTATTGGAGGCTGAGTGGTGGCGAAACACCAGGGAAAGAGCATCCCGTGCCAAACGACCCTATAACACTGTCCGCAGACGCCATGGATGGGTTACGGAATCTCGTCGCCGCCTTTGATAATCCTTCCACGCCGTATGTAGCAATCCCACGACCGGAATGGGCACCGCGCTACAATGACTACGCCCATCTGGCCCGTGTCCTCGAGTGGGGCAGCAGGTGAGAACAAAGGTCGTCGCGGATGCTACCGCCGCTCAAAAGCAGGCGGCCGACCCACGAACCAACGTCTGGGTCGCCGCATCTGCCGGCAGCGGCAAGACAAGTGTCCTAACGGACCGGGTCCTATCCCTTTTGCTGAACGGAACACGACCAGAGCGAATCCTCTGCCTTACTTTCACTCGGGCCGCCGCGGCAGAAATGGCGCAGCGCATAAATCGAAGGTTGGCGATGTGGGCGACAGAGCCTGACTGTGATCTTCATCTGGAAATCGTTGCGCTCCTCGACGTGGCTCCGAACGACGGCCAATTCGACTTAGCCAGACAACTACTTGCCCGCGTCTTAGACACCCCCGGCGGGCTAAAGATCCAAACAATTCATAGCTTCTGCCAATCGCTGCTTGGACGCTTTCCATTGGAGGCCGGGGTAGCCCCTCATTTCGAGGCCATTGACGAGAGGAGCGCTGCAGAACTGCTGATGTCTGCCCGTGACGCCGTTCTATCGTCCGCCCGCCGTGATGGACCTTTGGCCGACGCGCTGACCACAGTTACCGAACATATCCAGGAGGAATCTTTCGGAGAGCTGATGGCACTCTTAGCACGCGACCGTGGACGGTTGCGTAGGTTGATCGAAAAGTTCCATGGCATCAGCGCTGTCTCCCAGGAAGCAGCTCGAATACTCAACGTCGCGTCTGATCGCCGCGTCGAAGATATTATCTTCGACGCGTGCGACGACGATCGGATCGATACCCAAGCGTTGACAAAAGCTGCGGACAGGCTTTTAGAAGGCACCCAAAAGACCGACCAACCACGCGGCCGAACCATCAGAGCGTGGCTCGGCTCGGATATGGACATCCGGGTTACGATGTTTTCTGAATATTTGCTCGCCTTCCTGACCCAGGAGGGCACGCCGCGTACCCGGCTTATCACGAAGCAGGCCGCCGCCGCCGCGCCGGACGCAGCGTCAGCATTGGAAGGCGAAGCAGAACGCCTTTGCCTGGTTCTCGAAGAACGCCGCGCGGTAATCACCATGCAGTCAACAATTGCTCTGCTGCAGCTCGGCGCCGCCCTGCTCGACGCATACGAGACAGCTAAAACGTCGCTCGCGCGGCTCGACTATGATGATTTGATCCTCAAAACCATCGCACTGCTGCACGAGAATGCCGATGCAGCATGGGTGTTATTCAAGCTGGACGGAGGGTTGGACCATATCCTTATCGATGAAGCGCAGGACACCAACCCGGACCAATGGACCGTAGTCGCCGCGCTAGCCGAAGAGTTCTTCAGTGGCGAAGGCGCGCGGGAAGATGTCCGCACAATTTTCGCGGTCGGCGATCCAAAACAATCGATTTTCAGCTTCCAGCGCGCGGACCCAGATGCGTTCACGGAAATGCGGCGCCACTTCAGGCAGCGCATAGAGGATGCCGAAGCCTGCTGGCAAGATGTCGAGCTGAATTGGTCTTTTCGGTCCACCGCTCCGGTGCTGGCCGCAGTGGACGCTGTATTCAATCGAGACCCAACACGTAACGGTGTGGCACGGGTGGACGAAGCCATCGTCCACCGTCCGGTTCGCGAGGGTCAAGCCGGCCTGGTCGAAGTCTGGCCGTTGATCGGACCTCGAAATGCGCTGGACCCCGCACCCTGGACGCCGCCGACCGAACGAATGGCCTATGACAGCCCATCGGAGCGGATGGCACGCGCTTTGGCGGGCCGCATCGCCTCTTGGATCGGCCGGGAAACCTTGCCCTCAAAAGGCCGACCGGTGCGCGCCGGCGACATCATGATACTGGTGCGGCGCCGTAACAACTTCGTCAACGAAATTGTGCGCGCCTTGAAATCCCAAAACATACCGGTGGCCGGCGTCGACCGGATGGTCTTAAGCGAACAGCTGGCCGTCATGGACCTAATTGCACTAGGCGACTTTCTGCTGCTGCCAGAAGATGACCTGACCCTTGCCGTCGTGCTGAAAGGACCATTGATTGGCTTCGACGATAACGACCTTTTTTCACTGGCATACGATCGCGGCGAGACAACGCTCTGGCAACGTCTGACAAACGCGGGGACATCAAACGAGCGCTACGCAGCCACACACGCCTGGCTAGCGCGGCTGCTTGCAATCGTGGATTTCATAGAGCCTTACGAGCTCTTCGCTCGTGTTCTCACCGAGCGAACTATAGACGAAGAGTCTGGCCGACAACGTATGGTCGCGCGCTTGGGTATTGAAGCGGAGGACCCGATTGAGGAGTTCATGAATTTGGCACTCGCGCACGAACGTACGGAGATACCGTCGCTACAGAATTTCCTCCATTGGCTGAAAGCCGGCGATACGACGATCACACGCGATCTGGAACATTCCGGGCGCGACGAAGTACGGATCATCACGGTACATGGCGCAAAAGGGTTACAGGCACCGATCGTAATCCTGCCGGACACGACCACGGCGCCAAAATCGAGCCCACCTATCCTGTGGTGCGCCGGCGTTCCCCTTTGGCCGCCACATCGGGCGCACGAGCCACAGATCTGCGTCGTAGCGCGAGCCGAAGCCAACCAACGGCGCGATCAGGAGTATCGACGCCTATTGTACGTCGCCATGACCCGAGCAGAAGATAGACTTCTGGTCTGTGGCTGGCACGGCAAACAGATGCCCTCTGAAACAAGCTGGTACGGATTGATCCGCAACGGTGTTGAGACCGTTGCCGAGCCAGTGGAATTTCACGATGACTGGCCGGGAGAAGGACTTCGGATAGCTTGCCCGCAGACAGTCGAGGTGAGACCAACCGTCGAGACTGACACACCGACGGCAGAACTCGAGGCACCCGATTGGCTGCTGTCCCCACCGCCGGCAGAGCCTATCCCGCCACTGCCGTTAGCGCCTTCGCGGCCTTCAGGCGAGCCGCCAGTCCTATCGCCAATACTGACCGATGATGGCGACCGATTCAAACGCGGGCTACTAGTCCATCGGTTGCTGCAATACCTACCGAAACTCCCAGAGACGCGACGGCAGACAGCCGCCGAAACCTATTTGGCACGCGCGGCACACGGTTTGGATGTTGCCTTGCAGACGGAAATAGTGAACGAAGTCGTAGGAGTGCTAGAGACGCCAGATTTTGCACCACTCTTCGCTATGGATAGCCACGCGGAAAGGCCGATCGTAGGCACAGTAGACGGTCCGGATGGTCCTGAAATCATTTCCGGACAGGTCGATCGACTGGTAATTCGCAAAAACGAAGTCATCATCGTTGATTATAAAACTAATCGATCCGCACCAGGTGAGGAACTTGACGTTCCAGAGGTCTATTACCGGCAAATGGCCGCCTATCGTGCAATTTTACGAAAAATATGGCCGGATCGGCAAATTCGCTGCATACTCTTGTGGACCGATGGTCCACACGCTATCTGTCTCAGTGAACGACAGCTTGACCGCTACTTTGGCGCTACTTAGAGTCTATTGGATGAGGCGTAGTGGTGGAATCGCGTCACACGACAAATGGACACAGGGGTGCCGCAAATGACGACAGTTAAGGTCTCTGATGATGATTTTGGCAGCAGCGTTCTGGAATCCGGACAGCCAGTCCTTGTAGATTTCTGGGCGGAATGGTGCGGACCCTGCAAGATGATCGCGCCGGCGCTGGAACAAATTGCTACTGATATGGGAGCTAAAATAAAAGTCGCAAAAATCAATATAGACGACAACCCGCAGACGCCCGCAAAGTATGGCGTGCGAGGCATTCCGACATTGATGATCTTCAAGGACGGCCAGGTCGCCGCGACGAAGGTCGGTGCCCTGGCTAAATCGCAGCTTGAGCAATGGGTCGAGTCGGTGGTCTGACTTCATTCACATAGGCTCACGAAAGGCCCCGCCCTTGTGGTGGGGTTTTTCATGAACATTGCGCAAAAATTTAAGCGTTTTGTGAGAGAATGGCCCCGGCCAGATAAAGAGAACCGCAAATCAGTATACGACCAGGCCGGTCTGCATCGTTGATCAGCGTTAGGATTGCTGCCGCGACATCCTCCGATGGCGTAGCCCATAATTGCAATGCACGGCCTTCCTGCGCCGCCTCCAAAGCCGACAGGCTCGCCCCCTCGCCGGGAATTGCGACACTGGCGCTGGCACGCACAGCGGGTGCCATAGGCCGGAGGAATGCACCTAAATCCTTTGTATTCAGCATACCAAAAATCAGATCAAGCGGTTGGTCTTTCCAGCCGCGCGCCGCTTCAGCCAAAACCAAGCCGGCTGCCGCATTATGGCCTCCATCGAGCCAGAGTTCCCAACCTGATGGCAGCAGGTCCACCAGCGGGCCCTCGCGCAATTTCTGTAGCCGACCTGGCCAGATCGCTCGAGTCAAACCTTCAGCAATCGCAACGTTGCTGATGTCGAACCCCTCAAGTTTTTCGACGCAGGCGACTGCCATACCCGCATTGTGCAGTTGATGTACCCCATGCAAGGATGGTGCCGGAAATTGTCGGCTCGTTGCCCTGGACCTTACCCAAAAACCTCCAGGACCGCCGGAGACACCCCACTCTACACCAAACCGATACAACGGTGCTTTCGCCTCTGCAGCATACACATCAATCACCCGTGCAGCGTCGGCTCCCTGTTCGCCGATCACCGAAGGCACGTTCTGTTTTTGAATTGCTGCTTTCTCACCGGCTATCGCTGCCAACGTTTCACCCAGGAATTGCATGTGATCCATTGAAACCGGGGTGATCGCGGTCAAGGCCGGCCGATCGACCACGTTAGTCGAGTCGTAGCGGCCGCCAAGACCGCATTCCAGCAGCAGGATATCCGCTGGAGTTTCAGCGAATGCTTGGAACGCCGCAGCCGTAGTGATCTCGAAGAAGGTAATAGGCTGCCCGTCATTGACGGTTTCGCAATAGCCGAGCAGTTGCGAGAGCTGCGTTTCAGGGATCTCCTTGCCAGCTAGCCGGATGCGTTCGTTGAACCGGACGAGATGTGGTGAAGTATAGCAATGCACTCTGTATCCCGCCGCCTCGAGGATCGCCCGCAAAAAAGCAATAAGCGATCCTTTGCCGTTGGTTCCCGCAACATGGACGACCGGGGGCAGCCGGTCCTGCGGCCGTCCAAGCTTTTCCATTAATTCCAAGGTGCGGCCGAGAGTCAGGTCGATTTTCTTGGGATGCAGCGCAATCAGGCGAGCCAGAATGGCATCGCTGCTGTGCGAGTACTTTTGCTCCGTGGCCAAGGTCAGCCGATTTGCGATGACGTATCTTCCGTCGGCTCGGCATCGTCCGATTTTGGAATTTGCAGCGTCGTATCTGCCACCGGCTGGTCTTCAACCGGCCGCGGCTGGCGTAGCAGAGAAATTATCTTACCCAATGTCTCGCGCAACTCGCTGCGTGGCACGATGCGATCGACCATGCCGTGTTCGAGCAGGAACTCAGAGCGCTGGAAATCGTCCGGCAAGGTCTCCCGGACCGTCTGCTCGATCACTCGGCGGCCGGCGAAGCCAATCGTCGCACCAGGCTCGGCAATGTGAATATCGCCCAGCATGGCGAAGCTGGCAGATACGCCGCCGGTTGTCGGGTCGCTGAGCAGGACGATGTAGGGCAAGCCCGCTTCCTTCAATTCCTGCACAGCGATGATCGTACGCGGCATTTGCATGAGG
>CAYYUG010000053.1:0-32677 GCA_964474755.1 uncultured Rhodospirillaceae bacterium | reverse complement strand
TTCAGTCAGGCTGAATACGATCCGAATCGACCAGTTGCAGTCGCCAGCCATCTGGGTCGCGCAAATTGATGTTGGTGCGGCCGGTTTCTTTGATCAATTTTGGTGGTCCGCTGAAAGCGATGCCGAGGTCCTTGAGTGAACCGTGCACGTCGTTCACGTCATCCACCCGGAAGGCGATGTGATTGACGCCGATCACTTCCTCGCCTGTCGCTTGGTGGATCTCAAAAATTGGCTGATCGTCGCCCGGAGGCTTCAATTCAGCGGATTCGCCGTGATGCTTGGTATGGGTTAGGAGTTCAAAGCCGAGTTTCTGCAGGAAGTCTATATATTCGTCGAAGTCCCGGACAATTAGCTCGATATGGTCGATGCCGCGTATCATCGTTGCCTCACTAATTTTGATTGATGGTGATTTTAGGCCTGTGCGGCATTTTGGCCAATGGGGTGAAGTGATTTGAGTTGATGGTGCTTTGTCGCGCGCGCTGATGGGATACTGGAAAATTTAGCTGCAATGTGAGACCCCAATGGTTGTGGCTTACCCTTATGGCTTTGTTATGACACGGAGAAAGAATGGTATCTGGAACTAGGGGATACGATTGGTGCGGGTGAGCGCCTCCGTGGGACGAAGCTGGATTTATTGGAAGGTCTGCCGATCGTCGTGGTTTAGGTCACCTATCCAACCAAATCCCTGGCATCGAAGTCGAATTTTAACATAGGCGGTCTGTAATAGAGACGACCCTAGGCAGCAGCGGTGTAAGGTGGAGCTGGATCGTACTCCATGCGGCGCTGAACTAGCCGAGCGAAGGCGATGTCGTCCATTTGACCAACTACCCATAGCGCCATATCGATTCCAGCGGAAACACCAGCAGAGGTTACTACATTGCCATCGCGTACAAAGCGCATATCGTCGACGACTTCTGCCGCGCCACCACGTTCACGTAACGCTTCGACGAAGCCCCAATGAGTTGTTACCCGTTTGTCCCGTGCCGGGCCAGCTTCGACCAACAGCATTGAGCCTGTGCAGACACTCGTCACCCACGTGCATTCCGGGGCGACCTTGGCTATCCAATCGATTAAAGTTTTATTGTTGACTTCGGCCCGGGTACCTCGGCCGCCAGGTACAACGAGAATGTCAAGTTTTGGCGCGTCGGTAAAACTGTAATCTGACTCGATGCGTAGTCCCTTGGCGCAGCGCACCATGCCACCATTCTCCGATATCGTAACAACTTTACCGCTGCCGCGTTCGTTTGCCGCCATAGTGAAGACCTCCCAAGGCCCTATCGCGTCGAGTTCTTCGAGATTTTCAAATAGCAGCAAACCGGTGGTGTAGGTCATGGGTATCTCCTTTGATAAAAGTTAAACTCTGGGCGAAGACACGGGTAAAATACAAGGGCTCATAGAAAGTCAGTTGGCCAGGTTTGGCGCGCTCAGATTAGCGTCGATATTGTCCAGGTTTCACAGATATAATTTTCTGCACGAGCCTTAGTCTACAATTTGCGTAGCCAGTGTTTTTGGGTTTAGGCGATATGAGTAATTTTAAAAAGTTCCTATGAATTGGGAAAGCCAACAATCACATTCTATCGGTGTATCAGACTTAACGATTTCGCAACCCCAACACATGGGGCACTCTACAGTCTTGCGCGGTATATACATTCACGCATTATGGAACATTAGAGGAATAAGTATGAGGGCCCTGATTTGAGTGGCGTTTCAAAACAAGCCCAAGTTGTCGTGATCGGTGCCGGGATTGCCGGAACGATGACTGCATACCAGCTCGCTAAGCGTGGTGTGCCGACGGTGCTGTGCGAGAAAGGAAGGGTCGCTGGCGAGCAGTCCTCTCGGAATTGGGGATGGATCCGCAAGCAGGGTCGCGATCACCGTGAAATTCCCGCGATCATAGAATCGTTGCGCATCTGGGAGAGCCTCGAAAAGGAAATTGAAGCCGATGTGGGCTGGCATCAGGCCGGCACTCTTTACATTGCGGAGACGGACGATGATCTCGCCTACTTTGAGGATTGGCTCGGGCATGCACGGGATTTTCAACTTGATAGCCGTATGCTTTCATCAAACGAGGTCGATGACCTGACTGGTGGTGAGGGCCGCAAATGGAAAGGTGGCATTTACACTCCTTCGGATGGAAGGGCCGAGCCAGCCAAGGCTGCCCCGGCTATAGCTAAAGCATTCGAGCGATTGGGCGGCACGGTGTTGACAGAATGTGCGGTTCGGACAGTTGAAACTGCTGCCGGCAAGGTTTCTGGTGTTGTGACGGAAAAGGGTCCGATCGCCTGTCAAGCCGTTGTCTGTGCGGCGGGTGCTTGGTCGAGCCTATTCTCAGGCAATCTCGGTCACGCTTTCCCACAATTGAAGGTAAAGGCTTCAGTTCTGCGGACTAAACCGGCGCCGTTAATAACACAAACCAGTGTGGGTTCACCAGGAGCCGCGCTGCGGCGACGGCAGGATGGCGGTTATACTATTGCCCGGTCTGGTAGTAGCTATTTTCAGATTACCCCGGACGCGTTCAAGTATTTCCGCCAGTTTCTGCCGGCGATGAAAACTTCTATGCGGCCGCGACTGCGTTTCAGCGGCGCCTTTTTCCAGGAGCTTGCACGACCTAAGCGATGGACAGGTGAAGACGTGACGGTCTTTGAGAAAACGCGGGTACTTAATCCCAAACCACATGCGGAGACACTCCGCGATGTGTTGATGACGGCGAAAAAGAACTTTCCGCAACTTGGGGACTTGGAAATCGCAGAAGCTTGGGCCGGCATGATAGAAGTTACGCCTGACGCTATCCCGGTTTGGAGCGGCGTCGACGGTTTGGATGGCTACTTCATTGCCTCAGGCTTCTCCGGGCATGGGTTTGGCATGGGTGCGGCAACCGGCTTGATCATGTCAGAATTGGTTATGGACGGAAAATCGCGGGTTGATCTAGACGCGTTTCGCCTATCTCGTTTTACCGATGGCTCTCCGCTAGAACTTAACGCTCGTTAAACCAGTTTTTCTTTTAGCCAATTGACGACTGCTTCGAACTCAGCGCGACCGCCCTGTCCGAGTGCCCTGGCTCGCAGGAAGCCATGGATCATTAATTCTGCGCAGCGGTACGTCACATCATTGCCAGCTGCACGTAGTTTATCGGCGTAAACCTCTCCATCATCTCGGATTGGATCGTGTTGCGCAGTGTGGATCCAGGCGGGCGGCAGGTCACTATGGTTGTCGGCGATAACTGGTCGCGCGTAAGGGTTTTCGTGATCTTCCGGTCGGGTCATGTATAGGTCACGGTACTTCTCGGTCGCTTCCTTTGTCAGACCGGGTGCATCGGCGTTTTCCTCATATGACCCACCCCTTTGATCCAGTCCGGTACCTGGATAGATCAAGGACTGCGCGACAATCTTGGGGCCGTTCAGATCGCGCGCTTTTAAGCAGACGGCGGCCGATAAGTTGCCGCCGGCGCTGTCGCCGCAAACGGCGATCCGCTTAGCATCTATCCCAAACTCCAAGGGTTTTTCGACGATATAGCAGATAACGCCATATACATCGTCAAATGCGGCGGGAAACGGATGTTCTGGCGTTAGTCGATAGTCGACGCTAATGACGACCGCTGCAGTTTCTTGTGAGAGGCCCCAGGCGAAGTTATCGGAACTGTCAAGATCGCCCTTCATGAACCCACCACCATGGGAATAGACGATGCATTGGGCCGCAGTTTTGGCGGATGCTGGCCGATAGATGCGAACGGGGACGCCACCGTGACCGCAGTTGATCATCCGGTCTTCGACTACCATGTTGTCCGGATGCGGCTTGGACATGGCGTTGCTGTATTTTGTCCAGGCGATACGCTGCTCTTCGATGGTTGTTGCGGGACCAGCGGCAGCGCGCGCCTCTATCAGATGCTTCATGTCCTTATGCAGTTGTTTGCCGTTTTCAGTGAAAGTGTCGTCCATTTTGTGGTGCCCCCTCGTCTGTACTATGATTCCCAAAAATCATTTTAAGATTGCCTTCAGTCCAGGCAAACTGGTGATGGAGGGGCTGGATGAAAGTACGTTTCGGGGTGATGGTTTCTGGCGGATCGCCCTTTCCACACCGCACCGATCTGGAAAAATTTGCGGAGCTGGTCCGTATAATTGACGACTGTGGCGTTGAAATGATTGGTACCTACGATACGACCTTCATTGGCGGCGACGCCTATGTACGGGCGACATTGATCGCTCAAACCGCCAAAAACGCCTTAGTTGGCCTGCACCCGACGAACCCACTCACTCGGGAACCTCAGATCATGGCCGGGTTCCTTGCCTCGATTGACGCAATGACCGAGGGCCGCGCCTTTATGGATATCGCGAGTGGTGACAGTGCTGTTTACAACATAGGCATGCAAGCGGCGACCCGTGCCCGCATCGAAGATTACGTCACTTGCGTCCGCGGACTACTGGCCGACGGCCAATCTACCTATGACGGTCGTCCTCAGCGAGTGCGTTGGCATGAGGAGACAGTGAAGAAGCGTGTGCCGATAACCTTCTGTGCGGAAGGTCCGAAAACATTGCATCTCGGCGGACGTATCTTCGACGGTGTTATCGCTGGGACCGGAGTTTTGCAGCAGGTAATCACCGATACTATTACTAGGGTGAGTGCCGGCGCGAAATCTGAAGGGCGCAATCCAGAAGATGTCGATGTCTGGTTTACGACCCGGTCGTCGCTTGACGAAGACAGTGATAAGGCTGTGGAGGCGATACACGCTTCTGTCTCGTCAATCCTCAATCACTCCATGCGCTTTGGTCTCGACAACAAAAACGTACCGGGCCAGTTCCGGGATAAAATTGAGGAATATGTAGCCGGCTACGAACTCTACGACCACGTGCTTGAGGCCGGGCGTAATCCCAAGCGCATGGCGGAGCTAGGCCTGACGGACTACGCGCTGAAACGGTATGCGCTGGCGGGTAGTCCAGGGGAATGGATCGAGCGAATTGGTGATTTGGCGGAAGCCGGGGCGGATAAAATTTGGTTCAGTACGGAACGTGGTGACTTGGACCGGCAAATTCACTACATGCGAGTTTTCGCCGAACAGATCAGACCGCAATTTCAATAGGTGCCGGGAAAAGGCTGAGTAATGTATCAAAAACATATCGTTGATATCCAAGGTAGCCCGATGGAGGTTCTCTCCTTCGCTCCGGAAGGGCCGGGACCGTTTCCAGGCGTTGTCGTCGCGCAGCACCTGCCGATAGCGCATGAGGGGTTGGAGAAGGATCCGTTTACGATTGATGTCGGAGAGCGGCTGGCGAAGGCGGGTTTCGCTTCGGTTACGCCATATGTCTTTCATTGGTGGGATCCGGAAGTTGATATCGCAGTCAAGCGGAAAGAGTTTCGCGACGATCGCGCTGTGGCTGATTACAACGCCGCCTTTGATATATTGGTCCGTTCCGAAAAGATCGACGAAAATAGAATTGGGATCTTGGGGCATTGCTGGGGTGGTCGGTTATCCTGGTTACATGCATGCCACAATGGTCAATATAAATCCCTTGTCACGCTCTATGGCGGTAGGCTCAAGCTCGGCATGGGTGACGGCGCAATCGCGCCGATCGATCTTTGTGGTCGGTTGACCTGTCCGGTCATGGGAATTTTCGGTAATGAGGACGAAAATCCGTCACCGGAAGATGTGGATGATCTAGACGCGGCGCTGAGTAAGGCCGGTGTGGTGCACGAATTCCATCGCTATGATGGTGCGGGACATGGGTTCCAGGATTTCTGCAACGATGAGCGCTATCGTCAAGATGCCTCCGAGGATGCTTGGGGTAAGCTGCTCAGTTTTCTCGACACGAACCTGAAATAGAGATCCGAGAAAAAAGAAACGGCGCGGGGCCACTCAGGCGCCGCGCCGTCAATCTTTTTGGAAGTGGGGCTCGCCTATTCAGCAGCCATCGCTTTTTGTTTTTCTTCCATTGCCTGGTCGGCCTTGGCGAAGTCGTCGTCGGTGAAATTGTGCAAATGCGCCCCGCCCATAAATATAGCCGCTGCGGTTTCCCGCTTGACATTGTTCATCAAATTGTTTGCGACATTTGGGAAATTCGAATCGAAGTGCGGATAATCAGTCGAGATGCACATGCGATCTGCACCGATTAGGCTCGCCGTGGCTTCGATCTCCGGTTCGCTGCCTTCCACTGCGGCCCAGCAATTGCGTTGGAAATATTCCTTCGGTGTCAAAGACAGGTACGAGGCATGGCTATCACGGTATTGCGGATAGTCCCATTCAATTCGAGTAAGGATGCCCGGCACCCAGGAGTTTTGCGCCTCGAGATAGCCAACGCGCAGCTTCGGATAAAACTCGAACACGCCTCCGATGATCATGGCGATCATACATTGCTGCATTTCGATCCAATGGCTCGCCACATGGCGGTAAAAGCGGTTTTCGCCGTAAAGCGTGTTCATGTGAGAATTTGCCGCGCCAGTGCCCTCGTGGAAACCCATGCTGACGTCAAGTTCCTCATGCAACTCGTATAGTGGATTCCAGTAGTTCGAGTGCCAAAAGCGGCCATTGACAACGTTCGGTCGCACGAATGAACCGGTTGCTCCTAGTTCGGTTACGCAACGGACTAGTTCCTGACAGGCCAGGTTCACATCATGCACCGGAAGCATCGCTGCGAATTTAAGCTGATCCGGGCTGTATTGACAGAACTCGTAAATCCAATTGTTGTAGGCCTGTGCTAGTGCTAATGAGAGCTGCGGGTCCATATTGTCGCGGGCCAGCAGGCTCAGTCCCATCGTTGGGAACAGAACGCCGATGTCGATGCCTTCCAACTCCATGCCCATGACTTGCGCCACGGCGTCGTAGTTGCGTTCCTGCGCGAAATCCAAACGTCCACTATCCGCCATGCGGGAGCCAGACAGCGGTTGCGAGGAGAGTTCAGCTTTTTCTCGGCCCTTCTTCGGCTTACGATGCTCCTGTGTTAGGGCGTCAAAGCTCGTAGGTTGACCATCGATGATGATCATACCGCGCTTATACTCCCCTTTCGCGTTAACCGGCAGCGTCACCCGGTCACGAAATTTTTTGTCAAGATACCGGTCGAACATGTCCACCGGTTCCATAATGTGCATGTCGCAATCAACAAAACGCAATCCGTCTTTCATGTTTGGTTCCTTCCAATAGAGGAGCAGGCACGTAAGCGTTACCGCAAAACCGTAGCCTTAATCGGGCCTGCAATGCAAATTCCCCTACTGTTGCTGGGCAACAGGCCGTAGGTTGTACGCTAACGATTTTGTTAACTAAGAGGGTTATGGATCGGTGCGCGCTGTCGTTTGTAATGCCTGGGGCTTTGTTGAAAATCTCGTCATGGAAGATGTGCCAGCGCCGGCACCAGCTCCAGGGGAGGTTCTCTTTGAGGTCAAGGCGGCCGGCGTGAATTTCGCAGATTCAATTTTGGTGGCAGGTAATTACCAAACCAAACCCGAGCTGCCATTCAGCCCGGGACTCGAAGGTGCCGGTGTCATCGCGGCAGTCGGCGATGGAGTGTCGCGGTTCAAGCCCGGTGATCGAGTTATGGCTTTGTTAGCCTATGGGGGTTTTGCAGAACAAGCGGTCACACCAGAGACCGATGCGTTCTCTATGCCGGATGGGATGAGCTTCGAAGAAGGGGGAGCTTTTCCCGTCTCCTACATATCGAGTGATGTGGCGATCCGCTGGCAGGCGCGGCTCACCGCGGGTGAAACGATGCTTGTCCTTGGAGCGGCGGGTGGTGTTGGACTAACAGCGGTTGAGATTGGCAAGGCGATGGGAGCGCGCGTGATCGCTGGCGCCAGTTCCTCGGAAAAACTAGCTGCTGCGGCCAGCCGAGGTGCTGACGAGGGCATAAATTATTCGACGGAGGATCTGAAGGAGCGCGTCATGGCGCTGACCAAAGATAGGGGCGTAGATGTGGTCTACGACCCAGTCGGTGGAGATTTGTTCGATCCAGCGTTTTCCTCAACAGGTTGGGGAGGACGTTATCTGGTTATCGGATTTGCCGGCGGTTTGCAAAAAATTTCTGCTAACCGAATTCTCGTTAAACACCGAGCTGTATTGGGTTCTTCTCTGCGCTATTTTCGCTGGTACGCGCCGGAAAAACTGGAGACCTCGGCCGCCGCTTTGATCGATTGGTTCAAGGCGGGACAGCTAAAACCTTTGGTGACCCAAATTTTGCCGTTGGAAAAGACAATCGATGCCATCAAATTGCTTGCTGATCGCAAGGCGCATGGCAAAATCGTCATTATGCCCTAGTGCTGACAATCGATTGCGAAAGACCCACCTAAGTTGATCCGAAGGCAATCATGCGAAGACCACCAAGAACAGGTAGCCCGCATTATCCCCCTAGTCGCGATGATTTACCCAACAATGGGGCTCCAGGCAAGATATGTCAGTTGTGGCATCAAACGCAGTGCGGATAAAATTGGCGAGCGGTGGTCAGACGATACTCTCTCGATAACCAACGCCTTCAACGCGAACTCTCTGATATCGTTATCGGATCGAACCAATTCAGTTCGTTTCGAAGTGCAGCAGACAGGCCGGCTGTGCCTACGCTGTCGCTGATCCACCATAATTGTGCGGTTTAGGACTGAAGCGAGATGGTGGGTGGAAGGACCGGCATTCTTGGTGGACCTCAAAAGCTTTTGTGATTCCAAAAGTAGACCTCGGACCTCTTATTAAACTCATAAAAAAGGTGAACATGGCTGGCACCAAATATGGCCAGCAGCGGTTTGAGTCTTAGCCGAGTCAAATTTAATACCTCCATGCCACGGGGGGAAACGGTGTGATATCGTCCTTTCATCAGTTTGGGAGAGCGGCATGACATTTTCATTGGTTGGGAAATGCAATCGGACCGGCATGTTCGGCGCGGCTGTGACCACATCGAGTATTGGCGTGGGGTCCCGAGTGCCCTGGGCTCGGGCAGGGGTCGGTGCCATCTGTACGCAGCACCGCACCGATCCCCGGCTCGGGCCGCGTGGGCTCGCCTTTTTGGAAGCTGGTAAGAACGCGGCTGAAACGGTCGCGGCTCTGACCGCGGACGATCCGACAATCGGTTGGCGGCAGCTTGCAGTTATCGATAAAGATGGCGGCACCGCCTGCTTTCATGGCGATCGGATCAAATCGACCCATGCCGGCTCGGAAGGGAATAGCTGCTGCGCTACGGGTAACATCATCCGAAACGAGCAGGTCCCAGTAGCCATGGCTGCTGCTTTTGAGGCGAGCGCCGCCGACCCGCTCGCTGAGCGATTGATCCTGGCACTCGAAGCGGGGGAAGAGGCAGGCAGTGAGTTGAGGCTCTTAAAGTCAGCTGCTGTACTCGTCGTCGGTGAGCACTCTTTTCCACTGGTGGATCTGCGTGTCGAGTTCGACAGAGCGCCGTTGAAAGAACTACGATTTCTGTGGGAGGTCTATCGGCCGCAGGTTCAAGATTATGTCCGTCGTACCATCGACCCGGACAGCATCCCGTATCCTGAGTATGAGTAAGGAAACACCGCTATGAAGCTATGCTATTTTGATGATTTTAAGCTGGGCGTCGTCAAGGGCGACACGGTCGTTGATGTATCCGAAGCCGTGAAAGGTATCCGGCATACCGGTCCCCACGATTTAATCAACAGGCTAATTGAAAATTTTTCAGACTATCGCAGCGCGCTGGAAACAGCGGCGAAAGCGGCGTCCGGCGTCGCGGTGTCGAGTGTCCGAATACGGCCGCCGTTACCGCAGCCTTTCACGATTGACTGTATGGCGGTCAATTATATGGAAGATGGAACGCTTAGCGAACCGGCGCCGATCAATGCCTTCCATAAATCACCGAGTGCAATCATCGGGCACGGTGAAACAATGGTGCTGCCAGATGTGCCCGCGACTATCTTCGAAGGAGAGGCGGAGCTGGCCATTATCATTGGCAAGCGGGCATCCAACGTAAAGGCGGCCGATGCGATGGATTACGTGTTCGGCTATATGAACTTTATCGATGGCTCGGCGCGGGGCCTGCCGCCTGCCGGTAACGTCTTTTTCCAAATGAAGTCGCGGGATACCTTCGCACCGATTGGCCCCTATCTCGTCACCGCGGATGAGGTCGAGGATCCGCAAAATCTCGGGGTGACCCTATGGGTCAATGGTGAGGTCAAGCAAGACTTCAACACTAACGATATGGCGCACAATATTGCTCACTGTATTGAGTGGGTTACTTCTATCCATACTTTGATTCCTGGCGATATCCTGGCGACTGGTACCAACCACCGAGGCCTTAGCAGTTTCATGGACGGTGACGTGGTTGAACTGGAATGCGAGGGCATGGGTCGGCTTCAATTTGATGTTCGTGATGATTTAAAGCGCACTTGGTTGCGTGACACGCGTCACGAGCATGCAGAGAAAGGGCTGGAAGGCCGCCACACTCCGCAGCTCACAGGTAAATATACGAGTAAATAAAATTACCCGTATAGCGATTGTATCTACGTTACTGAATTTTGTTAGTAGCTCTGCCAATCAGTAAATTGTGTGAGAAAAGTTGGCGCCAAGGCAAGCTGAAGCGCGGACTATCCGGCTGCAGCGAGCGCTTCGCGCATTGCCATTAGATTGCGCCGAAGCGATGGAAGCGTTGGCATTCGTAGCATTAAAAGACAGCTTGACGAAACGACGGGCGCATTTCATCTGATTTTTGGTTAAAAAAGCTTTTTGGCCGAATACTGGCCAGTCTTAAATTTCGCCCGGCTACACGTCACAATTGGTTAGGATATGATGAGTGTTATCAGAATGCTTCCTCTTCACTTTGAAGAAAAGGGTTCAGAAATGTACATCGAACGTACTCACTATTATGCAAAGCCGGGGATGGCGGATGAAGTGCGCCGAACGCGGATGCGGGCGTGCGCTGTGCGAGAGGTGGTTGGGCTTAAGCGCGGGACGGTTCTGCACAAGGTCGATCCGATGGATGGGGGACCTGACGTCACCTGGCAATGCGAATACACGTCTATCGAGGAAAGGGAACGCGACCTCAAGGTGCGGGCTGACAGTCCGGAATTCGAAGCGGTCCGCAAGCATATGCGAACCTGCTACGATCGTTTCGACCGGCACTTCGAGGAAGTGGTCGACAGTTAGACAATATCTAGCGGTGTCGACAATTTAGTTTCAGGGCAAATTATCCCCCCACGCACTGCACCTTGCTCGACGGTGCCGTAACGATCTGCAAAGTGCGGTGGCAGAGGGCGGCCGTTCGGTGCGGATAGCCAAAGCCGCAGCAAATGCCTGCGGATGCCTTGCGAAGGGTCATCGTTGTAGGCTGTGCGACCGTGCAGAACCGTATGATTGTGCAGAAATTGTATGTCGCCCGGCTCGAAATCCATCTTGAGACTGAATGTTTCCGCGTAACTGTCGAGAAGGTCAAGTGCTTCTTTCTGGAGGTCGGTTAGTCGTGGGGCGCTGGGTAAATTGGCAGCTGCGCGTAGGTCACGAGCTGGATAGATGCAAGTAAGGCAACCACCGAATTCGTTGAAAATTGGTGTCATGTACCAAGGCATTTTGCCTTTGGGAATTTCACCAATCCGAGAAATCGCGAATGGTTTGTAGAGGATCTCTAACAGATCAGGCCGGTTGTCCAGGATTGCATTGTGGACGGCAGCGGCGCTGGCGATGCTGCTCAGGCCTCCGGTCGGTGTAGTTTGCAAGCAAAATAAACCGACGATGTCGCAGGAATCTGTGTGGTATCGTAAGGCTTCGTTGGTCTGGTAGGCGCGCTGGTTTGGTTTACCATTGGAATTTTCTACATCCTTCACATGTCCCAGCAGATGGCCCGCAGAATTTTGTGACACTGGATCGCCGAAATGTTGTCCAATCATCCAATAGAGTGCTGCCGCTTCTAGCGGACTGTAATGGTCGATTGGGATACCTTTGATCAGAACGAGACCAAGACCGTCGATAATATCTCGCTGTAACTTAGTAAATTTTGCAGACAGGGTTGGCAACGGATACGCGACGGTCGTGATCTTGCGTAAATCGGATATGTTTGGAGGGAGTTTTTCCAGCGCCGCGTCTAGCTCCTTAATATCGTCGAAGGTGAACTGATAGACCCATCTGTCTTGTGTTACGAGGTCAGCTCCCCGCCAGATTGAAGGGCCGCTCGCTGGGCTTCTCTTGCTGATTATCATGCTCGGTGGCCCTGTCTGTTATCGTGGTTAACAGTGTAAAGGTTCCGCATGTCGGCAACTGTTAGGACAATCAACGCGCTTATCTCGTCGCGGCGGCCCGGATCGTATCCGGCGTGAAGGGCATGCGGCGCAGACGTAATCCTATTGCGTCATAGACTGCATTGGCGATAGCCGCACCGGCCGGACCACTGACCGCTTCCCCGGCGCCGAGATACGGATCGCCGGGACGGTCTATCAAAATTGTTTCGATGTCTGGGATGTTGTCGAAACGCAAGATTGGGTAGCTGTCCCAATCACGGCTGGTGACCCCATCCCTGTCAAACTTTACTTCTTCGTAAAGTGCCCAGCTCGCTGCCTGGATAAAGCCGCCTTCGCATTGCATGCTCAGCCCGTCAGGGTCGACAACCTGTCCAGCGTCTATAGACAGCACGGCGCGATGCAAGTTAATCACAGCATCGTCACCAACCTCCAACTCTACACCGACCGCCGAATAGGCTTTTGAGTTCGTGTATTGTGCAAAACCAATACCACGGCCTCTGTTAGCCGGCTTATTGCCTTTAAATAATTTGTCTGCAGCCGCTTTTAGGCATGCCTTCGCGCGCATGTCTTCGAGATGGCGAAGTCGAAATTCTACAGGGTCGACGTTGGCTGCCTCGGCCAATTCGTCGAGGAAGCACTCGATGGCATAAACGTTGGCGAAGCCCCCTAAGGTTCGCAGCGCCGAGGTGCGCAACGGCAGTTTGCGGACCAAATTTTTCACCAGCCGCGGTTTCGGGAAATTATAGAGTGGCTCTAGATTGCGGTGGATACCGACATGGTAGCGCATGGCTGGCTGCGGGACTGGGTCCTCTGCGGCATCTTTGATATAGCGCAGTGGTAGCAATCGCCGAGCGCCTTCGCCCGGTGGGCTATTTCGCGGCCGCATCATGAATGTGTCGCCGTAGCTTTCCTGTGACCAGGCGATAACGTTTCCTCCCACGTCTAAACTCGCCTGGACGTCCATCGCCATGCAGGTTGAATAGGGCTCCCAAGCGTGCTCGTCTTCGCGTGTCCATTTCAGCAGGATCGGTGTGCCGGGTAGAGCACGAGCCACCAGCGCGGCATCGGCCGCAGCGTCGTCCGCCCCATTATGGCCATAGCAGCCGGCGCCCGGCACGTGCACGATGTAAAGGTTGTCTTCCGCTATTCCAAGTCCGCCGGCCAGCGCCTCCCGCAACACATAGATACCCTGGCTGTGCGTCCAAATGTGGAGCTTGTCGCCTACCATTTTTGCCAGAGCTGCGGACGGACCGAGTGAGCCATGCATGTGGTATGGCTTCTCATAAACGGCGCTGAGCGTGGTCACCGTGTTTGCTGGCGGTTGGGGCAGGTCCGGGACGGGTTCTTGGCGGGGTATGCCGCCTGTGACTGGCAGGCTAATCCGATCGTTCGACTTCATGGCATCGAAAATGTCAGCGGTAGGTAAACCTCCGCGCATATCCCAATTGGCTGCAGCAGCGAGCCGCTCTGCCGCCTTGATAACGGTGTATTCATCTTCTCCGGCGACGGCGAGATGGCTACTATTTCGCACGACTTGCACACCTGACGCTTCAATTCGTTTGCAAATTGTTTCGTCTAACGCATTTAGGCGGGCATGGTAGTGTGGTGGGCGGACGATGCGAGCATGCAGCATGCCCGGTAGCACCATGTCGTGGACAAACTCGGCCGCACCAGTTACCAGGTCGGATAACCCGCGAGCAGCTTGCGGTTTGCCGACTTCTTGGTAGTCTTTTGGTGCTTTGACTGTCACTTTTGGGTCGATTGGGATATCAAAGGGAACGTTGCCCTGCAGGTCCCAATAGGTGATGGATCGGTTCGTTTCACGCGATCTGATTAGTCCATCGGAAACCTCTAAGGAAGCGGGATCGACTTCGAGCTGTGCCGCGGCTTTGTCGATCATATGTTGCCGGGCGGTGGCACCAGCGAGCCTGATAGCTTGCCCAGAATCTTGCATCGAATTGCTACCGGAAGTCACTCCTTCATCTGGCGAGACACCGGTTTCGACGGCAGCCATATCGATACGGTCGAGTGTAACGTCGAGTTCTTCCGCCGCGATGGCAGCGAGTGCTGTTGAGATCCGTTGGCCTATATCGACCTTGCCGCTGCGTACGATCACGCGGCCGTCGCTGGAAATCACCAGCCACTGATCTAAATTCGGTTGTTTAATAAGGCTAGCCGTCATGGGAACGTCCTTCTGCGGCTAGCCTGTCGATTGCCTTCAGCACCCGAGCATGCGAACCACACCGGCATAGATGGCCGGTGAGTGCCTCATTTATGTCCGCGCGGCTCGGTCGGGTGTTGCGTTTCAACAAGGCTGTTGTCGCAACGACGAGGCCACTGGTGCAGTAGCCGCATTGAGCGGCACTTTCCGCGATAAAGGCGCGCTGTACTGCGCTAGGTTGACGGCCGTCAGACAGTCCTTCGACTGTTATGATATCTTTTCCGATGAACTCAGAAACGGCCCGAGCGCAGGTTAGAACCGGTTCGTCGTCGACAAGTACGGCACAAGTGCCGCACTGCTCCAGGCCGCATCCAAGTTTTGTCCCGGTTAGTTTTAGTTTAGTACGCAAAACGAACAGTAGAGGTGTGGCCGGGTCGCAGTCGACCTCATGCTTTGTTCCATTTACAGCTAGTTTAAATTTGGCCATGAAGCGACAGCCTCCTCTGAAATTTTTTGCATTTTCATATGCAATGGCGGTCGTTGCAAACCTGCGATGCCTAGCTTAAAGCCTTTCCCCAGCAGGGCATGTTGGTCTGCTTTATGGATTCTCTGCCAGGCTCATTCAAATGTGCCGACTTTTGGAAAATACCCTTCTCTTAAAGCGCTTCGCTACAGCCATTGGGTAGGCGATTGCTCCCATAGATGTGATGGTAGAGCAGCTCGTCGGGCAGTTTCTCGTAAAACGCTGTACTTATACTCTGGTTATTAAACACCTTGTCTCAATAGACATCAGACTTAGCTGAAAATTCGCATGCTTTCCCTATTTGTTACTGGCTTGGTTAGACAAAACCGGCGGATAATATGAGGATTTAGTGGTCCATCGAGTGATGTGATTCGAAAGTTATCTTTATACGATGTTGGATATGATCGATGACGATGGGTTCTACTTCGTACATTGAGATTGAACATGTGTTGTAGAGGCTAAAATGGGCGCATTCGAGAGCAAAAAAGCCGGTTAGGTCGACCAAATCGTGGCTGAAAGATCCCTAGTGCCGTTAGACTATAGCTCTTATTTCTTTCGTAACCACGCTGATGCGAGCAAGGGGAACCTATGAAGATCGAGCGGTTTCGGAAGTTTAATACCCACGACGCTTACCTTGGCCAGACCGTGGGCAACGACATGAGCATGGTTGTCAAAGCAGGTAATCGCATCTTTATGCGAGGCCAGACGGGACTGGATCTTGATCAGAAAATGGTTGGCAAGGAAGATGCAGCCGCTCAAGCGGATCAGGCTATGCGTAATGCGAAGACCTTGCTAGAGGAGGCGGGTTCGAGCCTATCTCATATTTGTAAAGTGACTACCTACATCACAGATCGAGCCTATCGCGTGCCCGTTTACAGCACAGTTGCAAAGTATTTGAAAAATATACCAACGGTTGGGACGGGCCTCGTCGTTAAAGGTTTGGCGGCTCCGGAGATGAAAGTTGAATTGGACATCGAGGCAGTTATACCGGCGGACGAGGATCACCAAAAATTTCGTCTCTTTAACACGGAAAACTGGTTCAATCAGACCGGTGTCACGCGTAATTCATGTATGGTGATACGTACGGCCGACGAAATCTATCTGCGCGGACAGACTGGTGCGACTTTGGATGGTGCACGCAACGCTGGGGCCGGTCATCGACCGGAAGATGCCGCCTCGCAGGCTGATTTGGCAATGCAGAATGCCCGCACTTTGCTCGAAGAAGCAGGAGCCAGTTATAAGGATGTCTGCAAACTACGGGTCTATATTGGTGACCGTTCCTATCGTGAGCCTGTCTATCAAACGCTTGGCCGGCATCTAGGCGACACCTATCCTTGCTCTACAGGCCTTATTATGCGCGGTTTCGCACGACCAGAAATTTTGTTCGAAATTGACATGTCAGTTTCCTTGGCGAAGGCAACGCCCCACAAACGCCTGTACAAGTTCGACACAGACAATGAATATCGGAATGGCCAAAAATTGGGCTCTCGCTTCTGCAAAACTGTTATTGCTGGCGATCGGATTTATTTGTGGGGGCAAACTGGAACACCGCTGAATGGGGGTGATTTCGCCCATGGTGATGCTGGCGCGCAAGCGGACCAGGCCATGCGCAATATAAAGGCCTTGCTAGAGGAAGCGGGGTCAGGTCTAAATGATGCCTGTAAAATTACGATCTATATCGCCGACCGGGCTTATCGCGATGCGGTCTACCAAGCGGTTGGTCCCCATCTAAAGGATGTGCATCCGGTCGGTACTGGCCTGATTGTTGACGGGTTCGCCAGCCCGGAAATCCTAGTCGAAATCGATGTTGATGCCGTGATCCAGAACTAATGGCCGTCAATCAGCGGCGTCAGCATTCCGGATCGTATCGGCCTGCACTGAATTCTTGCCGAACCGGTTTTGATAAGGCGTCGTGTCTATTTCTGCGAGCTCGATGTCGCCAGATAGCACCTTCTGCTTCCACTCCTGGTGTTCTGGCTCGTTGGACTGAAATTCTGGCATAACCTCCTTTGCAAACAGCTCTAAGCTTTCGCAGATATGCTCATGCGCATTCTTTCCGGCCTGGTTGAGCAGGATGATCTGGTCGACATGCGAAGTGGAATATTTCTGTAGCCGTTTGCGGATTGTCTCTGGAGAGCCGATAAGGCCACCAGAGATGGCGCGCGCATGCGCCTCCGGGTTCTCCGACTTCCAGCGCTCATATTCGGCCCACAAATCGACGGTACCGGGCGGTGGGCGGTCGCGCTGGGCCCCGATGCGTCCGGCACTGTAAAACTGCAATGCAAACTGGAAAAACGGGATACCATCTGCCCGGCGACGTGCTTCCTCATCGGTTTCCGCGCACATGAAATAGCTGACCAGCGCCATATTCGGGTTGGTTTTATAGTCCGTAAGCTTCTCCATCCGCTTGGTAAACGCATTGTAATAAGCGTGCACCCAAGCTTGGGCCGCGTCGCCACTGACGAATTGGAAGCCTAATGCCCCCATGCCGCGCCGTCCTGCGTATTCAATTGTCTTCAATTGTGAGCACGCGACCCATAGCGGCGGGTGTGGTTTTTGAACAGGCTTAGGAAGGACGTTACGCAGCGGAAAGTCGAAATACTCACCATGATATTCCCAGCCGCCATCGTTGAACATTGGCATCACGGCGCGCACGGCGTCTTCCCAAACTTCGCGTTTTGTCTCCAATGGACGATCGAATGGGCCAAGCTCGGTCACGCTGCCACCTTCACCCATGCCAAATTCGACGCGACCGTTACTTAGTAGATCGAGCGAGGACACCTTCTCGGCAACGCGGGCCGGGTGGTTCGTGGTCAACTGAATGATACCGTGGCCCAGGCGGATTTTTTTTGTCCGCTGGCTTGCTGCCCCAAGGAACACTTCGGGCGACGGGCAGTGAGAGTACTCTTCGAGGAAGTGATGTTCGACTTCCCAAGCGTAGTCAAAGCCTAGCCCATCAGCCAATTCCATCTGGTCGAGTGCGTTGTTGAACAATTGCCGTTCGCTATCGGGACCCCATGGGCGAGGCAATTGCAACTCGTAAAAAATTCCAAACTTCATGGAGGACACCTATTTTGCTCTAACAACGACGCCGGTAACGCGCGATACCAAATAATTTACACCGACGAATGAGCCCGGCGCGAATCAAAGGCGGATATCGCCGATAGAGCGTGTTTAACTGCTATCTTATTTTCGGACAAGCAAGGTTGCACCAAGGCTTGCATTTTGGAAGCTAATTTTATTGAAATGCAGTCTGTCGCGGCGATCAGAAATTCTGCTCCTGAAGCGCTCTTCCAATAGTGGTGTTGCATTTCGGGCTTGCATCGCTTCGTCCGGACTTTGATGATCGCGGAGAAATTCCAGCGATCCATGAGCCACGATCAGATATGAAGCCTGCACCATTTTCCTATCACCGTCCGGAGAGCGTCGCTGATGCTGTGGCGATGCTCGCCAGCTTGGAGGATGCCAAAATCCTTGCTGGTGGGCAGTCGTTGATGGCGATGATGAATTTTCGATATCTAGCACCGGAACATATTGTCGATATCAACCGCATTTCGGAACTGGCTGAAATACGTGAAGAAGGTGATTCGATCTATTTCGGCGCGATGGTTCGACAGCGGGATGCTCTAGACTCACCATTGGTGCAAGAGCGTTGTCCGTTATTGATAGAAGCACTTGAGAACATCGGCCATATCCAGACCCGGAACCGGGGTACCATCGGCGGCAGCCTCTCACATCTCGATCCTTCGGCGGAACTGCCTGCGGTCTTCAGCGCCCTTGACGCGGTACTACATGTGACCAGCGCGCGCGGGCCCCGTGATATTCCGATCACCGACTGGTCTCTTGGCTACATGTTGCCGAACCTCGAACCGGACGAACTGTTGGTCGGCATCACAGTACCCTGCTGGCCAAAGTCACATGGTTACGCTTTTTTGGAAATGGCGCGCCGGCACGGCGATTTCGCTCTTGCCGGCGCGGGTGCGCTAATGATCTTGAGTGCTGATGGGGTAATTTTGCGGGTCGCGGTCGCACTCACTGGCGTTGATACCGGTCCGGTCAGGTTGCACGATGCGGAGACGGCACTGACCGGTCAGATGCCCCGTGAAGCGATCTTCACCGAGGCAGCGAACGCGGCGAAAACGGTTGCTGGTATCGATGATGTGCATGCTTCGGCAGGCTACCGTCAGCGACTGGCGGTGGTCTATGCGCGCCGGGCATTAGTTAAGGCATATGACCGGGCGCTGCAGGGAAGGCTGTAATAATGGGCGAACGACGTGAAATCCAACTGACTGTCAATGGTGAGGCTGTAACCTGCGAAGTCGAAGTGCGCTGGACACTGGTTGATTTTTTGCGTCATGAGCTCAAACTGACAGGCACTCATGTAGGTTGTGAGCACGGTGTTTGCGGTGCCTGCACGCTGTTGCTTGACGGACGTTCGGCGCGATCCTGCCTGACCCTTGCCGTTCAGGCCGACGGATGCGAAATCATTACCATCGAAGGCCTGTCACCGTCAGAAGGGTTGAGTCCGCTACAGCAGGCGTTTGCCGATCATCACGGGCTCCAATGCGGTTATTGTACGCCCGGCGTCTTATGCACGCTCACCGAATTCCTGGAGACGAATGCCGAACCGAGCGAGAAGGAGATCCGCATCGCCTTGTCTGGCAATCTCTGTCGCTGCACAGGCTACCAGGGTATGGTTGATGCGGCACTCGCCTTTGTGGAAGCCCGCAAGGGCGATGCAGCATGAACTGGGTTGGCAGCTCGGTACCCCGTTTGGAAGATCCGGCACTGCTGTCTGGGCGCGGCCAATTTATTGATGACTTTCACCTGCCGGATATGCTGCACGCCGCCGTTGTGCGTAGCCCATATGCCCACGCCAGGGTGGGCAAGGTCGACTGCAGTGAAGCGCTTGCGATGCCCGGCGTGCAAGCGGTCCTGACACAGGACGACCTGCCGAGGCCTTTCCGCGATCAAAGACTACTGTTGTTGGTGCCCAACCCGTCGATCCGACATCCTATTACCGGCTATGCATTGGCAAAGAGCGAGGTCTGTTTCGCTGGCGAAGCCGTAGCTTTCGTTGTAGCTGACGATCGTTACATAGCGGAGGATGCGGCGGAACGGGTTGTCGTGGATTATGATCCGCTGCCGGTAGCTTCCGACTGCAGGGCGGCTCTAGAGCCCAGCGCGGCGACAGCGCATGCAGGACGCGAAGACAATATCGCTGCTGATTTTCCTATGACCTATGGTGATATTGACGGCGCCTTCTCTAAAGCGGCACATGTCTTCAAGGAGAGCTTTTTCACACATCGTGGCGGGGGCCACGCTATGGAATGCCGCGGCATCGTTGCCGCGCACGATCCGATCACAGGCTCTATGACCCTATGGAGCAATACCCAGGCGCCCCACATGTTGCGGAATGTTTACGCACAAATGATGGGCGTGAGTGAAGCGCAGATTCGTGTTATCGCACCGCCAGATGTCGGTGGTGGGTTCGGGCCAAAGGGCATGTATTACCAGGAGCAGTTCTGCGCTGCGGCCGCTGCCCAACAACTCGGCCAGCCGGTTAAATGGATCGAAGATCGTCGAGAAAATTTCATCGCGACCTATCAAGAGCGCGACCAATACTGGGATATGGAGGTTGCCGTCGATAGCGATGGCAAGCTGCGTGGTGTTCAGGGGCGTCTTATCCACGACAGTGGCGCCTATTTGCCTTGGGGAATTATCACTCCGTTTATTTCCTCGACGACAATACCAGGCCCTTACGTCTTGCCTGCGTATCACATCAATCTCGTTTCGGTGTTTACGAATAAGGTGGCGACGACGCCGGTACGGGGTGCAGGGCGACCGCAGGCAGCGTTCGTCATGGAGCGGTTGATGGATCGGATCGCGCAACAGCTCAACCTCGATCCGGCTGAAGTAAGACGCCGAAATTTTATTCAGCCGGATCAGATGCCATACCCGGTTGGTCTCGTATTTCGTGATGGTAGCCCGGTAGTCTATGACAGCGGCGACTATCCCGAATGTCAGGCCAAATCATTGGAACTGGCTGATTACGAGGGTTTCCGGGCGCGGCAGGCTGCCGCACGTGAAGATGGCCGCTTTATCGGGATTGGTCTTGGCTCCTATGTAGAGGGAACGGGCCTCGGCCCTTTCGAAGGCGTAAAAGTAAAAGTCGAGATGAATGGCAAGGTTGTTGTTCAAACCGGTGCGGCGCCGCAGGGCCAGGGTCATCAGACGATGCTTGCTCAGATTGTCGCCGACAGTTTGGGTATGAAGCCAGATCAGGTTTTCGTTACGCCGGGCGATACCGCTGGCGTGAGTATCGGGATAGGTACTTTCGCAAGTCGAATTACGGCAAATGCTGGACCCTCAGCACTAATGGCTGCAAACACTGTTCGTGAGAAGCTTGTCAAAGCGGCGGCACATCTTTTGGAAGCGGCCGAAGAGGATCTCGATCTCGCCGACAGCACAGTCTTCGTAAAGGGCGTTCCGGGTCATGGAAAGAGCTTTGCGGAGATTGCAGCCTTCACAAACGGTATGCCGGGTTTTGCGCTGCCTGGAGGCGTCATTCCCGGACTCGAGGAGACGTCCTATTTTACGCCAGAGCGTTCGACTTACGCCAACGGCGCGCATGTGGCGGAAGTGGAAGTCGATGTAGAAACCGGTGAGGTCACGATTTTGCGTTATAGTACGGCCCATGATTGCGGATCCATGATCAATCCGAAAATGGTAGAGGGCCAGGTCATGGGGGGAATTGCGCACGGTATAGGCAACGCTTTGTACGAATGGATGCATTACGACGAAGACGCTCAGCCGCAGACCGTTAATTTTGGCGAATACCTTGTTCCTATGGCAACGGATATTCCGCGTGTGCAGCAAGTCCACATAGAGACCCCGACCCCGCTGAACCCGCTCGGTGTTAAGGGTGCGGGCGAAGGTGGAACAATTCCAGCTTTAGCCGCGATTGCCGGTGCGATCGAGGATGCTTTGGCACCGTTTGGTGTACGCGTGACGCAATCCCCGGTGACACCGCCCTATTTACTATCACTGCTTGACGCGGCGCGGGGGGATAATAACGGCGGTTCTTGAATTTGTCTTTGCCCCGAAAGGGTATAAAATCCTCAGACGAGGAAGAAATTTCAAATAAAATTAAAGGGGTTGGGCGAAGATGCCCTTTTTCAAGTCACTGCCGGATGATGCCGGTCCGGCGAATGTTTTCGGCACTTATACGGATATTTACGGTCCCTGGTCAAAAATGGGGCAGGCGATCATGAACGGCCCGTCGCCTTTTAGCCCGGGCGAACGGGAATTGATCGCAGCTTTTGTCGTTGGGACGGCTAATTGTCGGTTTGCTTATACGGCCCACTCTGCAGCCGCCTATGCCTGGGGCATTGACGAAGGGCTTATCGAAAAGCTGGTTGAAGACGTTGATGCAGCTCCCATTGAAGACAAATTCAAGCCGGTCTTTAAGTTCATCCGTAAGCTTACCCTTACACCTAGCGAGATGACCCAGAAAGACGCCGATGCTGTATTCGAGGCCGGTTGGGATGAGAAGGCCCTTCATGATGCAATCGCGGTGTGCGCACGGATGAGTTTCATGAACCGATTGGTTGAAGGTTTTGGCTTCACGCCAATGAGTAATGAGAAAGCCCGCGAGAACGCCAAGAAGCGGGTCGAAATGGGATATGTGAACCTCTATCCTGAGTTCCGGAAAAAAAGCGGTGCCTAGCCGCGATCATAGAAAGTGCTGAAGATGCATATCGGGATGTTTATGGAATTCGGGTTCCGTGAAAGCGGTTTGGACGGTGAGGCATTCAGGGAGGGTTTTGAGCTGGTGGACGCCGCCGAAGCCTGGGGGCTTGATAGTGCCTGGCTTTCGGAGTTCCATTTCAGCCCGCAACGCTCCGTCCTTTCATCACCGATTGTCACCGCAAGCGCAATGGCTGCGCGGACAAAGCGAATGAGAATAGGAATGGCGGTGTACGTCCTGCCATTGACCAACCCGCTAAGGGTCGCTGAAGAGGCGGCGACGCTGGACCATATCTGTCAGGGCCGCCTAGATTTCGGTATTGGTCGCAGTGGCTTCCGACGTGCCTATAACAGCTACAATATCGATTACGATGAAAGTCAGGAGCGTTTTGATGAAGCCTTGGCGGTGCTGCGCGAAGCGTGGAAGGGTAAACCGTTTTCATATGATGGTAAATTTTACAAGGTGACTGAAGCGCAGGTTGTGCCGCAGCCGATCCAGAAACCGACGCCGCCGATGCGCATGGCAGCGACATCCCCCGGCACCTTTTCGAAGGTTGCGAAAGAGGGCCTGCCTCTGTTTGTTGGCCTTCGGGGCGATGGCCTGGAAGCTTTGCGACAAAACCTCGACGTTTATCGCACTACTTGGAAGGAAGCTGGGCACTCCGGCGAAGGCAGCGTTTTTCTGCGTGTACCAGTTTATGCGGCGGATACGCAGGAGATGGCACTTGAAGAACCTCGCAAGAATATCACCTACTACTTTGAACGGCAGGCAAAAATGGTTGCTGCCTCCCGGGCAAGCGCAGTTAAAGCGGGTAGTAACACCGGTGGGGCTGAAAACATGATCGCAAAACTTGAGTCGCTTAGCTATGACGACATCCTGAAAAGTCGTGTGGCCTTCGGATCGGCTGCGGGGTTGATAGACCGGTTCAACGAATGGAGCGAAATTCTCGGTATTGACGGCGTGATTGCGGAACTTAACGCTGGTGGAATGCTAACAGAACCGCAGATCAAGAACAGTCTGCGGATTATCACGCACGATGTAATGCCGGCCTTCAAGTAAGCCGATAGCTGTTTTTAAATATTGTGGCCCGCTGCTTTGCGGACAAACCTGTCGCATCGCGTGCGGGTCGGCGCATTCACTTAATATGCGGAAAAGTTCGAAGCCGCACATGGCATTGTCAGGCTCAACGGCATAGCATCGACTGAAAGGGCTTCGACATTGCTGCTGAGCGTATGAAAGCCAGTAAAACCCTCATGGAAGGAGCAACCATGGCCGAAACTATCGCGTTCCAGGTGTTCACCGACTACGTATGACCATGGTGTTATCTCAGTACCGTGCGTATTGATAAGTTGGAAAAAGCCTACGACATAGACGTGGAACTCGTGCACTTTCCCTTGCATCCCGATACCCCGATCGAAGGAAGTTCGTTGGAAGACCTATTTGCTGGCCGTGGCGTCGATATCGACGCCATGTACGTCCGTATGAAGGGACTTATGGAGGCGGAAGGCCTGCCTTATGGAAAAAGAACCCACACTTTCAACAGCCGGCTTGCGCAGGAACTCGGCAAGTGGGCCGATACGCAGGAGGGTGGCTATGCCATCCATGACGCGCTGTACCGGGCTTACTTCGTCAACGCTCGCAATATCGCTGATACCGACGTTCTTCTGAATGTGGTGCGAGAGATTGGTTTGCCAGAAGATGACGCCCGAAAGGTTCTGGAAAATAGGACCTTCAAGGACGCGGTGGATCACGATTGGGCGCGGTCGCATCAAAGCGGTGTCACTGGGGTGCCGACGTTTGCCGCAGGTGGCTATGGCGTGGTCGGCGCACAGCCTTACGAGGCAATGGAGGAGTTGGTCAAAAATGCAGGCGGTCAGCCAAGAACTTAAAGGCGGACAGGGGAAGAACTAAAGTGCAAGATCCGGACGCGGGCACGCAGAGCATGCTCGAATGGGTGGCGGCTGCCAATGTGCCGTCCATTAGTGAAATGACGCCAGAACAGGCGCGCGCCTTCCAAGCAGCGGGTACGGTAAAGACAAATCTCGACCCGGAGCCGGTTCACGTTGTGGAGGAGCGGACAATAGAGGGACCGGGAGGGGCGCTCGATCTGCGGATCTATCGCCCGTCCAACCAAACCAGCCTGGCGGTCTGCGTCTATCTGCATGGCGGTGGGTTCGTAATTGGCTCGCTGGATACGCATGACCCGCTGTGCCGGCGCCTGTCCAACCGGTCCGGCGCTATCGTCGTTTCGGTGGATTATCGGCTGGCTCCGGAGCATCGCTATCCGGCAGCTGTCGAGGATGCGAGCGCCGCACTAGACTGGGTGGCAGCAAACGCGGCATCGTTCGGCGGTGATGCTTCACGATTGGCTCTGTCTGGTGATAGTGCTGGGGGAAATTTGGCAGCTGTAGCAGCGCATCGCGCGGTCGATGCAGGGGGGCCTGAACTGCGCTGCCAGGCATTGTTATATCCGGTGACAGACCACGGCCGCAGTGATCATGAGACCCGGCGCACGATGGGAGAGATTTTCCCTATCCCGACACCTGTCATGGAGTGGTTCCACGAACATTATTTTGGTCATGTCGAAGCGGTGTTCGCGCCAGACGCCTCTCCGCTGTGGCGCGAGGACATGAGCGGACTGCCACCGACCCTGGTTTTGACCGCGGGGCTCGATCCTTTGTGCAGCGAAGGCAAGGCGTATGCCGATCGGCTCGATGCGGCGGGTATAAAAGTGCATTACACCCAGTACGACCGGACAATTCACGGCTTCATGCAGATGGGCCGCGTCATTCCGTGCGCACAGGAGGCAATTGACGAGGTCGGGGACTATTTGGCTAAGGCACTGGCATGAGCCTCGAAACGCGAACCTTCAGAGCTGTTGGTTACCCGCTACGACTTTATTCCGGCATCGGCGCACTCGATAAACTTAAAATTGAAGTTGATAGGCAAAAGGCACAACGGGCCTTTGTCATCTGTGGCCAAACTGTTGCGAACAAGACAAATTTGCTCGACAGGATATCCGATAAATTAGGAACCCAATATGCTGGCGCATTCGATGAAATGGACAAAGATTCAACTTGGCCGGCAGTTGAAAAGGGCGTGGCTGCCGCAAAGGCTGCTGCTGCGGACCTGTTGATCGCGGTTGGTGGCGGCAGCGTCATCGTCGGGGCAAGAGTGGTTGCGATCCTAATGGCTGAGGATGGTAGTCCTTTCGACCTGATGACTCAGTATCCGGAAGGCAAGCCAGCCTACAGCCCTCGTCTGATGGCGCCAAAGCCACCTATCGTAAATGTCGTGACCACCCCGAATACGGCAATGAACCGTGCCGGGTCGGGGCTCAAGAACCAGGATCTAGACCATCGGATGGAGTATTACGATCCCAAGACGCGACCGGTGGCTCTGTTTTGGGATGCGGACGCCCTGTTGACGGCTCCTGCAGAGCTGATCCGTTCGACGGCGACGACAAATTTCTCCAGTACCTTACGGACCTTGGGTGCGACCGATATGAGCCCGCTAGTCGAAGGAGATCAGCGGCACGCTTTCAAACTCTTGCACGACGCACTCCCACGGATCATGACCGAGCCAGAGAATGCCGCTCTGCGCATCGATCTTTGCGCTGCAGCTTTTCTACAGAACCGCGCGGGTGACGATGATCAAGGACGGCGCACCGCGCGTGATCAGACAGGTGCTAGCGCTTATGCTCTGGCGACCGCGCTTCACATACGCTACCACCATGTGCGGCAGGGGGAATCGACCTCCTGCGTAATGCCAACGGTGACCCGCATGACGCCGCCAGAGAATTTGGAAAACGCAGCACGTATCGCAGATGCGCTGGGTGTGTGGCGCAAGGACATGAGTGCGACTGATGCAGCGGCGGCGACAGCAGATCGGCTAGAGGCGATATACCAAAAAATCGGCATGCCGGCGCGGATCAGCGAAGTGGACATCCCAAAAGAAGATCTCCCACTACTGGCGCAGGATACGTTGAAGAATTTTAATGCTAATCCGGGCAACCGTCCGGACGATTATGTCGAGCAGATGCTCTCCCTTCTGGAGGCATCTTGGTAGCGTTTAACTGGCGGCATTTGTCGCTGTCGACCGGAAGGCAGGTATCACAGCCTCGGCGAAAAGGCGCATTGAGCGATGCACCGTCTCCTGATCCAAGTCGCCGAAATTCATCCAACAGATCAGGTTGTTTATACCTGCCTTTTCGCTCAGGACGCGGAGTTTCTCGACGCAGGTTTCTGGTCCGCCGAAGATCATCTGATCTTTTTCGTGGTCACCGACGGGTCGAAACTGACGCGTTGATTTGAGGTAATAGTCGACGGCGTCTGCGCCGTCACGCTGCGCTTCCGTATCGCTTTCTGCCACAAAAACATGACGGATGCACGCGAAGCCCAGCGGTTCGCCGGTTAGGCCCCGCAGTTTCCGTTGTTCCTCTACCATGCGGTAGGTTTCGGCAAGTTCGTGCGCCGGTTGCCACGCTGCTAGCAGCTTGTATCCGCTGTCCAGCGCGAAGTCGATTACGTCCCGCGGCGTATATCTGCTGGCGATCCAAACCGGTGGATAAGGAGATTGCACTGGCCGCGGCACGAGGCTGAGCCGCGGCACGTTCCAGAAACGGCCGTCATAGGAGAACTCGTTCGTAGTCCATGCGCCAACGATAATCTCCAGCGCCTCCTTGTAGCGGTCGAGCTTTTCTTCCATGGATACCTCAAATCCATCAAATTCGTATTTCCGATAGCCCAAACCAACGCCGAACTCGATGCGACCCTCGCTCAAAATATCCGCCATCGCCACATCTTCGGCGGTGCGCAGCGGGTGCTCTAGCGGTAGCACTTTAACCGCCGATCCGATGCGCACATTTTTAGTGATCTGCGATGCCGCACAGGCCATTGCATAGGGCGAAGCGCTGATGCAGTACTCGCCATCAACATCTGGCACGTAAGGAACCGAGGAGAAATGGTGTTCGGTCAGCCAAATACTGTCGAAGCCGAGCCTGTCGGCAAGCCGCATCTGTTCCAGCTGTTCGCTATAGACCTGCGGCTCCGACTTGGTGAACGGTCGCTCCATGAGATGGAATGTTCCAAAATGCATATTCGTCTTTCGTATTGCAGACGGAAAAGACTAGCGTGAACCGATAAAAACGCAAAAGCTGGCTAAAGGAGCTAAACTGGGGTCAGCATCGAACGGGAGGAAATGGTATGGATTTTGGATTGCATCTTGGCACGCGCGGTGCGGCTGCGAAGACGGATGGGCTTCGGGCGCTGGCACAGAAATCGGACGAATTGGGTTTTGCCTATCTCGGCATCAGTGATCACATAATAATAGCACATGAGATTGATCCTAAATATCCGTACAGCGACGATGGCAACTGGCCGGGCCTCGACACTGGAGATTGTCTCGACCAACTTACTTGCCTGACCTACGCGGCGGCGGTGACGGAGAAGATCCGGCTGCTGACATCGGTTATGGTAATTCCGCATCGCCCAGCGATCCAAACAGCAAAACAGCTTGCCACCGCTGACTTGCTGTCGAAGGGGCGGATTACTGCCGGCGTTGGCGTCGGCTGGATGCGCGAAGAACTAGCTCTGTTAAGCGCTCCGGCCTTCGAGCGGCGAGGTGCGGCGTCGAACGAGTATATCGAGGCCTTTAAGGTTCTTTGGACCGAAAAAGCACCGGTATATGACGGTGATTTTGTATCCTTTAAAAACGTATCCTTTGAACCGAAACCGTTACAAGCGGGCGGCCCACCGATCTGGATCGGTGGTGAGGGCATGGCGGCGCGCAAACGGACTGCGCGGCTTGGCGAAGGCTGGTATCCGGTGATGCGTAACCCTCGCCATATGATGGACACGCCGGACAAGTTTGCTGCGGCCCTGGCCGACATTCATAAATTTGCCGAAGAGGCTGGCCGCGATCCTGCCAAGATCGATACAGCGATGTTCGCTCCGACTTACAAGCTCACCGCGGAGGCTGGTACTGCCGATCGCTGGGCTTTTTCCGGCTCGGCAGAACAGATTGCTGAAGACGCTTTCGCCTTCGCAAAGGTAGGCCTCAACAACGTGCTCATTGGATTCGAGGACAGCGATTTACAGCGTTCCCTCGATATAATCGAGGCCTTTGCGACTGAGGTGATGCCGCTGGTTGGTTAGTTCGTCACTACACGTCCCAGTGGATCGCCGAACCGCTCCAGCAAGACGTCATTAAATGGCACACCCTCGGCGGCAAACCAGCTGCCGGGGCGGGTTTTGTAATAGTCCTCCAGGAGAGGTGCTTCCGGCTCCTTGCCGTTGGCGAGAGCCTCAGCGGCTTGCATGACTGTGCGGCGGAAGCGGACGATGGCGGCGTCAGTGGCCGTTAGGTTCTCTCGGGTGCGATCGGCGATATTGCCTTGGCTCTGCTGGATCATTGCGTCCTGTTCGGCAAGTCCAGCGACGCCGGTAAAAGTTTGATGCTTCTGCACTTCGCGGTTGATCATGAAGTCGTTAGAGCGGTTTTTGATTGGCCGGTAGTCGTCACCTAGCCTGGCCATCACCCCATGCCCGTTGTGCAATTTTTCGCGCTCAGCCTCGTCAATGATACGTTCGGGGTTCCAGGCGTAGGTGAATACCCAAGACGCGTTATCTTCAACGGGCACGACGGTGAAGCCGAAATAGGTCTCGCCCGGCATCGTCGAAGGGCCGGTGCCGTGCGAAGGGAGCATGTATTGTGTAATGCGCCAATATTTTTCGCCGTCAGCCTCGCGCATGCCGCCTACCACGAAGCCGACCTCGTGCTCTTTAATGGAGAATTGCGGCATTGGGTCGTTGCGAATCCAACGCAGGCGACGTTCATCAGCCGGCGCGTCCGGGTTCTCGTTCGACGCGACGCTGGGTGCTGGCATGTGCAGGAAGGAGAAGTGCGAGGTATCCAGGTCGCCCTCAATGATCTGTGCCCAGTTGCAGTCTAGCAATTGTTTAGTGACGTATCTGTTCTCTGGGGCAACCTGTCCGAACTCGAGCTGTGGGATGTCCGGCAGCTCACTGCCGGGCAGACTTTTGGCGGGCGGCCCCAGATAGGCCCAGACGTAACCGCCATATTCTCGCGTCGGGTAGGCCTTAACCTGCATTGTTTCATGCATGCGGACCCCGGGCGGTACGTTAGGCAGTTCCATGGCCTTGCCGTCGACCCCAAATTTCCACCCGTGATAGACGCAGCGCAACCCGCAGTCCTCATTGCGGCCATAGAACAGGTCGGCTCCGCGATGTGGGCAAGTGGAATCGACCAGGCCAACCTGACCCTTCGTGTCGCGGAAACAGACCAGAGCTTCGCCTAAAATATTGACGCGAACCGGTGGTCCGTCCGCCTCCGCAAGTTCCTCTGACAGGGCCACGGGCTGCCAGAAGCGCCGAAAATATTGCCCCATCGGCGCGTCGGATCCGGTACGGGTCAGCAGGTCATTTTCCGCAGCCGTCAACATGGCTCTCTCCAAATCAAGCAATAATCGCATAATGTTAGACGAAATGGTGCTGGGCGGGAAAGGGCAATATTCAGGTTAGTTGGGCTGTTTCTTGGATAGGAACCAGGAAATATTGAAATTGATCGACTCCCTGCTACCGAGAAAATTTGGCCGGTTGGTCACGGTAAAGAGCGGGATCAATGTTGAGTGCGATGCGCGTCCAAGGTTTCCAACTAGAAAATCTGCCGGCGAATTAGTGATGACGTTGAGCAGACCCTTGATGGGAAGGGTTGCAACGGGTGTGCTGAAGTCGACGCCTTGTGTTTTTCACGACTTAAAATGCAGGGAGGATGCGCCGAAGTTTCTCTTTAAAAAGTATGTTCAACGATTTTTCTAAAACCATTTGCCGAACGTTGAACCCGTCACGGAGGCCTAACTTGAACGACATCGGGCTGCCGCTGAATAGACAAGTCCGTTGCAACGGTGTATCGCGTGGCGGCAGAAGACGCATTCGTGTGAACGGGCGCGTTCGGTTGTAGGGAGAAAGAAACATGGCAGCGGGAATATTATCTTTCGGTGGTTACGTGCCGCGCATCCGATTGAGCCGCCAGTCGATTGTAGATGCAAACTCCTGGTTCAACCCAGCTTTGAAGGGCCTTGCCAAGGGCGAGCGTTCTATGGCCAATTGGGATGAGGACAGCGTCACCATGGCGGTCGAGGCGGCGCGCGACTGTTTAAGCGGTGTCGACCGCGCCGGCGTCACAGCACTCTACATGGCGTCTACTAGCTACCCTTTCCAGGACCGCCAGAACAGTGGCATCCTCGCTGAGGCACTGCGCCTTGATAGCGGTATCCAGACAATGGATATCGCAGCGTCGCAGCGAGCTGGGACCTCGGGCCTGATCGCGGCGTTGCAGGCGTCGAGCGGCGCGGGTGGACAGGTGCTCTTGGCGAGTGGCGAAAAGCGACGGACAAAGGCCGCCAATCCGCTGGAACTGACCACGGGTGACGGCGCAGCAGCACTTCTTGTCGGCGAGGGAGACGTGGTGGCAACGGTTCTGGGTTATCACACCGAGACGGTGGATTTCGTTGACCATTATCGAGGACAGGATAATGCCTATGATTATGTTTGGGAGGAGCGTTGGATACGGGACGAGGGGTATCTAAAAATAGTACCGGAAGCGGTGCAGAAAATACTGGAAAAGGCCGGTGTCGCAGCCGACGAGATCGATCAGTTCTGTTTCCCAGCCGCAGCGCGCCGTGTTGCAGGCATGATTGGTAAGCGTTTGGGCATCTCCGAAGGGGCTGTGCGCGATAATCTGCAGGCCAATATGGGCGAGGCTGGTGTCGCACATCCTCTCGTTATGTTGGTGAACGCTATGGAAGAGGCGGCGCCAGGGCAAAAATTACTGGTCGTCGGCTTTGGTCAAGGTGCCGATGTGATCCTGGTTGAGACTACGGATGCGCTGGCCAAGTTACCGAAACGTACCGGCATCACCGGTCACCTTGCTAGGCGGCGAGAAGAAACAAATTACAACAAGTTCCTTTCCTTCAACGAGCTGATCAATTCAGAGCATGGACTTCGCGCCGAGGTCGATCGGCAGAGCGGCATGTCCACGCTTTACCGTAATAAGGATATGATCCTGGGGCTTGTCGGAGGCAAGTGTACTAAGTGTGGCACCTTGCAGTATCCGAAGACGGCCGTCTGCGTAAACCCGAACTGCGAGGCCTTCCATACGCAGGAAGATCACTCCTTCGCCGAAATGACCGGCAAGATGAATTCCTACACCGCTGATAGCCTAACCTATTCCGCGGATCCTCCGGCTTATTACGGCATGGTGCAATTCGATGAGGGCGGGCGTATGATGATTGACTTCACGGACGTTACGCCCGGCGCCGAATTAGATGTAGGCCTGCCGATGCGTATGATGTTCCGCGTAAAGGACTATGACGGCAAACGCGGCTTCCGCCGCTATTTTTGGAAAGCTGCGCCGATCCAGGCTGGAGACTAAGTGAGGAGACGACGAACATGGCTACGGGAATCAAGGATAAGGTCGCGATTCTGGGCATGGGCTGCGCTAAGTTTGGCGAGCGTTGGAACGATAATGCCGAAGACCTGATGGTCGAGGCCTTCATTGAGGCGTTGGAGGATTCCGGCATTGAGAAGAATGATATTCAAGCAGCTTGGTTCTCCACTGCTATCGAAGAACAGCATGTAGGCAAGTCAGGCGTTCCATTGGCGATGGCTCTGCGTCTGCCATTTATTCCGGTGACGCGTGTGGAGAATTACTGCGCCAGTGGATCCGAAGCCTTTCGCGGCGCAGTTTACGCTGTTGCATCAGGCGCCTGCGACATCGCGCTCGCGCTCGGCGTCGAGAAACTGAAAGACACCGGCTATGGCGGTCTTCCGCAACGCACCCGCGGCGCAGTCAACGACATGTTCTGGGCTAATACTTCGGCGCCGGGTAACTTTGCGCAGCTCGCTGCAGCCTATGGTGCAAAGCATGGTAAGTCGCGCGAGGATATGAAAAAGGCGATGGCGCACATTTCGATTAAGAGCCACGACAATGGGTCGAAGAACCCAAAAGCGCATCTGCGCAACAAGATCAATGAAGAGAAGGTGATGAACGCGCCGATGAT